>JAJRUM010000041.1 GCA_024277815.1 Gammaproteobacteria bacterium
CCGTTGTCGTCAACGCCGGACTCAAATCCGAGGGCATCGTGCCCATTTACCAGTTCCGTTCTCTGGACGGGGAACTGGAAGTAGAAGTCGGAGACAGTGTGCAGGTTTCCCTTGAGGCCGTCGAAGACGGTTACGGTGAAACCCGCCTGTCCCGGGAAAAAGCCAAACGTGCAATGGTCTGGGACAAGCTGGAAAGCGCGTTCGAAGACGAAGAAATTGTGCAGGGCAAGATCAGCGGCAAAGTCAAAGGCGGCTTTACAGTCGATATCAACGATATCCGTGCCTTCCTGCCAGGTTCACTGGTGGATGTGCGTCCGGTCCGTGACCCGGCCTACCTCGAAGGCAAGGATCTGGACTTCAAAATCATCAAGCTGGACCGCAAGCGCAATAACGTTGTGGTTTCCCGCCGTGCAGTGGTTGAACTTGAGTTCAGCGCAGAGCGCGAGCAGTTGCTTGAGCGCCTCGAAGAAGGCGTTATCGTCAAGGGTGTGGTCAAGAACCTCACCGACTACGGCGCGTTTATTGATCTCGGCGGCATTGATGGCCTGTTGCATATTACCGACATGGCGTGGAAGCGTGTGCGTCATCCGAGCGAAGTCGTCAATGTTGGCGACGAACTGGAAGTGCGGGTACTGCGCTTTGACCGCGAACGCAATCGCGTGTCGCTGGGCCTCAAACAGCTGGGTGATGATCCGTGGAGTGATCTGTCACGCCGCTACCCGGTGGGTGCACGCCTGTTCGGCCACGTATCCAACATTACCGACTACGGTTGCTTTGTAGAGATCGAAGACGGCGTTGAAGGTCTGGTGCATGTTTCTGAAATGGACTGGACCAACAAGAACGTCAATCCGGCCAAGGTTGTTCAGACCGGTGACGAAGTTGAAGTCATGGTGCTGGAGATCGACGAAGAGCGTCGCCGCATTTCACTGGGCATGAAGCAGTGTGCTTCCAACCCGTGGGAGGCCTTCGCCGCAACCCATAACAAGGGTGACCGTGTTTCCGGTGCGATCAAGTCGATTACCGACTTTGGTATCTTTATTGGTCTCGATGGTGGTATTGACGGCCTGGTGCATCTCTCTGATATCTCCTGGCTCACGCCGGGTGAGGAATCAGTACGTAACTTTAACAAGGGTGAAGAGGTTGAGGCCGTGGTACTGGCGGTTGACCCCGAGCGCGAGCGGATTTCTCTCGGCTTGAAGCAACTGGATCAGGATCCGTTTGCGACCTTCATGGCTGAACACCCACGTGGCAGCCAGGTCAAGGGTACGGTCAAGGAAGTGGATGCACGCGGTGCAGTCATTGAGTTGTCGGACGGTGTTGAGGGCTACCTGCGTGCTTCTGATATCAAGAAAGAGCGCGTTGAGTATGCCAGCAAAGAATTGGCCGTTGGTGACGAAGTTGAAGCCAAGTTCATCAGCCTGGACCGTAAGAGTCGCAGCCTGTCGCTGTCTATTCGTGCACTGGAAGATGAGGAACTGGCTGAAGCGCTGGAAGAGTATCACTCGCAGAATGCTTCGAGTGGCACAACATCCCTGGGTGAATTGCTCAAAGAGCAACTCGATCAGGATTAGTACCGGCAACGGGCGGTTCAGGCCGAACCGCCCGTTCTGTTTCCGGCTATAATAGATACATTAAAGGAATATGAGATACCAATGACCAAATCAGAATTGATCGATCGTCTGGCAGAAGTCCAACAACATCTCGCTCACCTGGATGTGGAGTTTGCTGTTAAATCCATCCTCGAGCAAATGAGCAGTTCATTGTCATCCGGGGAAAGAATTGAAATTCGTGGTTTTGGAAGTTTCTCGCTGCATTACCGTGCACCGAGAATGGGCCGCAACCCGAAAACCGGTGAAGCGGTAGCGCTGCCCGGTAAGTACGTACCCCACTTCAAGCCTGGCAAGTCGCTGCGCGAGCGGGTCAACAATATTTCCTGATCAAGATTTTGAATCCAGACTGAGGCAGGACTAAAAGTGAAAAAGGTGGGCTTCATCATCTTGGCGATTGCAGCCATCATGATTGGTTTAATCGTTGGCACTTTAAATTCTGCGCCGGTGTCGCTGGATTTGCTCTGGGTTCAGTTTGAAGTTCCTCTCGGCCTGGCTATTTTGCTGGGCTTTTCTTTGGGTCTGTTAATTGGCCTGACCATGATTTATATGTTCCGGGTACTGCCTCTGCGTCTGCAGTTACGCAAGGCTCGTACGGCGTTGGCAAACAAGGACAAAAGCGGCAGCGACAACCTGGCGCTAAACCTGCCGGATGACTGAGGCTCTATTGCTCGCGCTGATTCCTGTGGCAGCATGGATCGGCTGGGTACTGGCTAAGAACACCACTTCGCGTGGTGAGCGCAAACGTAACCGCAGCTTCAGCCACCGCTATTTTCAGGGCCTCAACTACCTGCTTGATGAGCAACCTGACAAGGCCATCGCCGTGTTCATTGAAATGGCGGAAGTGACCGATGACACCATAGACACCCACCTTGCACTTGGCAGCCTGTTCCGGCGTCGTGGCGAAGTCGAGCGGGCGATCCGTATTCACCAGAATATCATTTCCAAGCAGGGTCTGGATGAACGCCAGAAGACCCGTGCACTGCTGGAGCTGGGTGAGGACTATATGCATGCAGGCCTGTTTGACCGGGCCGAGAACCTGTTCAAGGAAGTGATTGAGCTGAATGTTCACGCGCCATCAGCGCTGCGCCATCTGCTGGACATATACCAGCAGGAAAAAGACTGGCAACAAGCCCTGCAGCAGGCCCGGAAGCTGGAAGCCGTATCGGATGAGAAAATGGGTCTGACGATGGCTCATTTTTGCTGTGAGATGGCCGAGGATGAACTGCTGGCGGGCCAGCCTGCTGCTGCCCGTAAACACCTGCGCCAGGCCAGTCGGCACTACCCGGAGAGCATTCGTGCAAGGCTGATCCTGGCACGTATTGCAGAACAACAGGAGATGCCGGCCGAGGCCATCGGCGTGTACGAGGAAATTGCTGAGATGGACCGTGAATATATTCACGAGATATTGCAACCTTACCTTGAATGCGCGCGCCAGGCAGATGAATTTCCACGTGCCCTGGAGCACATGGCGGACTGGTCGCAAAACTACGATGGCATCAGCTTGCTGGTGTCGCAGACGGCAGTGATCAGGGAAGAGCAGGGCATTGCCTCTGCTACCCACCACCTGGCTGAGGCGCTGACCCGGCGACCATCGGTCAAGGGTCTCGACTACCTGATTGAACTCAAACTTGAGGGTGGGCCTGATACAGAATCCGGTGACGAGATATTGCGTGCGGTGGCACGAAAGCTGCTGGCCCGGCAGCCGTCTTACCGCTGCACACATTGTGGCTACGCCGGCC
>JAJRUM010000042.1 GCA_024277815.1 Gammaproteobacteria bacterium
AAACGAAAAACTCTTGCCGAGCAGTGCTTTTTGCATGGTAATTTGATACGCATTCCCTTATTCTCGCTGCCTTTATTGCCGGAATCCAATATGCCACGTATTTCTGACCGTTTCAGGGGTTTTTTGCCGGTGGTTATCGATATCGAAACCGGTGGATTCATCGCCAAAACAGACGCAATTCTTGAAATTGCTGCCTGCATATTATGCATGGATGATTTTGGCCGCCTGAAAATTGCTGAAACCATCGCCGCACATGTCGAACCCTTCGATGGCGCACGCATCGACCCCCGCTCGCTTGAGTTCACCGGTATTGACCTCGATGACCCGACACGCAACCCCATCAGTGAGAAAGAAGCGCTGAGTAATATTTTTCTGCCCGTCAGGCAGGAATTGCGGGCTACCGATTGTCAACGTGCCATCCTGGTCGGCCACAATCCGGCATTCGATCTTGGCTTTCTAAATGCCGCCATCGAGCGCATCGACTACAAGCGCAACCCTTTCCACCTGTTCAGTTCATTTGACACAGCCACTCTGGCTGGGCTGGCTTTCGGTCAGACGGTACTGGCACGCGCGGTACAGGCTGCTGCCATCGACTGGGATGAATCATGTGCCCACTCTGCTGAATATGACACCGTTAAAACGGCCGAATTGTTTTGTGCGATCGTGAACCGTTGGAAGATTTTGACTGGGATGTAGAGGGCGTTTTAAAGACTACAATATCCGTTACCGCAAGAACCTCTGGTTAGCACCTTCTGAGACACATCGCTAATACCTGGCCCAGGTCAGCCCGCCAGCACAGCATCCAACTCAGCAATCAGGTCATCAACGTCCTCAACACCCACCGACAAACGCACCAGTGACTCACTGATACCCAACGCAGCGCGTTTTTCAACCGGTACCGACGCATGGGTCATGATCGCCGGGTGATTGATCAGGCTTTCCACCCCACCAAGGCTCTCCGCCAAAGAAAACAGCTTGCAGCCTTCCAACATCTTCCTGGCAGCATCAAGGCCGCCCTTCAGGTCGATACTGATAATGCCGCCACCCTGCCCTGACATTTGCCGCATGGCAAGTTCGTGTTGGGGGTGGGAGGATAACCCGGGGTAAAGTGTTGCAGAAACCGCAGCGTGCTGCTCCAGCCAACGGGCAATCTTCAGGGCATTGTCACAGTGTGCCCGCATCCGCAACGCCAGGGTTTTTAAGCCTCGCATGGCCAGGAAACTGTCAAACGGACCCTGTATGCCACCGATGGAGTTGAGTAGGTACCAGAGCCTTTCAGCCAGTTCCTCATTGTCACCCACGACAGCCACCCCACCCACCATATCCGAATGACCATTGAGAAATTTGGTCGCCGAATGCACAACAATGTCGGCACCCAGTTCCAGCGGTCGCTGCAACATCGGTGAAGCAAAGGTGTTATCAACCACCAGCAATGCGCCCTGCTGTTTCGCAATCTCTGCCACCGCCGCTATATCGACAATTCTGAGCATCGGGTTGGTCGGCGTCTCGACCCAGATCATGCGGGTCTCCGGGCGGATTGCCGCCTGCAATGCCTGTGTGTCCTCAATGGCTGTGAAGCTGAATTTCAGACCGGCCGAACGCTCACGCACATTGTGAAACAAGCGGAAACTGCCACCGTACAAGTCATCCATGGCAACCACGTGATCACCCGCATCCAACAGTTCCAGGACCGTCGCTGTGGCGGCCATCCCGGAGGCAAACGCAAATCCCCGGCTGCCGCTCTCCAGGTCTGCAATACACTGCTCGTAAGCGTCACGAGTAGGGTTGTGGCTGCGTGAATACTCCCAGCCCTGGTGGTCTCCCGGACTGCGTTGCACATAGGTCGAGGTTGCGTATATCGGTGTCATAATGGCACCGGTAGCCGGATCAGGTTGCTGGCCGGCATGGATTGCACGGGTGGCAAGCTTTTGTCTGGTTCGATCATTCATGCAGATAGTTTCCCTGGTTAGCGGGCAGCTTTGCGACGCAGATAATTAAGCAAATCAACGCGGGTTATCAGCCCCAGAAACTGCTCACCATCCTTGACAATGGCAATATGGTCGTTTTGAAAAACCGGCATTAACTCAGCTACCGGCGCATGCACATCTACCGAGGCCAGCTCGGTCACCATGGCGGTGCTGACCGGTTGATTGAAATTCTCGTTGGACTGGCCGACCGCCAGCAGCAAATCCGACTCATCGATAAAGCCAACAATTTTCCGTTCCTGAATAACCGGTAACTGTGAAACGTCGTAGAGTTTCATGCGACTGTAGGCGTTAGCGAGCGGCTCGTCAGGCGCGACTGTGATGGTATCGTTCGACTCAAACGGCCGGGCGATAAGATCGCGCAGATCACCATGCTGGGTGGTCTCAATAAAGCCCTGGTCACGCATCCAGAAGTCGTTATACATTTTCGACAGGTAGCGGTTCCCCGTATCAGCAGCCAGTGTGAGTACTTTTTTGGGCTGGGTTTGTTCGCGGCAGTATCGCAATGCAGCCGCCAACAATGTTCCGGTCGATGAACCCGCCAGTATGCCCTCTCTGCTGAGCAGCTCCCTGCCGGTTAACATGCTTTCCTTGTCGCTGATTGAATAGGCTTTGGTAACCCGCGTGAAATCACTGATGGTGGGTAAGAAATCCTCGCCAATACCCTCAACCAGCCAGCTTGAACTCTTGTCAGACAGCACACCATCGTTGATATACTCAGCCAGGATTGAACCCTTCGGATCCGCCAGAATGAGCTCGAGATCAGGCGCAACCTTCGCGAAGTAGTGTGACAGGCCGGTGACCGTGCCGCTGGAACCGACACCCAGCACAATGGCATCAAGATCCTGGTCCATCTGTTGCCATATTTCCGGGCCAGTGACCTCTTCATGGGCGTTTGGGTTGGAAGGGTTGCCAAACTGATTGATGAAGAATGCTCCCTCGATTTCATTGGCAAGGGTTTGGGCCAGATCCTGGTAATAAGCGGGGTGACCCTTGGCAACATCTGATCGCGTTAACACGACCTCTGCACCCATGGCCTTCAGGTTGGAAATCTTCTCACGGCTCATCTTGTCCGGAATGACCAGCACCAACCGATAGCCTTTTTGTGCCGCAACCAATGCCAGCCCAAGGCCGGTATTCCCGGCCGTTCCTTCGACCACTGTCGCGCCAGGCCGGAGCAAGCCGGACTGCTCTGCGTCTTCGATCATTTTCAAGCCGATCCTGTCCTTGACAGAACCTCCGGGGTTTTGGCTTTCCAGCTTGATGTACAGCGTGCAAGGGCCGGTGTCCAGGTGGTTGATACGGACGATGGGAGTATTCCCGATCAGGTCGAGAACAGAGTCAAAAGTTGGCATGAAGAAATAGCTCCAGGTAAAAAAACGGCCGGGTTAGTTCCCGGCCGTACTGTATTTCATTTTGACAAATTTTTCAGGCTGAAGTTGTATCCATAAGATTCGCCAGCTTGTCTTTCGCCCACAGCTTTTCTTTTTTTAGTTGGTTCAATGCAAGATCATCCATCGGGGCGGTGCCAAGCTCTGCCTCGGTAACGCGCTTGTCCAGTTCCTGATGGCGATTGTAAATCCGGCGAAAATCTTCGCTTTCTTTCATCATTGATTCCATTTTATCCTGACGGTGTTCGAACATAGCTTTACTCCTGTGCGGTATGGGCCTCACGCAGCACGTGGTCAACGGCAAGCCGTCCACGCACAACAGACCCTGATGAAGAGTTAGGTAAAGAGAAATAACGGGTTGGTAAAATAAAGGGCAGGTAGCAAAAAATATCCAGAGTGTACAGCGACAGGCTTGAGGCCTTCACTGCCACTAGTCGTAAACTCCTGCTGAAAATCTGAAAATAACCATAGCGATGACCTTACATTAGCGCAAAGTCAGTTTCCTGGCAAGTCACAGATTCAATCTCGGTAATCCTATACGCGAACATTTATTCGTGTTTACATTTTCTAATATAATGAGGTAAAAACCTAAGGCGCTAATTATGTTATGTACCTATCAGTAGGTTAAATAAAGATTTAACACAGGTGCCTTAAAGTATTTTCTGCCTAGTTATCCAGCAGAATCACATCTACACGGCGATTTCGCGCCCGGCCGGCATCATCGTCGTTACTGGCGATCGGAAAATCTTCGCCCATCCCTGCCGACGTAATCCGGTCAGCAGAAACACCCAGATCAATAAGGGCCTGGCGCACGGCGTCGGCACGATGTTGCGACAACTCCATATTGGTTTCCGCATCGCCACTGGCATCAGTGTGGCCTTCTACCCTTATCTTTTTCTCAGGCTCGGTTTGCAACAAGTCGACAACCTCTTCAAGACTCGACCGCGCGCCTTCAACCAGTGAGGTCTGACCGGATGCAAACAACACATCGCCCAGCGTCACAACCACACCACTCTCAGTCTGCCTCAACTGGAGGTTCTCCAACTGGCGTGTCAACGAGTTAATCTGCTCACTGGCAAGTTCTGCTTCTCGCCGTGCGTACTCTACCTCCGAAGCACGTGACTCTGCCAGGCGACGGGCCTGCTGTGCCTCCTCGGAAGCCAATTCTGCAGCACGTGCTGACTCGGCTTCTTTTCGCAACGCCCGCTCTTTCTCTTCTCGGGCGCGCTGTGCGTCCTCAGACGTTGTAGCTACTAACAGACGGGCCTGATCGGCTTCTTTTCTGGCATGGTCTGCTTCAAGTTGGCTTGCCCTGATCAACATGAAACTGTGACGATCCTCCAGTTCATTGCGGGCCTGTTCGTTTTGTTCCCGTTCTGCCATCGCCTTGGCGATCTGGATGCGCCGGTCAGCCATATAAACCAGGTGGAAGCGATAGTTTTCATTGCCAGTAGCCATTTCAGCCACACGCAGTGCCCGCTCGGCCTCGCCAAGCGCCAGCGGGGCATAGCCCGCAAGTTCGGTGTTTGATTTCAGCGTGTCCAGGTCATCCCGAACGCGCTCCAGCGCAAGATCCTTCTTCGGGGTGACTGAACAGGCAGCCGGTAAGACCACAATGAGTAGCAACAAAATTTGTTTCAGTGAGCGTTTCATTCGAACTCGTCTCCAAACGTTTCGCGCATCTTGCCGGCAAGTTCTTCATTGCTTTTGCGCAGTTCATTGACTCGCCTTCGTGACTTGGCCGCCCGTGATTTTTCAATGGCCAGCTCTGAATTGATTTCTGACTGCTCAACCAGGTACAAGGCAACTTCATACTGCTGCTTGTCCATGCCCTCCTGAGCACTTGCAAGTTTTTCGCGGGCAAAGCGCATTTCCACCGGGGCAAACTCATCCCCTCCCACCGATTCAGCCGCCGCAATGGCTGCTTCTGCTGACACAAACGCATCCGGACCGGGACGTGCTGTCGTACATGCAGTCAGTGCCAATAATACTAACGCTAATAAAATGGATTTCATGAATTGATTACCTGGATCCTTATACTTGGTAAGTATGACTGAACAGCGGGCAAGGTTGAACTGTTGTTTGAATCAAACATTAGCTGCATCTGCCTGTTGCTCCGGGGTAGCTGCGATAAACGCTGGCAATGCCCGGCATGCTGCGGTTAAACGTTGTATCTCCGGGAACGAAGAAAGATCTACGCCAAAGCGGTCCGCATTATAGACCTGCGGCAGCAGGAAGCATTCAAACAATCCCGCCTGGCCTGCCAGAAAAACCTGAGGCTCGCCGGCGTACTCCAGCAGTTGTTGCTCGATAGCGGTGAACCCCTCAATCATCCAGTGCGACATCCACGTCAGCGGGTCAACAACATCACCATACTGCTGGCTCAGGTACTTTGTTACCCGAAGATTATTCAGAGGGTGTACGTCACACGCAACCTGTAATGCCATAGAGCGGCAACGGGCGCGCTCCAAAGGCTCCGCAGGCAATAGCGGATACTGCTCGAAGCAGTCATCGAGGTATTCACAAATGGCCATCGACTGGCTTATGGCCTGGCCATTATGCACCAGCACCGGCACCAGGCCCTGAGGGTTGAGTGCACGAAATTTATCGCTGTGCTGCTCGCCACCCTGCCTTACCAGGTGTACCGGCTTCATCTGGTAGCTGAGGCCTTTCAGGTTCAACGCAATGCGCACGCGATAAGCCGCCGAACTCCGCCAGTAGCTGTAGAGCGTCAGTTGATCAGCGCCGATGGGAATTTCACTCACTGTCATAGCGTATGATTTCTTGCTCAATCGCACCGAAGATTGACTCACCCTGCGGGTCAAACATTTCGATACGTATGGTGTCCCCAAAACTCATAAATGGCGTGGATGGCTTGCCATCGGCAATGATTTCCAACATGCGAATTTCAGCCAGACAGGACGCACCGAGACGGGTATCCTGATTCGCGATTGTTCCGGAACCCACAATGGTCCCGGCAGCCAATGGCCGGGTTTTCGCTGCATGCGCAACCAACTGAGCGAAATTGAACTGCATATCCTCACCCGCTTCAGGCCGTCCAAAGAACTCGCCATTGAGTGTGCTGTGCAGCGGCAGGGACAGTTTATTGTCCTGCCACGCATCGCCAAGCTCATCCGGCGTGACCATTACCGGCGAAAGCGCCGAGCGGGGTTTGGACTGGAGGAAGCCAAATCCTTTGGCCAGCTCACCCGGGATCAGGTTGCGCAGGCTGACATCATTGATCAGGCCGATCAGCTGAATATGGCGCCCGGCTTGCTCCGGCGTAATCGCCATTGCAACGTCATCGGTGATTACTATTATTTCGGATTCGAAATCAATACCGTATTCTTCACTGGGTACCCGCACCGGGTCACGTGGACCGAGAAACCCGGCAGATGTCGCCTGGTACATCAATGGGTCAACGTAAAAAGACTCCGGCACCTCAGCTCCGCGGGCACGGCGAACCCGTTCAACATGCGGCAGATAAGCACTGCCGTCCAGGAACTCGTATGCGCGGGGCAACGGTGCGGCCAGCGCCTTGACATCAAGCGCACTGACTGCACTGCATGTACCCTGGTTCAGTTCCGTATACAGGGCATTCAGCCTGGGCGCTGCTTGTTGCCAGTCATCGAGGGCGGCCTGTAAAGTCGGTGCGATATCAGCGGCGGAAACATAGTTCGCGAGATCGCGACTGACTACGATCAGGCTGCCATCCCGGCCACCTGCTTTCAGAGATGCGAGTTTCATACTTCCAGATTACTCCAAACATGTTCTTGAGCCAGCCAGGAATGGCGGGCATTTTCAGATACTTATTGTAAGGGATTTAATGCAGTCCGGGGCCGTGTATTTCAAGGCCTGACCAGTGTTTGAAGAATTATTTCCCACCCCCGGCAAAGCAACTTCACACACCAGGGAAGTGCGCACATCACAGGCGTGCTTCAAAGTATAATAAGCTGCTTACCTTGTGCTGCTTTCCGTTGAGGGTTTCTCCATGCCGGCAACCATTGCCTCATTCAAAATTGATTTTTATCAGTTTCTCGCTGCGGATGGCCGCTTGATATCTGACGATGTACCGCCCCTGGCAACTGACTGGGAAGAACTTCAGTCGCTCTATCGCCTGATGGTAACAACCCGCATATTTGACAAGAAAGCAGTGGCTCTGCAACGCACCGGGAAAATGGGCACCTATGCCTCAAGCCTTGGGCATGAAGCTGCCCATATTGCCATGGGCAGCGCCATGCGCCCCGAAGATTGCTACGCACCCACCTATCGTGAGCATGGTGCGCAACTCTGCCGTGGCGTCACAATGCCGGAGATACTCAGATACTGGGGCGGCGATGAACACGGCTGTGATTTTTCCGGTCCAAGACATGACTTTTCCTGGTGCATTCCCATCGCCACACAATGTCTGCATGCAGCAGGCGCAGCACTGGCTTTCAAGTTGCGTGGGGAACAACGGGTGGCTGTCGTCCAGGTAGGCGATGGTGGCAGTTCCAAAGGGGACTTCCTTGAGGCGATTAACGCTGCCAGCGCGTTTCAACTGCCACTGGTGCTGGTCATCATCAACAACCAGTGGGCAATTTCAGTACCTCGCAGCAAGCAGAATTCAGCCACAACGCTGGCCCAAAAGGGCATCGCTGGCGGACTGCCATCCATTCAGGTTGACGGCAACGATATCATCGCCTGTCGCTGGGCGATGGAAACAGCCATTGAAAAAGCCCGCACGGGTGGCGGGGCAACCGTCATCGAAATGCTTACCTACCGATTAACTGACCATACCACTGCAGACGATGCCCGCCGTTACCGGGATGAGCAGGAAGTTAAAAACGCCTGGCAGACAGAGCCGGTGAAACGCTTGCGCAACTACCTGCAGGCTGAGGGCGTATGGAATGACAAAAAGGAACTCGCGTTGCTGGAACAGGCGGGTGTTGAAGTGGCACAAGCGGTCGAGGAATACCTGTCCATGCCCGACCCGGATGTCGCAGGCATGTTTGATTATATGTTCGAAAATACACCCGCAGAACTCGAGGCCCAGCGCACCCAGGCGCTGAAGGAGTGCAACTGATGACCAGTGTCGCAATGGTTGAAGCTGTTTCACTGGCTATGGCGTGGGAAATGGCCAGTGATGACTCAGTGGTGGTCATGGGTGAAGATGTTGGTGTCAACGGTGGCGTATTCAGGGCCACCAGTGGCCTCGAAGCCCGCTTCGGCGACCAACGTGTTATTGATACACCCCTGGCAGAGGCCATGATAGCCGGGCTCGCAGTTGGCATGTCAGCACAGGGCATGAAGCCCGTCATCGAAGCACAGTTTATGGGCTTTATTTACCCGATGGTGGAACAGATTGTCTGCCACGCTTCGAGGATGCGGCACCGTACGCGTGGCCGGCTTTCATGCCCGATGGTTTTACGTGCACCGTTTGGCGGCGGCATCCATGCCCCCGAACTCCACTCTGAAAGCACTGAAGCCATATTCGCCCATATACCCGGCTTGAGAGTGGTTATTCCGTCCTCACCGGCAAGGGCTTACGGCCTTCTGCTGGCTGCCATCCGCGACCCGGACCCGGTCGTATTCCTGGAGCCTAAACGGATATACCGGCTCAACCGGGAAGAAATTGAGGACAACGGTGAGGACCTGCCGCTGGACGTCTGCTTTGTGCTGCGCGACGGCACTGACGTGACATTGGTCAGCTGGGGTTCAATGATCAAGGAAACCCTGGAATCTGCTGACCTTCTGGCCACCCGGGGGATCAGTGCGGAGGTCATTGACGTCGCGACCATCAGCCCTTTGGATATGGATACCATCATAGAGTCAGTTGAGAAAACCGGCCGCTGCATCATCATCCACGAAGCAGCACGCATGTGCGGTGTCGGCGCGGAAATCGCCGCAGGGCTGGCTGATTCAGCAATCTACGCTTTACACGCCCCGGTCAAACGGGTCACGGGCTACGATGTCATCATGCCGCTGCAAAAAATGGAAATGAATTACATTCCTGGCGTTAAACGTATCCTGACTGCAGTTGAAGAAATCCTGGAGGTCTCGTGAAGATATTCAATTTGCCTGACCTCGGCGAAGGCCTGCCGGATGCAGAGATTATTGAGTGGTACATATCTGCAGGCAACGATATCAAATTGGACGAACCGCTGGTTTCGATGGAAACCGCAAAAGCCGTGGTCGATGTACCCAGCCCCTACACGGGCGAAGTCACCAGGCTTTTTGGTCAGCCTGGAGACATCATAACAACCGGAAGTCCGTTGGCAGGTTTTGCAATTGATGATGATGCTGCCGATGGTCAGGAAACTGCAGATACGGGCACAGTTGTAGGCAGTATGGAAACCTCCGACCAGGTGGTACGGGAAAACCTGGTCGCCGTCAGCGGAGTGAAGGTCACGCCGGGTTTACGCGCACTGGCGCGAAAACTCAAAGTGAACCTTGCCAGCCTGTCACCCTCCGGCAAGGGCGGGGTTGTTACCCGCAAAGATATTGAGGATGCAGCCAGTGAATCTCCACAGATACCGACTGCAGCCACGGACTCATCAGCTTTGGCCGCACCGGCAACCGGCGCGTGGGAACCGGTACGGGGTACGCGCCGCACGATGGCACGGGTGATGTCGGAGTCACACGCACAGGTGGTACCCACATCCATCATGGATGACGCTGACATACACCTCTGGGCCGATGGTCAGGATATGACCGTACGCCTGTTGCGTTCCCTCTGGGCTGGCGCGCAGGCCGAGCCCGGGCTGAACGCCTGGTATGATGCCGCCGGTAACAGGAGAGTGATTCATAAAGGCATGGATGTGGGTATGGCCGTTGATACCCCGGATGGCCTGTTCGCCGCGGCTTTGCGTAACGTACACACAAGTTCAGCGGCAGATATTCGCAACGCCCTGACACGCCTGAAACAAAATATTGCCAGCCGCTCCATCCCGCCGGAAGACCTCAAGGACTACACCATCATGCTGTCAAATTTCGGCATGTTTGCCGGACGTTATGCAACGCCGGTCATCACCCCGCCCTGCGTATCAATCATTGCGGCCGGCAAGGCCCGCGATGAAGTGGTTCCGGCACCGCAGGGTTTTGAGGTTCATCGTATCGTTCCGCTATCACTGACTTTTGATCACCGCGCCTGCACCGGCGGTGAAGCCGCCCGCTTCCTGAAGGCAATGATTGATGACCTGGGGTTACCGCGGTCGGAAATCTAAAATAACCGGGCCGATGGGCAGAGCCACCGGCCCGGCAAAACGATCAAGTCAGGAGAGCAGCAACGTCGCTGATGGGAGAGTGACGTTGGCGCTGGGCAAAGCACACACCGGTTGCATCACCGGCCTGCACCAACCCAACCTGCTGACCATTAACTGGATCCAGGATCAATAACTCCCGGCCACCATCAACATAAATCTTACCGCTATCCGGTTGAACAGCAATCTGGTCAACGCCGAAGTACTCCGAAGAAAAAGGTACAACCTGTACCCAGTCCGCTGTCATTTCGCCGGTGAACGGGTTGAAATCGAATGCCTCGACTGTTTCGGTTGTTCTTACATACAGGCGGTCACCAGTCCTGCTGAATACTGCCGCCACAGCCGTGGCACTGTTCAATTGTGCGAAATCTGCTTTTTCCATGCCAGGCAAGGTAAATGAGGTAATCCCGGCTTGACGATCAAGCAGAACTCCGGCTCGTGACCCGGGGGCGCAACTGCCATTATTGGGCTGTGCACCACTCGAAAGACGGTTGCCGGTCAGCTGCAATTCGCCATCAGGTGCAACCCTGGCGTCATACATGGCGTTGTCAAATGGCTGGGCAAGAGAGTGTCCGTAGGTGGTGGTAATCAGCAAAGTTCCGTCATCACAAAACTCAACCGAGGTGTGATCCAGGAACGGTGCACTGGTGGCGACTTCAGTCTGGCTGGCGATATCAACGATGGATAGGGGCTCATAGGCATTGCCGGCACCCGCACTCACCAGCAAACTTCCGTCCGGATTGAGTGACATGTCAACACCGGCATTGCTGATTTCGATACTGGAGTACGTAGCATCCCGACCGGCCACCGTTTCTATCAACTGGAAAACGGAAATTTGCCGGCTGGCGTTGCTGGAAAAACCCGTTGACTCGTCTTCACTCAGCGCACAGTCAGCGCTGGCCCGGCCTTGTGGCCCATGCAAACTTGCAATCAGCACACCGGTATCCGCATCAAACAACCGGAACATATCCGATTCATTGTCTGCCACCATACCCAGAGATGCGGCAAACGCCGTAGCAGAAACCAGGGATGCGGTGAGCAACAACAAAAATGAAATGAGTTTAGTCGAACCTGAAAGGCTCCGACCATCTACTTTATTCAGGGGGCAAAACTTCTTCCATGCGACTGGCTCGTGCATTGAAACCTCCATGTTCCAATTAACTATTCGAGGCAAACCCGGCAGATATTCTGTGCAACCCGTAACACTTAACCCGGGCTCAAAATAACCTTTCATCTGCCTGTGCGGCCTTGCACAAACTGGGTTTACTTAATTTCGCAGGACGTTTACTTCTGGCGGGTACAATCCTTGTTTAAACCTTGAACCAGCGTCCTGCGAGTCCATATATAGGATTCAATATACTCGTTTCTGCGGGAATTCCAAGTCTTTTCCGGCATTTATTGAACTATTGAAAGCCATTCTCATTGTGTCATTGACTACTGGAACAACAAATAACGTGACGAAATACTCGATTTTAATCTGGCTCATTCAACTGGCCTTGATCATTCACGTGCTGAAAACCGACCGCAACCGATACTGGATTCTGTTCCTGTTGTTCATGCCGATGATCGGGGGGGTAGCCTACCTGGTGATAGAAATATTGCCTGAGTTCTCCAGCAGCATCACCGGTCAGCGCGCGGCAAGGAGTGTCAGAAAAACGCTCAACCCGGGTGCCGACCTGCGACACCACGAAGCGGCCTGGGAACAGTCTCCCAATGTTGACAACGGCCGCCGTTATGCCCAGGCACTGCTGGAGTCCGGCAACACCGCCGAGGCAGAAAAAATTGTCAATGCTGCACTGAAGGGCCTGTTCGCGACAGAGCCCACACTGCTGCTGGTCAAGGCCCATATTCAGTTTGAACAAGGTCAGTCGACCGGGACGGTCGAAACACTGGAAACCTTGCAGGAACACAACCCTGATTTCCGCAATGCGGATGGCCACCTGTTATATGCACGCGCGCTGGAAGCCAACGGACAGGCTGAAAAGGCCATACGCGAATATTCAGCTGTCTCAGGTTACTTCCCCGGCGTAGAGGCCCGCTACCGCCTGGCCATGTGCCTGAAAAAGGCGGGCAAAGAACAAGCGGCAAATGATGAACTGGAATCCATCCTCAACGACGCAAAACTCGCACCGCCCCATTTTCGTAAAAGCCAGAAGCACTGGCTGGATGAGGTCAAACGCGAATTGGGTTAAAGAGTGCTCACCCACAGGAACAAGGAAGCCCGAAAACAGCCAAAAACATTGCCCATCCCCCCTATTTCTGGTATAAAGCCCTGCTCTCTTGGACGTGCTCGTCACGGCCAGAAATCGGGATGGCGGCATTCACGGGGTTTTCCTGTCAATGACCGAACATCAAATACGCACACATACTACAAGCGTTCGGTTGGGTGCCCTGCAAGAACAGGGTTTCCGGACAGGGTATGTGGAGGACTAACCCGGGAAGCCAGTGTAGCCAGATTGCAGAATCTTTGGCCGCTGGGTTTCTGCTATATAAAGGATTTAAGAATGCCAAATATTACCATGCGCCAAATGCTTGAAGCCGGCGTGCACTTCGGCCACCAGACCCGCTATTGGGATCCTAAAATGGCTCCGTATATTTTCGGAGCACGTGGCAAAATTCACATCATCAATCTTGAAAAATCACTGCCCATGCTGGTGGATTCAATGAGTTTCATCAGCAGTATCGCAGCCAAACGCGGCAACATTATTTTTGTTGGCACCAAGCGCGCCGCTTCCAAAGCCATCGCCGAAGAAGCGCAGCGTTGTGGCATGCCTTACGTATCACATCGCTGGCTCGGCGGCATGCTGACCAACTTCCGCACCATTCGCCAGTCAATCAAGCGCCTGCGCCAGATTGAGAAGATGGAAGAGGATGGAAGTTTTGCCCGCCTGGTCAAAAAGGAAGTCCTGCAACTGACACGTGAGCGTGACAAGCTCGAAAGAAGCCTCGGTGGCATCAAGGATATGAAGGGCTTGCCAGACGTCATGTTTGTCGTGGATGTTGGCCACGAAGACATCGCAGTCAAGGAAGCTCGCAAACTGGGTATCCCGGTCATTGCAGTGGTCGACACCAACTGCTCTCCGAACGATATTGATTATGTTATCCCGGGCAATGATGATGCCATTAGCTCGATTCGCCTTTACACACAGCTGGCCGCCGATGCGGTGCTGGAAGGCCGTGCCTCCGTTCCGCATGTAGAGGACCGCGACGAGTTTGTCGAGTTGGACGAATACGGCAACCCCATTAAGCGGGCAGCCAAAGCTTCAAAAAGTGCGCCAGCCAAGAAAAAAGTTGCCAAGAAAGTGGTGGTGAAAAAAGCACCGGCAGCAACTGAAGAGCCCGCAAAGGAAGAAGCCGCACCCGCAAAAACCCCAGCAGCTGAAACTGCACCGGTTGAAACTGCACCAACTGAAACTGCACCAACTGAAACTGCCGCGCCGGCGGATGCCGAAGCTGCAACCACAGAAGACACTGCTACTGAGACCGAAGCTACGCCAGCAGAAGCTGCCGCCAGTGAAGACACTGCAACCGCAGAAAAGGCTGAGGAAGCGCCTGCTGCAGAAGACCCACCTGCGCCAGCCAAAAAGGCCGCGGTCAAGAAGAAAGCAGCGTCTAAAAAGGTCGCTAAGAAAAAGGTTGCCAAGAAAAAGACCAGCAAAAAGAAAGTTGCTAAAAAGGCAGCTGAAGATTAGGCAAGGGCCGCTTACCCCGCATAACGGCGGGGTGGCATTCCGGCAATTGTGCCGGGCCGGTAACTAAACTGAATTGATAAAGGAATAGTACGATGGCAGTAACTGCCTCAATGGTAAAAGAACTTCGCGAGCGCACTGGCGCTGGCATGATGGAGTGCAAAAAAGCACTGGTTGAAACCGATGGTGACCTGGAGGCCGCAATTGAGTTTTTGCGCAAATCCGGGCTTGCCCAGGCGGACAAGAAAGCTTCACGCGTTGCCGCTGAAGGCCAGGTCATGCTGGTGGCCAACGACGACAACACCGAGGCCGTCATGGTTGAGATCAACAGCGAAACTGATTTTGTCGCCAAAGACGAGAACTTCCTGTCATTCGCCAGGGCGGTGGCCGGCAACGCACTCACTACAGCAGCTGAAAACGTCGAAGCCTTGATGGCTTCGAAGTTTGACGGCTCGAGCCTCGAACAGGCACGCCAGGCTCTGGTGTCCAAAATTGGTGAGAACATCCAGGTCCGTCGCATCGCACGCATGCAAACCGGCGGCCATATCGGTGCTTACGTACATGGAGGCCGAATCGGCGTTCTGGTTGAAGTTGAAGGTGGTGACACCGAACTTGCCCGGGATATCGCCATGCATATCGCCGCCCTGAATCCTGAATACATTGATGCAGATGATGTTCCGGCTGATGTTCTTGAAAAAGAGAAACAATTCCTGATTTCACAGGCAGCCGACAGCGGTAAGCCGGCAGATATCATTGAAAAGATGGTCAGCGGGCGTATGCGGAAACACCTGGCAGGCATCACCCTGGTGGGCCAGCCATTCGTCAAGGATGGCGACGTTACCGTTGCCCAGTTGCTTAAACAGAAAGGCGCAAGTGTGAAGAGCTTCACCCGCCTGGCCGTTGGCGAAGGCATCCAGAAAAAAGAAGATAACTTCGCTGATGAAGTTATGCAGCAGGTGAAAGGTGGCTGAAGCCAGCTATCAGCGTATTCTCCTCAAGCTCAGTGGCGAAGCGCTGCTGGGTGATGAGGACTATGGCATTGATCCGGTCATCATCGGCCGGATTGCCAGCGAAATCCGGGAAGTGCTCAATACCGGTGTACAAATTGCCATTGTTATCGGTGGCGGAAATATTTTCAGGGGCGCCGGCCTCGCGCAATCCGGTATCGACCGCGTCACGGGTGACCACATGGGAATGCTGGCCACCCTGATGAATTCCCTGGCGCTACAGGATGCGATGGAGCGGGTTGATGTTGATGCTCGCGTCATGTCCGCGATCTCGGTACACGATGTCTGCGAGGACTACATACGCCGGCGCGCCACGCGCCACCTCGAAAAAGGCCGGGTCGTCATCATCGCTGGAGGCACCGGCAATCCGTTTTTCACCACCGACACCGCTGCGGCGTTACGCGCCATCGAAATCGGTGCTGATATCGTACTCAAAGCAACCAAGGTGGATGGTGTCTTTTCTGCCGATCCCAATATCGTAGCTGACGCACAACTCTATGACTGCCTGACTTACGATCAGGTTATCGAAGGCAAGCTCGGTGTGATGGATGCCAATGCCATCGTACTGTGTCGTGACCAGGGGATGCCGATCCGGGTTTTCAACGTATTTGGCAGCGGCAACATGATGCAGATCGTCAAGGGCGGGAAAGTCGGCACTCTGGTGCGCTGACCACTCAATTACGACACCCACAACCCCTTTCCGTTTTGCTGTTAAAATTGGTTGTTGAGCGGTAACAACCCACCTAAATGCTGGTCGAGGGGAGATAGAAATGATCGAAGATATCAAAAAAGACACACGTATCCGCATGAGCAAAAGCCTGGATGCCCTGCGTACTGAGTTGGCCAAGATTCGTACCGGCCGCGCGCATCCCAGCTTGTTAGAACATGTTCATGTGGATTACTACGGCAGTGAGGTCCCCATCAGTCAGGCGGCCAGCGTTTCGGTTGAAGATGCCCGCACGCTTGCAGTCACCGCATGGGACAAAACCATGGTCGGTCCACTTGAGAAAGCCATCATGTCATCAGATCTTGGCCTCAATCCTGTGACCGCCGGAACCATCATCCGCATTCCGTTGCCCCCGCTGACAGAAGAACGCAGAGTGTCGCTGGGCAAAGTGGTTCACCATGAAGGCGAAAACACAAAAATAGCCATTCGCAACATTCGCAGGGATGCCAACAACCACCTCAAAGAACTCCTTAAAAGCAAGGATATTTCCGAAGATGACGACCGCCGTGCGGAACAGGATATCCAGCAAATCACGGATACGCATGTGAAAAGTGCCGATGACATCGTGGCAATCAAAGAACAGGAACTACTGGAGTTTTGAAGTTTTGCCATGCAGATATGCATTAAGTGAGTACACCGCCAGCCATTCCCGGCCATATTGCCATCGTCATGGATGGGAATGGGCGCTGGGCCAAAAAACGTAACCGCCCCCGCAGCATGGGCCATCAGGCCGGTGTCAAATCACTGCGGGCATGTATCGAGTACTGCGCACGTCTGGGCATCGGCACGCTGACTGTTTTTGCCTTTTCCAGCGAGAACTGGAAGCGACCCGCGAACGAAGTTTCCCGCTTGATGAACCTTTTCCTGCAGGCATTGGAAAAAGATTCCGGCAAGCTTCACAACAATGGCATCTGCCTGCGCTTTATTGGCGACAAATCAGCCTTCGAGGCTACCCTGCAAGTCAAAATGACTGAAGCTGAAGCACTGACTGCAAACAATACGCGTATGGTTGTAAACATTGCGGTCAACTATGGTGGCCGCTGGGATATCACTCAGGCTGCCCGGCGCCTTGCCACTGCGATCAATGCAGGCAGCTTGCCTGCAGATGATGTCAATGAATCAGCGTTCTCGCGCTTCCTCGCCCTGGCCGCCTCGCCGGACCCGGACCTGTTTATCCGCACTGGCGGCGAAATGCGGATAAGCAACTTCCTGCTGTGGCAGGCAGCTTATTCAGAGCTCTATTTCACGCCCACCCTGTGGCCGGATTTCGATGAAGATGCACTCAATCTCGCCATCACAGCTTTTCAGTCAAGGGAGCGACGCTTCGGGCTCACTGGCGAACAGTTTAGAAACAAGCAGGCCAGGATCGATGCAAATGCTTAAGCAGCGGATTCTGACAGCACTGTTATTACTGCCGCTGGCAATGGCGGTAATTTTTGCACTGCCTTTGCAGTGGTTCCTGATTGTGTTGGCGGCCATCATGCTGGGTGGCAGCCGGGAATACTGCCGGCTTGCAGGCCTTTGGGGATCCACAGCTACTCAACTGTTGATTCTGCTGCAAGCTGCGATCTTCATCGTGCTGGTTCGGTTCCAGGGCCAGTGGAATGCGCACATAACAACGGTCCTGGTCACCAGTTGTGGCCTGTGGTTGTTGATGTTTGTACGCCTGCCCCTGTTCCGGCCGGATTCATTGGTCGATACCAACTACCGCGTAGTTTCATTTATTACTGCCATTACCTCACTCACCACGGGTTGGCTGGCTTTAAGCTGGATTCGCAGCCTGGCTGAAGGTTCCTGGCTGATATTGCTGTTACTGCTGATCGTCTGGGCAGCAGATACCGGCGCCTACTTTGCCGGCCGGGCTTTCGGCAAAAGAAAACTGGCAAAACATATCAGCCCTGGCAAGACCATGGCTGGCTTATTCGGTGGCCTGATTGCTGCACCACTGGTGGCTGTGCTGGCTGTCATCTTAATGCCAATAACAGGCCCCGAAACACACTGGTTAGTGCCATTGGCTCTCGTCACAGCACTGGTATCAGTTGGTGGTGACTTATTGATTTCATTGCATAAGCGCACCAGTGGCCACAAAGATTCCGGGGCTTTGTTGCCAGGTCATGGCGGTATTCTAGACCGCGTTGACAGCTTGCTGGCCGCAGCGCCATTTTTCGCCCTTGGCCTGTTACTGGCGGTATAGGACAGTGACCAGCAAAGGCATAACAGTTCTGGGCGCTACTGGTTCGATTGGCGAAAGCACCCTCAGCGTGCTCGCACTCCACCCTGACCGCTATCATGTCGTCGCTTTGACTGCCCAAAGCAATACCTCCCGACTGGCGGAACAATGCAAACAACATAACGCCCGTTACGCGGTAATAAGCGACCAGGACAAAGCTGCCGAGTTGCGAGTCGCACTCGCTGCACTGAACTGCAGGTCAGAGGTACTGGCCGGTCGGCAAGCCCTGTGTGATGTCGCCTGCCTGCCGGAATCCGAGGTGGTGATGGCTGCCATCGTGGGTGCCGCTGGCCTGGAGTCCACGCTGCGAACCGTGCAAAGCGGCAAACATCTACTGCTCGCCAACAAAGAGTCCATGGTCATCGCCGGTGAGTTATTCCGGCAAGAGGCGGCAAAACATGGCACGACCATCATTCCGGTTGATTCAGAACACAATGCCCTGTTCCAGGTGCTGCCGAAGGGCTTTGAGCAAGGGCTGGAACAAGCGGGTGTTGAAAAGCTGCTGCTGACGGCATCCGGTGGTCCATTTCTGCACACCCGGCGCCAGGATTTACAGCACATTACGCCCGAGCAGGCCTGCGATCACCCTAACTGGGATATGGGCCGAAAAATTTCTGTCGACTCTGCCACATTAATCAACAAGGGGCTCGAGGTGATCGAGGCACGTTGGTTGTTCAACGCCCGCCCCGACCAGATTGAAGTGGTCATTCACCCACAGAGTATCGTGCACTCCATGGTGGCATACCGCGACGGGTCCGTACTGGCCCAGCTGGGCATGCCTGACATGCGCACACCCATTGCACATGCGCTGGCCTGGCCCGAACGCATTGAATCAGGCGTGGCTCGCCTTAATTTTGCTGACCTGCAGAGTCTCGAATTTCACCAACCAGACCTTGAGCGCTTCCCCGGCCTCAGACTGGCATTTCAGGTTCTTGAGGCTGGCGGCAATGCAGCTGTCATATTCAACGCCGCCAATGAGATTGCGGTCGATGCGTTTTTGCACCGTCGTATCGGCTTCCTGCAAATTCCATCTGTCGTTGCAAACGCAATGGACAAGTGTAAACAGGGTAAAATAACCGGCCTCGATGAGGTACTGGAGTTTGACCGGCAGACACGTGAAGTCACCCGTCAAATCGTTGACTCACTGACCTGAATGGAAAACTGATACCAATATGTCTGAATTTCTTGGTTCAATCTGGTGGCTGCTTGTCGCACTGGGGCTGCTCATTACTTTCCATGAGTTTGGCCACTTCTGGGTCGCGCGGCGAATGGGTGTTCGTGTACTCAGGTTTTCCATCGGTTTTGGCAAAACGCTATGGTCAAGAACAGGCCGCGATGGCACCGAGTATGTAATTGCAGCCATTCCGCTGGGCGGCTATGTAAAAATGCTGGATGAGCGTGAGGGTGAAGTCGAAAACCATGACCTGGATGCCGCCTTTAACCGTAAATCGGTATGGGCCCGAATTGCCATAGTCGCCGCTGGCCCCATCTTTAACCTGATTTTTACACTGTTGGCCTTCTGGCTGATGTTCCTGGTTGGCATGCCGGAGTCCCGGCCCGTTATCGGGGCAACCAATGGCATTGCCGCCACTGCCGGGCTGGTGCGTGACGACCTGATCATGTCTGTTGACGGTGATGAAACAACGACCTGGTCACATGCCATTCTTAACCTGATCACACATGCGCTTGATCGCGACAAAGTAACACTGGTCGTTGAACAGGCGAACGGTGAACAACGGCAGGTGATGCTAGACCTCAGCCAGTTGAGCAACGACTTCAAAGAAGAGCAGACCCTGCAGGAAATCGGCATTACACCCTGGCGAGCCAAAGTACCCGCCATCGTCGGCGAGGTTTCGCCGGGCAGCCCGGCATTCAAGGCCGGTTTCAAAGCCGGTGACAGAATTTTGACTATCGCCGGCGAAGCTGTCCCTGACTGGGCCTGGGTCGGTGCACTGGTGCAGAAACATGGTGCTGCAGATAAGCCACTGGTGGTAACCACAGAACGGGCCGGTAGTACTTTTGAGCTCAGCGTCCAACCCGAGAAGAAGCGCAGCGGAATCCTTGCCAGTCGCCTGATCCTGGGCATCACCAATCAACCACCCGATGCCGAACTGCAGGCGCAGGTGGCCCGTGCTTACTTCCTGCACAAATACGACCTGCTGAATGGCTTCAAAGCGGCCTCGGCAGAAATGGCACGTTTAACCAGTTCCACGCTGGGATTGCTCGGACGGATGCTGACCGGCACGGCATCTGTCAGCAACCTGTCCGGACCGATCAGTATCGCCCGCTTTGCCAACAGTTCGGCCAACGCGGGATTGTCCAGTTTCCTGTTCTTCCTTGGCGCCATCAGCCTCAGTCTTGGTATCCTCAATTTGCTGCCAATTCCTGTACTCGATGGGGGGCATTTGCTCTATTACCTGATAGAATTAGTCAAAGGAAGCCCGGTATCTGAGCAAGTACAAGCAAAAGGCCAGTACATTGGGCTTTTAGCACTGTTTGGCCTGATGGGAATTGCATTTTTTAACGATATTTTACGATTGGTCGGATAGACTTCCCGGCTTCAGAAAAAGAATCTGTGTACATGAGAAGAAATCGAGTATCCCGTCAACCTTACCAACCAGGATCAATGGTCACCAAAGTGCTGACCATCCTGCTTTTTGGCTTGTTGTCGATCAAGTCAGCATTGGCTGTGGACCCGTTTACGATCTCTGATATCAGGGTCGAGGGCCTGCAGCGTATTTCTGAGGGCACGGTATTCAACTACCTGAGTATTGACAGTGGGGATCTGTTGACATCGACCTCGGCCCGGCAAGCCATACGTTCATTATTCAGCACCGGCTTTTTCGACTCGGTTGAACTGGAGCGCGAAGGCAATATTCTGGTGATCAGCGTTGTCGAGCGTCCCGCGATTGCAAAAATTACTCTCTCGGGCAACAAGGCCATCAAAGACGAGGACATGTTTCCTGTGCTCGCTGATATCGGCCTGGCAGAAGGCGAGGTGTTCCAGCCCCAGTCTCTCGACCGCATCAAACAAGAACTGGTCAAACAGTATTTCAGCCAGGGCCGCTATGCGGTCTCGGTCGACAGCAGGGTTGTTGAACTGGAGCGTAACCGGGTGCGCATCTCCATCATCATCAAAGAAGGCGATACCGCAAAGATCAAACATATCAATATTGTCGGCAACACGCTCTACACCGATAAGGAAATCAAGAAAGACTTCGAATCGGATATCCCCCCGGTGTGGAAATTCTGGTCCAAAGATGACCAGTATTCACGTGAGAAGCTCTCCGGTGACCTCGAGAAAATTCGGTCCTACTATCAGGACCGCGGCTACATCGATGCCAATGTCGAGTCGACACAGGTCTCTATCAGCCAGGACAAACAGGATATTTATATCACCGCCAACATTATTGAAGGTGAACAATACAGCGTCGATAAAATTCAGGTCACCGGCGACCTGGTCATTGAAGAGGTGACGCTGAGACGCTTGATCATGACCCAGGAAAACGATGTCTTTTCACGCAAAAAAATGGAAAGAAGTGTTGAAAACATCACGGCCTTGCTGGCAAATGTCGGCTACGCATTTGCCAATGTAAACCCCATCCCGCAAATTGATCGTGAAAACCGCCTGGTAACCATTAATTATTTTGTTGATCCTGGCAAGCGCGTGTACGTCCGGCAGATTACATTTGTCGGTAACAGTGGTACCAAGGACGAGGTTTTGCGGCGTGAAATGCGTCAGTTTGAAGGTGGCTGGTTCTCGCAGGCAGCCATTGACCGTTCCCGCATCCGCCTGCAACGCCTGACTTACTTCGAATCGGTCAACATCGAAACCCCGGCGGTACCGGGCACAGATGATCAAATCGACGTGGTGGTCACGGTGTCAGAACGCGCCGCCGGAAGCTTCTCTGTAGGCTTGGGCTATTCTCAGGTTCAGGGTCTGATCGCTTCGTTGAGCATCCAACAGGATAACTTTCTGGGCAGCGGTAAGCGTGTCGGCATTTCATTGTCACGCAGCAGCATCGTCAGCAGTTTCAACCTGAGCTATGACAACCCGTACTGGACCGAAGATGGTGTCAGCCGTGGTTTCTACGCCCGTTATTCAACCTTTAACCGGGCCGGTGCAAATATCTCGACTTTTACCAGTACTGAAGCTGCGGCAGGTGTCAATTTTGGTTTGCCATTGACGGAAGTGGATTATGTACGCGCGGGTATTGGTTTCAGGCAGACATCACTGAACATCGGCAGTTTTGTCCGCGAGGTCGAGTTTCCAGACCCGGAAGATCCGGGCAATATTCTTTGTAACGACCTGAACAACAATGGCATTTGCCCTGAAGAATATTTCATACCCTCACCATTTGACCCACTGTCAAAGTCTCTTGACCACAATGGTGATGGCATCCTTGACGACCAGGAACGGGATTTTAATGTCATAGACTTCACCTCATCCTGGTCGCGCGATACACGTAACCACTTCCTCAATCCAACCCGTGGCTCCTTACAACGGGTCAGCCTGACGGGCGCTTTACCCGGCAGCAGCCGGGAGTACTACAAGCTGTTTTATCGCTATGCGAAATACATACCCATCTGGTCAGACCTGGTGTTTTCGTTCAGTGGCGATCTTGGCTACGGCGATTCCTACGACAACTACGACAAGACCTCGCTGGCAACCCCTGTTGATATTGAGCTGCCACCTGGCCTTGAACGGGATTGCCTCGATCAGGAGGTCATAACACTGGATACCGGCCTGCCTTTCTTCGAGCATTTCTACGGTGGTGGCGTACGTGATATACGCGGCTTTAAGGCCAATACACTTGGGCCGAAAGATACCAATTGCCGTGCAGTCGGCGGCGATCTCAAGGTTTCCGGTGGTATCGAAGTCGCCATTCCAACGCCGTTCACCAAGGGTGGCGGTTCCCGCATTGCGCTGTTCGTAGATATCGGTAACGTCTATGAAAACCTGGATGCCTTTGATGCCAGCCTGTTCAGGGCATCCGCTGGTATCTCGGTGACCTGGCAGGCACCTATCGGACCGATTATCATGAACTACGCATTCCCCCTCAAGGAGTTCCGGGGCGACCGGACTGAAAGCCTGCAATTCTCATTCGGCAGCACCTTTTAGCACTAAAACTTAATTCATTTGCATAAAAAGGGTACAATTTGTGCTTATGAAGCGTTTAGCACCCATATTGCTGATGTTATTGATGATAGTTGCCGTACCGGCAGCTGCTCAGCAGTTGCGTGTGGGCTATGTAGATATGAAACGGGTTCTTGACAGCGCGCCCCAGGTATTGGCCGGTCGGGATCAGCTGGACCTGGAGTTCCGGCCCCGCAATGAGGCCATCGAATTTCAGGAGCGCCAGGTCAAGGCGATGGAAGACCGCTTGCAACTGGGTGATATCGCTGAAGATACGAGAATACGTCTCGAACGCGATCTGCGGGAGATGCGCCGCAATGTTAACCGGCAAAAAGAGGATCTGCGTGATGAACTATCCTTCCGCCGTACAGAAGAGGTGCAGAAACTTGAAAGCCAGATTAACCAGGCCGTGCAAGTCATCGCTAACAACAACGGCTACGATCTGATCCTCTCAAGCCCGGTAGTGTACGCTGATCCTTCCCTGGATATTACCCAGCTTATACTGGATCAACTCGCGCTGGAGTATGAAGCGGATTTACGCGAACGTTCACTTCGCTGACCACATTCCATGGATGACTCTTCCCGCAGACTCAAGCTTTCCGAGTTAGCTGAACAATACAACCTGCAATACCGTGGTGACGGCGATACGCTGATCGATGGCGTGGGCACCTTGTCTGCTGCCAGCGGATCCCAACTGAGCTTCCTTTCCAATGCTGCCTACCGCGAGCAACTGACCCAAACCCAGGCCGGTGCCGTGCTGGTATCCGCCAACGACGCAGAACATTGCCCGGTGAACGTTCTGGTAGCAGATGACCCCTATGTCAGCTATGCCAGAATCGCTGCCAGATTTGATCCCAGGCGTGTACTGAATCCGGGCATTCACCCCTCGGCAAGCATTGACCCGGGTGCCACGCTCGGTAACAACGTACACGTTGGTGCAAACGCAGTCATCGGGCCCGGGTGCAATATTGCCGATGCCTGTACGATTGGACCGGGATGCGTACTGACCGCCGATTGTAAACTGGATGTTGCCTGCCGTCTGGAAGCCAATGTCACGCTCTGTGACGGCGTGACCATTGGCAAGCGGTCAATTATTCATGCCGGTGCCGTTATCGGCTCTGATGGTTTTGGTCTGGCATTTGACCAGGACCGCTGGGTGAAAATCCCTCAACTGGGCACGGTCATAATGGGTGACGATTGTGAAGTCGGCGCCAACACAACCATCGACCGCGGCGCCATTGGTGATACCATTCTGGAAGATGATGTAAGGCTGGATAATCAGATTCAAATTGGCCACAACGTCATCATCGGTGCCCACACCGCGATGGCAGGACGTGTGGGCATTTCCGGCAGCACACAGATTGGCAAATACTGTATGTTTGCCGGCTCATCTGGCACAGTAGGACATATTCAGATCGCCGATCGCACGACGGTAAATTTCTGTAGCGTCGTGACCAAATCTATTACGCAGCCGGGTACGGTATGGAGTGCAGCCCTGCCGGCCCAGCCACTGCGGGACTGGAACCGTTCCGTTGCCCATCTGCGCAAGCTGGAGAAACTTGCGCGACGTGTTTTAAAACTTGAAAAATCAACTCAGGGAACCACTGAAAAATGACTGATAGAATGTTTGAACTACCGATTGAAATTAACGAAATCAGAAAACTGCTGCCGCACCGCTATCCATTCCTGCTCGTTGACAGGGTAATCTCCTACTCCCTGGAGCCGGAAAAGGTTCTGACGGCCATAAAAAACATCACCGTCAATGAAGACTTCTTTAATGGGCATTTCCCTGCCAACCCGATCATGCCCGGCGTCATCATGCTGGAAGCCATGGCCCAGGCCTGCGGCCTGCTGGCAAACGTAGCACTGGCAACGACCAAGCGCGATGCAGCCTTGTACTATCTGGTGAAAATTGACAAAGCCAAATTCAACCGGCCTGTAATCCCGGGCGACCAACTGCAACTGGATGTCAAACAAACGCGGTTGATGCGGGGCCTGGGTAAGTATGAATGCCGCGCCACCGTCGATGGCCAGCGCACGGCCAGTTGTGAAATTCTCTGCTCTGAGGGTTAGTGTTTATGATTCACACAACTGCAGTAATTGACCCGAAAGCTGAACTCGCTGATGATGTAAAAGTCGGTGCATTCTCCATCATCGATGCCAAAGTCCGCATTGATGCCGGTACCACAATCGGGCCACATGCATATATTACCGGTCGCACAACGATCGGTAAAAATAACCAGATTTTCCAGTTTACGTCGATTGGCGAACAGCCACAGGACAAGAAATACGCCGGTGAAGACACCGAGCTGATTATCGGAGACAACAATACCATCCGGGAGTTGTGCACCTTTAACCGTGGCTCCATGCAGGGTGGCGGCGTTACCCGCATCGGCAGCAATAACTGGATCATGGCCTGTGTACATATCGCCCACGACTGTACTCTGGGTGATGACATCATCATGGCCAACAACGCTTCGTTGGCCGGGCATGTTACGGTCGGTGATTACGTGATTTTATCCGGCTATTCGCTGATCCACCAGTTCTGTACTGTTGGCGAACACAGTTTTGTCTCTTTCGCCAGCTTCGTATACCAGAGCATTCCACCCTATGTGACCGTCGCGGGCGAAAAAGCCAAGGTCAAAGGCATCAACTCTGAAGGCCTGAAACGCCGTGGGTACTCGGCTGAGCAGATCCAGCAGGTACGCCGTGCCTACAAGGTGCTGTACCGCGAGGGAAATTCGTTGGAAGATGCCCGTGCCGTACTGTCAGAAATGTCTGCAGACAG
The DNA here is from genome assembly GCA_024277815.1 of Gammaproteobacteria bacterium. Lineage (GTDB taxonomy): Bacteria > Pseudomonadota > Gammaproteobacteria > Xanthomonadales > SZUA-36 > SZUA-36. The sequence continues at coordinate 26,196 of JAJRUM010000042.1, forward strand.
CCCCGAAATTGAGCCGTTGGTTAATTTTCTCAATTCAGTTGAGCGCGGCATCATTCGCTGATGTTCATCACCCTGGTCGCAGGAGAAGTATCGGGTGACCAGCTGGGCGCGGCTTTGATACGCGCCATCCGGACAGAAAAACCCGATTGTCAGTTCGGCGGCATCGGTGGCCCACTGATGCAAGCTGAGGGAATGGATTGCTGGTGGGATTGCGGCGAACTGGCCATCATGGGCCTGGCCGAGGTGATCCGGCATATTCCCCGCCTGATGAAGCTACGGCGGCAGCTTATTAAGCGCATTCTTGAAATCAAACCAGACGTGCATGTTGGTATTGATGCACCGGACTTTAATCTTGGCGTAGAAAAAAGACTCAAAGCCAGGGCGGTGCCAGTGATCCACTATGTCAGCCCGACGGTCTGGGCCTGGCGCCCGGGCCGCGTCAAAACGATTGCACGGTCAACTGAACGCGTACTTTGCCTGTTTCCGTTTGAACCTGACTACTACCGCCAACAACCTGTTGCCGCAGACTACACCGGCCACCCTTTAGCCGATGACATCCCACTCCAGACCGACTCTGAGGCCGCGCGCGCCGCGCTGGCTGTAACCGATGGTGGCCCCTGTATTGCCCTGCTGCCCGGCAGCCGCCTCGCTGAAGTCGAAAAACTTTCCACTACCATACTCGATGCTGCCGAAATCCTCACCCGCCAGGACCCCGAAATACGTTTTCTGATTCCTGCGGCAACTGACCGCATTTCCAGTTTTTTTACAGCAGCCGTAGCGCAGCACCCCAGGCTTGATTGCCAGGTATTTAGCGGCCGCAGTAAAGAAATAATGGCGGCGGCAGATGTCGTGGTTTGTGCCTCTGGCACCGCTACACTCGAGGTCATGCTGGTCAACCGCCCGATGGTCGTTTGTTACCGGTTGGCCACTTCAACCTTCGCACTGTTGAAATGGTTCAGACTGTTCAAGAGCAAGTATTTTGCCTTACCGAATATTCTCGCCGCTGAAGCCCTGATACCCGAGTTGCTGCAGGATGAGGTAAGCGGTGAGCGCATCGCCCAGGAAGTCACCCACTGGCTGCAGCACGCCGATTCACGCGCAAACCTGCAACAGCGCTTTGACCAGTTGCACCGAAATTTGAGAATCAATGCCGCGGCCAGTGCGGCGGCGGCGGTTCTACAGCATATCTCCAGTTCCAGCGATGGTGGCTAGTCCGGCATACGAAGCCGGCGTTGACGAAGCCGGACGTGGCCCGCTGGCCGGGCCAGTGGTTGTGGCAGCGGTGATCCTGCCAACTTGCTATAAACTGCAATTCCTCGATGATTCCAAACGCATATCTGCAGTCAGGCGTGAACGACTGGCGCCGGAAATTGAAGCCCAGGCGATTGCCTTTGCCGTAGAATTTGTCAGCGTTGAAGAAATCGACCGGGTGAATATCCTGCAGGCAACCATGAATGGCATGCAACGCGCCGTGGAACGACTCTCCCCGGCCCCTGGCCGGGCTCTGATTGATGGCAATCGCGCACCCGACATGCCCTGCGAAGTTGAAACCATCATCGGCGGTGACGGCCTGGTGCCCGCCATTTCAGCGGCTTCGGTACTGGCCAAGGTCTATCGCGACCGGTTAATGCTGCAGTTGCACGAACAATACCCGGGGTATGGCTTTGACCGGCATAAAGGTTACCCCACAGCCCATCACCTCGAACGCCTCAAAATACTCGGGCCCTGCGCTATTCATCGCCAGTCCTTTGCGCCGGTACAAAGAAGTTTACCTGCACGCGTATAACACGCTCTCTGACTCAATAAGAGAGCCGGATATGCTCCCCCGAGAAAATTGGAAAAATATCCAGCCCCTTTTGTTGGTGATTGTGTCCAGGCGTTATTTATAGGCGGCTTTTCTCGCCGCAACACCTTCTGCCGATGGACTTCTATACGGCGGCCGCGATGCTAGACGCCTTGCCATGAAGTTGGAGCGTTGCAGGTATCTGTATCTGTATCTGTCATTAACAACGATCAGTTCTACGCGTATCCTGCTTGGGTTTTCTTCAATCATGGCAACTTCTTTCGGCGCCTCAGCCAGCAGACTGGCAGATTCATCAGCAAATTCATACAGGTAGTAATCCGGTGCTGATTGCGCAGATGTAACCATTAACACCGCTCTTGTCCGATTATCATCAATGCTCGAAAAGTGAACATCTTCGACCCCAAACTCGCGCTTCAACCTAGCCAGATGGCTGGCAATATCCGGACTAACGACCGTTTGCCGCTCGGCATCGGTATCAACCGGGACTTCGGTCCATTCCCTGGTGGCGGAATTAAATTGCAGGAACGATACAACTTCGTGCTGGCCAGGATCCCCTTCCAGAATTCTTCCTTCACCATCAGTAGGCCAGCGATACAACTGCTGCTTGTTGCTGCCCGCTTTTACAACGAATTCCTTTCCGGTATTGATATTGAGCTTATAGAGATCAGGCTGTAGCGTGTTTTCATAATTGCTGGCGACCAGAACGTGGTCCGGGTCGGCTGGCAACCGGCTTAAAACCTGCCTGTAATTCACAAGAAAAACCGGCTCATCTGTGGCCAGGCACTCATCTTTGCAAACGACATTGGTGGCTGCAAAGTTTCGGGGCGTTCCACCATTATAGTCAACCGCGTGGATCGCGAGTTCATCACTGGTGTAAAACAACAGTCGTTCATTATTGGCCCACGTGTAGCCGGTTACCATGGCGTCATTGAAGTTTGTGGCCAGTTGGATTTTTCCACTTGCAAGGTCAGTAATGACCAAATTAATGAAATCACCATGTGCCCTCAGGGAGGCGAGTTTCTTGCCGTCAGGCGACAATTTAAAAATCCGCTCGTTGACGGGCCCGCTATAAAAATGATGCACGGGGTAGTCAACCATGACCTCCCATACTTCTGCTTCGCTGGCAGGATTGGATGCACAGGAAATAATTAATAGCGGGAATACTGCTGTCAACAGACCGAAAAACACACGCCGTTGCACCGTCTTGAACATGACTATCTCTCCACATTTAGCGATCTTTTTAACAGTCTATGCCAATATGACTGAATTGATCCTGAACAAAAGTCATTAGATTCAAAAAGGTCGGGGCACAAATGCCGGCATGCCTTCAGATGACCGTTGTCATCTCAAAAGCCGGGGCGCGAAAAACCGATCCGGCGCGGCGCCGCCGGGATGCATGGTCGGTGAACGAGATCCGCAGGACCCGGGAAGGAAACCAATCCGCCATCACTACGGCGTGGTTCGCACGAAGAGACGAAAACTCCGACCCTGCAATCAGAATCGGAGCACTTCTGGTTAGCAGGTCAATGTCCCAAACCTGCAGGGTTGTCCTGGGACTATATCTGGCTGACTGGCTTTCGCAAGCGGCGACTCGCCACCAATAACAAACCCAGCGCTATCAGGGCAAGACCGTAGGCTGATATCGTTGGAACTGGTGTTGCACTCATGCCGCCACAGATAGAACCGGAGATTGAATATGCGCTCAAAGTACTACCGCTGCCGTTATTCCAGTCATAGTAATACAGCTTGTTGTTAGCGAAGGTCAATCCGGCAGTCAGGCCATCAAGCCCAAGAGGGAAATTCGCCAACTCGCTTCCAGTGACTAAATCAAACTGACGCAGCGAGGCAGTGGCACTATAGTCGATGACCCACACAACATTACATGCAACATCAACAGCAATGTCACCGATACCATTGGTGGTTGCCAGGTTGAGTGTCGTGAATGTATCTACAGATCCCAGAGATGAAATCCTGATCTGACTTAGAGAGCTCCAATCATAAGAAACTGTATTTTCCGTGCGATAGACATTCCCTTGACGCACATCAATAGGATACCCGCCATATGCAGCAACTTCAGCGGAAATAGAAGTCGCAGAGTTTGGCGGTGACACATCAATTCTAAACAGGTCTAAACCACTGTTATTGGCGGTGTAGTCAGAAAAATAGTAGTAAACACCGTCACCCGCCACCGAAGTGGTGTGGTTGAAGCCGATGACACGTGAACCGGTAATTACACCATTCAGGTCAGTCCGAAAAATAGTATTGGAGCTTTGCTGCATGTACAGAAGTTCACCAGAACTTGTGTCATATCCCAATCCCTGTGGGGAAAAATTGGAGTTCGGATCCGCCAGCGTATTGTCGAGAGGAACGGTGTAATCCAGCGTTAGCGTTTGGCCATATGCCAAGCCAGAGAGCGCGCTTAGCACCACTATCGCGATAGAAGTCATTGTTGTTGTTTTGGTAATTATCATCGGCCACATGCCCCAGCAATCGTAAGTTGTGCCGGCCATACTACACTCCCGTAGATGAAACTCAAAATATTTCTCGGTTACTGGCACCTTATTTCTGCTCTTGTGCGAAATGATCTCTGGGGTACTACAAAATCGCATCTAAAACTTCGTTTCGCGTTGCTCAACTTTGGAACTGATCATGATCTTGGCTATGTTTCGAAGATATCAGGACATGTCAAGGCTGGTTCAGGGGTCACTGATCGATAAACGCCTCAATATCCTCTTTGGTCACCGGCCCCATGAAGGTCTTAACCGGGTATCCCTCGGGATTCAGAATAATACTGGTTGGCAACACCCGGGGTGCGCCAAACGGTTCTGGCGGTGCGTACACATCTACCAGCAACAACGGGTAGCTGGGATGAAACTCCTCCAGAAACTCATCGAAACTCTTGATGTCGGTATCTTCAAATGCCAGGCCCAGTACAGTGATGTCTTCACGGGCTGAGTGCAACGCCGAAAGCTCCGGGATTTCCTTACGGCACGGTGCACACCAGGTGGCCCAGTAATTGAGCACCAGCCACTGCCCCCTGAACGCTTCGAGACTGAGTTCCCCTCCATGCAACTTCTGCAGCGTGAAATTGACGGGTTCTTCGCCGTCACCGGCCGCCGCAAACGACTGCACGGGCAGCATTAAAAACAGCACAACGACACTCAGAATCTTTATCATTTTTCTTCTCACAGGGCTAATTTCCGGGGTTAATTTGCCAGCAGGCTGGCGCTATACATTTTCTTCAGCGATTGCTCCATATCGAGCTCACCCGCAGTCACAGACCGGAAAAAGGCCTCATCCCATTCACTCTTGCTGGGAATTTCCAGCTTTTCGTTGACCGGTAGGTAGTACTGGCCGGCACGATACAGATCCAGCAACCGGACAGAGTCCAGGTCACGTGACAGCAGCCAGTCGCCATTTTCGTCACGGGTGACAAAGCCGGCGTCATATAGCCGACCCAGCTCACGGGCCAGTACAATTTCTGTTGCACCTTCCATGTTCTGCAACAGGTCCTCCACTGAACATGCCCTGCCCTTTGCCTGGGCCCGCCACAGGTATCCGACCAGCCGATAGACAAACAGAAACTCCCACTTGGCGGGCCAGCCCCAGTCTGTTTTCCGGTCACTGAAAGTTGTCAGCGAGGCGGCCAGAGAAGCACCCAGCAAAATAACCACCCACACCAGATAGAGCCAGAACAGGAAAATGGGAATCGTTGCCAATGTGCCATATATGACATTGAAACTGGCATTGGCCACATAGGCGACAAAAGCTTTTTTAGCGATGCCGAACAGCAACGCCGAAATAAAGGCACCCACCAGTGCATGCATGATGGGTACACTGCGATTGGGGACCAGCAAAAACATCAATGTAAATGCCATCCACGACAATACAAATATTCCCAGCACGCGCCAGGCAGAACCACTCGCTGCACCCAGTGCTACCTGTTCAAAGACAGGCTGGGCGCTCAGTGCGATGGCGGCGCCCAGCGCCAGCGGGCCGAGTGTCAGCACCGCCCAATACATGACGATGCGGTTGCGAATACTGCGCGCGGTCGGCACGCGCCATATCAGGTTGAATGCCCGCTCGATCCTGACCATCAACAAAAGCGCTGTCAGTATCAACACCAGCATGCCCGGCAAAGTGAGCTTGGTTACACTGGCCAGGAACCCTTCCAGGTAAACCTGAACCTGCTCACCGGAAGCCGGCACAAAATTTTCGAAAACGAAAGTCTGTAGCTGGTCACTCCATTGTTGAAATACCGGGAAAGCCGATGCCACGCCGAACACGACCGCGAGCAAAGGCACCATCGAGAGCAGGCTGGTATAACTCAGGGATGCCGCTTCGTCAAACAGCCGATCTTCACCAAAATGCCGCCAGACATGGGCTGCCAACCGCTTGATACGGGGAATACTGCTGAAAGATTCCAGTACGCTCACATTGTTCTCCGGATTGCCCTCGCACGGGCGAATGGTAGTTGTATAATTGCCTGACCGCGCAAACCCGGTTTGGCGGTATCATCAATTTCAATCAACTCACAGAGAAGGTTAACAGCTTGAAAGTCCAAATTCTGCATAATCCCCGTTGCTCCAAATCCCGTGCCACACTTGAAGTACTGAGATGCCGGGGCATAGAACCAGAAATCATCCTTTACCAGGACACGCCGCCGGATACTGAGCAGCTGATCTCGATATTGAAGAAACTCGATATGCAACCCCGCGACCTGATGCGCAAAGGGCAGGCCGAATACACCGAGATGGGCCTCGATAATGAAGCCCTGACGGATGCAGAGCTGATCGCAGCCATGCGCACGGCACCCATTCTGATTGAACGCCCCATCGTATTGGCCAATGGCAAGGCTTCCATCGGCCGCCCACCCGAATCTGTGCTGGAAATACTCTGAAAAACAACGGAGTTCGCCTTACATGATGTTCTGGACCCGGGTGATGCTGGCGGCCTATTTCGGCACCCTGGCCTGGCAAATTATCTGGATCGGCCTGCTACCCTCTCCCGCAGGCCCCGGTAACCTGTTGCTGGCAATACTTGCCGGCCTTCCATTGTTGATCCCGTCTGTGGGCCTGGCGCGTAAACGGCATCGCAGCATGATCTGGGCTGGTGTCATCCTGCTACTGTACTTTACTGCCGGCGTGACAGAAGCCTGGACCAATCCTGACCATCGCTGGCCTGCACTGGTGCAAGTCACATTGACGGTGGTCTATATTTTTGCTTTCAGAGAACGTATCAAAGCCATCAGAAAGGCACAGAACTAGCCCTCACCTCGTGCGGCAGGCGCTGTCTGGTCCTGACTCTCAAACCTTTCCTGACTCTCAAACCTTTCCTGAATCTCCTCCAGGGTCTCTGGCCGGGAGGCAAAGTACCGCCGATAGAGTACGTTCAGGCGGGTCATAGCATGCACCATGCTCGCCGATACCGAGCCTTCCCTGCGCACTGCCGGCAACTGGCTGGACCAGGCTTGCCGCAGATTCGTCAAACGCTCACTGGCGACGCGATTGACGGTGCCCAGTGGCACGTTATCTTCCCTGAAACGACGTAAAGTACGTCGTTCCAGCAAGCCTGAATCACCTGCAATCGCCATACGAATGGCATCAGAGTTGAACACGGATTCGGGATAAAACAGCATCACCTGCATATGCAACAGGGCTTTGGCAATTGAAACCTGCGACATGGCTTCGAACAGGGATGCGCCATCGCCGCTGGCATTGTTGGCGCCGGGATGCAGTACCTGCTGGTAAATTTCCGCCTGCTCGGCCTGGTAAAGAGATTGCAAATGCTGGTTCAAGCGACTGTTGATGTCTGCAACAGGGGCAACTTCAAGGGGAGATACACCTAAACCGGTAACGAACCAATCGCGCCACTCAGCACCATTGTCCCAATTTGCCTGTAACAGGCGGGATGGTAATGATCGCGCGGCGGCCAGATAGGTAAGGCGATTGGGAACAATACCGCCACGGTCTTCCCGCAAACGGGTTATTACCCGTGTGCCAATCCACTCCACCGGGCAACTGTCCTGCAACACTTCAGCCGATGCCTGGGCAAACAGATAGTGATACTCATCCGGGCTGGTGAAACGGAAACCAAATAAATCACTACTCTGATCAGCCTCGCTATAGCGGCCCACCAGATCAAAACCAAGGTGGCCAAAATAATTGGCAACGTTCTCGTCATCGGGTCGAACCAGTTCAGAACGGCGGTCAACCCACTCCACGTTGCGATAGCAGATTTCAATTCGCCCCATGCCACTCTGGTCAGCGAGCAGGTATGCTTCAGGAAACAGACCGATCAGTGCCCGGGTCGTACTCAGGCTGCCGGACATCTCACATATTTGCCGGGCATCACAGGGTTCAATCAGCAGGTCATCCGGCCGGTAGCTGGTTTTCTGGCCAGCGCCCTGATCCAGCGAGACATCCGCTCCGGGCCTGAGCCGTGCTGCCCGAAAATCTGCTTCTGCTTCGATAATGCCGGCATTCAATACCCTGAGAGCTGATTCATAATCAGCCATAACACGATTGACAGGATCATTCAGCCCGGTGCCGGCGAAACAGCTAGCCTGTTGAGACACCCCCAGCATCAACTGCTCACCAATACTGCGCATACGCGCAAGACGGGACTCGTTTTCCGGTGTCACAAAGAACTCGGGTGAGTTTTCTGCAAACCAGGCCATGGTGGTAGCCAGTAACGACCATTCCAGTGGGTTCGGAAAGGCGGTGGCCGGCGGCGGACAATCCGTTGAATACCGGTTGTGCAGGTAACCGATGGCGTAGTTAATTCTCTGCTCGGGCGTAACGCTCAGCTCCCGCCGTAACGAATCGCGAGTGAATGGCCCATCAAAATTACCGGATAACTCGGCCAGGCGTATCTCCTGGTCCGCCAGTTGCAGAAAAGTATCCATACAGCCGTCATACTGGCTGCGGGTCATGGCCGGGTAACCTTTCCCATCCCGGCTGGCGGCGACACTGATGCAGGCATTGATATCCGCAACAATCCGCGCCCGCACCGGCGTGTGGTAGTAATAGCCCATATCAGGAATCATCAATGCCAGTTGCGCTACCGCATCGGCGAGGATGCTTCGCGCCGGCCTGGTGGTTTTAGCCGATGGATTCGCAATGCCCTGCAGCACCGTGTACGCAGCCGCCATAGCTGCATTCAGGTTCGGGTCTGCCGCAGCAAAAGCACCCGCGTAGTGCCCCGAGACAGCTGGCAACTCTTCGATCAGCCAGGCAACCAGTGCGGGGTCCTCTGCCGGAGAACCGACACGCCCCAACAGGCTGCTGGTCAGTGCCAGCGAACCCTGGACAAAATCAAAATAGCGGCCCTCATGCAAGCCATCTACCAGGCTGACCAGGTATAGAATATCCCGCCTACGATTCAGGTCGGGCGACGCACCGGCAGAGGTGCTCTCAAGAACGGTGTGACGCAACTGTTCCACCATCCCCTCATCCGGTGGGCCGGTATTAACGGCCTGTGCAACCATTTCTGATAAGGTCTGTAAATCCTCACTGGTGGAAGCCTGTTGCTCTGCTGTTTCCTGGCTGTGCTCAATGTGTTGCGGATATTGCCGCGCCGCGAACCACTCTGCTGCCACAGCCTGCCATTCAGCACCCGGAGTGCCACGCGTTGCAGCGACTTGCAAAAACCCATCCCATGCCGGGACCGCTTCTGCTTCTAGCCTGTGGAGCAAGACCGGCAGGTTCTCTGCTGCCATACGCTCATTGGCCCGCTGGAATACCTGCTGTACCAGCACGGCCGTGGACAGCTGGTCCGGGTGCACCAATGGCATCGCCTGCAATTGATGCTGCTGTACTTCTGCAAGTACCAGCCAGGCGGCCGGGTCCAGCACCGCGCTGCGCGGCTCAACCCAACCATAACGTTCGACCAACCGTGCCAGCCAGCCCCGGTCATCGAGAAACTTCTGTGCCAACGCCGCACTGTCTGCTACCCTGTCCTGACGGGCAAAAACCACAACATCCCTGGCCGCCGCCAGATCCAGCAACACCTCATTGCGCAGAGCTGGCGTCGACAATCCCAGGATGATCTGTGATCTGCCTGGCAGGGACACCACAAACTCTTCCTCACCGTCGGCCGCCTGACCGGTAACAGCTGCCACTTCGACCGCTTGCGAGGCCGGCACTTCGGGCTGGGCACCCAGCGCACCGCACCAACCGAGAAGGGCAACACCCGCCAGGCAACACAGCTTTACCGGCCACGAATTATTAAAACCCGTGCTGCACTCAGTATTGCTTTTGCCAGTGCCGCTCGCGCGGGCATAAACATTCATAATCACCAGTGCTCTGTCATATTTTCATCGCCTACAAGCTATACTACCTGCTGCAATATAAGGGCGGCAATGTATTCTGGCCGACGGCTAAGCAGGCAGGCACGCGGATGGGCAATATGAATAAACTGCTAATTGTCACAACCGGTGGCACGATCGATAAAATCTATTTTGACGATATGAGTGACTACCAGGTTGGCGAACCTCAAATCGGTCAGATTCTCGAGCACATGCAGGTGGCTTTTGATTTTGAAGTACAGGCCATCATCCACAAGGACAGCCTGCATTTCACCGCTGATGACCGGCAGGCCATCCACACGACCATCAGTGCCAGCAAAGCTACGCATGTACTGGTCACCCATGGTACTGACACCATGGTTGAGACCGCCTTGTCACTGGCTGATATCGTCGGCAAAACCATTGTCCTGACTGGCGCCCTGAACCCCGCGCGGTTCCGGGATTCAGATGCAATATTTAATATTGGCTGCGCTGTTGGTGCTGTTCAGGCCTTGCCTGCAGGCGCATGGATCGCCATGAATGGCTGTATCTGGGACCCACGCAAAGTGCGCAAGAACCGCAGCGAGAATCGCTTCGAGCCTCTGTAGCCGCCACAGCCTTTCGGGCTACTCTGCCACAGCCGTTGCAGGCTGCCCGTTCGGCAGCTTAAAGACCAACCCGCCTTTGACCACTGCCTGTACATCCTCCAGTATTGAAGTATCTTCCAGGGGGTTGCCTTTAACCGCAACCAGGTCACCCAGCAATCCTGGCGCAATGGCTCCAACCCGGTCATCCCAACCCAGGTAGCGCGCCGCCACCGAGGTGGCTGACTGGATCGCTTCCATCGGTGTCATGCCCCACTCCACCATGTAGGCAAACTGGATGCCATTCATGCCATGCGGGAAAATTGCGACATCCGTCCCAAAGGCCAGCGGTGCACCCGCCGCATGAGCACGCCTGAAACTCTCGCGCTGCACCTGAGTGGTTTCAATGGTCTTGCGCAGAAACTCCTCAACCCAGCCCTGTTTGCGGCCCTGTTCGATCATCCAGTCGCCCGCACCAATATCCATAATTAATACGGTGTCGTTTTCAATCGCCAGAGCAATGCCTTCAGCATCGATATAAGTCGCGTGCTCAATGCTGTCTGCGCCCGCCCGAATAGAATCCTTGATCGATTGTGCGCCATGCGCGTGGGCAGCAACCTTCAATCCCGCTGCATGTGCTACTTCCACCACAGCAGCGATCTCTTCAAATGTCATTTCCGGATCACCCGGCACCCCGCCATAGGCCAGCACCGCACCCGAGGCAATAACCTTGACCACGTCCGCACCACCATCAACCACCGCCTGGGCGTGCTGCCTGAATTCTTCCACCGAGCGTGATACCCCCTGGCGCAGGCGGGCCGGAATCGCAGCTTCGCTGCCGCCGGGTTCCAACAGGTCGCCACCACCACCGGGAATCGTCAGGTAGTAGCCCGATATCTGCAGGCGCGGCCCGACCACGGCACCACGGTTGATCTCATCACGCAGGTCACGGTCTACCCAGGCGTAGTAGTTGCCAAGGTTGCGCACACTGGTAAAACCCGCATCGACAGACAGTCTTGAGTATTGCCGGCCCGCCTGCATAAAATCTTCGTGGCTGTAATCGTAGTACATGGTCAGGTCCACAAGCTCTTCAAAACTTTCCAGCATGTGGGCATGCATTTCTATCAGGCCGGGCAGGCAGGTATAGGCGGTGAGATCCAGGACTTCGATGCCTGCAGGCGGCTCAATCCCGCTGCCGATCCGGGTGAAATGCCCGGCCTCGATCAGTACCGATACATTGCGAAACATTTCACCGCCACGGCCGTCAATCAACGCACCGCATTGAATCATGATGTTCCCACTATCCGGTTGATACGGTACTTCGGCCAGGCCGGCTGTTGGCAGACTTTCGACAGCCGGCTCAGAACAGCCCGACAGTGCCAGCAACAGCACACCTTTGAGCATGTATTTACGCAAACGCCAACTTGACCGCATAGATCACCATCCCAACCAGGCCGCCGACCAGCGTGCCATTGATACGAATAAATTGCAGGTCGCGGCCAATTGCCAGCTCTATCCGCCGACTGGTATCCGCGCCATCCCAGGATTGTACGGTATCACTGATCAGGCTTGAAATCTGCGCGCTGTTACGTGCTACCACTGCCGTAATGGCATCGGTCAACCAGGCATTAACCCAGGCCTGCATATCCGGATCATCTTCCAGTTCTTCGGCAACGCTGTTCAGCCACTGGCCAACCTGTTGCTTGATCGAAGACTCCGGCTTGTCGATATCCTCTTCGATGCTACGCGCCAGTTCACGCCACAAACCATACAGGTAGTCCTGCAGTTCATCGTTGGCAAGCAACTTCTGTTTGAACGCCTCACCCCAGCGCCGGTGCTGCGGTGAATGTTGCAGGTCATGCGCAAGTTTTTCGACCCAGCTGTTGAACTTGTCACGCAAGCTATGCTCTGGATCCAGCGTCATTTCAAACAACTGGCCCTCAACCCTTTCGAGGATTTTCTTCATGATGCGGTCATCGACAAAACCGGGAACCCACCAGGGACTCTCCTGCTGCACACGCTCCCTGATCGCATCGCGGTTGTCATGTAACACGACGATGCTGTAACGCAATACCTGGGTAAGAATTTCCTGGTGCCGCTGCCCCCTGACCAGCCATTCGATAGTATTGCCGAGCAGTGGGGCAATATTGATATTGGCCAGTTGTTTACTGGAAAGGCGGGACAAAAATCGCCGCACGCGCACTTCATGCATAGCCCCGAGGGCCCAGCGCAACACGGATGAGACAAGATTTTCAACGCTGCGGCGGCCTTTTTCACTCTTGAGCCAGACCGCTACAAACTCCGCGAGGTTGACGGATTCCAGTTTTTTGCGCACTACCCCGGGCTCGAGAAAATGCTCTGCAACAAAGCCTGACAGACTCTCGCCCAGATCATTTTTACGGTTCGGAATAATGGCGGTATGCGGAATGGGTATCCCCAGCGGATGGCGGAACAGCGCAACCACGGCAAACCAGTCAGCCAGTGCACCCACCATGCCAGCCTCGGAAAACGCATGTAGCCAGGCGGCCCACGGGGCGGGATGATGCAGGGTAAAGGCAAACAGCAACGCCATTAACAGTAACAACAGCAGCGGTATGCGCTTCATGCGGCGTAATCGCAATTCTTTGTTGGCTGTCATCCGGTTAGTATAAGACCTCAATCAGGGCCTGTTCAGCCCGGATAGTGTCAGGGCTTGATCGCCTGCAGGTACCAGGACATGAACTTCCAGGTATACGCTTCCATTTCAGAGTATGGGCCCGGCTCGTAAAAACGTGATTTAACGCCTTCCGAGTTGTATTCAATAATTCGCTTGTCGGCCTGGGTGGTGACATCCCACAGCCAGGTCAGACGTTGCTTTTCATAGTCACGGCCCTTTTCTGCATCGCCGTTGACCAGCCAGCTGATATTGCATTCGGACTTGCCGAGCGAGACCGGCGTGAAGCGGTAGATGACCACGTAGTCACAGTAAGCCAGTGCAAAAGTTACCGGGCCAATCTGAAAGTCAGTCGTGCCACCGTCATAATCCCTGATCTCCCCCAGTAGCGGCGCCACCGGCTGGCCATCATCACTGCCGGTAACATGCCCGCGCCACATCGGATAACGTTCATAGGCAAAGCCGGTGCCAAACCCCGGTTCATCAAGATAGACCTGGTTAACCACCTTGTCACTCAAGCCACAAGCCCCGGCCCTCGCCATCACGTCCTTCATCAAGGCTGCTGAGCGCGCCCCGGGTTTGGCCAGGCTGTGGCCCCGGGTGTACTCTGGGTGCGAGGGTGCGCAGTGGTAGCATTCGGTATAGTTTTCCACCGACAGTTTCCAGTTGGCATCGATGGCGTAGGTCTGCCGGTGGGCCACTTTGGCGTGGTCCAGTTGATAGGGCTGCAGGCAATCAGTCAGTGCTTCGCGTACCGGCGTAAAATCTGCCGCCTGGTCAGAGAAATTAACGTAAATCATGCCCTCCAGTACTTCTGTCTGAATGCGCTTCAGCTTGATCCCGGACTTGTCGAAGCCCTCACCCATGTGCGCCGCGGAATGCAGTTGCCCATCCAGGTTATAGCTCCAGCCATGGTAGCGACAAACCAGTTTTTTAGAGCAACCACTGTGATCCAGGCATATCTTTGAACCGCGATGCCGGCAAACATTGATCAGCGCACTGATCTCAGTTTCGGTACTGCGGACAATAATGACCGACTCGCCCGCCATCTCGAAAAGAAACCAGTCACCAACGGCCGGAATTTCACTACTGTGGCCGGCATACAGCCAGCTTTTCAGGAAAACTTCTTCGATATCGCGCTGGTAAATATCGGCATCCGTGTAGAAGGCCTGGTCCAGTGAGGTATTCTCAGCTTGCGTATCTATTAGCGCCGCCAGTGATTGTTTATCCATGGCAAATCAGATCCTCAGTCGTTAATTGGCGGGAAAATGCCCGGGGAAAATGCCCCGCAAATAGGCCAGACTGACGGCCTCAGCCTGGCCTGCGGTCATATCAACCGGAGTGAGCAACAGGTCCAGCCACAGACCCTCGCACATCGCCAGCAAGCCGAAGGCTGCGAAATCAGCGCAGGCATCATATTTCCCTTCTGCGATGATTTCCCCGCACAGGCCTGCCAGCACGTGCTTGTATTCACGGTCGCGTTCAGCACAAATTTTCCGATAGGTTGGCCGGGAGCGACTTTCACCCCAAAAGGCGAACCATACCGCCAGCTTGTTACGCTGGCAAATTCGTTTGTCAAAATAGACACCGGTCACGGCGAGCAATTTGTTCGCGGCCGAACTGCCGCTGCTTTCCAAAGCTTTATACCAGGCGTTGCGATACTCATCCACAACGAAGCGCAGCGTCTCCTCCAGTAACTTTTCCTTGCTTTGAAAGTGAAGGTTGATGATGCCCTGGCTCAAGCCTGCTTCCTTCGCCACGATGGCCATGGTCGTGACCGACAGGCCATGTTTCGCGATCGATCGTATGGTCGCCTTGATCAGCTGTGTTTTACGTGCCTGCTTGGAAGCAGTACGTGACTTCACCTTCGCTTTTGTTGCGGCCTGGCTCAATAGTAGCTCCTCATCAAAACAGTCGTTTATAACGGCCTTTTAGTACCTGGATATGGTATCAGCATAATTCCTCAAATATTTTTTTTCAATGAATGAATGATCATTCATTCGCTATGGACAGAATGTGCTAGTTATGCGACCCTATACCGATCAGGAAAGTGACGATTCCAGGCAGCTTAATCTGGAATCCGGACAAAAGGCCCTTACATTGAAAAAATATGATGCGATCGTCATTGGTGCCGGCCACAACGGCCTTACCAATGCTGCTTTTCTGGCCAAAGCTGGCCTGGATGTCCTGCTGATTGAGAAGAACACCTATATTGGCGGCGCAACGGTCAGCCTGGAAGTACACAAGGGCTGGATGTACTCTAATTGCTCCTACGTGTGCAGCCTGCTGCGGCCTGAGGTTTATCGGGGACTTGAACTGGCAAAGTATGGTTTGCAGGTTGTGCCTTATGGCGGCAACGTAACCCTCTCTCAAAACGGGGATTACTATGGCTCATACATCGATCCGGATGTCTCGCGCCGGGAAATGGCCCGTCTCAGTCCGCGCGATGCCGATGCCAAGGTTCGCTACGACCGTGATATCATGCGCCAGTGCCGGTTTATCCGTCAGTTCATGCTGCATACCGCCCCGGACCCAACTTCATTCAAACCGCGCGACATGATGGAAATGTTCCAGATGGGTAAGGCCCTTCTGAAGCTGGGTGAAGACGTCATTTACGACATGATGCGCTTTTACACCATGAGTATCTCCGAGTACCTGGATGAGTACTTTGAACACCCGCTGATCAAGGCGGCCAAGGCCGGCAGTGGCATCATCGGTTCTGCAATGGGTGTCATGTCACCCGGAACCGCCTATGTGCTGCTGCACCATGCCATGGGTGACGTGGATGGAAACATAGGTGCCTGGGGCTTTGCGCGCGGCGGCATGGGCGCTATCGCCAAAGCGATGGATGACTGCTTTCAGGATCATGGCGGCGAGACCATGACCGGCTCCGGCGTTGAACAAATACTGGTCAAGAATGGCAAGGTAACCGGCGTCGCGCTGGAAAACGGCAACGAATACCACGCCGATGTCGTGGTTTCCAATATGACTTTTCCACGCACCTTCCTTGAATGCATGGACGCCAAAGACCTGGAACCTGAATTCATCCGCAAGGTAAAAAACTTCAAAATCCGCGGCTCGTCCGGCAAGCTGAACATTGCCCTGGACAGCCTGCCCAACTTTACTGCACTGGAAAACAACCCGGAACTGATCAAGGGTGACATGCACCTGATTGACTCAGTGGAGCGCCTGGAACGCGCTTATGATGACTGGAAAGACGGCAGTTGGTCAAAGGACCCGTATATCGACATGCTGATCCCTTCGCTGACCGACCCCACCATGACCCCGCCGGGCAAGCACTTCATGTCGGTGTTTGTACAGTACGTGCCACCAAAAATACATGGCAAAGACTGGACTGATACGCAACGGGATGAATTCGGCCAGACCGTCATCAACCAGATCGAGACCTATGCACCCGGGTTCAAGGACCGGATACTGCATGTTGAGATCCGTACACCCCGGGAACTTGAGGATGAAGTTGGCCTGACCCAGGGCAACATCTTCCAGGGCGAACTGACCATGGACCAGCTGTTATTCAATCGCCCGATACCCGGCTACGCCCAGTACCGGGGGCCGGCAAAAGGCCTGTACATGTGCGGCTCATCAAACCATCCGGGCGGCGGTGTGATGGCAGCACCGGGGGCCAACGCAGCACGTGAAATTCTGCGCGACCTGCGCAAACCCAACTCGGTACCGGAGGGCTGGCTCGATGACTAATGACATCATCATTATTGGCGGTGGCCACAACGGCCTGGCCTGTGCAGCCTATCTGGCCAAAGCGGGTAAAAGAGTCACCGTACTGGAGGCTGCCGAACAACTCGGTGGCGCGGCCATCACGCGTGAATTTGCACCTGGCTACCAGGTTTCTGCCGGTGCCCATCTGCTGTATATGCTGGATAAAAATGTCCGCAAAGAGTTGGCGCTGGAGTCCAATGGCCTGGCGTTTTCCCAATCCAACATGAAAACGGTCGCGCTGGCGGAAGATGGCGATCACCTTGTGATTGCCAACAACTCTGCACAGGGCGCAGGCATCACCGATGCCGATCAGGTTGCCCTGCAGGAATACCAGCGCTTCATGACACGTTTCGCCAGCATTATCGGCCGCCTGCACAACCGCATCCCGCCACGGATCGCTACCAAAAACAGCAGTGACCTGCTGACCCTGGCAAAAACTGCGCTTGATATTCGCATGCTGGGACGGGATGACATGCGCGAGTTTCTGCGCATCGCAGGCATCAATATCTATGACATCCTGCAAGAAAACTTCGACCACCCGTTGCTCAAGGGTGCCCTTAGCATGGATGGCATACTTGGCACGAACCTCGGACCGCGCTCCAACAACAGCGTGTTTACAACCTTGCACCGCCTCAGCGGATTGCAGGGTATCAACATGCCCAGGGGTGGGCTGGGCGCCGTCAGTGAGGCACTGGCAACAGTTGCCCGCAAGCACGGGGCAACGATCAGAACTTCTGCTGTGGTCACCCGAATTTGCATGCAGGGTGATCGTGTCACAGGTGTTGAACTACAAGACGGGGAAGAGATTTCTGCCAGTGCGGTGGTTTCAAGTGCAGACCCCAGGACCACATTCATGGGGCTGTTGGGCGCGCGTAACCTCGAAGCAGGTTTCGTCCGCAGGATCAACAATATCCGCATGCGTGGCACCGCTGCCAAGCTGCACCTGGCGCTGGATGGTTTACCAGCCTTCAAAGGGCTCGAGGCCGGGTTGCTCGGTGAGCGCATCCTGATTGCGCCTGATATTGAGTATGTGGAGCGCGCTTTTAACCAGGTTAAGTACGGCCAGCACTCTGTCCACCCGGTGGCGGAAATCACCCTGCCCAGCCTGCACGACGACAGCCTTGCTCCAAATGGCAAACATGTGCTCTCTGCGATCATCCAGTACGCACCCTATGACCTCAAAAATGGATGGGCGTCACAGAAAGCTGCCTTCACCGAACAGGTGATTGACCTGCTGGAGCAATACGCACCGGGAATTCGCCAGCAAATCATTCATCAGGAGATGCTGACACCCGTCGATATTGAACGGGAGTTCCGCATCAGCGGCGGACATTGGCACCACGGGGAACTGGCCATCGACCAGTTCCTGATGCTGCGTCCGGCACCCCACTCGGCGCAGTACCTCAGCCCGGTCGATGGCCTGTACCTGTGCGGAGCGGGCAGCCACCCGGGCGGTGGCGTCATGGGTAGCGCAGGCCGAAACGCGGCCAGCGCCATACTTAAAGCGACCCAGAAGGATGAACGCTCATGAGCGGTGCAGACAACAGCGGCATGATCAAGGCCATTGACTTTTCCAGCAAGGATCACTACCGGACCAAGGCATTTCCGAGCCCGTTCTTCACCCGCCAGCAGGCAGTGAATGAGCTGCAGGAATGGGGACGCTGGGCAGACTATCTGTCACCGCGCGCATATTATTGCTCTTCGATGGAGTACTTTGCTGCGCGCAATGCCAGCGCTGTTTTTGACCTGACGCCGATGAGTAAATACCGCATCAGCGGCCCGGATGCCCTGCCCTGCCTGAACCGGCTGGTGACACGCCAGGTTGAAAAAATCAAACCTGGGCGCGTGGGTTACTGCGTCTGGTGTACCGATGCCGGCCAGGTTATCGATGATGGCACCATATTTCATCTCAGCGAAGGCGAATACCGCCTGTGCTCACAGGAACGCCACCTTGACTGGCTGTTAACCAACACCGTTGGCTTCGACGTTACAGTTAGCGACGAAACGCATATGGTTGCAGCACTTGCCCTGCAGGGGCCAACCAGCTGCGCCACTCTCAAGGCGATGGGGCTTGAAGGCGTTGAGAACATGAAGCCTTTCGACATTGAATATTTTCCATTCGAGGAAAGCCAGTTGATGGTGTCGCGAACCGGTTTTACCGGCGACCTGGGCTATGAGTTGTGGGTTGAACCCCGGTATGCGGAAGCACTGTGGGACCGCCTGTTTGAAGCCGGCAAGCTGCGCGGCATTCAGGCAATGGGCGACGAAGCCCTGGCGATGCTGCGCGTTGAAGCGGGCTTTATCCAGGCCGGCCATGACTTCATGCCAGCACATGCAACCGTGCGTACCACCCATACCCGCTCACCTTTCGAGTTGGGCTTAAGCTGGCTGGTGGATTTTGACAAACCAGTTTTCAATGGCCGCAAAGCACTGCTGGAAGAGCAAGCGCGCGGTCACCGTTACAACCTGGTCAAGCTGGATATCGATGGCAACAAACCCGCCAACGATTCATTTGTATACACGACCGGAAAAAAACTGATAGGCACCGTTACCTCGGCCATCTGGTCACCGTCTGCAAAAGCCAGTATTGCACTGGCCTCCGTAAAGACGCCACACGGTCAATCGGGTGAGGAGTTCCTGGTTGAAATCTATTACCAGAAAGAATTGAAATGGAGCCGGGTCATGGCCAGGGCACGCGTTGTATCGGACGTGTTCTTCACCCCACCGCGCCGGCGCCAAACGCCTCCCGCAGATTTCTGAATACACCGAAAGCGGAGTTCCTGGCGCTGTAGCTTAGTCATAGCACACAGGTGTTTTAGACAGCTGGCCGGAAATTTCCTCGACCATGGCGGGCAGCAGATAGCCGGGCAAGTGCTCACGCAATTGCTGATATATCCGACTGATCTGCGGCTCGGTCAAATTAAAATGGGCTGCGCCCTGTACTTTATCCAGGCGGTGCAAATAGTACGGAATGATGTGGCTGGCAAACAGTTTATGGGATAGTTCTGTCAACGTCGCGGCGCAGTCATTCACCTGCCGCAACAACACAGATTGATTAAAAAGCCGGAACCTGCTGTCCGCCAGCAGCTCAAAGGCTGCCTGGTTGGGTGCTGAAATCTCATTGGGGTGATTGATGTGCGTCACCAGGACGACCTGCCCATTGAACTGCCGTAAAACTGTAATCAGTGCGAGATTAACCCGCTCAGGCAAAACCGACACAACACGACTGTGGATACGCAAAACCCGGATATGCGCAATGCGGTTCAGGTTGCGGATCAGGGTTGCCAGTTTCTGGTCACTGAGCATTAACGGGTCACCGCCGGAGAGTATCACCTCACTGATCGTGGAATCTTTTGCCAGGTACTGCATCACCTCACTGCTGAGGCTGTAGTCTGCATTGGCGTCACTGTAGGGAAAATGGCGCCGGAAACAATAACGGCAATGGATGGCGCAGGCACCTGTCATGGTCAGCAACACCCGGCCGTGATACTTATGGATCAGGCCGGGAACAGGCATTGACTGGTGGTCACCAACAGGGTCGCTGCTATAGCCCGCAACCGTTATGCTTTCCCGTGCGTCTGGTAAAACCTGCAACAGCAGGGGGTCCCGGGCATTGCCTTTTTCAATTAACGAAGCAAAATACCGGCTTACCCGGAAGGGAAAATCACCGCCACGACTGGCACCCGGGTGA
>JAJRUM010000003.1 GCA_024277815.1 Gammaproteobacteria bacterium
CAGGCCAACAGCGGATGCACCCGCTGCAAGCGCCAGTCTCGCTTCCCCGGCACTGCCAATGCAGCAGATTTTTACAAAAGGCAGCCCCGGAATGCGCAACCACCTATCCCCGCAAGCCCAGAGCGGAAGCGATTTCATCCAGAACAGCAGGGTCCTCAATGGTGGCCGGCAGTTTGTACTCCTTGCCATCGGCGATCATGCGCATTGTGCCCCGGAGTATTTTCCCCGAACGGGTTTTGGGCAGGCGTGGGACAACAAGAATGTCCCTGGGCGTTGCGATGGGCCCAACCTGCGAACGAACCACTTCGATCAGGCTCTTTTTCAATGCCTCGCCATCGACCTGCGTACCGCTATTAAGTACCACGAAACCGAGCGGCATCTCGCCCTTGAGCTTGTCTTCCACGCCAATCACTGCGCATTCGGCCACGTCAGCATGAGATGCCAGCGCTTCTTCCAGCACACCGGTAGACAGGCGGTGACCGGCCACATTGATCACGTCATCAATGCGACTCATGACCCATAGATAGCCTTGTTCATCCATCACACCGGCATCACCGGTCAGGTAATAGCCTTCAAAACGTGACAGGTAAGTATCGTAATAGCGTTGCTGGTTTCCCCACAGGGTCGGCAGGTTACCGGGCGGCAATGGCAGTTTGACCATGATATTGCCAGACTGGCCTCTCGGCACCTCGACACCTTCATCATCCAGCACCCTGATATCGTAGCCAGGCACAGCCACAGTCGGGGAACCGGCCTTGACCGGCAGATACTCCACGCCCATTGGGTTGGCGGCCATCGGCCAGCCACTTTCGGTTTGCCACCAGTGGTCGATCACCGGCACTTCAAGCTGCTTTTCAGCCCAGTGCAAGGTGTCAGGGTCACAGCGCTCACCGGCGAGGTAAAGAGCCTGCAGGCTGCTGATATCGTACTTCCTGAGCAACTTACCTGACGGGTCTTCGCGACGGATAGCACGAAAAGCTGTCGGTGCCGTAAACAGGCAATTGACCTTGTGCTGTTCAATGACGCGCCAGAATGCTCCGGCGTCGGGAGTTCCCACCGGTTTCCCTTCATACAGGATGGTGGTGCAGCCAAACAGCAGCGGTGCATAAACGATATAGGAATGCCCCACTACCCAGCCAATATCAGATGCGGCCCAATAAACATCACCAGGCTGCATATTGTAGATATTCCTCATACTCCAGTTCAGCGCCACCGCATGCCCGCCGTTGGGGCGTACGACACCTTTGGGTTCACCGGTTGTCCCGGACGTGTAGAGGATGTAAAGCGGGTCAGTCGCGGCAACCGGGACACAGTCAACCGGATGCGCCTCAGCAACCGCTTCATCCCACAGAACTGCAGACGGATGCATTTCCTCAACAGGCAATTGCGGCCTGGAAACCAGTATTCTCGGCAGATCTTCCACGCCAGCGATTTGTAGCGCTTCATCCAGCAAAGGCAAATAAGGGATAACCTTGCTGCCTTCGACGCCACAACTTGCACTGATAGCCAACTTAGGACTGGCATCAACTACCCTGGCAGCCAGTTCCTTGGGTGCAAAACCACCAAACACCACCGAGTGAATTGCACCGATACGGGCACAGGCCAGCATCGAGATAACGGCTTCAGGAATCATCGGCATATAAATGATGACGCGGTCACCGTGCGCGACACCAAACTCCTGCAAGACATTGGCGAATGTCGCAACCTCATCCCGCAACTCAGCATAGCTGTAGGTGCGTACCTGCCCGGTCACGGGGCTGTCATAAATCAAGGCTGCCTGGCCTGATCTACCTGCTTCGCAGTGGCGATCCAAAGCGTTGTAGCAGGTGTTTATCTCGCCGCCGGAGAACCACTCATAAAATGGCGCATCGGTATCATTGAGTACCCTTTCCCAGGGCTTTGTCCATACCAGCTCTGCAGCATTTTCAGCCCAAAATTCCGCAGGGGATTCGAGCGAGCGTTGATAAAGTGTTTTGTAGTCCATGGTCAGTCCGCCATTTTAAAATTCACAACATGAAGATTTGCCTATTTTACGGCTGGGGCCCACCTGAAAAACATTCGACTTTAGTTAGAAATAGGTCAAGTAAGGCTTGAGCTTCAGGGCAGTGGCCGGCTCCATTTTTTCTGCAATAGCCAGCAACAACTCAGCCGTTGAGCTCGCGTCTGTCAGTGCATTATGTGCCGTGTAAGCCGGCAGGTTGTAATGTGCGCGAAGCTTGTTCAGGCGTAAATCATCGTGCTGCACAGGCAGGTCGCGTTGCTGGCGCAAGGACAATTCCATCTGCAGGGTATCCAGCACCATGAACGGCATTGCAAAACCCGCCCATGAAATACTTGCCCGTTGCAGGAAACCCACGTCAAGGCTGGCATGGTGAAACAGCCAGACGCGACCACGGGCTGCCTCGAACAGCGTCGCGAGGCCTTCTTCCAGTGCCACGCCGTGAGCAACATCACTGTCCAGTAACTCATGGATTGCAGCACTGTACCCCACCGTCTGCCCGGCATTAATCAACAAGTGCTGGTTTGCCGCAAATCGAATCCGGCCACCATCCACATGTGTCCAGCCAATGGCCACTATCTGGTTTTCCCGCGCATCAAGACCCGTCATTTCAAGATCAACCGCGATCAATGGTGTATTGGCAATGGTATCTACCTCAAGCGCAGCACTTTCCGTCAAATAATCAGCCAGTCCAGCCTGTCTGAAGCGTTGCGCGATAGTTTGGCAGCGCTTTTGGTAGCGCCAGTGGTCCAGCATCAGAGCACCTGATAACGCAAGGCCAGCGCCTGCTGGGCATTTTCAACCAACATGAAGGCCGCCTTGAGGTTGCGCCTCAATAACGGTGACAGCTCTTCTATCGGTACAAAATTGGTGGGTTTCCTGCCGGCGACCATTTGCTTCGATTGGTGTTCCAGGCGGATTCGATTGATCAGAATCAGCGCATCACGCAAGCTGCTGGCATCGTCTTCATTCATTGCACCTTTTTCAGTGGCCAGCTCAATGCGTCGAAAAGTATTCGCCTCATGTATCCCGGTTTCCAGTGCCCGCATCCTGACCAGGTCTGTAATGGGGACGATGCCGCGGTGCTTGAGGTTCAGCCCTTCACTGTGTGAGCCATCATCCTCCTGCACAAAGCGCCGGAAAAAACCCAGCGGTGGGCGGTGTGTGAGCACATTTTCCGCCATAAAACGACGAAAAATACGGTTTTCCCTGGCCCGCTTGCTGGCATAAGCCTGTAAATCCTCAACCAACCTGCTTTTACCGAATACGCAGCGAATATCGAAAAATATACTGCTATACATCACTGACTTCGGTTTTGGTTCATTGATCCAGCCATCAAAATGCTGCTTCCAACCACCAAGTGAAACCCGCCACTTCACATTCAGCGCCATGACCTCACCGGGACAATAAACATAACCCAGCTGATCCAGGCCATCACAAACCAACTCCGAGAGCCTGGCAAAATAGTCTGCCTCTTCACCATCGGCGTCACGCTCCAGTACCAGTCCATTGTCCTGATCGGTTCTGGCAGTTTGCTCCTCACGGGCTTGTGAGCCGAAAACGACCCAGGCATACGCTATCGGCGGCTCACCCAGGTGCTGTTCGGATAGCTGGAGTAGCCTGACAGTAAAAGCATCGGTGATAAGCGTGACCATGCGCCCGATTTGCTCAACATCCCTGCCCAGAGTGACCATGCGCTCAAACAGGGGGGTCAAACGCTGGCTGAGTTCCAGCAGTCCATTAATCGATTTACTCTTGTAGATATCGCGTACAAGCCGCAAAGGATGCTCTGATTGTGCACGCAGAATATCACCCGCAGTTACCAGACCCAGAGGCTTGTCATCGTCCATAACCGGAAGGTGGTGGTAATTTTCACGCATCATCAACAACAGGGCCTCATCCACACTCGCATCAACGGCCATGTGCTTCGGGTTTGCCGTCATGACGTTGCCGATGGCCCCGGACGGATCCAGGCCCGTTGCCAGCACCCTGTGACGCAAATCCTTGTCAGTCACAATGCCACACAACTGCTGATTCTTTACGACCAGCACACTGGAAACGTTTTCAGCGCTCATCCTGCTGGCAGCATCATGGATGCTCATGTCGGCATCAACCATAACGGGTGCACGCTTGAGCAGATCCCTTACTTGAGTAACGCTGTGTTTAACCTGCGTCGCTGCGCTTAGCCGGGTCTTCAGGCGACTGCTGAAATATTCACCAACCAGCACATTGGCGTTGCAAAGCTCGACAAAATCCTCTGCGCTCAAATGCCAGATCAGGCAATCTTCTTCAGCCTCAACCACATAATCCTTCATCTCACCATGAAAGTAGATCGCATGCCCAAACAACTCGCCTTCAGAACGTTTATCCAGGAACTTCTGCTTATCATCAAGCATCCGCACGGCCCCCTTGCGGATGATTCCCAGTCCCGGCGCCGGTCGGCTTGAAAAAATCACTTTCCCTTGCGGGTAGTAAGCAGCCTCAAGCTTGTATGCCAGGCTGTTCAGTTCGTCAGTCAACAGGGCGTTGAACGGAATAACTGTATGTAGAAATTCTGTAGCATGGGACGCGTCATGGTAGTTAGTAGGCATTTACAGGTTCCAGGCTGTTCCGGTTGTTGCAGGTTATGTTTGAATGTACCAGTCAGTCGGCTATAAAAAAAGAGCCAGCACGAATGCTGGCCCTTTCCTCACCCAACGTTCCAGACTAATGGTCTTGTGCTTTTCCCGCACCGATAGGTACACGGATTTCTTCCACCAGGTGCTGAATATGCTCCGGTGGTGGAGGCGTAACTTTGGATACAAGGTAGGCAACGGCAAAGTTAAGCATTGCCCCTACTGCACCGAAAGCCTCGGGCGAGATACCCATGAACCAGTTATCAGGCGTGTTGGCTGCCATCGCTGTTCCGGGAATAAAGAACCACCCCTTGAACCAGAAGATATACAGCAAGGTTGAAAACAGACCGGTCAGCATGCCTGCGATAGCACCGATATTGTCCATATTCTTGTTGAAGATACCCATCATCAGGGCGGGGAATATGGAAGATGCAGCCAGACCGAATGCCAGTGCCACCACCTGAGCGGCAAATCCAGGCGGATTCATCCCCAGATAGCCTGCTACCAGAATGGCTCCTGCCATGGACAGGCGGCTTGCCAACAACTCTTTCTTTTCTGAAATATCAGGGGAAATCATGCCCTTGATCACATCATGTGAAACAGCCGTCGCTATCGCCAGCAACAGGCCGGCAGCGGTTGACAACGCAGCAGCCAGACCACCGGCAGCTACCAGGGCGATAACCCAGTTCGGCAGATTGGCAATTTCCGGGTTGGCCAGTACCATGATGTCACGGTCAACCTTGACCATTTCATTACCCTTCCAGCCAAAGCCAGCGGCTTTTACGGCAAATGCTTCGTTCTTGTCATTGTAGTATTGAACACGGCCATCGCCGTTCTTGTCTTCAAACTTCAACAACCCGGTAGTTTCCCAGTTCCTGAACCAGTCAGGCCGGTCAGCGTAGACCATGTTGCCATCAACTGAGCCAACTTCGCCGGTCTGAATGGTATTCATCAGGTTCAAACGAGCCATCGCACCAACTGCCGGTGCAGTGGTATAGAGAATGGCGATAAATACCAATGCCCAACCGGCTGAGGTACGTGCATCTGCTACTTTGGGTACCGTGAAGAAGCGCATGATGACGTGCGGCAGACCAGCCGTTCCGATCATCAGCGAGAGGGTCAACAAAACCATATTCAACGTCGACCACTTCTGTGCCGTGAAGGCGACAAACCCAAGGTCGGTGACCACCATATCCAGCTTATCCAGTAGTGCCACTCCGGAGCCATCGGCCATCGTGCTGCCGAGACCAATCTGCGGGACCGGAACACCGGTCAGGTGTAGTGTGATGAAAACAGCCGGTACTGTGTAGGCAAATATCAGTACACAATACTGTGCGATCTGGGTATAGGTGATACCTTTCATTCCGCCCATTACGGCGTAAATGAATACGATGGCCATACCAACTGCAACACCGGTATGGAAATCTACTTCCAGGAAACGCCCGAAAGCAACACCCACGCCCTTCATCTGGCCGATCACATACGTGATGGAAGCCACGATCAGGCACAGGACAGCCACCATACGCGCCGCCTTGGAATAGTAACGTTCACCGATAAATTCAGACACTGTAAACTTGCCGAATTTACGCAGGTAAGGAGCCAGCAACAAGGCCAGAAGCACGTAACCACCAGTCCAACCCATCAGGTATACCGATGCATCATAGCCAAGAAAGGCAATCAGCCCTGCCATAGATATGAATGATGCGGCAGACATCCAGTCTGCGGCTGTCGCCATGCCGTTGGCAATCGGATGTACACCCGCGCCCGCTACGTAAAACTCCTTGGTGGTTGAAGCCCTGGCCCATATGGCGATGCCAACATACAACGCAAATGTCGCACCGACGACCAGGAATGTCATTGTTTTGAGATCCATTATTTTTCTCCTTTAGTCTTCGTGCACATTGAATTGCTTGTCGATCTTTCCAATGCGATTGGCATAGAAAAAAATCAACGCAACAAAAATGTACATTGAGCCCTGCTGGGCAAACCAGAAGCCCAGTTTGTAGCCACCAAGACTGATGGTGTTCAACTGGTCGACCAGGATGATTCCAAAAAGGTAGGACACGACGAACCAGATGCTCAGGCACAATGCCACCAGCTTCAGGTTTGCCGTCCAATAAGCTTGTCTGTTGTTTTGTTCACTCATGGGTAGCCTCTCTGTATATGGTAAATTACCGATCACTATGTTACGTTGAGAACGCAAGCATAACGCTCCTACTTTAGTCGTAGAGGGCGTTCAGCCTGAAGATCGTCCGTTGCAATACATAATGAAAAAACTACGCGGCACATGCTGAATCCCTGGGTATTGACTCTCATCGTACTGGCCTATATGGGCCTGTTATTCGCTATTGCATGGTACGGCGACAAGCAACGAATCGGAACCGGTCACCCTAAATTCAAAGCGATTATTTACTCGCTTTCACTGGCCGTCTATTGCACTTCGTGGACCTTCTATGGCGCCGTCGGCAGCGCCGCTTCCACTGGCTGGGGGTTCTTGCCCATCTATCTTGGGCCTGCACTGTTAATGCTGGTGGGATTTGATGTGCTGCGGCGTATCGCTGTAACCAGCAAAGAGCACCGCATTACTTCCATCGCCGACTTTATCGCCTTCAGATATGGCCGTAGCCACACCATTGCAGTGCTGGTTACCTGTGCCGCTGTCATTGGTTCCGTGCCCTATATCGCGCTGCAACTCAAGGGCATCACCACGGGCGTCGACGTCATTAGTAAAGCCACTGGAAACGCCACCATCCTGCCTGACAATCTACCCTTGTACCTGGCGCTGGCACTGGCTGCTTTTGCAATGGTATTTGGTACTCGCAACCTGGACGCCAGCGAGCACCACCGGGGCCTGATGTGGGCAATTGCCTTTGAATCACTGGTCAAGCTGCTGGCCTTCATCGCCATCGGGATATTTGTAATTTTTGGGATTTTTGATGGTCTGGAGAGTGTCGCACATACCATACGGGAGCACGGGGAATACCAGAAACTGTTCACACCCTGGAAATTCCCCGAAGGCTTCGGCATCCAGATGGTACTCGCCATGGTGGCCATCCTGTGCCTGCCCCGTCAGTTCCACGTAGCCATTGTTGAGTTCAGGGATACCACCGACCTGCGCGTTGCCCGCTGGGTCTTCCCGGCCTACCTGTTTATTTTCGCTGCGCTGGTCATACCCATCGCGCTGGCAGGTTTGACCCAGTTCTCAGGACAGGATGTCAACCCGGACACCTATGTGCTATCCCTGCCATTGGCCTTTGATAAGCCAATGCTTACCCTGCTGGCCTTCCTGGGTGGCTTTTCTGCTGCCACCGGCATGGTCATCGTATCCACCGTTGCGCTGGCCATCATGGTCAGCAACGACATCGTGATGCCATTGTTGCTGCGCAGCGGCCTGACCCTGAGAAATGACAAGCGTGACCTGTCACAGACGCTGTTGCGGGTACGGCGGATCTCAATCCTGCTGCTGA
This sequence comes from Gammaproteobacteria bacterium, assembly GCA_024277815.1. Taxonomy (GTDB): domain Bacteria; phylum Pseudomonadota; class Gammaproteobacteria; order Xanthomonadales; family SZUA-36; genus SZUA-36. Next base: position 8,082 of record JAJRUM010000003.1, read on the forward strand.
CCCTGGCAGCCGTTGCCTACTACCGGGCTATTGAGTCCGGGGTACCACTCGCATCCATCGGTCTGTTGTCTTTTTCAGCTGCCGCGCAATTCGCTCCCGCCATGCTGATCGGTATTTATTGGAAACGCGCCAGCCGGACGGGGGCTATCTGGGGATTGTCCCTGGGTGTCACGAGTTGGTTCATCTGGCAGCTGTTGCCCTCTTTTACTGCTGTTGGACAGATGAAAGCACTGATCTCAGTTATTCCATCAATGGACTTCAACCAGGGTGCCATGTTTTCGCTGATGTTGAACGCGGCAGCAGTCGTCATTGTGTCCATGATCAGGCCTGACAAAGAGTCATCTTCCGACCTGGGCACCAGCCTGTCCAACAGCGGCAGACTGATCACCGTGGAGGAACTGGAAACGACCATTGGCCGCTTCCTGGGTATCGGTAAAACCCGTGAGGCGCTGTCTACCCACCTTGGGCTGCCCGCACCACAACCCGGCGCGTTGGCAACACCGGAAACAATCCAGTTTGGTGAACGTCTGCTGGCAGGCTCCATCGGTTCCGCATCTGCCAGGACCGTCCTCAGCACCGCACTGAGCCACCGTGGCCTCGGGCCGGAGGCCGTCATGGAATTGCTGGACCGTACTTCGCAAGCCGTGCAGTTTAACCGTGAGCTGCTGGAGTCGACCCTCGATAACATGACCCAGGGCGTCAGCGTGGTAGACCAGGGCCTGCGACTGGTTGGCTGGAACCGGCGCTATGCGCAGCTGATGAACTATCCGGAGGGGACACTTTATATCGGCAAGCCAATCGTGGAGCTGATTTACATGAACGCGGAGCGCGGACTCATCGGTGACCATAAACGGGAGATCAACAAACGGCTTGATCATTTGCGTAGCGGCCAGAACTACCGCTATGAACGGGAATGGCTTGGAGGCAAGGTACTTGAGATCCGTGGCAACCCGATGCCAGGCGGCGGTTACGTCACAACTTTCAGTGACATCACCCATTTCAAGGATATCGAACACGAATTGCAGCTGATCAATGAAACCCTGGAGCAGCGCGTACAACAACGAACTTTTGAGCTGCGAAGCGCCAACAAGGAACTTGAGGAATCAAGGCTGCTGGCAGAAGAAGCCAACCGCAGCAAAACCCGCTTCCTGGCAGCCGCCAGCCATGACCTGCTGCAGCCAATGAACGCGGCCAGCCTGTTCGTCTCCATTTTGCGTCAGCAACAGGAGGGCTCAGACAGCGAGCAGGCCCTGCTGGTCAAACGTATTGACCGCAGCCTGAGGGCATCAGAACAATTGCTGAGTGCGCTGCTGGATATTTCCAAACTGGACTCCGGTATGTATGAGCCGGAACTGGAGGCCATTCCAATACCCGATCTTTTCGATCAGCTGCGCCGGCGTTTCAAGGACCTCGCCGGCAACCGGAATCTTCATTTGCGGGTGCATGCGGCAGATCACCTTATTTACAGCGATCGTAACCTGCTGTATCGCATATTGCAGAATTTTCTTGCCAACGCCATCCATTACACCGAGTCGGGTGGTGTGCTGCTGGGCTGCCGACTGCGCGGGGACAACCTCAAAATCAGCGTCTGGGACACAGGGGTCGGCATAGAAGAATCAGAAGTAAAGGCCATCTTCCAGGAGTTTCACCGCCTGGATTATGCCCGCCGCCTGGACGAAAAAGGTCTGGGCCTGGGGCTCGCAATCTGTGACCGGATAGCACGCATGCTGGATCACGAAATTGATGTCAGTTCAAAACCGGGGCATGGCAGTTCTTTCTCGGTAATCGTACCGCTGACACACGATGCCACCCAGCGTAAAGCAGAGGCCCCGGCTTTGGTCCACGCCGAAGGTTCAGGCTTCAAAGATCTGGTTGTGCTGTGTGTAGACAATGAGCCTGACATACTGGAAGCCATGAACCTGCTGCTTGACCGCTGGGGTTGCCCGGTCGTCATGCTCGCAGAAACCCAGGCACAAGCCGCACAACAAGTTCTCATGCATGGTAATCCGGACTTTGTCCTGGTTGACTATCACCTGTCTGAGCAAAGCCACGGCCTGCAGGTTATGCAGCACCTCGACAATATTCTGGGAACGCAGCTACCAGCCATTGTGATTACTGCCGACCGTTCCAGCGAACTCGAAGAAGCCGTCAAAGCCAAAGGCTACGGCTTATTACTCAAACCTATCCGGCCCGCAGCACTGCGCGCGTTGATGACCAACATGTTGAAAACCAGACATTAGACCGTCAGGATCGCTACGAATCAGAATTTGTAATATCCAGTTTACTCGCTGCCAGCACAGCCTGGGTCCGGTTGCTGACGCCAAGCTTATTCATGATGGCTGTGACATGTGCTTTGACAGTCGCTTCTGAAATACCCATATCGTAGGCTATCTGCTTATTCAACAAACCCTGTGACACCATCATCAGCACCTTGAATTGCTGGGGTGTCAGCTGGGCCATGCGTTCAGCCAGAGCCAGTTCAGAGACATTATTGCCAGGCAAGTTTGGCTGGGTTGACGCCGGCGCCCATATCTCCCCCATCAGGATGTCGCCGATCGCGCAGGTGATTGTCTTGATATCAGAGGACTTGGGAATGAAACCGGCAGCGCCGTGGTCGAGGGCCCGTTGAATCACCAGCGGATCTTCATTGGCAGAAATGATCACAATCGGAACACTGGGATACCTTTTACACAGATAAACCAATCCGGCAAAACCACTGATACCCGGCATGTGTAAATCCAAAAGAACCAGGTCAACATCCAGGTTTTTTTCCACCAACTCCTGCAACGACTCAAATGAGCTGGCTTCCAGGAACGTCGTTTCGCCCTGGCTTTCCTGCAGGGCTTCTTTGATGGCAGTGCGGAATAACGGGTGATCGTCAGCGACGATCACCGTTTCGGCATGCAATGCAATCAGTCGACTTACCATTAGCGATTCATTCTACCCTCGACAAGCTCATCCACAACGGCGGGCTCTGCCAGCGTCGAAGTATCACCCAGGTCCATGTACTCATTGGCTGCAATCTTGCGTAGAATTCTGCGCATAATCTTTCCTGAACGTGTTTTCGGCAATCCCGGCGCCCACTGTATCAGGTCCGGGGATGCAATCGGGCCGATTTCTTTGCGCACCCACTGGCGCAGCTCATTGCGCAATTCATCGGTGGTTTCAATACCGGCCAGGGTGGTCACATAGACGTATATTCCCTGCCCCTTGATATCATGAGGATAACCAACCACAGCCGCTTCCGAAACCGCCGGGTGTGAAACCATTGCGCTTTCAACTTCAGCCGTGCCCATGCGGTGGCCGGAAACGTTGAGCACATCATCCACGCGACCGGTAATCCAGTAATAACCATCCTCGTCGCGGCGGCAGCCATCACCGGTGAAGTAATAGCCGGGAAAAGTGCTGAAGTAGGTCTCTGCAAACCGCTCATGGTCACCGTACAGGGTACGCATCTGGCCCGGCCAGCTGTCAGTGATGATCAGGTTGCCCTCGGCTGCGCCTTCGAGAAACTGACCGTCGCCGTCAACCAGCGCCGGTTGCACACCAAAGAATGGCTTGGAAGCCGATCCGGGCTTAAGTTCAGTGGCTCCCGGCAGCGGGGTAATCAGGATACCGCCGGTCTCTGTCTGCCACCAGGTGTCCACGATCGGACAACGGCCTTCCCCAACAACGTGGTAATACCACTCCCAGGCTTCCGGGTTGATCGGCTCGCCAACAGACCCCAGCAGGCGCAACGATTTTCTGGAGGTCTTGCTGACCGGCGCGTCGCCGTCACGCATCAGGGCGCGAATGGCGGTGGGTGCCGTGTAGAAGATATTGACCTGGTGCTTGTCACAAACCTGCCAGAAGCGACTGCTGTCGGGGTAATTGGGTACACCCTCAAACATCAACGTGGTTGCGCCGTTGGCCAACGGGCCATAGACAATGTAACTGTGCCCGGTAACCCATCCGACATCCGCTGTGCACCAGTAAATATCACCCGGGTGATAGTCAAATACATACTCGTGGGTCAGTGCCGCAAACACCAGGTAACCACCTGTGGTGTGTAAAACCCCTTTGGGTTTGCCCGTTGATCCGGAGGTGTAGAGGATGAACAACGGGTCTTCTGCACCCATCTCTTCCGCCGGGCAGTCGCGGTCCACCCTCTCTAGCTGTTCATGTAACCACAGATCACGGCCATCCTCCCAATGCACTTCGCTACCGGTATTTTTTACCACCAGAACTTTTTCCAGAAGATCCGGCACGCCTTCAATTTTGGCCGCAGCATCAACGTTAGCCTTTAACGGCACTGCCTTACCGCCCCGTAACCCTTCATCCGCGGTGATAACAATGCGGGACTCACAATCCACGATTCTGCCAGCCAGTGCGTCCGGGGAGAAGCCGCCAAACACCACTGAATGCACTGCACCTATCCTGGCACAGGCCAGCATGGCGTAAGCCGCCTCTGGAATCATTGGCATGTAAATTGTGACCCTGTCGCCCTTACTGACCCCGTTGGCCTTGAGCACATTCGCGAACCGGCAAACCGCCTCGTGCAATTCTGCGTAAGTGATTTTACGGTCTATCGCCGGATCGTCACCCTCCCAGATAATAGCAACCTGCTCTGCCTTGTCCCTCAGGTGCCGGTCAACGCAGTTAACACAAACATTCAGCGTTCCGTCTTCATACCACCGAATATGCAGGTCTTCCTTGTCATAGGAAACATCTTTCACTTTACTGAAAGGCTTGATCCAGTCGATACGTGCCGCCTGATCTGCCCAGAAACCTTCATTGTCATCCACAGATCTCTGATAAAGCGTTTCATACAGCTGGCCGTCAACCCAGGCATTCTCTGCAATTTCAGTGGCTATCGGATAAGTCTTTTTCATAGTGATTACCTTGCTTGGTTCAGCTTCTGATTCTCCCATTCATGACCCACCCCAACCCATTAGACCATGGTCGAAATAAGCCTGCCAGACGGGCAATTGAATTATTCCTGCCTCAAAGCTTCGACTGCATTAGACCAAAGACTAATACACGCGCTGACCAATCTTGCGCATGATGCCCCTGCATACACCATTAACAAGGAGAGGCTATCATGGCCCACAAATCAATACCTAAACTCCTTCTGAGCCTGTCTGTCGCAGCCGTTCTTACCTGTAGCTGGTCAGGTAGCGTCTTTGCCGATACTGACAAAGTAGCCACACTGGAAGCACGCATCGCAGAGCTCGAAGGCCTGGTTAACCAACTGTTGGAGAGCAAACAAGCTCCACCATCTTCAACACGTGTCGAGGCAGAAGCAGCAGCCGCTGCTGAGGCCCAGGTGACAGCCATGCTGGACCAACACAAGGCCGCCGTGGCAGAAGAGGAACACAAGCACAGCTACAAGTTCGGTGGCTTTATGAAGGCCGACTTTATTTATAGTGATTTTAGCGGTGGCTCCTACTCTGGTGCAGGCAGGGACTTCTACATCCCGGCAACGGTTAAGATTGGTGGCAAAGGAGAATCCTACCTTGATTTCCACGCCAAAGAGACCCGGATTAACTTCAAATCCACGCACAACCTGGACAACGGCGCCAAAATCGGCACCTATGTTGAGTTTGACTTTCAACTTTCCGGGCACGGTGACGAACGTATCTCTAACTCCTGGAATCCGCGCATGCGGCACGCTTTCGTGACCTACAACAAGTGGCTGGTTGGCCAGACCTGGCAGACCTTCTACAACGTTGGCACCAATCCTGAAAATCTGGACTTCGTCGGACCGGCTGATGGTAGCCTGTTTGGACGCCAGGTTCAGATCCGTTACACCAACGGGCCATGGATGTTTGCTGCAGAAAACCCGGAAACAACCATTACACCATTTAGCGGTGGCGGCCGTATTGTTGCCGATGACAACATGATTCCTGACCTGGTCGGACGCTATAACCTTAAAGGTGACTGGGGTATCTTCAGTGTTGCAGTCATGCTGAGAGAACTCGCCTATACCAACAATGGCGCAGGGATTGATGACAGCACCAATGGCTGGGGCATCAGCCTGGCCGGCAAACACAAAGTTGGCGCGCGTGATGAATTCAAGTGGATGTTCAGTACTGGTGCTGGCCTGGGCCGCTATATAGGCTTGAACACGGCCAATGCCGCCGTGCTTGACGCCAATGGCAAACTTCACGCCATTGATAGCTGGGGTGCGTATGGATCCTATCGCCACATCTGGAGTGACAAATGGCGCAGCAACCTGACCATCAGTTATCTGGCCATCGACAACGATACCGCCCTCACTGGAATGGGCGTGACTAAAGATGTCGGAAGCTGGCGCGCCAACCTGATCTACCGTCCACAACCCAAGCTTGATTTCGGTATCGAATTCATGATGGCTAACCGGGAAATTGAAACCGGTGCAGACGGTGATCTGACACGCGTGCAGTTCTCTGCCAAGTACTATTACTAAGCGTTTACAATAACCGGCAACCCACAGTATTAAGCCGGAGATCGAGCGGGCCACTTCGGTGGCCCGTTTTTTTGAGTCAGCAGAAATTTAAAGCTAAATACGAAGCAAACTGCCTGCTCAAGCTATTCCTGAAGGCGAGCCAGCAAGAAATATCCAGGCCTGATAGGCAATGAATATTACCACCAGGACAAACCCTTCCCAGCGCATTATTCTGCCAAACCCCGGGTTCCGAAAGCCTCGCGCCATCAGGTACAGAGCAATCGTCAAGCCGATCATCATGGGAAAATCCCGTGTCAGAACAGCACTGTCAAACTTGCCGGGTTCAATGATGCCAACTATGCCCAGCACTGCGAGCAAATTGAACATATTGGACCCCACCACATTGCCGATTGCGATGTCATGCTCACCTTTGCGGGCCGCAACGATCGAAGCAGCCAGTTCTGGCAAACTGGTGCCTATGGCAACGATGGACAGGCCAATAACCAGGTCGCTGATGCCAAACGCCTCGGCCAGGCCCACGGCCCCCCAGACCATCAGGCGGGAACTGCCGAGCAACAGCAACAGACCGAAAATCAATAACCGCCGGGTATGCTTGCCCGGCATCGGGTCCGGCATATCGGCTGCGCTCAGAGGATCATCAGCGGGTGCATTCCGGCCAAGATGAACAGTCCACGCTACCATACAAACCATGCCGATCAGTAATACGATTGCATCGAACCGCGACAACGCGCCATTCAGGATCATTGCCAGCACGACCAGTATGACCAATAGCATGAGCGGTAACTCACGCTTCAGGGTTTCTGAACGTACCTTCAGCGGCACGACCAGTGCTGTAATCCCCAATACCAGAGCTATATTGGCAATGCTGGACCCGACGGCGTTACCAATGGCAATGCCACTATTGCCCTGCCACGCTGCCAGCGTAGAAACCAGTATCTCAGGTGCTGAAGTACCAAAGGCAACGATGGTTAAGCCGATAATCAGCGGTGGAACACCAAAGCTGCGAGCCAGGCCTGAGGCGCCCGCAACGAAAAGATCCGCGCTCCATCCCAGAATACCGAGGCCGGCTACAATCGCAACGACAAATAACAAAATCTCCGGCATAAATGGTCCTGTTTTATGGCTGTGTAGCACAATTTTCTGCAACCCTCCGGGGCCGCCAACCCCGACATATTAGAACATGTGCAGCTTAGCCACACCGAACGCCTTCACCGGCGACACTGGCCCGTCGCCAGGTCCACCATTTTTTGTCCCTTCAACCAGAATGCCTTGCCGGTGCGGATAAATGCCAATTAATTTTAAAAGCAGGGAATTTTTGTTATAAAAATTGATCTACTAAATTCCAGACACAAATTTTTGTGCTATATATACACTCACCCACAGCAACGAGCACCATATTGATGACCCCAGAAAAATTCCTAATTGTTGTAGATTCTTCTCATTCAGAGCACCTGGCATTGAACCGGATAATCAATTTCGCCGAACGGCAGAGGCACTCTGATATGTGCGTGCATGTGTTTGTCGGGTTTGAAGGTGATGATGTAAGCATGCCTGACTTGCCAATGGAGGTTGTACGGGGCCGGAATTGGCTGGATGAACTGCTGGCACCGCTCGAAGCCAGTGGGGTTGACTTCACTGCAGAACTTTTCTGGACGCGTGACTGGGAGGCCTCAATCATCGGTGCAGCACGCCGGATGGAAGCTGAAATGATTGTTATTTCTCAATCGTCTGCGACCAATAAGACCAGCATCGCCGACTCCGTGTGGTCCCTGCTCCGGAACTCAGAAACTCCCGTGCTGACCATTGAACCAGGCGCGCCGGCCAAACGCGAAAACATTCTCGCGGCAGTCAATATGCAGACCGCCGATGATGAGTACGATGCGCTGAATCGCAAGGTGCTGTTGCATGGGCAAATGCTGGCAGATTTCTATGACGCAAAATTACATGTCGTCAATGCTTATTTCGACAGTGAGGATTACCCGGATCGGGACAAGGTGAAACGCATCGTAGATATTGACCGGCAGGATATTCACGTGGATATGGGCAAGCCGGAAGAGATCATTGCCAAGGTGACTGAAAATGTCCAGGCCGACCTGGTCGTCATGGGTACGATGTCGCGCCGGGGAATCCGCGCCACACTGAGAAGAAATACCTCAGAGAAAATCATCGAAAACCTGACGGTAGATGTGCTGACACTGAACTGACAACGGTCTGCCTTGCCGTTACAGTTCCCGGGATCTTTTATTCACCGCAGTCCCCGGGCTGAAAACCGGGGACTGCCAAAGCACTTTCAGGTGGCAACTTTTTTAAGGGCCGGCGCAGGGCCTCTGGTGCCGACAGGAATTCCTGACAGGCTGCATTCTCGGTTTCATCGGTAAAACGATAACCTGCTTCGTGCAGAAACTCGTGAAAAGCGTCTTCATCTCCATCCGGCACCAAAAAACCTGCCAGTATGCGGGCATTGGCAGCAGCGTGATTGCGATAATGGAACAGACTGATGGACCAGCGCCCGGCAAGTACTTTCAAAAACTCCAACAAGGCGCCGGGACGCTCCGGAAACTCAAAACGATACAGTCTTTCACGTTCACTGGATGGTAACCGGCCACCAACAAGATGTCGCAGATGCAGTTTGGCAACCTCGTTATTTGACAGGTCTTTAACGCTGTAGCCGGCATCCAGCAGACGGACCTGTAGATGACGGGAAGACTCCTCCAGGCGCACACCGACAAAAACATGGGCATTACGCTTGCCCGCATAACGGTAATTGAATTCAGTCACCGAGGACTCACCCAGAATCTGGCAAAACTCGAGAAAACTCCCCGCACGTTCAGGGATCGTCACAGCCAGCAGAGCTTCCTTGCCGTCACCCAGCGCACAACGTTCGACAACGTGGCCAAGCCGGTCAAAATTAACATTGGCCCCACTGACGACTGCGACCCAGTCCCCGGCAGGCAATCTGTTACCCGCTTCACGCGCGGCATATTGAATGGCACCCGCAACGGCTAACGCTCCAGCCGGTTCAGCGACAGCCCGCACTTCCTCGAAAATGGATTTAACCGCAGCACACACCTGGTCAACACTGACCATAATGACTTCATCGACCAATGCCCGGCATATTTCGAAGGTTATGCTGCCAACTTTGCGCACCGCGACACCATCAGCAAATATTCCGGTGGTGCCAATATCCACCGGCTTGCCCGCCTGCAAGGCTGCATGCATGCTGGCTGCATCTTCGGGTTCGACGCCAATGATACGAACCTCCGGATAAACTGCCTTGACCGTGGCTGCCACGCCGGCAGCCAGTCCGCCACCGCCAATGGGCAGAAAGATAATCCCCGGCGGAGATGCAAGTTGTTGAGTGATCTCTACGCCCAGCGTTCCCTGACCGGCAATAACTTCCAGGTTGTTAAACGGGTGAATAAAGTATGCGCCGCTCTGTTCGCTGAAAGCGATAGCCTGTTCGCAGGCCGCATCGTAATCATCACCTACAAGTTCGATGTCGGCACCAAATGCCTCCACGGCCCGAACCTTGATCTCCGGTGTGGTACGCGGCATGAAAATAGTCGCCTTGACACCCAGTTCCCGGGCTGACAGCGCCACACCCTGGGCATGATTGCCGGCTGATGCAGCTACCACGCCCCATTGGCGGTCCTCTTCCGTGAGTTGCCGTATGCAATTGTAGGCCCCACGCAACTTGAAGGAGTGGGTCGGTTGCAGGTCTTCACGCTTCAGCCACAATCGCTGGCCGATACGATCCGACAGTCCATGTGCCTGTTCCAGTGGCGTCCGTCGCGCCAGATCATACACCGGAGCCCTGAGGGCACGGCGCAAACAATCTCCTGCCCAGTCCGTCATTACGCCTAACCAGAAACCAAGCTGGAGGAGTCGTACTCGCCCATGCGCTTGCGTACCGCCTCTCCGGCCTTACTTGTAGTCAGCGTTCCACCGAGATCCTGCGTACACTCGCCATTGGAGATGCAATCCCAGATAGCCGCCTCGATACGTTGTGCAGCTTCCTGCATACCCAGGCTGTGATCAAACATCATTCCGACCGATGCCAGCATACCAAAAGGATTCGCGATGCCCTTGCCGACAATATCCGGCGCAGAACCGTGAATGGGTTCATACAGCCCGAAACTGCCGGCACCCAGCGAAGCAGATGGCAGCATGCCCATGGAGCCCACCAGCATGGATGCCTCGTCGGTAAGAATGTCACCAAACATGTTTTCAGTCACGATGACATCGAAACGGGCCGGGTTGGAGACAATGTACATGGCTGCAGCATCCACCAGCATGTTTTCATAAGGCACGTCCGCAAATCTCTCTGTCATGATGCTCTCAGTGACCTTGCGCCACAAACGGGATGTTGCCAGCACATTGGCCTTGTCTATCAGGGTCAGCTTGCCACCGCGGTCACGCGCAATATTGGCTGCCCGAATCACCACTCTCTCAATTTCTTTGCGTGAATAGGTGCACAGATCGGAGGCAAAGTCATCACCCTCCTGCTTCTCGCCAAAATAGCTGCCGCCGGTCAGCTCCCGCACCACCATCAGGTCCACACCCTCCAGGTACTCGGGCTTCAATGGACTGGCACCGGCCAGTTTCGGGTGCAGGCGAACCGGTCGCAGATTAGCGTACAAACCAAGCGCTTTACGCAACGCCAGTAAACCCTGCTCTGGCCGCACCTTCAAGTTGGGATCATCCCATTGCGGGCCACCAACAGCCCCCAGGACAATCGCATCTGCCGTGCGGCAGGCGTCCAGCGTTTTTTGCGGCAATGGCTCACCGGTTGCATCCATTGCTGCACCGCCGATCAGTTCAGTTTGCAGTTCCAGAGTGAAGTTGTAATCTTCAGCAAGGCCGGTCATCAGCAGTTCAGCTTCCGCCGTTACTTCCGGGCCAATACCATCACCAGGCAACAAAACAATTTTCTTGTTTGAATTCTTCGCACTCATGGTCTTTCCTCGTATGCCTGGATGGCATCTTCTGCCTGGTAAAGAAAATCAAAGCGGTCAAGTCCGCGCAACAGGCAATGCCGTGCAAACGGGTCGATTGTAAAAGCCCAGCACTGCTCTGCGCCGTCGGTTGCACGCACAGTCACCATACATTGCTCCAGGTCAACCGTGATTCCCTCGCCATCCAACTGCAACAACCGGGCATGTTGTTGCGGCTCGATTTCCACCGGTAACAGGCCAACATTCTGGGAATTATTTTTGAATATGTCAGCAATTTGCGAGCTGATCACCACCCGAAAGCCAAAGCCAAGCAAGGCGTGAGGTGCGTGCTCACGGGATGAACCGCAGCCAAAATTATGTCCCGCCACCAGTATCGGGCTGAGCCGGGCACGCGCCTCGTTGAGCTTGTGGCCGGATATTGGTTCGCCTGCAGCATCCAGCCGCCAGTCGGCAAAGGCATGCTCACCGATGCCATCAAAGCTGGTGGCGGTCAGGAAGCGCGCAGGAATAATCTGGTCGGTATCGATATTCTCCTGTTCAAGCACCAATACCGGGCCGGTAGTCTTTGTGAATACCCTCATCAGGCCACCTCCTGCCCGGCTTCCAGGCAAGCTGCACTGAGATCTGACACCCGGGCAACGTGTCCCGTGACGGCACAGGCTGCCGCGGTTTCGGGGCTGGCCAACAGGGTGCGGGCACCTGCGCCCTGGCGACCCTCAAAATTTCGGTTGGAAGTGGAGACAGCGGTCATTCCCGGCGCAACCAGATCGCCGTTCATGGCAATGCACATCGAACAGCCCGGCAAACGCCATTCTGCACCTGCACGGGTAAAAATCTCGTGCAGGCCTTCCTTTTCAGCCTGTTTGCGAATGCTTTCCGAGCCGGGCACCACCAACATGCGCACGTGGTCAGCCACCCGCCGACCGCGCAGCACACTGGCTGCCGCCTGCAAGTCGCTGATCCGGCCATTGGTGCAACTGCCGATAAAAACCACATCCACCTGACGCTCACTCATGGCCTGGCCACCGTCAAAGCCCATGTAACGCAGGGCCTTTTCCTGGCTGGCATTAACTGGCACAGGTACCGGATCGCCAATCGCCACTGACATTCCCGGATCGGTGCCATAGGTGATGGTTGCTTGCATATCTGCCGCATCAAGTGTGACCTCACAGTCAAAAACAGCCGCCTCATCAGTAGCCAGTTGCAGCCATTTTTCAGTAAGTTGCTCGTATGCTTCACTTTGCGGCAATTTGGCCCTGCCCCGCAAGTACTCGATGGTGGTTTCATCCGGCGCAATCATGCCGGCGCGCGCACCCGCCTCAATGGTCAGGTTACAAAGCGTCATGCGACTCTCCATATCCAGGCTGCGCACGGCCGAGCCCGCATACTCAATCACGTAACCCGTGCCACCGTTCATTCCCAGGTGGCGGATAATATTCAAGGCCATATCCTTGGCGGTAACACCCTCACCCAGTCTGCCATTGATGTTGACGCGCATGCTCCTGGGCTTGTTTTGCAACAGGCACTGCGTGGCCAGCACATAGCCCACCTCGGTGGTACCTATACCAAATGCCAGAGCCCCGAAAGCACCGTGGGTACTGGTGTGGCTGTCACCACAAACGATGGTCATGCCCGGCTGGGTGGCACCCAGCTCAGGCCCCATCACATGTACGATTCCACGCGCCGGGCTGTCCCAGTCATGCAGTTCAATGCCGAATTCCCTGCAATTTCCCCGCAGCGTCTGTACCTGCCGCTGAGCCTGTTCGGTAATGTAGGGGCGTTGCCCATCAGCGCCAGGCGGCAGGGTTGGGGTTGAGTGGTCAAGGGTGGCCAGCGTCCGTTCCGGGCGCCGGACTGCAATGCCTTTCTCACGCAGCAGGTCAAAGCCCTGTGGTGAGGTCACTTCGTGCACAAGGTGCAGATCAATGTAGATAATTGCCGGCGTAGTTTTACTTTGTGGTTGTACGACGTGGGCGTTCCAGAGCTTGTCGAACAGGGACTCAGGCACAGGCACCGCCGGCCTCCCGGGTGGCTTTGTCGCCATCTTCCATGGGCTCCAGCCAGCCAAACCGATCCTCTGTAGTGCCATCGAACAGGCCAAAAAAGGTCGCTTGCATTTTTTCAGTCAGCGGACCACGACGACCGGTCCCGATATCCAGGTCATCAACCGAACCGATCGGAGTGATTTCTGCTGCAGTACCGGTGAAGAACAACTCGTCAGCCAGGTAAATAGCCTCACGTGACAAGGCCATTTCACGGACCTCAATACCCATCGTATGAGCCAGCCGGATCACGCTGTCACGGGTAATTCCAGCCAGAATAGAGGCTGCCTGAGGCGGGGTAATCAGGACATTGTCCTTGACCATAAACAGGTTCTCTCCCGCACCTTCACTGAGTGTTCCATCCGGTGCCAGACCAATGCCCTCATCGAAACCGAGACGATGGGCTTCCATGCTGATCAATTGGCTGGACAGGTAGTTGCCACCAGCCTTGACCCCGGCCGGGATGGTATTCGGCGCAACCCGGTTCCAACTGGAAATACAAACCCGGGCACCCTGTTCGCGGGCTTCCTCGCCGAGGTACGCACCCCATTGAAGCGCTGCGATGGATACATCGATCGGTAAATCTTCCTTCGGCGCTACGCCAAGGGAGCCATAACCGCGAAAAGCGATGGGCCGCAAATAAGCAGAGCTGAGGCCATTGCGCAAAACCAACTGGCTACAGACCTCCAGCAAGGTATCAATATCGTAAGGAATATCAAAACGATACACTTTCGCGGAATTGAACAAACGTTCCATATGTTCGCGTACGCGGAATCCGACCGGTGTTCCGAGTTGATCGTATACCCGGATGCCTTCAAACACACTGGAACCATAATGTAGCGCGTGTGACAGCACGTGGGTCGTAGCCTCATGCCAGCGCACGTATTCGCCGTTATACCAGATGACTTCTGTTTCGTTCATTACCCTGTTTCCTTGTCCGGCCAGCCGCCGTCAGGCTGCATCAGATTGTTTTAGCTGCGCGGCACTGCGTGTTGCGCGGTTAATTATCTCCAGTAACGCTTCGGCGCAGGCTGCGACAATATCGGTCGACAAGCCATGGCCACTGAATTCCACACCGTCGACTGTGGCCCGCATACTGGCTTCACCCTGGGCATCCTCACCCAGAGATATGCTGCGCATAGCCAGGCTCAGCACCTTGATTTTGGTTTCAGTCACCTGCTCCAGCGCTTCAACCATGGCATCAACCGGCCCGTCACCGTCACCGGTGTGGGTACTGGTGGTGCCATCCTCATGCGCGAGGGTCAATGAGGCGGTTGGCTCAGTTTCACCATTGACACGGCTGACAACGCTGAGCCAGTTCAATGACCAGGGCCCCATTCCTCCGGTTTGGCTGCCGGTGATGATGGCTTCGAGATCGGAGTCAAACACGCGTTTTTTGACGTCTGCGAGCTCTTTAAAACGCACCATAATGGCTTCTATCTCGCCTTCCTCCAGTTGGTAGCCCATTTCCCTGGCGCGGTCCACAACAGCGTGGCGGCCACTGTGTTTGCCCAGGATCAGTTGTGACGCCTTTAAACCGACATCCTGGGGTTGCATGATTTCATAGGTGTCACGTGATGCCAGCATGCCATGCTGGTGAATCCCGGCCTCGTGGGCAAAAGCATTTTCTCCGACGATGGCCTTGTTGCGTGGCACAAAATTGCCAGTCACAGCAGCCAGCAAGTGGCTGGCGGCCATCAGGCGGCGGGTATCAACATTGATCTCAATATCATAGTGGTCAGCACGCGTGCGCAGCGCCATAACCACCTCTTCCAACGCGCAATTCCCGGCCCGCTCACCAATACCATTGAGTGCGCATTCAATCTGTGTCGCACCACCTTCAACCGCCGCCAGCGAATTCGCTACCGCCAGGCCAAGGTCGTCATGGCAATGGGTGCTGATACCTACCTGGTCAATGCCCGGCACCGTCTTTATCAACCAGCGGAACAGATCATACATTTCCGATGGGGTGGAATAACCAACCGTATCGGGAATGTTGACAGTCGTAGCGCCCGCCTCAATCACGGCCTGCAGAATTTCAGCCAGGAATTGCCTTTCCGTACGTATTCCGTCTTCAGCAGAGAATTCAACATCATCACTGGCTTCAGCTGCCATCCTGACGCCATTCACTGCACTTTTCAGCACATCATCGCGACTCATATGAAGCTTTTCACGCCGGTGGATCGGGCTGGTGGCAATAAAGGTATGAATTCGGGACCTGCTGGCTGGCTCCAACGCCGCCACCGTGCGCTCTATGTCACGCGGGATGGTACGGCACAAGGCTGCGATGATGGGGCCATCAATTTCCGAGGAAACCGCATGTACGGCATCAAAATCACCCGGGGAGGCCGCTGGAAAACCGGCTTCGATGATATCCACCTTCAGGTCAGACAGCGTGCGGGCAATCCGCAATTTCTGCCCAAGACTCATGCTGAAGCCGGGACTTTGTTCACCATCTCTCAAAGTGGTATCAAATATAAGAATATTGCGGCTCATTGCAGTGCTCCTTTCCTGGTAATTGGCCGTGCACCCGGTTTGTTGGGGTTGCTGATGACCGCTGGTATCAGTTCTACATGATAAACATCGTGCAGTCGCTCCAACTGGCGTTTGAGCAGGTCACCCGGACGCGTGGATGTCACGCTGACTTCCATCTCGCGACCGGTTCCGTCTGATTCGCTGACCGAACACTTGTTAAGGCTGTAGCCACGGCGCTCAATCAGCCCCAAAGCCCGGATTACCGCGCCTTCAACACTGCTAAGCTGGATTCGTAATGTGTGGTTCATAATTGCTCTACCTGCCCTTCGCGGGATTGGATTTCATCATCTTGTGGTTGGGCTTGCCCGGCGGCACCAGCGGCCAGACGTTTTCCATCGGGTCTATCTTGACATGCAATAAAGCCGCACCCTCTGAGTTGAGCAGCCAGTCAATGGCGTCACTCACTTCTTCCGGCTGCTCAATGGCCATGGACTGAATACCAAAGGCATTGGCGACCACCGAAAAATCCGGATTGTCAGAAAGGTCGACCTCGCTGTAGTTACCGTCAAAGAACAACTCCTGCCACTGCCGTACAAGCCCAAGAGCGGAGTTGTCGAACAACAGTATCTTGATATCGATCCCGTAACGTTTGACGGTGGCCAGTTCCTGCACATTCATCATGATGGAGCCATCGCCGGAGACACACACAACAGTAGCCTCAGGCTTGGCCACCTTGGCACCGATGGCCGCAGGCAGACCATAGCCCATGGTACCCAGCCCGCCGGACGAAATATGCTCCAGCGGATCGGTAAAGCGGCAATGTTGCGCCACCCACATCTGGTGCTGCCCGACATCACAGGTGATCGTCATTCCTTCAGGACGGGCCCGGGACAGATCGCGCAACAGTTTCGGCGCATAGATTCCTTTGGCCGGCGCGTCATAGCGCCAGGCAAATTCTTTCTTCCAGCCCGCACACTGCCCACACCAGCTGGCGCTGGCCTTACGCGCCGGCTGAATACCTTCCAGTGCCGGCGCCAGCTCACTGACGATGGCTACATCCGCTTTGCGGAGCTTCGAAATTTCGGCTGGATCTATATCCAGGTGAATGATTCGCGCGGATGGCGCAAACTGAGATAGCTTGCCGGTTGCCCGGTCATCAAAGCGGGCACCAATCACCATCAGTACATCACAATTCTGCACCGCATGATTGGCGGCACCATTGCCATGCATTCCCAGCATACCGACAAAACAGGGGTCATCCGTCGGTATGACGCCCAGGCCTTTTAAAGTTGTTGATACCGGTATACCGGTACGCGCCGCAAACTCCCTGAAAACATCCACTGAATCAGAAATGGCGATACCGCCGCCGGCAATGATCAGCGGACGCCTGGCTTTTGCCAGCACATCACTGGCGGCCTGTAACAAACCTGCTTCTGGGAAACGTGCAACCGGCCGGGCTACCGGTTGGCAGTCAGCCACCTCACCCATGCCAGCTGAAATATCCTTGGGGAAATCAATCAGCACAGGGCCGGGCCGGCCACCTTCAGCCAGTGCAAAGGCCTCATTGACGATGCGCGGGATGTCAGCCACATTGCGTACGATGTAGCTGTGTTTCACGATCGGCAGCGTGATGCCGAAGATATCAACTTCCTGAAAGGCATCCGTGCCCTGCAAAGCCGTCGGAACCTGCCCGGTGATCACCACCACCGGTACCGAATCCATGAACGCATTGGCAATACCCGTCACCAGGTTGGTTGCCCCGGGACCGGAAGTCGCCATACAAACACCCGCCTTGCGGGTTACCCGCCCATAGGCATCTGCAGCCAGTGCTGCACCCTGCTCATGGCGGCACAAATAGTGCTTCATGCTTGAGCCGACCAGCGCGTCATACACCGGCATTATCGTGCCGCCAGGGTACCCAAATATCTGTTTTACGCCATTCCCTTCAAGCGCCCTGATCAATATCTGTGATCCGCTGCGCAGTTCCGGGGCAATGTGGGTAGATGCATTCATTGGCTTTTCCTCAGGCTGCCTCGTCCTTTTTCGGTTTGGAGATCCAGCTCATGCGATCCCTCAGCTTACGGCCCGTGGTTTCAATCTGATGCTCGCGGCGCGCCGCCAGCATGGCCTTATAGTTTTCTGAACCTGCCTTGTGTTCAGCGATCCATTGGCGGGCAAAACTGCCGTCCTGAATATCTTTCAAAACATCCCGCATACGATCCTTGACCGAGTCATCCAGAATTCTAGGCCCGGAAACCAGGTCACCGTAGGAGGCGGTGTCGGAAATAAACTCATACATCTTGTCGAGGCCACCTTCATACATCAGGTCAACAATCAATTTCAGCTCATGCAGGCATTCAAAGTAGGCCGCCTCAGGCTGATAACCTGCCTCCACCAGCGTCTCGAAACCGTGAATAACCAGTTGGCTGGCACCACCGCACAAAACGGCCTGCTCACCGAACAGGTCGGTTTCGGTTTCCTCAGCGAAAGTCGTATCCAATACACCGGCACGCGTGCCCCCCAGGCCATGTGCGTAACTCAGCGCCCGCTCCGCGGCCTCACCACTGGCATCCTGATGAACTGCACGCAGGCAAGGCACGCCGCGGCCCTGTTCAAACTGACGCCGCACCAGGTCACCCGGAGATTTGGGTGCAACCATAATCACATCCACATTTGCGGGTGGCTCAATGGCATCGAAGTGAATGTTGAAGCCATGCGCAAACAACATGATGTCACCGTCATCCAGACAATCCCGGATCGCCTCGAAAACCTCTGGTTGCGCCATATCCGGCATTAGCATACATATCACCTGGGCGCGTTTGGCAGCCTGACCAAAAGGCATGACCTCAAAGCCATTGTCAGCGGCATCAGTTGCTGAAGGCCCGCCGTTGCGTGCACCGATGATGACCTCGTAGCCGGAGTCTCTCAGGTTCTGGGCATGCGCCTTGCCCTGGCTGCCATAACCCAGTACTGCAATGGTCTTGCCCTGCAGAGCGTCGCGGGTCACGTCTTCTTCGGTAAATAATTTCATGCGGTAAATCCTCTTATCCTGTATGTGTAAATCAATTTTCAGTCAAATAATTCAGTGCCTAAAAAAAACCCCGCGTCCTTGCGGTTGCGGGGTTTTACTGTTCTTTGGTCTGTGGTTCTAGGCGATCAAAGCTACCCCGTTGAGTGTCGGAATAATCACTAGCACTAGCACCAGAGCCAGATGCAAATTTGCTTTCAATAAAACAGAACGAACAACACCATCAGCCTGCTGGCTGGCGCGCTGCGCTCGAACGTTGAATTGTTGCAAATGCTTTGACATGGTGGCTTTATCCCATTCTGAAAAAGTTCTGTCAACCATTATTTTGCTTTTTATTATAAACAGGCCAGACATGACTGTTGATGCAGTGTCCGGATACCATGCATTTCCGGCCACGATCAGGTGCCTGTAAAACCGGAATCAGGTACAATAAAGAGCTGATTCCGGTAGGCTGTCAGAGAGCTTGAACTGGCCAGCACATATCGCGCAGACCACTGTTCAAATGACGGGTCTGCACGGCCTTTTCCAGGCGAAAACAGCTTCCTGAGGAGCATCATGGGGATTTTCGAAACGATTGAAAGCACGAAACATGAGCAAATAATATTCTGCAATAACGCAGATGCCGGCCTGAAGGCCATTATCGCCATTCACAACACGGTGCTGGGGCCAGCCCTCGGCGGACTGCGCATGTGGCCATATGCCTCAGAGCAGGAAGCACTTGACGATGTTTTACGCCTGTCGCGCGGCATGACCTACAAAGCTGCAGTGTCCGGCCTGAATCTCGGCGGCGGCAAGGCCGTCATCATCGGCGACCCGAGGAAAGACAAGTCTGAAGCCCTGTTCCGGGCTTTCGGACGCTTCATCGACAGCCTGCACGGTCGCTACATCACGGCCGAGGACGTCGGCATCGACGTCAATGACATGGAATTCCTGTTCCAGGAAACCAATAACGTCGTCGGCGTGCATCAAGTACACGGCGGCTCAGGTGATCCCTCCCCGTATACCGCCTATGGTACCTTGCAGGGAATCAAGGCGGCATTGCAGTGGAAATTTGGCGACCAGGAGGTGGGCAAGTACAGTTTTGCCGTGCAGGGTGCCGGGCATGTTGGAATACAACTGATCAAATTGCTGCGTGAAGCAGGCAGCAAGGTGTTTGTCACCGATTTTAATGCAGATTCAGTGGCCGAAGCCGTTGAACTGGGTGCGGAAGCCGTCGGCCTTGATGATATCTATGATGTTGATGCTGATGTTTTCAGCCCCTGCGCGCTTGGCGCGATTGTTAATGAAGAAACCATTCCGCGGTTCAAATTCAAGGTAGTGGCCGGTGCCGCCAATAACCAGTTGGCAACCGAGGCAGCGGGCGACCAACTGGCTGCCAGGGACATCCTCTATGCACCCGACTATGCCGTCAACGCCGGTGGGTTGATGAATGTGTCAATTGAATTTGAAGGCTGGAACAGGGAGCGGGCGTTACGCATGTCGCGCACTATCTACTATAACCTCAGCAAAATCTTTGCAATCGCCGAACGGGATAACATCCCCAGCTACAAAGCCGCCGACCGCATGGCTGAAGAACGAATAGAGGTTATCGGCAAACTTAAACTACCGCATATGGGCCAGCCACACCGCTTTCCGGGCCGTGAGCGCCAGAATGGCTAACCGACAAACAGGACAATCAACACCATGAGCGTAAGCATGCCACTGAATGAAGACCTCGAGCTACTACGGGAAACAGTGCGGCGCTTTGCTGAGAAAGAAATTGCGCCACGCGCGGAAGAAATTGATGTCAGCAATTCATTCCCTCAGGACCTGTGGCCGAAACTGGGTGAACTCGGCTTGCTGGGGATGAGCATTCCGGCAGATTTGGGTGGCTCCGAAATGGGCTACCTTGCACATGTGGTTGCGATGGAGGAAATCTCCCGCGCCTCTGGTTCCGTCGGCTTGTCCTATGGTGCCAACAGCAACCTGTGCATGGATAATCTGAACAAGAATGGCACCGATACCCAGCGCCAGAAGTACCTGCCGGGACTGTGCAGCGGCGAACGGGTGGGCGCACTGGCAATGTCGGAACCCGGCGCCGGTTCCGATGTGGTTGGCTCCATGGCCTGCCATGCAGAACTGCACGGTGATCACTGGCTGGCCAACGGCACCAAGATGTGGATTACCAATGGCCCTGAGGCCGGTGTACTGATTGTCTATATGCGCACTGCCGGCAAAGATGCCGGTTCTTCAACCATGACGGCGTTCCTGGTTGAAAAGGGCATGCCCGGTTTCAGCACCGCGCAAAAACTCGACAAACTGGGCATGCGCGGTTCCAACACCTGTGAACTGGTGTTTGAGAACTGCAAGATCCCTGTTGAAAACGTCCTCGGTGATGTTCACCGTGGCGTCAAACTGCTGATGAGCGGCCTCAATACTGAACGTCTGGTGTTATCAGGTGGCCCACTGGGGTTGATGCAGGCCTGCCTCGACCTGGTGATACCCTATATGCGTGAACGCAAGCAGTTCGGCCAGCCCATTGGAGCGTTTGGCATCATGCAGGCCAAACTGGCGGATATGTATACAGCACTGCAATCTGCCCGCGCTTATGTGTACCGGGTTGCAGCAGATTACGATGCAGGGATACAGTCACGTGTAGATTCTGCCGCCTGCCTGCTATTGGCCTCGCGTAACGCCGTTAACGTGGCCCTGGAGGCAATACAGTCTCTGGGTGGCAACGGTTATATCAATGATTACCCGGCAGGGCGCATATTGCGCGATGCCAAGCTTTACGAAATTGGTGCCGGCACCAACGAGATACGCAGAATGCTGATCGGACGTGAACTGGTATCCCTGTAAATAATCAACCGGAGTTGTCACAAAATGAATAACAAAGTTGTTATCGTCGGTGCCAAACGCACCCCTATCGGTTCCTTTCAGGGCCACTTCTCCACCGTTCCCAGCGATGAACTGGGCGCGACGGCGATTCGGGCTGCACTGGATCAGGCGGGTGTCCAGCCGGAAGCCGTTGATGACGTGTTGATGGGCTGCGTACTACCCGCAGGCGTTGGCCAGGCACCCGCTCGTATGGCATCACGCAAAGCCGGCATTCCCACCTCCGCCGGTGCGGTCACCATCAACAAGGCCTGCGGTTCGGCCATGAAAACCATGCAGATAGCCCATGACCAGATTCTGGCTGGCTCAGCTGAAGTCGTTGTCGCTGGCGGCATGGAGAACATGACGCTGGCACCCTACCTGCTGCCCAAAGCCCGAGGCGGTTACCGTATGGGCCACGGCGAAGTGCTGGATCATATGTTTACTGATGGCCTGCAGGACCCGGACGATAAATTGATGATGGGCGTTTATGGTGAGCGTTGCGCAGAGAAATACAACTTCACACGCGAGCAGCAGGATGCTTTCTCGATTGCCTCAATAGAGCGTGCCTTGCGGGCAATGAACAGTGAATTTGAGGCTGAAATCGCCCCGGTTACGGTTAAATCGCGGCGCGGCGAGACCATTATCAACGCAGACCAGGAACCGCCGGCATGTAATATCGAAAAGATCCCAACCTTGCGGGCCGCATTCAAGAAAGACGGCACGGTTACGGCGGCTTCTTCTTCGAAGATATCCGATGGTGCTGCAGCCACGGTCTTAATGTCAGCACAAAAAGCGGCTGACATGAACCTGAAGCCACTCGCCACCATCGTTTCACATGCAACCTTTTCCCAGGATCCCGAGTGGTTTACCACCGCACCCATCAGCGCTATCAGGCAAGTTCTCGACAAAGCCGGCTGGAGTGTGGATGAAGTTGACCTGTACGAAGTCAACGAGGCATTCGCCACCGTGGCAATGGCCGCGATGGAAGATCTCAACATCGAGCACGCCAAAATGAACGTCAATGGCGGCGCTTGTGCGCTGGGTCACCCCATTGGAGCTTCGGGAGCACGCATCGTGGTGACGCTGATCAATGCGCTACAGCAGCGGGGGCTGAAGAAGGGTGTCGCCGCACTGTGCATCGGTGGTGGCGAAGCCACCGCTATCGCCATAGAACTGCCGTAGTTAATCATGGCCGTCATCAAATCCCAGATAGATACCGGCAGCAAGGATTTTGCCGCCAATGATGCACATATGCGTGATCTGGTTGCCGACCTGCAACAGCAGCTTGACCAGGTTGAGCTTGGGGGCAGCGAAAAAGCCCGCAACAAGCATACCCAACGCGGTAAATTGCTGCCACGCGAACGTATCAGGCAACTGATTGACCCGGGCACACCTTTCCTGGAGTTTTCACCCATGGCCGCTTACGGCATGTACGACAACAAGGCCCCTTCTGCCGGTATCATTACCGGCATCGGTCGCGTTCAGGGCCAGGAAGTTGTCATCATCGCCAATGATGCGACCGTCAAAGGTGGCAGTTACCTGCCGATGACGGTTAAAAAACATCTGCGGGCACAGGAAATAGCCCTTGAGAATCATCTGCCCTGCATTTACCTGGTCGACTCAGGTGGTGCTTTTCTGCCCCTGCAGGACGAGATTTTCCCGGACCGGGAGCATTTCGGCCGTATTTTCTACAATCAGGCACACCTTTCAGCTGCCAATATCCCCCAAATTGGCGTCGTCATGGGCTCCTGCACCGCCGGTGGCGCATATGTGCCTGCCATGAGCGATGAATCGATCATTGTTAAAAATCAGGGCACCATTTTTCTCGGCGGACCACCGCTTGTGAAAGCAGCCACCGGCGAAATTGTCGACGCGGAATCTCTGGGCGGCGCGGATGTACATTGTTCGAAGTCAGGTGTGACGGACCATTATGCACTCGATGATGCTCACGCCCTGCAACTGGCCCGTGATGCCGTGGTATTTTTAAACCGCAAAAAGTCTAACCCGCTGGAAATGCGTAAGTCAGTCAGCCCGGCTTACCCGGTGGAAGAAATCTACGGTGTCGTGTCACACGATACCCGCTACCCGTACAAGGTAAAGGAAATTATTGCCCGGCTAATTGACGGAAGTGATTTTCATGAATTTAAAGCCCGTTATGGTAAAACCCTGGTCTGTGGCTTCGCCCACATTCACGGTTATCCTGTGGGCATTGTAGCCAACAACGGAATCCTCTTCTCTGACAGTGCACTGAAAGGGACCCACTTCATACAGATTTGCAATAAGCGTAATATTCCCCTGATATTTCTACAAAATGTAACGGGATTCATGGTTGGAAAGGCGTACGAGAATTCCGGAATTGCGAAGGACGGTGCTAAAATGGTGACAGCGGTGGCTACCAGTCATGTACCCAGGTTCACCGTTATCATTGGTGGCTCGTTTGGTGCTGGCAACTACGCCATGTGCGGTCGTGCCTACCAGCCAAGAATGCTATGGATGTGGCCCAACGCGAGGGTCTCGGTCATGGGTGGTGAACAGGCTGCATCGGTACTTGCAACCATCCGCCGGGATGCCATGGAGGCGGATGGCGAGACCTGGTCAGCAGAAGATGAGCAGGCATTCAAGCAGCCCATTCGCGATAGCTATGAAGCAGAAGGCCATCCCTATCACGCCACAGCACGTTTATGGGACGATGGGGTGATTGACCCGATCGATACCCGGCACGTACTTGGCCTGGCACTGTCAGCAGCCATGAACGCACCCGTTAAGAGCGGCCGTCACGGCATCTTCAGGATGTAGCCAAACCGCAGCATTGCCCGGACCACAGGAATTAGCATGACGCAGACCCTACAAAGCACACTGAATGAACAAGGCGTCCTGACGCTCAGCATGAACCGCCCGGAAGTACACAATGCTTTTGATGCGGACATGATCGGGGAACTGACCGCAGCACTGCAAGCAGCAAATGCTGACAAGCAGGTCCGTCTGCTGGTCATTACCGGTACCGGTTCCTGTTTCTCCGCCGGTGCTGATATGAACTGGATGCGCAGCCTGGTAGAGGCCAGCCAAGAAGACAATGAGCGCGACGCCATGCAACTCTCAACCCTGATGCGTACTCTGAACTACCTGACAAAACCCACCATCGCACGCATCAACGGAGCCGCTTTCGGTGGCGGACTGGGCTTAATCGCCACCTGTGACATCACCATCGCAACTGAAAGCGCAAAGTTTGGCCTGCCAGAAGCCCATTTGGGTCTGGCACCCGCAGTCATTTCACCCTATGTCATTCGCCGTATTGGCGAACGGAATGCCCGGCGCTATTTTCTGACCGGCGAACACTTTGATGCCCACCAGGCCCAAAGCCTCGGATTAATCCAGCAATGTGTGGCGAAAAATCACCTCGATGAAGCGGTTGAAAATGTGATCACTCATTTGCTCAAAGGCGGCCCCGATGCTGTCATGACCTGCAAGCAACTCGTTTTCGCCGTTGCCGGTCATGATGAAGAGACGCAAAAATCAATGGATGAATACACCTCAAAGGTTATTGCCGGCCTGCGCATCATGAGCGAGGGTCAGGAAGGGCTGGCGGCATTTCTGGAAAAGCGTGCACCTGACTGGGTGAGTAACAAAACACCAAATGACTGACTTTGTATCCATTGTTGAAGTGGGCCCACGCGATGGCCTGCAAAATGAGACTCAAACACTGCCAACAGCGCTGCGAATTGAGTTCATCAACCGCCTGTCAGACTGTGGCATACCGGTCATTGAAGCCGGCAGTTTTGTCAGCCCGAAATGGGTGCCACAGATGGCTGGCAGTGCTGAAGTCCTGACCGGGATCAACCTCTTGCCAGGCACCCGCTACCCGGTGTTGGTTCCCAACCTGCAAGGCTTTCAACTGGCGGTCGCAGCCGGTGCCAAAGAAATCGTCCTGTTTACAGCAGCATCTGAGAGCTTTAGCCAGCGCAACACCAATTGCAGCATGGCCGAATCAATTGCACGCCTTAAGCCTGTTGCTGAGCAGGCCAGAACTGCGGGCCTGCGGGTTCGGGCTTATGTCTCCTGCGTACTGGGGTGTCCATACGAAGGCGACATCAAGGCCAGCGCAGTAGCAACTGTCTGCGAGCAGTTAATGCAGCTTGATTGTGATGAAATATCACTGGGAGACACCATCGGTGCCGGCACGCCTTCCCAGGCAAGCAATTTGATCAAATTGCTGACAACAGTCACCCCGGTCGAACAACTGGCAGTACATTTCCACGATACCTACGGTCAGGCACTGGCCAATATTCTTGCCAGCCTGGACGCTGGTATTCGCACGATAGATACAGCAGTCGCAGGCCTTGGTGGCTGCCCCTATGCACCGGGAGCAAGTGGCAACGTCGCCTCCGAAGATGTTCTGTATATGCTTGAAGGCCTCGGACTCGAGACCGGTATTAACCTGCAGACACTGGCGGTAACCGGAGAATGGATATCAAAGCAACTACACCGACCCAACAACAGTAAGGCCGGCGTTGCTCTATGTAACCAAAATAAATAGTTATTAATTTCAAACAGGGAGTCATCAGCATGCAATTGAATGAAGTCAAAGCCATTATTACCGGTGGGGTCTCCGGCCTCGGCCTGGCAGTTGCCAGGAAGGTCGTTTCCGCCGGTGGTCAGGCCGTCCTGCTCGACATCAATGACGAAGGCGGCGCTGCTGCCTGCACGGAGCTTGGCGATGCTGTCAGCTATATCCGTACTGATGTCAGCAATGAGCAGCAGGTAGCCGCTGCCGTGGACGCCGCAGTCAGCCGTATGGGCATGATCAACGTGGCGATGAATTGCGCTGGCATCATTGGTGCCGGCCGGGTACTGGGTCGCGAAGCACCCATGGCGTTGGATTTCTTCGCCAAAGTCATGCACGTCAACCTGATTGGCAGCTTCAACGTCTGCAAAGCGGCAGGTGCCGCAATGGAATCCAACCCACCGGGCGCAGACGGTGAGCGCGGCGTGATTATCAGCACTGCATCGGTTGCGGCTTACGATGGTCAGATTGGCCAGGCAGCCTACTCCGCATCCAAGGCAGGTATCGTTGGCATGACACTCCCCATCGCGCGGGAATTCGCCCGGTTTGGCGTGCGAATCAATACCATCGCACCGGGAATTTTCTGGACGCCGATGGCAGATGGCATGCCGGAACACGTTCAGGAATCACTGGCCGCCTCTGTTCCATTCCCAAGCCGTTTGGGCAAACCCGAAGAATTTGCTGAATTAGCAGCTCATATCATGGAAAATGGCTACCTAAACGGTGAAACCATCCGCCTGGATGGTGCCGTCAGGCTGGCACCCAAGTAAAGGAGGGGCCGATGGAAACTTTCGCCGAGGTAAGGCAACATATTCTGGACAACCATAAGTTGTTTATCGACGAACCATTTCAACTGGCATTTGATTGCCCGCTGGACAACGACAGCAGAAAGCAGACGATCTATATCGCCGAACTGAAGACATCGGACAACCGCCGCTACCTGCGAGTGGAAACCCTGATCTGCCCGCTGGAAGATTTTGATGCCGAAAAATGCTTACGGATCAACTTGATATTACGTGTTGGCTACCTGGCGGTGGGCGATCTTGACGGTATAGCCTATGTGAAAATGTGTGAAAACATGCCCTACAGTTCTCTGGATGGCGATGAACTGGAGTATGTCATCAGCCATGTGGCACCGATGGCAGATCGCATGGAGCAGGCACTGGAATCAGGCAGCGACATCAACTGATATATTTACCACCCTTCTAAGCAAGAGGAAATAGCTATGGACACAATCACAAACTATATTGCCGACAACAATATTGTCGATTTACTGATCACTGGCGCCATTAACCTGTTAATCGCAATGGCAATTTTTGTGATTGGTAAATGGGTGGCAAAAAGGGTGCAAAACACCTTGGAAGCACTGCTCAGAAAACGGAATGTCGATGATGTTCTGGTTGATTTTCTTGGCACGATTGCAGCGACCCTGGTCATTGTTATCGCAGTGGTTGCCGCCTTCGACCAACTCGGAATTCCAGCCACATCCTTTATGGCGATTATCGGTGCAGCCGGCCTGGCCATTGGCCTCGCGCTTAAAGATTCTCTTTCCAACTTCGCGTCAGGCGTGATGCTGGTACTGTTCCGGCCTTTCACCAAGGGTGACTTCATCGATGCCGGCGGCGTCACGGGGACCGTGGATGAAATACGCCTGGTCAGCACCACATTGACCACCGGTGATAACAAGTTAATCACAGTGCCCAACGCACTGATCTACAACAGCACCATCACCAACTTCTCGGCCAAAGACACACGTCGTATCGATCTGGTATTCGGAGTGAGCTATGACGACGATCTTAAGCTGGCGGCCAGCATATTGGCAAAAGTCTGCCAGGATAACCCCAAAGTACTTGATGACCCGGCCACTGGCGTTTCCATTACCAATCTTGGTGACAGCAGTGTTGATTTTGCTGTCAGACCGTGGGTGAAGAGCTCGGATTACTGGGGTGTACGCGCTCAAATGCTGGAAACTGCCAAGCTTGAACTCGAAGCGGCTGGTTGCAGCTTCCCTTATCCGCAAACAGACGTCCATCTGCAACAGGCACCTGCAACGTAAACCGGAGAATCCGTATGGCAAATGAAGGCTACCACGAACCCATTGCTGAGCTCAGCGATGAAACCCGCGACATGCATCGCGCAATCGTCTCCCTGATGGAAGAACTGGAGGCTGTGGATTGGTACAACCAACGCGTTGATGCCTGCAAGGATGACGAATTACGCGCCATCCTGGCACACAACCGGGATGAAGAGAAAGAGCACGCGGCAATGGTGCTGGAATGGATACGCAGACGTGACCCGGCGATGGATCACGAACTGAAAGACTATCTGTTCACTGACAAGCCGATTGCTCACTCGTAAGCGCCCGCAAGGACTCCGGCTAGTCACTGTATTGCTGTTGTCGGTACAGGCAACAGCAATACAGGCCGCAGTTCTGCTGGGTTTTGCGGAACTGCCCGCCGACACTTTTATTCCCGGGCCAACATCCGGACAATTCATCGAACCGGTCAACGGGCGTCATCCCCCCTTTCTCAACCAGCAACCCGTCCAGGGTTTCTCAGCCATGCTTGCCGCTAAAGGCGGTACTTATTACGTGCTTGGCGATAATGGCTTTGGGCGCCGTGACAACTCCGCCGATTTTATTTTAAGTATCTACCGGATCGAGCCTGATTTTCGCACTGCAGCGGGCAACAGCAAGCCCGGCAATGGTGCCATCCATGTTGAACAGATTATCCGGCTAAGCGACCCAGAGCGCCATATGCCCTACACTATTGTGCGCAGCGCTGACCGCCTGTTAACCGGCTCCGATCTCGACCCCGAATCATTCCGTTTAGCTGTAGACGGCAGCTACTGGATAGGCGAAGAGTTCAACCCTTCACTGCTACACTTCAGCCCTGGCGGAAAACTGCTGGCACCTCCATATACGCTCGCGGGCCTCGCCAGCATTGACAACCCAATGAAAATGCCGGCCACGCTGCCACCCTCACGGGGATTCGAGGGCATGGCACAGTCACCAGACGGTAAACTTCTCTACCCGATGCTCGAGGGTAGGCTGCTTAGCGGGCCGCCCGGCCTGAATGTTTATACATTTGATACCCGGGCACAGTCGTTTCAAAACCCGGATGCAACGCAGCCATCCTATCGCTACCGCCTCGATGACGGTGCAACAGCCATTGGGGATTTCACGCTCTACTCAGCCACCGCCGGTCTGGTTATCGAACGGGACTCCAAGCAAGGCAAGGAAGCGGTGATCAAAAAAATCTACCGGATCAATTTCAACCAGCTTGATCCTGAGGGGTTTCTGCTTAAAACTCTGGTCGTCGATCTGCTGGATATCGCAGACCCTCATGACCTGAACCTGGACGGCAATATGCACTTCACTTTCCCGTACTGGACCATTGAAGGCCTGGTCGTTATTGACAGTGAGACACTGGCAGTCATTAATGATAATAATTACCCGCAGGGATCTGCACGCGAAGGCCGTGGCACTGAACCCGATAACAGCGAACTCATCTTGATAAGCATCGACCCGCTGTGGCCATGAAAAGTCCTTTCTTTCTGGATAAGAAGGGGTTAAAAAACGCCCTGCAGCAACCCTCTTCCTGGGTCCTGATCGCAGTAAATCTCAGTCTGATCCTGGCAGTCATCGCATGGGACTGGCAAATTTTTGATATCGTTTTCCTGTATTGGGTTGAGAACCTGGTGATCGGTGTCATCAACGTACTGAAAATGCTTGCCGCCAACCCGGGTAATTCATCGCTGACCTCGCTAGTAGATGCCATGAAACCTGGTGCAAGCGCAAAGCAAACTGCAGAAATACAAGCACGGATTGCTGACACAAAGATCGCCGGGCTTGGCGGGGTCATTAAAGTTATCCTGATTCCATTTTTTATCCTCCACTACGGTATGTTTTCCTATGGGCACGGGGTATTTATTTTCGCCATGTTTAATGATGGCAGCCTGCTGAGCGAGGGCCGCAAAGCTATGCTGAACAGCGAATTGCTGAGCAGCGGCATGCTGTTTGCCATTGCCATGCTGGCCGCCAGCCACCTGTTTTCATTTACACGCAACTTTATTGGGGCAGGCGAATACAGGCGCACCCATCCCATAACACTGATGATGCGACCCTATGGACGAATTATCGTGCTGCATATCACCATCATTCTGGGTGCATTCATGACCATGGCTTTTGGCAGCCCGCTGGGCCTGCTGATTGTTCTCGTAGTGCTTAAAACTGCAGTTGACCTTGCAATGCACCAGTCTGAAAGGAGCAAGTTTCAGGGTATATACTAGGCCAGCACCGGCCTTCTCGGAGCGGGGGAACGGCCAGACAATTTATTCACATTTCATTCCATCCGGAGACGATATTTATGAAATCACGCGCTGCTGTCGCCCTCGAAGCCGGCAAACCACTTGAAATAACCGAGGTTGAGGTTCAGGCACCCAAGGCCGGTGAAGTATTGGTACGCATGGTGGCAACCGGTGTCTGTCACACCGATGCATTCACGCTCTCCGGTGCCGACCCTGAGGGCATATTTCCATCTATCCTGGGTCATGAAGGTGGTGGCGTGGTTGAAGAAGTCGGTGCGGGTGTCTCCAGCGTCAAGCCAGGCGATCATGTCATTCCCCTGTACACACCGGAATGCGGGGAATGCAGTTTCTGCCGCTCCGGCAAAACCAATCTGTGCCAGAAAATCCGTGTTACGCAGGGCCAGGGCCTGATGCCGGACGGCACATCCCGTTTCAGCCTCAACGGTGAAACCCTGTATCACTACATGGGCACATCAACGTTTTCAGAGTACAGCGTCATGCCTGAAATATCCGTGGCCAAAATCAACGCTGAGGCACCACTGGACAAGGTCTGCCTGCTGGGTTGCGGCATTACCACAGGTATTGGCGCCGTACTCAACACCGCGAAAGTTGAAGCCGGAGCCACGGTGGCAGTTTTTGGTCTCGGTGGCATTGGCCTCAGCGTTGTGCAGGGTGCAGTAATGGCTGGTGCTGCGCGCATCCTCGCCGTTGACCTGAATGATGATAAGTTTGAGATGGCCCGCATGCTGGGCGCCACCGATTTTGTAAACCCGTCCCACTATGACCAGCCTATCCAGGAAGTTATTGTGGATTTGACCAATGGCGGCGTTGATTATTCCTTTGAGTGCATCGGCAATACCAACGTGATGCGCGCAGCACTCGAGTGCTGCCACAAGGGTTGGGGTGAATCCATTATTATCGGTGTCGCCGGTGCCGGTGAAGAGATTTGTACGCGGCCTTTCCAATTGGTCACCGGCCGGGTTTGGCGCGGCACAGCTTTCGGCGGCGTGCGTGGGCGAACCGAATTGCCCGGCTACGTGGAAAATTACATGGCAGGTAAAATCAATATCGACGACATGGTGACCCATACCATGGGCCTGGACGATATCAACAAAGCCTTTGACCTGATGCACGCAGGTGAAAGTATACGTTCGGTCGTCATTTACCAGGTGGATACAATGCCATGACTGCAGTCCGGGAAATTTCACGCAATCAGGCCTTTGGTGGTCAGCAACTGCGCCTGCAACACGCTTCAGAAACATTGCAGTGCGAGATGACATTTGGTGTTTTCCTGCCGCCAAAGACACAAACCAGCCCGGTACCCGTGCTGTACTGGCTTTCCGGCCTGACTTGCAACGATGAAAACTTTGCCCAGAAAGCCGGTGCCCAGCGACTCGCATCAGAACTGGGCATAGCCGTCGTCTGCCCGGATACCAGCCCGCGGGGTACCGACTTGCCCGGCGAACACGACAGCTGGGACTTTGGCTCCGGCGCCGGATTTTACCTGAATGCCACCCAGCCTCACTGGGCCGGCCACTACAACATGTACGACTATGTCAGCAAAGAACTGCCGGCGATCGTTGAGGCAAACCTGCCGGTCACTGACCAGCGTAGCGTCAGTGGTCACTCCATGGGCGGGCACGGCGCATTGATGTGTGCTTTGAAGGATCCGGATCGCTATTGTTCAGTTTCAGCATTCGCACCCATTTGCCATCCGTCAGAAACCCCCTGGGGCATCAAGGCTTTCAGTCACTATCTTGGCGAAGACAGAAACAGCTGGCGGGAGTGGGATGCCACCCAGTTGGTGGGTTGTGTCGACAGGCAACTGCCAATTTTGATAGACCAGGGCACGGACGATGAATTCCTCGGTGAAGAACTGAAACCGGGCAGCCTTGAACAAGCCTGCATTTGCACACACCACCCGCTTGAGGTCCGCATGCAGGAGGGCTATGACCACAGCTACTTCTTCATCGCGAGCTTCATTAACGATCATCTGCGCTATCATGCACGAGCTCTGGGTTTGCTGAAATAAACGGGCAAACATCCCACCCCGTCGATCACCACACCCGATCAGTCGCTGTTCAGCCAGACTCTGGATTGCAGACCGATTTTAGTTGAATAACCCACCGAACGGCTGACGATCTGTCCGTCAGCACCAATCATGAAATAGGTAGGAAATGCCTGAATCTGCCAGTCACGGGTGGTTTGCGGCGTACCCAGCAATACGGGCAAATGTATACCGGTCTCGCGAATGAAGTCCCGCACTTCATTCACATCGCCATACTCCAGTGCCACAACACGCGCCCATGACAGTTCCCCACTGGCTACCAGTTCATCCAGATTGCCGATGCTGTGCCGACACACAGAACACCAGGGTGCAAAGAAATACACAACACCCGTTTCACCTGCCACCAGTATTGAATCGGCACGCATATCATCGAGCCACGCCAACTCCAGTGATGGTCTGTGGTCATCGTCAGGTAAATTTCGGGTTTGCCAACTGTGAATAAGCAGAAATGCAGCGATCAGCAGTACAACATCAAAGGCCAGAGCTCCCCAGAAATTATCCCGCAGTTTTTTCCATAGCACTCTAAGCTGATTCATACATCTCCCCACAGCAGGCGATCAACCGCACCCCGGTAACCATATTGTTCAAGGTCAATTTTTCCATTCAGGAAAACCAACCCCTCGGCCTCCAACAGGTCTTTTTGTTTTTTCCAACCATTTGAATTTTCCGGGAAAGAAATTTTTCCCTGTGCGTTGATGACCCGGTGCCACGGTAAATCCATACGCCGCGGCGCACGCCTCAATGCCTGGCTGACACGGCGGGCTGCGCTGGGTATTCCAGCCAGCCTGGCAACTTCACCATAGGTCAAAACGTGTCCTGGCGGAATCTCCGAAACCACCTTCCAAACACCCTGGTGCCAGTTTGTATCAGTTGCTTGTGGCAATTTATTAGTCGTATTCATGCTGCGCGACAAGGTAGCATATTGCATTGATCACCGCACAACAGGAATGGAGACCTTTATGACCCAAAAAGCTGATACGAAGTTCCGCCGCGCGGTTGAACGCGGCAGCCATGATTTTACCCTTGCATGTGAAATGCTGGATGCCGGCAAAATCTGCCATGTTGGTTTCACCCTGGATGAGCAACCCTATGTGCTGCCGATGGCTTATGCCCGCCTCGGCGACCAATTGCTGATTCATGGCTCAGTTGCCAGTCGCTTGATGAAAAACCTCGCAGCAGGTCTGCGCTGTTGTGTAACTGTGACACATTTTGATGGCCTGGTTTATGCTCGATCCACCTTTCATTCTTCGATGAATTACCGCTCAGTGATGGTTTTCGGATGTGCCCGGTTGATCACCGACCTGGATGAAAAACGCAGCAGTATCCAGGCGCTGGTCGACCACCTGCTGCCTGGCCGCAGAGCTGAGCTGAGAAAGTCGACACCCAAAGAACTCAAGGCTACCAGCCTGCTGGCATTGCCCATTGAGACCTTCAGCACCAAGTGCCGTACCGGCCCCCCAAGCGACCCCAAAGGCGACCTGGATGCACCGGTCTGGGCTGGAGTTGTACCATTGAGCCTGACCGCGGGTGAACCACTGGATGCACCCAATGTGCTGCCGGGCATTCCCCGCCCGGATTACCTATAGCTTAAGTGTGGCTTTGAGAACTGCCGCTGCAACCCGCCGTGGTGACTCAAGTTGTGGATAGTGCGCAACATCATCGAGCATCAGCAACCTGGCAGCGGAATTATGCGCACAGATCTTGTCAGCAATGGCAGGTACAGCAATGGGGTCCAGGCGGCCCCAAATCAGCTTGAAGGGCAAGCGAGTGCGGTGCAGCGGCCCCAACCACTGTTCACCCCGGCGCACCCGCTCGCGCATATAGCCAGCAACCTTCGCCAGCACCTGGCGACCCTCATTATTCAGTAATAGCGCCCATTGCTGACGGTAGTGCTGTTCATCAAAGTTCCCGGCTTGTGCATACACTTTGGGGTATTGGTGCCGAAACAAACGGTAACTGCTGAGCCGTGCCATCCATTCGCCAATAACCGGCATACGCAACAGACGCTGGGTTGGCAATGGCTGGTGCATATCCATGTAAATACCGGCATTGAGGAGTGTCAGGCTACGTAACTGCAAGGATGTTTTTTCTGCTTCAAGCCGGCTGAGCAGTTCACAGGCCACGCTGGCACCCATGTCATGAGCCAGCAGATCAAATTCCTGGATACCCAGCAACAGCAACAAGGCTTCAACAGCATGCATCTGCCTGACAAGCGAATAGTCGCGTTCCGGCGATTTCTCCGACAGACCATAACCCGGGAAATCAAACACCAGTACCCGGTGATGTCCGGTCAGCAATGGCAGCAGGCGGTGCCAGTCCCAACTGCTGGTTGGAAAACCATGAAAACAAACCAGCCAAGGGCCCTTGCCTGCCGTCCGGTACCAGATTTCTGTACCGTCAACCACAGCGCTGTGGCCCGAAGCCATCCAGGTGACCAACGCTTCCGGTAGTTCATTTCTCATGCTTGTCTGCGGCTCTTTGTGACGCCGCAAGAATACCGCGCAGGATATTGATCTCATTCTGGTCCGGTCGGGCACGGTTGAACAACCGTCTGAGCCGCATCAGCAGGCGTTTGGGCTGTTCCGGGTTCAGAAAACTGATATCCAGCAGCGTCTGCTCCAGGTGCACATAGAAGCGCTCCATCTGGCCGGCATCCACAGGCTCCCAGTCAAGCGGTGGCACCGTGACACCGGCCTCACTGATTGCCGCCATACGCAATTCATAAGCAATAACCTGGACTGCCTGAGCGAGGTTCAACGAGCCGTAATCGGGGTTGGTGTCAATGTGTACCAATTGATGACAGCGCTGAATTTCATGGTTGGTCAGGCCATAGCGCTCGCGCCCGAACAAAATGGCTATGTCCTTTGCATCGTGCTCAGCCAGCGCGATTTCCGCCGCTTTGCGAACATCCATTTGTGGCATTGACAGGCTGCGCAGGCGGGCGCTGGTACCCAGCACCAGCGAACAGCCCTGTAGTGCAGACTCAAGTAAATCATGCACGATTGCATGCTGTAACAGGTCGTCTGCACCGGAGGCCATGGCAGTAGCCTCAGCGTCCGGAAATATTTTAGGCGTCACCAGGTGAAGTTGCTGGAGACCCATGACTTTCATGGCCCTGGCAGTCGCACCGATGTTACCGGGGTGGGTGGTATTGATAAGAACAACGCGAATATTAGACAATCGTGCTGCCACCTGTGCTTCGCTTCTGGTATCCTGTGCCGCCTTCGTATTCATAGATTTGATATTGCCATGGCCCATCCAGTATTAAACATCGCCATCAACGCAGCGCATATCGCCGGTGACCTGATGCGTCAGGAATTGCACAAAGTGGCCTCTATTCCGGTCACCCGCAAAGCCAGGCACGATTACGTCAGCGAAATCGACAAAACCAGCGAAGAACAGATTGTACGTGAAATCAAACGCTACTACCCGGATCACGCCATCCTTGGCGAAGAAGGCGGTGAACAGGGTGACAGCGAGTATGTTTGGATTATTGACCCGCTTGATGGCACCAGCAATTATCTGCATGGCATGCCCCATTTTGGCATATCCATAGCCGTGCAAATCAAGGGCCGTGTTGAGCACGCCGTGGTCTATGACCCGATGCGTGATGAGCTGTTCACTGCCAGCCGTGGTGGTGGTGCGCATTTGAACAACACCCGTATCCGCGTATCAGCACACGAAAAACTGGACAATGCCATTCTGGCCACTGCTTTCCCGTTCCGGCAACGGGGCATGATGGCACTGTATACCGGCATGTTCAGTGAAGTGTTCAGGAAAGTTGAAGATATCCGCCGTTACGGTGCTGCCTCGCTGGATCTTGCCTGGGTCGCAGCCGGGCGTATGGATGGTTACTTCGAGATCGGGCTGAAGCCATGGGATGTTGCAGCCGGCACACTGCTGGTGCGTGAAGCCGGCGGCGTAGTGGTTGATTTTGAAGGCAGTGATGCGGTTGAGTACTCGCACTCAATCCTGGCCGCACCATTCAAGCTGATGACACCACTCAGGCAGATCATTCAACCGCGCTGGTTGAAAGCCAAACGCTAACCCGGGATTTTCACCAGAGACCCGGGCTAGGGCCTTGCGTCGAGGGTCGCGCCCTCTTTCTCCACCACCATCAGATCGTACTTGCTCACGCCAAGCAGCAACAGGACTGTACTCGCAACATAGATAGACGAGTAGGTACCCACCACCACACCCACGATCAGCGTAAAGGCGAATCCATGAATGATTTCACCGCCAAAATAGAACAGTGCTGCCAGCACCAGCAGGGTTGTGGTAGACGTCATCAACGTACGTGACAGGGTTTCATTGATAGAGGTGTTAACGACTTCAACCGGTGTGCGTTTCCGGTAGCGCGGGAAATTCTCACGAATACGGTCAAACAGTACAATGGTATCATTCAGGGAGTAACCAACCACTGCCAGAATGGCCGCAACAACGGTCAGGTCAAATTCAATATGGACGAATGAAAGAACGCCCATGCTGATAATGATGTCATGCAACAAGGCCGCTACCGCACCCACGGAGAAGCGCCACTGGAAACGGAACATGACATACAGAAACACACCCACCATTGCATAAATAACGGCCAGTATGCCCTGCTCAGCAAGTTCGTCACCTACCTGTGGGCCAACGAATTCAACCCTGCGCATCTCAATTTCACCATCCACACCCTGGCTCAGTGCAGCCAGTACCCGGGTAGACAGTTCAGCACTGCTTTCAGCTTCTTCAGTGGGCGGTATCCGTACCACGATGTCTGTGGCAGCACCAAACGTCTGCACAATTGAATCGAAACCAGCCTTTTCAAGGTTGGCGCGTACATCTGATATCTCAGGTGCCGTTGAGTAACCAACCTCAATCAGCGTGCCACCGGTAAAATCCAGGCCAAAGTTCAGGCCTCTCACCGCCAGGGATGTGATCGAAGCAATAATCAGCACGGAGGAAAAAATCAGTGCCAACTTGCTCCGGCTCATGAAATCAATATTGGTCTTGCCGCTGAAAAATTTCATATCAATACCCTAGATAGCCAGCTTACGGATGCGTTTTTTGCCGCCGTAAATCAGATTAATGACAGCCCGTGTACCGACAATCGCGGTAAACATGGAGGTCACAATTCCCAAAGACAATGTAACGGCAAAGCCCTTGATCGGCCCGGTGCCGAATAGGAACAGCACGAAAGCTGCAATCAGCGTGGTGATATTGGCATCGGCAATGGTCGAGAAAGCTTTTTCATAACCGGCCCGGATGCTCGCCTGTGGCGTATTGCCGTTGCGTAACTCCTCGCGTATTCGTTCAAAGATCAAGACGTTGGCATCCACCGCCATACCAATGGTCAAGACGATACCGGCAATACCCGGCATGGTCAGCGTCGCCCCCAGCATCGACAGCAAAGCGACTAGCAATATCAGGTTCACGAACAGCGCCAGGTTTGCGACCAGGCCGAAAACCCGATAATAAAGTGCCATAAACAACAGCACCAGTGAAAACCCAATCACCACCGACTTGAACCCCTGGGCCACGTTGTCTGCACCCAGGCTCGGGCCAACAGTTCGTTCCTCAACAATTTCCATCGGCGCAGCCAGCGCTCCGGCGCGTAACAGCAGTGACAATTGTGATGCCTCATGGATGTTGTCCAGGCCAGTGGTCTGGAAACGCTTACCAAAGGGCTCACGTACTACGGCAACGCTAATGACATCTTCAATCTTGCGGCCACCCGGTTTTTGTTCGATATATACAACCGCCATGCGGTTACCAACGTTCTCCCGGGTAAAGTCCAGCATGCGCTTGGAGCCCACACCATCGAGTGTCACACTGACGGACGGCTGGCCGGTTTGTTGGTCAAAAGAAGCCGACGCACCAATTAACTGGTCACCGGAAACAATCAGCCGTTTCTTAAGCAGAATCGGGTTACCTTTATAATTATAGAGGCGGGATTCCGGCGGAACGCGGCCGGTTTGAGCGGCCGTAAAGGCGTCATTGCTCTCATCTACCGCGCGGTATTCCAATGTAGCCGTTGCACCGATAATCTTTTTCGCCGCCACCGTATCCTGTACACCGGGCAACTGCACAACAACACGGTCAGCACCCTGCTGTTGAATGACCGGTTCGGCAACGCCCAGTTCATTGACCCGGTTTCTCAATGTTGTAATGTTCTGTTTCAGCGCTGTCTGTTGGAGTGCAAGCAGTTGTTGTTCCTGCACGGTCGCTGCAATGCCAAAGGTCTCCCCGGGCGGCAACTCCCTGATATTCAGTCCCTGCAGGCTCTGGTCTGTGCGCAAGATATTCAGAGTACGGTCACGATCTTCAGCACTGCGCAACAAGGCCAGCAGGCCATTGCCTTCGTGCCGGACGGAAACATAGCGAATGCCTTCAGCACGTAAAGCTGCCCGTATGTCGTCAACAAAACGGTCCAGTTGCTGGCCGCGCGCGGTATCCATGTCGACCTGCATCAGGAAGTGCACACCCCCCTGCAAGTCAAGGCCCAGCGTCATCGGCTTACCGCCAATGGCACGCAGACCTTCCGGGGTTGAGTGTGCGAGATTCAGTGCCACTACGTATTGGTCACCCAATGACTCTTTGAGTACGCCTGCTGCTTTGAGTTGATCTTCGGTGTTGGCAAAGCGATAGAGCAGACGGTTACCGTTCTGCTCGTGGCTGATATCACTGAGGTTCTCTGCCACCAGCGCATTGTCAATGGTGGCTGTCAGGTCAATCGGTATCTCAAAACCACGCGAAGAGGTAACCTGCAAAGCAGGATCTTCGCCGTACAGGTTAGGTAGTGCATAAACAAAACCCACCGCGACAACGGAAAGAATAAACAGGTATCGCCAGATAGAATACTGGTTCATGAATCAGTCTCGAATTGTAGATGAATGCAGCTGGTCAAGCGGACTTGATCGTGCCCTTGGGCATGACGCTGGAAACCGCCTGACGCTGTACCTTGATCTGTACTTTGTCAGCTATTTCAAGCGTAATGAAAGACTCGGACACTTCGGTAATGCGCCCCAGCAAACCACCATTGGTTACCACTTCGTCACCTTTACCCAACTGAGAAACCAGCTGGCGATGCTCTTTGGAGCGTTTCATCTGGGGACGAATCAACATAAAATAAAACACTGCGAATATGACGATCAGTGGCAAAAACTGCATAAATCCGCCCTGTGTGGCGGCGTCCTGAGCGTATGCATTGGAAATGAAGAAGTCCATAGTTATTCCCTGGGATTCCCTGGTAGATTTGTTTCGTTATCAGCTAGGTGGGGGTCTTGCGGCTGATTTCAATCAACCTGCCACCATTCAGCCGGCAATTATAAGCCAAGCTGAGTCAGAAAACTGCTGGTTTTTTCAGTCACACCGAATTCAGACACCTGTGGAGAGCGTCTCGAGAAACTCCGCGGCATATTCGGACAGCCGGGCATTCTCAATCGCAGTCCTCAACCCGGCCATCAGTTGCTGGTAGAAATACAGATTGTGTACAGTGGCCAGGTGTGGACCAAGCATTTCTTTACAACGGTCAAGGTGCTTAAGATACGCCCGTGAGTAATTCTGACAGGTATAACAGCCGCATTCTTCGTCGATAGGCCGGGTATCCATTCTGAAGCGCGCATTGCGGATTTTCAGTACACCGTGACGGGTAAAATAATAACCATTGCGCGCATTGCGCGTCGGCATCACACAATCAAACATATCCACGCCTTGCAGCACAGCAGCAATGATGTCCTGTGGCCGTCCAACACCCATAAGGTAGCGTGGCTTATCGACAGGCAGGTAAGGCAGCGCATACGCCAGCACCTGCTCCCGCTCATGGGTCGGTTCACCCACAGACAAGCCGCCAATTGCGTAGCCATCAAAGCCGATTGCCGTCAACGCCTGTGCAGACTGCTGGCGCAAGCTTGCGTACATGCCGCCCTGCACAATACCAAATAAGGCGGCAGTGCTGTCCCCGTGTGCCTGGCGACAACGTGCAGCCCAACGCATGGATAACTCCATTGAGTCCTCTGCCGTTTTTTCACTTGCCGGATAGGGTGTGCACTCATCAAAGCACATAACAATATCCGAACCCAGAGCAGCCTGAACCGCCATGGATTCTTCCGGGCCCAAAAAAACGCGGGCACCATCCACCGGTGACGCAAAAGTCACGCCTTTTTCCGTGATTTTTCGGCGCTCTGACAGGCTCCAAACCTGAAAACCACCGGAGTCGGTCAGGATGGGCTGCTTCCATTGCATGAAACCATGCAAGCCACCATGGGCTTTAATAACTTCGGTGCCCGGACGCAGCATCAGGTGGAATGTATTGCCAAGTAGTATCTCTGCACCGGTTTCACGCACCGCCTCAGGTGTCATGGCCTTGACCGTGCCATAAGTACCTACCGGCATGAATGCCGGCGTTTCGACCGTGCCACGCGCGAATGTCAGACGCCCGCAGCGAGCGGCATTATCCGTATTCAACCGTTCAAATTGCATCTTCATTGCACCAGCATTGCATCGCCATAGCTAAAAAACCGATAACACTGTGTCACTGCATGGCGATATGCCGCCAGCGTTTTCTCATGCCCTGCAAAAGCGCTCAGGAGCATAACCAAAGTAGACTCCGGCAAGTGGAAATTGGTAATCATTGCATCAACCACTCTGAATTCATAACCCGGGTAGATAAAAATTCGGCTGTCCCCGGAGAACGGCCTCAGCCGTCCGCTGTGGGCGGCTGTTTCCAGACTGCGAACAGCAGTCGTACCTACCGCAATCACCCGCCCGCCACGGTCCCGGGTTGCCGCCACGGCATCACAAGCGGCCTGTGGCACAGCAAGCCACTCGGCGTGCATATCATGGTCTTCGATCTCATCCACCCTCACCGGTTGGAAAGTCCCTGCCCCGACATGCAAGGTGACCGTCGTTGAATGAATTCCAGCCTGTTCAAGCTGCTCAAGTAAGGGTTGGTCAAAATGGAGTCCGGCGGTTGGTGCAGCCACCGCGCCAGGCGTTTCAGCATATACGGTCTGGTAACGCTGTCGATCGTTGGCTTCATCTTCGCGCGAAATGTATGGCGGCAAGGGCATATGGCCCAGACGTTCCAGCGTCCCCATCAGGTCCCCGTCAAGCGCCTTCAGGTGGTAAAAACTGCCTTCCCGTCCTAACACCTGCAACGCACTACCGTCTTCCAGCAGCAATATGCCACCGCTTTGGGGTGATTTGCTGGCACGTACCTGGGCCAGGCATTCACGACTGGCAAGCAGTCGCTCTAACAGGATTTCAATCTGGCCGCCAGTAGCCTTCCTGCCAAACAGCCGGGCAGGAATAACGCGGGTATTATTAAAGACCAGAAGATCACCGGGCTCCAGCAAGCCCGGTAGTTGATTGAATTGCCGATCATTCACACTGCCTGTCCGCCTGTCCAGGCACAGCAACCGACTGGCACTGCGTTCCGCCAGTGGCGCTTGTGCAATTAACTCAGGGGGCAAGTCATAGTAAAAATCCGTGCGCTTCATTCCCCGGGCTAACCGTTACCTCCTACTGGCAATCCAGACGGACGGTCAACTTCTCAGTATCATCCGTGCGATTGACCGAGCCTTTCAACGGCGATAAAAAGGCGTAGTCCAGCGTCCAGGTCAGGTTTTCTTCGTCGACGAAGTTCCGGGTAAACAGGCCAGCTGACTGGCTGGTTACCGGTTTCTCAGCACAAACCGCGCAATAACCCTTGAACTGCAGCAAGGGCATCTGGGTGGTCGTTGGCGACTGATTGTTGTCATCAGGTGCCGCAAGCAACCAACGTGGCCGACCATCATCATCGTAGATAAAGTGGATAAATGCCTGTGCAGCACTGTTCACCAGGCCACTCGCACCGCCCACTCCAATCGCTTTCCTGGACCACAAACCCGTTCGGCTGCGCGGGGAACCGCTGACCATGGGGCAGGTCTGGGCCGCTGTTGGACTCATTCTTTCGCTGCCATTTTGCCCATAGAGTACCCAGGAGAATATATTGTCATTTTCAGCCAGCGTGGTTATCGATACATGACCAATCAGATTCTCCTGTTGCAACGTACCGTCATTGGTGAAACGGATCAGATCCGCCACCCAGATATTGCCGTCAGGCACAGGCGCAGAGGCGAGGTACCAATCCGGCTGGCCATTTTCATCATAGGTATACCAGATGAACGCACGGAAGGTACCGCTCGCGGCATAGTCAAAACCCTGACTAAGATCTGGTCTTGATGAAGGCTTCCACAAACCCGCTCGCAGCGGAATCGGGCTACCTGCAAAAGACACATCAGCCTTCACTTCGACTGCCGCATCAGAAGCGCGGCCATTCTTCACTACAACGTACCAGCGACCGGCAGACAAGGGGTTGCCACTGACCGTCACACTCGGGCCACTGCCACCCCCACCACTACCTGTGGCGATTGGATTTCCAGCCGTATTGGGTGTTGCAGCAAAGGGAACGCTGGCAAATGCAGCGGCAAAACTCATCCGGTAAAGCTCAATGACCAGGTTATCACTTTGCACCCCGTCCGCACCCGCCGCCGCTACAGTCAATGAATCCGCACCGGCCGGGATATCGATGTAGGCAAGGTTGTGCATGTCGTTACCCTTGACGGTCAGACCACGACTGACACCATCCATCAATACGAGCGTCTTCGGTGCTGCTGCCGCAGTCTTGGTAAATTTGACCGGGATAATGCCAATATTATTCGGACTTTCCCGCCTTGTACCAATGCCGACAGCTCCAATCAACTCGGTGCCCGGTAATGCGCTGACGTTGTCCCACGACACCCGAACGGTCTGACTTGCGCCACTTGCAACAATGCCATTACCACTAGCATACAGACGTGACAATGTGTTTTTACCGACAACGGCCGTTTTTAATGTGACCTTGTCAGTGGTATTGGTCGCTTGCCAATTTTGCACAATAGCCCAGTAATTCCCCGCAACCGGTGCGAACAGATCACATAATTCCAGTTCTGTCGGTGAAGTGCTGGCGCACAGTTCTTCACTGGCCTGCGCAATACCATCATTGTTGGCATCCAGACCAATGAACAGATCCAGATCCTTGGAGGTCGATTTCAGTGTCTCAGTATGCAACCACAAGGTGTCTGGTGGAACATTGATAGACAGGGTCAGCAAGCCCGCCGAATCATCATACGGACTATCATTGGTAGGGTCCTGAGGCAGGTTTGCAACCGTTTCAGTCGGAATAACCAAGCCGCCGCTGGTATAGGTTGCATCCGGCATTGCTGCCAGGCCACTGACAGAAAACTCCTGCCAGCCCGAAATGTCATCAGAACTGATGGTCCATTCGGTTGGTAACTCACCGCCATCGGCAAACACCGCAACGGTTAAAACGGCATCTGGATGGCTGCCGCTACTCAGTCGAACTTCTCCATAGACCCACGAGCCCACAATCCCGGAGTTGGACAAATCAATATCTACCGTCAACAGGCGACTGGCACCACTGGCCAGCGTAAAGCTCGATGGAGACACGCTCACGGCTACCCCGGCAGGAAAGCCGGTTGCCTTCGCTTTCCAGCTTGCGCCACCCACCAGATCAGCAACCCTGCGACTGAAGCTACAGCTGTTTCGGCAGACCGTATCAACCATTCCTGGCAGATTCAGACCCTTGGGATCCCCTCCCTGGCCTGGATCGGCTGCACGGAAATCGTTCTCTGTCTCATCCAGGTAGAGTGCTGCATTGACAGCGATGTCGAGCCTTGGCCGACCGGAACCGCGTTTATGTGGTGTTGCGTTCGAACCATCAAAATCCTTAGCCAATTCAGGTGTGGCCGTCATCACCAGCGCTGACGCAATCTTGGCCGGCGACCAGTTTGGGTGTACGGCTTTGATCAATGCTGCACCGCCGGTCACATGCGGTGAAGCCATTGAGGTTCCGGAAAGGAAGGCATAACTGCCGCTATTGGGGACATAAGCAGCCAGAATAGACGACCCTGGTGCAATAATATCGGGCTTCAGAACATTCTCGACGGGTGGCAAATTGGGCCCACGGGAGCTGAAGCTGCTGATCTCGTCAGCAACCGAATCACGGTGCAGTACGCGTACGCCGGTCATGGAGCCTTCGTGGCCATTGCCACTCGCCAGCCAGGTGCGTAACTGGTTACCTGCCGCAGCACCAACATGGGTT
The DNA here is from genome assembly GCA_024277815.1 of Gammaproteobacteria bacterium. Taxonomy (GTDB): domain Bacteria; phylum Pseudomonadota; class Gammaproteobacteria; order Xanthomonadales; family SZUA-36; genus SZUA-36. Next base: position 52,929 of record JAJRUM010000003.1, read on the forward strand.
GCCGGCAAGCAGTGGTTATCAGCAATGATAGACTCACCTTGCGCATCTGTGTTGGCAAGAATATATCCACCAGCACCTGCCAGCAGCAGGTTCTTGCCTTTCTCTACCCGCCCATACTCGCCACGGTCACAGACCACGATTTCACCATTGAAAGTACCGGGTGCAAACGGATTGCTCGCACCGGTATTGCTGTCGCAATCCGGCTGGAGTTCTGCAGTGCCGACACCACACAAAGCGTTGCCAAAGTCACGTGCATGAACAATTTTGGTAACACCTATACCACCGGAAAAACTTGCACCTATCAGTTCGGGTGGCGGTGCGGTTGCACCCCCGCTCATCTGCCTGACCAGACTGCCAAACAGGCGGTCATGGGTGGCACTGCCAACTGCTGTAATCCATGGTGCATTGCCTGGGGACCCCATTGTACCGGGGTTTGGCCCGGCGTTACCCGCTGAGGTCGCTACAAATATACCGGCAGCCCTGGCATTCAGGTAAGCCAGCGCTGTGGAGCCCGCATGCCACGGGTTTACCGCACTGGAGCCAACGGAGTAATTGATCACATCAACCTTGTCGGTAATGGCCTGATCAATTGCACTCAAAATGGCGGAAGTCTGGCAACCATCATCATCCGGGTCATCCGGATCGCCCAAGAAGCAAACACGGTAACTGACAATGTTGGCATTGGGTGCCACACCGGCAATGTTCAATAACAAGCCGTTGCTGTCAGCCACTGCGCGCGGATTGCCTGCCGCGGTTGAAGCAACGTGGGAACCATGGCCAGTGTTATCCAGGCCATTGTTGTTCTCTTCGACCACATCAGTGGTTGCAGGATCGTCCTGCACAAAGTCATAAACCCCGACGAGCTTATCGTTGCACTTCACTGCCTCATCGGAACACAAACCCAGTTGCGCCGGGTATGGGTTCACATGGTCCCAGTCACCCTGGCCGGGCGGAATGCCTTCACCCAGGTCCGAAAACGATGGGTGGGTATAATTCACACCGGAATCAATGATGCCGATAACCACGCCCTCGCCACCCGTTGCGGCGAAACCACTGTTACCCATTTGGATTTCTTTGGCACCAATCCAGTTTGGTCCTGAATCGGTCTGCATATGCTGAATAACGTCGAGCGCAACATCCTCAACGTTAGGCAAAGCGCGTATTGCCTCGGCTTCAGCAGCACTCAGCAGCGTCGCGAAACCATTTACAGCATTGCGATAGCGGTGGACGGTGTCTAACTGGCGACCCAATTCAAGCGCTGCAGTACCGCGAAAATGATCAAACCGTTCATCCAGAAACTGCAGATACTGCTGTGACTCGGGTGAGTAAACGTCAAGTTTCTTCGCTCCGGTGAAAGAATTGGCAGTCGCAGGCAAGCGTGTCGAATCAATATCCCGCTCAGGCGTCATCAGTAGGCGCCCGTCATAGGCAGCCAGTGACGGATCTTTGAGGACTACGATATATTGCTGTTTGTCGTGCTGGTCAGGCTCTGCGCCCAGGCTTTTTGCAACCACCGGCACTGGTGTGGATAAACCTGCCAGAAAGACAGCACACAGCATCCCAACAATCAATTTTATACGATATTCCATTAACACATCCTTCATCCCTGTATTGGTGTCCTCATGGTCACCAGTTCCTCCGCGGCAGTCGGGTGTATACCTGTCGTGAGGTCGAATTGTTGTTTCGTAAGACCTGATTTTATCGCAACTGCAAAGCCTTGCACAATCTCAGGTGCATCCATTCCAACGACATGCAAGCCGACCACTTTACCAGATGAGGCCTGCACAAGCAGTTTCATCATGGTTTTCTCGTCCCGACCGGACAAAGTGTGCTTCATCGGCGTGAAACTCGATTTATAAACATCTATTTTTCCGTAATGCCGAATGGCGTCTTTCTCCGCATGGCCCACAGTCGCAACCGGTGGGTGAGAAAATACTGCAGAGGGAATTAAACCGTGGTTAACCGGGCGTGGACTGCCGCCAAACTCACTGTCCGCAAAAGCGTGCCCCTCCATCAGTGCGACCGGCGTCAGGTTAACGCGATTGGTGACATCCCCTACCGCAAAAACATTTGACAGGTTCGTGCGGGAGTACTCATCCACGGGGATCATTCCACCGGGTAACGCATGCACCCCGGCATCGCGCAAGCCCAGGCCACGCACATTCGGCACCCGACCGGTGGCAAACATAACCGTGTCAGCCTGCAATTCAGTGCCATTATCAAGTTTTGCAGTGATAAGACCCTCCCTGGTCCTGATCAGTTCAGTGACATTGAGCTCCAGGCGTATCTCAATACCTTTCTTGCTCATTTCCATGGCCAGCGTGTCACGCACATCGTGATCAAAGCCGCGTAAAATCTGGTCGCCGCGATAAACCTGTACGACCGCCGAACCCAGGCCATTAAAGATGCCTGCGAACTCGCAGGCAATAAACCCTCCACCAACCACGATCACGCGCTGCGGCAACGCCTTGAGATGAAACGCCTCGTCCGAGGTGATGCCTAATTCCACGCCGGGCATGTCCGGCACCCACGGTCGGCCACCGGTCGCGATCAGTATCTTTTCAGCGGTCACTATATCTTCACCAAGCTGAACGCGGTGTGAATCGATCAATTTGCCGTGGACCGGAAACAAAGCAACTCCGGAGTTGCTTAACAGCTGCAGATAAATTTGGTTCAACCGGTCAATTTCACGGTCCTTATTTTCAATTAGCCGGGTCCAGCTAAAGCGCCTGTCACCAAGCTCCCAACCAAATCCTGCAGCATCTTCAAACTCTTCTGCAAAATGAGCTGCATACGAAAGTAGTTTCTTGGGAACACAGCCGCGAATAACACAAGTGCCACCTACCCGGCTGGACTCACAAATACCGACACGGGCACCATGCCCCGCTGCAATGCGGGCCGCCCTCACACCGCCGGAACCGGCACCAATAACCAATAGGTCAAAATCGAAATTATCCATGAAATTCCTTCAAACAGGGGTTGGCTGAGTAAAACCCACTCTATTTTACTGGCTTATACGACTAAAAGACCATTGACATGATAAAAGTCATTCACAGGCTGAACCTGCTGGGTCATAATCTCCTCATTGAATATTCGGCCTTTGAGCCCAACAATAAGCTAGGACTATACCTCAATTGCCGGACACCCCTTACATGCTATCTGTATCTGAACTCAGTTTTGAACGTTATTTTGAGCCGGTCTTTGAACCGGTCAGCTTCGAACTGGGCACGGGCTCCCTGTTGCTTGTCACCGGCGCCAACGGTTGTGGCAAGACTACGCTGTTACGGTTGCTGGCTGGCCTGCTTGAACCCAGCGAAGGCGAGATCAAATGCCCCAATCGCCCTTTGTATGCTGGCCATAATCCCGCTATCAAGGATGATCTCAGCGTAGAGGAAAACATTCGCTTCCTGATGCGTTTCATGGGCGGGCGTTGTGCAAAATCCGAACTTGAGCAATGCCAGGAAATCATCAAGGAAATTGGTCTGGCACCCGTTGCACAACAGGAGGGACGTACTTTATCTGCCGGCCAGCGCAAACGTTGCTCTCTATCCCGGTTATTATTTTGTGACGAAGCACTCTGGCTACTGGATGAACCCTATTCCAACCTCGACCGTGAAGGAATCGCCATGCTCGATGAGATTGTCAGGGGGCATCTCGATGATGGCGGCAGTTGCGTTATGACCACCCACGGCAGTCTGCGACCCGAAGGTTTTGACCTACAGGAATGTTTCCTGCTAAGCGGCCGGGAGCAAACCGCATGAGCCAGCCGGCGCTGTCAACTGCTTTTCTGGCGCTTTTACGCCGCGATTTCCTGCTCGCGTACCGGCGCCGGGCCGAATTACTGCAACCGCTGGTGTTCCTGTTGGTGGTTGTGACATTATTCCCTCTGGGTGTCGGACCTTCGCCGCAATTACTGGCCAAGATCGCACCCGGCGTTATCTGGATCGCAGCACTGCTGGCAACCGTTTTATCGCTGGACAGCCTGTTTCGTTCCGACTATGAAGATGGAACACTTGAGCAAATGGTGCTATCCGGTCAACCCCTCGCCCTGATTGCGCTGGCGCGTATTGTGGCGCACTGGCTGGTTGCGGGCCTGCCCATCATTTTGCTTTCCCCCTTGCTGGCCCTGTGGATGAATCTGCCGGATGCCGGTGTACCTGTGTTGATCAAATCGCTGGCTATCGGCACCCCGGTGTTGAGCCTGATAGGCGCCATTGGCGGTGCGCTGACAGTCAGCCTTAAACGTGGGGGCCAGTTGTTATCGTTGCTGGTATTCCCGTTGTATGTACCATTGTTGATCCTCGCTACCAGCGCAGTGAGCGCTGCAGTTTCAGGCCTGCCCTACAACGGCCAGTTGGGACTGATACTGGCGGGCATGATCGCAGCACTGACACTCGCCCCTTTTGCCACTGCGGCCGCACTAAAGTTGAGTCTAAGTTAATGAATCCAATTTACTTGTTTTTTCACAAGACCGGGTCTCCCCCCTGGTTTTATCGTTTCGCCGGCAAGCTGATCCCCTGGTTGTGGGCAGGCTTCGTGGTGCTGACTGCCATCGGACTGTATCTGGGGCTGTTACGGGCCCCACCTGACTACCAGCAGGGTGAAAGCGTACGCATTATGTACTTGCATGTACCCGCTGCGTGGCTATCGATGATGATTTACGGGATGATGGCTGTCACCGGCTTTATTGCGCTGGTCTGGCGCATTCGGATCATGGAGGTGCTGACCATCTCGAGCGCACCGGTCGGAGCCGCCTTCACCATCATCGCCCTGGTAACGGGCTCCCTGTGGGGCCGGCCTACCTGGGGAACATACTGGGTATGGGATGCGCGCCTGACTTCCGAGCTGGTGTTGTTGTTTTTGTACATCGGTGTCATCGCCTTGTACAACGCCTATGACGAACCCCGCAAAGCTGCGCGGGCAGCTGCACTGATGGCCATCGTTGGCGCAGTCAACCTGCCGATCATTCATTACTCCGTCATGTGGTGGAACACCCTCCACCAGGGCAGCAGCATCGGCACCAGCGGCAGCAGTATTCATCCAAGCATGTTGTGGCCATTGGTGTTCATGGCCTTTGCCTTCAAGTTCTATTACGGCGCAAATTTGCTCAGCCGTGCAAGGCTGAAATTGTTGGCACAAGACCACCGCAAGCGTTGGGTACAGGAATTACTTTCCGGGAAGGAAAAATAATATGTCACACACACCGTTTATATTGGCCTCCTATCTGATCAGCGCATTCGTACTGTTATGGGCCGCCTTAGCGCCGGTTTTAAGCAAGCGTAAACTTGTCCGGCAATTGAAGGTCAGACATACGAGAGCGCAACGATCAGACGTCTCGCAACAGCACATGGATAAAACATAATGACCCCTACCCGTAAACGTAGATTGATAGCTGTTCTGGTTGTTATTGCCGGCGTCGGACTGGCCGCTACAGTCGCTTTCAGAGCATTGCAGGAAAACATGCTGTTTTTCGTCAGCCCAACCGATGTCAAGGAACAGTCACTGCCTACCGGCAAGCGATTCCGGCTGGGTGGACTGGTGGCTATGGACAGTGTATCCCGCGCTGATGACAGTCTGGCCGTAACATTTATTGTTACCGATGGTCTGGCTTCGGTCGATGTCCAGTTTAACGGCATATTGCCAGACCTGTTTCGTGAGGGCCAGGGCATCATCGCCATTGGAGAACTGACACCGGGTGGTTATTTTGAGGCAGAGGAAGTCCTTGCCAAGCACGACGAGAATTACATGCCACCAGAAGTTGCAGACGCCCTTGAGAAAGCCGGACATCCGGACGCTGGAGGTGGAGAGTGACTGCTGAACTCGGCCAGATCGCCCTGGTATCAGCCTTGCTGACGGCATTCAGTCTCGGGATTTTCCCGTTGATTGGCGCACACACAGGCAACCGCCGCCTGATGTCGATCGCATCCAGTGCCGCCATGCTGCAGGGGTTGTTGCTGATTATCGCCTTCGTGATCCTGACAGCTGCTTTTATTACCCAGGATTTTTCGGTTGAGTATGTTGCCCAAAACAGCAATTCATTACTTCCTATGGCTTACCGTTACTCTGCAGTCTGGAGTGCCCACGAAGGTTCTCTGCTGCTTTGGGAGCTGATCCTGAGCTTCTGGATTGTGACCGTTGCCGTGTTCAGTAAATCTTTGCCTGAAGTATTCCGGGCACGGGTACTGGCCATACTGGGCTGGATATCAGCGGGCTTTCTGCTGTTCATCTTGCTCACTTCCAATCCTTTCGGCCGGATCATTCCCGCAGCGGTGGAAGGGTACGACCTTAATCCCCTGTTACAGGATCCCGGCCTGATCATTCACCCGCCGATGTTGTACATGGGCTACGTGGGTTTTGCTATCCCGTTCGCATTCGCGGTCGCCGCACTACTGGGCGGCAACCTGAATCGCGACTGGATCCGCTGGTCAAGGCCCTGGACCCATGTTGCCTGGGCCTTTCTTACCGTAGGCATATCATTGGGTAGCTGGTGGGCATACTACGAATTGGGCTGGGGTGGCTGGTGGTTCTGGGATCCAGTCGAAAATGCATCCTTCATGCCATGGCTGGTCGGCACTGCATTAATACATTCGCAGGCAGTCACTGAAAAACGTGGGGCTTTCGGCAATTGGACACTATTGCTGGCACTGTCGGCTTTCTCACTAAGCCTGCTGGGCACCTTCCTGGTTCGTTCCGGTGTGCTGACATCAGTTCACGCATTCGCTTCCGACCCGACGCGTGGTGTTTTTATCCTCAGCTACCTGGGAGTGGTTGTCGGCGGCTCATTAACACTGTTTGCATTGCGTGCACCCAAGATGATCCAGGGTGGCGGCTTCGCCGGAGTTTCCCGGGAATCCATGTTGCTGGTCAATAACCTGGTGCTGACCGTGATGGCAGCCATGGTCCTGACCGGCACACTTTATCCCTTGTTAATAGACGCCTTGGACGCCGGAAAGATCTCAGTGGGCCCACCTTATTTCGGTTTGCTGTTTTCCTGGCTGCTGGTGCCTATCGTGTTGACCTTGCCCATTGGTATTTATACCAACTGGAAGCAGGATAGTGGCAGCAGGCTGGTAAAACAGTTGCGCTGGCCTTTACTGGTTTCCATTGTTGTCGGTGTGCTTACGCTGGTCATTGAACCGGCAGTCGGAGCCATCGCCGCTCTCGGCGTTGCAGGCGGCACCTGGGTGATTGCCGGCAGTCTGTTTTATGTCGGCAAACTGATCGGCAAAAGCAAACGCCTTAAATTGCCGGCCAGTATCATTGCAATGACACTGGCCCATGTCGGACTGGGTATATTTCTGATCGGCGTCAGCCTGGCCAGCGCCATCAGCACCGAAAAGCACTTGCGCATGACCGCTGATGACCAATATGAAGTGGCAGGCTATAGCTTCACGTTTCTTGGCACCCACATAGTCAAAGGCCCGAACTATATGGCCGACCAGGGTGAATTTATTATCACCAAAGATGGCCGTGAGATCAGTCGTCTCTACCCTCAAAAGCGCAGCTACGCGCAGGGTGGTAACAGCATGACTGAGGCAGCCATTGATCCAGGCCTGCTCCGCGACTTGTATGTGTCCCTGGGTGAGCCCCTGGATGACGAGGGCAAGTCCTGGGCCGTGCGTATCTACTACAAGCCTTTCATACGCTGGATCTGGCTTGGTTCGCTGTTCATGCTCGCTGGGGGCCTGATTGCAGCTGGAGATAAGCGCTACCGCCGGAAAACGGCTACCACCAGCACAGCGTCCACAAGCGGGGAAACAACCACATGAACAGCCGTACATTGCCGTTGATCGGGTTTGTCCTGTTGGTTATTTTGCTGATCGTCGGGTTAAAAATATCGGATCAGAAAACTCTGATTCCATCACCCCTGATCAACAAGCCAGCGCCTGCTTTTGATTTGCCGATACTGGGCAACCCGGAACAGCGCCTGACCAAAGAATCATTTCTGGGCAAGCCTTACCTGGTCAACTTCTGGGCCAGTTGGTGCGTCACCTGCCGCGTGGAGCACCCGGTGGTCACTGAACTGGCCAGGAGCAAAAAGATTATTGTGGTCGGTATGAACTTCCGTGACGAGGTCGCCGATGCCACGGACTGGCTGGAGCAGTTTGGTGACCCCTATGACATTATTCTCCGGGATGGCGACGGGCGAACCAGCATTGACTTCGGCGTCTACGCGGCCCCGGAGACTTTCCTTATAGATCCGAATGGCATCATTGTGTTTAAACAAACCGGCGCCTTGACCCCGGAGATTATTGAAACTGAAATATTGCCACGTGTTGCTGCCATGGAGGCAGGAAACTGATGAAACTGAAAGCATTGCTGCTATTACTGCTGACTTTCTCTGTGTTTGCACAGGAACCCCTGGTCTTTGAAAACCAGCAGCAACAAGACCGCTTTGACCAATTGACCAAAGAACTGCGCTGCCTGGTATGCCAGAATCAGAACCTGGCGGACTCTGACGCACCGCTGGCCCACGACCTGCGCCAGGAAGTCTTCGAAATGCTGCAGACCGGCCAGAGCAATGACCAGATCAAACAGTTCCTGGTGCAAAGATATGGCGACTTTGTACTTTACCGGCCGCCCGTGCAAACCAATACTTACCTGTTATGGCTGGCTCCGCTGTTGCTGTTTATCGGTGGCGCACTGGTGGTCATTGCGAGCATCAGAAAACGCGCCAGCCTGCTCGCCAGCGATGAAACCACTAACGAGAACCCTGACAACTGACATGAACAAGGCCTATTCAACCATGTGTAAATCAACCCTGCGGGCAAGTAAATGAATTTCTGGATACTGGCAGTCGCACTGCTTGCCATTCCCGCTGCGATCATTAGCTGGCCATTATTCTCCGGCTCTTCACGTGAACGGGCGGTTGCGATGCTGCTGCTACTATTGGTACCGCTGGGTGGCCTGTTTCTGTACCAGCAGATAGGCACCCCGGAAGCGCTCAATATGCCAGCAACAGCACCGCACCAACAACAGCAGCACACTGCCCAACAACCTCAAATGGATGAGCTGGTTGCCAATTTACAACAACGTATGACCGAGAACCCGGATGATGCTGAAGGCTGGGTCGTGCTCGGCCGAAGCCTGAAAACCATGCAACGTTACGATGAGGCAGAAGCGGCTCTTACCAACGCGTACCGCCTGCTTCCCAACAATGCCGTGATAATGGTAGAGCTTGCTGAAGCCCGCCTTTTCACAGCGGGGAAACCTGAAATAAGTGCAGAAGTACAGCAACTTCTGAAATCTGCTCTGGAAATCGATCCACAGCAACAAAAAGGCCTGTGGCTGTTGGGCATGGCCGCTGCACAAGCGGGTGACAACCCGCAGGCAGCAGCCATTTGGCAGAAGCTGTTGGGACTGCTTGACCCGGCTTCAAGCGCGGCAACAGCCGTGCAACAACAAATCGATATGGTCAATGCAAAGATGGGCATTGCTCCCGCAACACCAGGTACCGCAGCACAGGATGCCGCAGGCGTCCATATCCCGGTGACCATTACTTTGGACGAAACGCGCACGACCACGCTGCCACAGGGAGCGGTGCTGTTTATCTTCATTCACCCCGACGGTGGTGTTGGCATGCCGTTGGCAGTCAAGCGTATCGCCGCGCCCACATTCCCCATGAGCCTGACACTCAGTGACGCCGACACATTACGCCCGGGTACATCGCTGTCTGATTTTGAGCAGCTGAATATCAGCGCACGAATCTCAATGACCGGCGTAGCCAACGCCGCGTCAGGTGACTACCAGGCAACCCCGGTAACTGTCGATACCAAAGCAGTAACAGGAATTGCGCTAGCCCTTGACCAGGGTGTACCTTAAGTCCTCAAAACTGCTTTTCTGGGGACAGGCACATGAGATTTATACTTTTATTCGCACTGCTTTTCATCACGCAAGGCAGCACCTGGGCGCAGGGGAAGAAGGTTGAATTCAGTACTTTTCAGCTCTCCGAAACGGTATACATGCTCAGGGGTCGTGGCGGCAATGTAGCTATCTCTGCCGGTGAAGATGGCCTGTACATAATCGACGACCAGGTCAGACCGGTCACCAACGAACTGCTACAGGCGATCAGAAAAATTGACAGTGGCCCGATTCGCTTTGTCATCAACACCCACTATCACGCAGATCATACGGGTGGCAACGAGACCATCGGCAGTGCAGGAGCACTGATTATCGCGCACGACAATATCTATAAAAGAATGAGCACTGAGCAGGTCAGTATTTTCACCCAAAGTACCACCCCGCCCTACGCAAAAGCGGCACTACCGATCATCACATTCAACGACCAGATGTCCCTGTACCTCAACGGTGAGGCCGCAACTGCTTACCATGTTGCGCACGGCCACACCGATGGCGACATCATTATTCACTTCCCGGCCAGTAACGTCATTCACATGGGTGATATGTATTTCAACACGCTATACCCCTACATTGATCTGGATGCAGGTGGCTCAATCCAGGGTATGGTGCAGGCAGCCGATCTGGCACTGTCACTGGCTGATGACAGCACACGAATTATCCCGGGCCATGGCCCGCTGGCTATCACAGAGGATTTGAGGGCTTACCGCGACTTACTGGTCAAAGCCACCGCCAATGTCCAGGCGCTGATTGATGACGGCCAGAACCTGCAACAGGTGATTGCTGCGAAACCCACTGCCGAATGGGATGAAACGCTTGGCAAAACATGGATAACACCGCCACAGTTCGTAACCTTTATATTCAACAGCCTGCAGGGTATTCACAACTACACGCCAGCCACCAACAACTCAGGTGACCCGACTGCGGCAGACTAAAGAGCGGGCTGCCCGGCAGTCACGAAAGACCTAAACGCCGCTAAAACATCCTGCGGGACAGTCACCGCAAATAATTTCTGGCGCCGCTGCATATACTTGCGTTCAAACGGTGATATACCCTCTTGAGACCGGTAAGGTTTAGCGACGATCGACTGGCCGGTAGCCAGGCTTGCTGCACGTGCGAACTCCATCGCATAAACCTCCCAATTACAACGCATCTCTATCTCGCCCCCAAGCGCCAGCAAGCTCGGAAACACAGGGTGACCGTGCCACCGCCGCTTCAAGTGAGCAACTTTCGGCCACGGATTGGGATAAAGCAGAAAGTGCTTGTCGGGAGCGAGTCCATCGCGAACCAGTAAACGCCAGAATGTCGCCAACTCCGCCCTTACCAGAACGCAATTGTGATGTTGCATCAGGCCGTCAACAACAGAGGGGTCAGCCATGCCACTTCTGCCGAGGCGAACGCGGGAGCGATCGACACCGATCACCAGTTGCCCGGGATGCCTGGCGGCCAGGTAGCGTGTACTGTTGCCCGTGCCACAGCCCGAATCAAGTATGAACGATTTATCTTTGGTCAGCAGATTCCTGCTTCTTAACAAGGCATAGGCCACCACCGAAGGACGGTGCAAAGGCTGTAACCAGGGGGTATCCAGGTGGCGCCGCACGCACCGCTCCAGCTGTGAATGAATGTCATGCTGACAACTGCTGACCAGTCCAGCCTGTGAAATGTTGTCAGCCATCAGGTATTTTCATAATTTTTTCTTTTCACCTTTGTTGCAGCGCGCATTCTGCCAGCTCACACGGTATCATTGGTAAACCAAATTTTACGAATCATACCCTATGTCATCTGCAACCCGATTTTTGCACGTCGATGAGCCACTGTTATTCAAACGAGGTGGCAGCCTGCCTTCTTACACCATGGCTTACGAGACCTGGGGTGAGTTAAATGCAGATGCTTCCAATGCGGTACTTATCCTCACAGGCCTGTCGCCGAGTGGGCATGCAGCATCCAGCCCGGCAGACCCCTCACCCGGGTGGTGGGAACCGATGGTTGGGTCCGGCAAGCCTATCAATGCAGACCATTTTTACATTATCAGCCTCAACTCGCTGGGTAGTTGCAAGGGCTCAACCGGACCTGCCAGTACCAATCCGGAGACTGGCAAACCCTATCGGCTGGATTTCCCTGAACTGAGCATTGAAGACATTGCCACCGCTGCCCACAAAGTTATTCAGCACCTGGGGATTGAACAATTGTGCACCATGGTTGGCCCTTCGATGGGCGGCATGAGCGCGCTCGCCTACCTGCAACAAAACCCACAAGGTGCCCGACACTTTTTGACTATCTCCAGTTCCCCCTGTTCGGAACCCTTCAGCATCGCCATCCGCTCGCTGCAAAGAGAGCTCATTGTTTCTGACCCGGCATTCAATGGCGGCAATTATGACGATGACAACTGGCCTGAGAATGGTATGCGCATGGCGCGCAAGCTGGGGATGCTGTCTTATCGATCAGCTGCGGAATGGCGCACCCGCTTCGAACGTAAAGAACAGAACTATTTCCCGACCGAACTGTTTGGCATGAACTACGAGGTTGAGTCCTACCTTGAAGCAGCAGCGCGCCGTTTCATTTATTCCTTTGATCCATGCAGTTACGTTTACCTGTCCCGTTCAATGGATTGGTTCGATGTTGCAGATGGTTACCCGGATCTCGCTGCTGCACTGGCAGCCATTGAGTTGCGTTCAGCCCGGGTGCTGGGTGTCGAGACAGATATTTTATTCCCCGTGCATCAACAACGGGCAATTGCTGATACCCTGTCTGCCAACAACATCCAGACAGCGTTCACGGAACTACCCTCATTAATGGGGCACGATGCGTTTCTGGCAGACTACAAGCTATTCATCCCTCTGGTTGAGGACTACTTCAGGCAGATAAAGGATGAAGAATCACTACCATAGGATCGGTATGGCGTCAGGCGCAAAAAGGAAGCATTAAAATTGACTGAAAAACTGGCTTCGCCGACCCTGCAAATATATACTCTGCGGCTCGCAGTTCCTGCCGGAGTGGCGAAATTGGTAGACGCGCGGGATTCAAAATCCCGTTTTGGCAACAAAGTGTCGGTTCGAGTCCGACCTCCGGCACCATTTACTCAATGAATATCAATCACCTAACAACCCATACCCGCGAATTTTTCACACTTTTTGTCCTCTGTTTCACAGTGATCTTCAGCAATGCCAGTTTCGCCTGGGGTCGTGACGGGCACGCCACTGTCGGTATTCTGGCTATGGAAATGTTACCTGTAAGCACCAGCGCCAAATTGCGAGGTGTTTTGGGTTCGACTGACGATCAGACCATGCTCAAGGCCTGCAACTGGCCTGATGCAATACGGGAAACTGAACAATGGGCATGGACCTACCCGCTTCACTACATCAATATTCCGCAGGGTGAAGCCCGTTACTCAAAGCCCCGTGACTGCCCCGATCAGCTATGTGCGACAGAGGGGATCAAGAAGTATGCCGCGATCCTTGCCGATAAGCAGGCCAGCCAGGAATCCCGCCAGCAGGCATTTGGCTGGATTTGCCACCTGACCGGCGACCTGCACCAGCCGCTGCACGCCGGCTATGCTTTTGATCGGGGCGGCAATAACTTCGACATTGACTTCAGCGGCGAGCAGATGAACCTGCACAACTTCTGGGACCGGGCACTCATCCAGCAGCGCGCCGGTGACTGGCAGCATTTGGTTGCAGTGTTGCGCCAATCTCCGGCGCCCCCGGCTGGAGACAACTGGACACCCGCAATGGTCGACCGCTGGACTGAAGAATCACATCAACTGGTTGAAACAGAGATCTATCCGGAGAGCCCGGAAATCAGTCAGTGTTATGCAGACCGGAGTTGGGCGCTGTTACAGCGGCGTATCAACACAGCAGCAACGCATCTCGCATTAATTATTCGTACCGCCCTGTAGATCACGGGCAATACGAATACCCACGACCGGCCCCAGGGTTTCAGGGCGGGCAGATATTCTGAATGCGGCACGGGCTTGATCGGGGGCACTGGCCCAATAGCCACCACGCACAACCGTGCGTTCGCAACCTCGATTGACCCAGGCAGAACCGTCAACGGGTGCTTTCATATAGTTGGGATGCCAGCAGTCTTCTGTCCACTCGCTAACATTGCCAGCGATATCATAGACGCCCATTGGGTGGACCAGCACGCTATCCCGCAAGGAGCCTGCCGGGGATGGCCCCCAGTAACCGTCTCCATATCTCTTGAAGGGTGTTGTCCAGCTACGCTTGCTGGGCGACCTGTCACGCTGGCCAGTCAGGTTCTCAACCGGCTTCGAGGGCGAACCCTCCCCCCACCAGAAAGTCCCGCCGACCGCACCCCTGGCCACATACTCATACTCGGCCTCGGTCGGTAAACGGTAGCGCTTGCCTGTTTCGGCAGCCAGCCACTGTACATACGCCCGTGCATCATGCAGGTTCACGTGTAAAACCGGATCCTCAGGCTTGCCTTTCTTGCCCCGGTAATCATTTTGCCAATTGGTCTTTTTGCGCTTGATCAGGCGTCCGGCAGTCTCATCATAAACTGTAGATTCCCCCGTGCTGTCAGCGCCAGTGACATAACCGCTGCGCTCAACGAACAAACCGAACTGCGCAACAGTCACTTCCGTGACACCAAAGCCAAAGCCCCGCTCAATCGTTACCCGGTGACGGGGCTGCTCGTTGTTGTAAGCACCACCTGACTGACCACTTGAGCCCATCAGGAAACTTCCGGCAGCAATAACAACAATATCAGGTGCTTTCCCTGCAAAGTTCAAGAAGCTGTCACTGATGACCTGACCAGGTTCGAACCCACCGTAGAAACGTGCCTCTTCCAGCTGTTCCCGCAGAGACTTGACCCGTTCTTCCTGCCCACCGAGGGCAATAAGATCAATGATATTGAACTCCGCAGTATTGAAATCACCGGCATTCATGGCTTCCAGCGCCTTGCTCTCGAGGTCATCCGCGTGCATGCTCTGGAACGCAGTCAACTGCTGCCAGGCATCATCCACCATGGTCTGATCCTTGCCAACGGCAGATGCCTGATTCAACCATTTTGCCGACATCTCAAAATCAAGTTCCTGGGCGGCCTCATTGGCTCGCTCAATGAGTGCTTCCTGAATGCGTGCCAGGCCCTGCTGGGCCGCACTGCTATCGGGTTTTACCCGCAATGTCTGGTTGAAATAATACAAGGCACTGCCTTTTTCAGGCTCAATCAACTGATCTGCCGCCAGCGCCTTTTCAGCCTTCGCCAGTAATTTCTGGGTGTCCTTCAACGCCTGCAAACGCCGCTGTGCAGTCTTGAGGCCAGGCAAGCCAGGGTCAATTGGCTTGATGACCGCCAGCAATTTAGCCGCTTCCTCAGTAGAACCGCTATCGATCAGGCCACGCGCCAGAGCCAATATGTTGGATAACAAGGTATCCAGTTGCTCGTTAATTTCGCTGCTGTCCGGATCAGTGGCCAGACCAGACAGCAACTGTTGTAACTGCTGATCCTGCGCGGCATCCGGCAGAGAATTAGCTTCTTCTTGTACCGGCGCCGCCGCCGGTGCAGTGGGCAGCGACAAATCCATTTCCCACTCATCGGTGCTGACATCACCCAGGCGTTCTATGCGGCGGCTTTTGCCCGCTTCTTCATCGGCTTCGGCATTGCCCGCGCCCGGTGATACGGCAGCTTCATCGGTGGGTTGCTGGGCAAAAACAAATTGCGCGCACAGCAACGCGCTCATCAGCACCAGGAAAGAAGGGCTCACGAAATGTAATTTGAAGGTTTTTTTAACCGCAAACATGCAATTTCCCTTGCCTGTAGCCTCCGTCATGTTATGGTTTTGGCGGCAGAAAACTCCCACCAAGCCGCATAATGCAACCTTAACCCAGATGCACGGCTACAACAAGCAGAATAAAATAAGCCAAACTACTTCACAATCAACTGATAACAAAGCGTTTAGAAAGGGAATTATTACATTCCAAATGATTAATAAAGACGAAATGAGCACCGCACTTGCCGCTGCAGACAAGCCCATCATGGTTGAATCTGCCGCACATTTGCAAGCGGCCATTGAGTGCTGGTTGCAAGCTGAAGTGATTGGTATTGATACTGAATTTGTCCGCGAACGGACCTACCGCGCAGACCTCGGTCTTGTGCAGTTGTCAGACGGGCAACAGGTCTTGCTGGTCGACCCACTCAAAACCGGCCCGCTGCACACCATCGCACCACTGTTTGAGCAAACCTCAATCACCAAAATACTGCATGCCCCGCCCGAAGACCTTGAAGTCCTGCTGTTTACAACAGGCACCTGCCCCCGTCCACTGTTTGACACGCAGACCGCCTGTGCCATGCTGGGTCAGTCACTGCAGATGGGGTACCACAAAACTGTGGAGTGGTTGCTGGGTATTGCAATCGACAAGGGTGAGACAAGGTCGAACTGGCTCAAGCGACCACTTCGGACTGCACAGTTACACTACGCGGCACTGGATGTATGCCTGTTACCATTGATGCAAAGAGAGCTGCGCGAACGCCTGCAAAAACTCGAGCGTCTGCACTGGCTGGAAGAGGACTGCGAACGTCTTCTGCGCAAGGCAAAAACACCCACAGACCCAGTCCGGTCCTGGCAGAGGATTCGCGGGAATCATCGCCTGGATGGTATTTCGCTGGCGATCCTGCAAGCACTGGCCTTTTGGCGGGAACAACAAGCAGAAAAACGCAACCTGGCACGTGGCTTTGTCGTCAAAGATACAGCTTTGCTGAATATTGCCAGGGCGCAGCCCGCCACTTCCGAACAGCTATCCAGGCTCGATGTTATGCATCCTCGAGCGCTTGACCGCATTGGTAAGGCCATACTGACCATCGTTGATCAGGTACTTCAGTCAGGCAAGCAGGTTAGCTCTCCCGTTTCGCTGAGTACAGCTCAGCGCAAACTATTGTCCGATATGCGCAGTGTCGTGATCAGAAGGGCCGAACAGCTCTCAATAGACCCCGCGCTGCTCGCCTCCAAACGGGAACTGGAGAGCCTGATTCTGACCACGGAAACAGCCGGAATACCTGAACGTTTTCTTGGCTGGAGAAAAAACATTATCAGTGATGAATTGCTGGCGATGAAAGCACAGCGTTCATGACAGCGGCAGCGATCGTCAGACCCGACTTCAGGGCCGCATTGGCGCTGCTTGCCTTTCTGCTGCTGCCTTGCGCACAGGTTGTCGCTCAGGACTTGCCCAAAACCGACCTGTGGCTGGCAAATATCAACGCCAACCAACCAACCTCACTTGCCGGACCGCCGGTAAAAATCAACACCACAGTCGGCTATAACAACCAGCCACATTTCTCCGTTGATGGCAACGTGATTTACTACACCCGTGAAGTCACCCTTCCGAATGGTATTGCACAAACCGACATCGCGGCCTTCAACCTCAGGACCCGGACCACCACGATGGTCAACCAGACCATGGAAAGCGAATACTCTCCGACGCCCATCCCCGGTCGTAACGCGCTGTCAGTGATTCAGGTCGAAGCCGATCAAAAGCAACGGCTGTGGGCCATCAGTCTGACAAATGGTGAAATGGAGTTACTATTGCCGGATGCTGAACCGGTTGGCTACCATGCCTGGATGAATGACCAGCAAGTTGCGATGTTCATACTTGGTGACAGTTTCGACCTCTACACTGCAAAACTGCAAGAGGCGGGAAGCAGTAAGGTCGCCAGCAATATAGGCCGCACACTGCGCCGGCACCCCGAAAATGGTGACATTATCTTTGTGGATAAAAACACAGAGCCATGGAAAATCTCTATATACCATTCCGTAACAAACAGCATCCAAACCATCATGCCCCTCTTCCCGGACAGTGAAGATTTCACCGTGGACCGCAATGGCGCTTACTGGACCGGCAACGGCAGCAAACTCTATCGCCGTTCACCCATGGACGCCCGGTGGGAATTAATCACTGACTTTGGTGCCTACGGAGTACGCAACATCAGCCGCCTGGCGATCAGTCCGGCCAACGACAAAATCATGCTGACCAGCGAGCACCAGGCCGCCAATTAAATTCAGATTTTTACCCATAGCAGTTAGAATACCCCCCTCAAAGCGCCCGTAGCTCAGTCGGATAGAGCACCAGATTCCTAATCTGGGGGCCACAGGTTCGAATCCTGTCGGGCGCGCCAAAATACACAAGGTCGCTTTGGCGGCCTTTTGTATTTTCGTGTTCTGACACCCGAATTAGGTTCTCTGCGCGGAACGCGCCAGGTTCGACAAATTCGCCGGGAGCGAATTTCGAATGCAGTCGCGTAGCGACAAACCCCGAAGGGGCGAGTCTCATGGATGAGACGAGTAATCCTGTCGGGCGCGCCAAAAATGAAAAAGGTCGCCCTTGGGTGGCCTTTTTTATTTCCCGAGCATTCATACCCCGGCATATCTTTCAGGGCAAATTCCCTTTAATTTCATTGATATAGATTATTGCACTTAACTTTCCCTAGGCGTATCCTTACCAGACTGAATGAGGGAGACTGCCACAGAGCGAAATGTTCCTGGCAAAACACTGCTTTGTTCCAACTCTTTTACGGGTAACGCCGTTACCTGTAGATTTAATTGCGTACAGTTTGACAGTCGCGCATAGCGGCGCTGCCATATGTCATTACCACCCAGGGCATCTACTGCTTCACCGGTAACCTGGCAACCGCAATGGCCACGGGTAATGCCATTGAGATCCAGACCAACAATGTCACCATTGACCTGAATGGTTGGAAGCTCGGAGGCCTCGCCGCTGGAGCAGGTACCCAGACCAATGGCATCTATGCTTTTCAACGCAAGAACATCACCATTAAGAACGGTATCATCCGTGGGTTTTTCAGGGGAATCTGGCTGGATGACAACTCCCCCTTTACCACCTCACAGGGCCATCTGATTGAGGACATTCGCGCCGATAAGAACACCTGGATCGGTTTCGTAATCAGCGGTCGCGGCAATATCGTGCGCCGCAACCAGGTGGTGGACACCGGTGGCTCGAGCGTGAGTGGAAGTGCTGATGGCATCATCTTCTTCGGCCCCGGGGCACGAGCCCTCAACAATGACATCAGCGGCACTGCAGCGACGGGCACCTCTGCAGCATATGGACTGCATCTTGCCATAACCAATGGCGCCGTAGTGGAGGGCAACCACATCGATGATGTCTCGTCCGTCACTGGTGCAACTTACGGGATATATAGTTACGGCATCGGCGTTCTTGTCAGGAACAACACTGTCACCAGTGCGTATTACGGGATTTTTTTTGCTGCACTCTCTGGCAAGTACATGGACAACCTGACCAGTAATGTCCCGACGCCGTTTTCCGGTGGTACTGCGGTGGGCACCAATAACTGATAACAACAGCAGGTCAGCAGGACCCCGACCCGCTTGTCGGGGTGTCTTGCCACTGGCGCATTTTTTGGATGCTTTGGGCGCTGGATACTTCGCTCAACTGGTTCGAATCAACAGGATCAACTTGTAATTGTCCGTTGGGCGCGCCAATCAGCAAAGTACCCCGCTGTTACTGCCAGATTTCCATTAACGACTGAACACGACGGAACCCGGCAGGCACCTCAAATTCAGAATCCGGGATATTCTCCTGCCTGAGGCTGATAACTTCATCGCTGCTTACCGGCATATTACCGTCTAAATAAGTCACTTCTTTCATTACATAACCCTGATTTACCAGCTTGAGGTAAGCGGGATCACGATCCACCATCTCTTCAGTACTTTGTGCCGGAATACAGCTGGAAAATTCTTCCCCGAGCTTGTTTACAGCCTTACTTTCATTAGCAAGTTCCTGGTTTTCCGCCACCCACACCTCACTGTGCAGGTGGCCATCGGCCATCACTTGATATTTTCTCGTGACAGTGCCGGCAATGGTTTCATTACCCGCCGGTTCAATACTTATGCTGGGTTTGGCAGGCTTCTGATCCAATTGCGGGATTAACTGCTTCATCACCGCACAGAATTCTTCACCCGTACCCTGCCAGTAAATCTTTTTACTCGTACTAAACACGCTGGACTTCCCGGTTTTGCCATCAAACAGAGACGATGTACCATCTTCGGTTGATACTTGTTTCATCTTTCCTGAGGATATGTAGACCACATCACCGGAAGTGTATTCCGCCACCCAACCCGCCAATGCGTTTGGGGCAAAACCAACTGCAATTATCGCAAAAAGAAGCGCAGGTTTCGTCATAATGCTCTCCCGAGTGTTGATGCCATCCGCAACTTGTTACAAAGTATAGGATAAATAGAATATAAAAATCATGGCAATACGCAACATTCACACCCGGGGTCAGTTACATAGTGTCAAAGGGGTACTCGCCATAGAGTTTGATTTTGCAGGATGAGCGTTCGTACAGACAGTCAAACTTAAGCCACCCCCCTTCCGGGTCAAATCCCAGCCCTCTCGCTTTTAGTAGATTATTCTCGCCCACTCCGACGGCGTTCACCTTGCTCAGAATGCCATCAACGGATTCAATACCTTCCGATTTCAAGACCCACTGCAATTCAACCAAACTGATCACGCTGTTCAGGTCATGAACCCGGGCGATATAGTCCGCTGGATACCCCAGCAACTTTGCCAGCAGAACCTTGCCGCCAAGGTTATATAAAGTGCCTGGCCAGATGGTCGTCATGGCATCGACTGCATCACGGCCATAAGCATTACTCTTATCCCTGTTTCGCTGTTCCCGCAGGGGTGTTTGAGCGAAAAACTCCGTACTGGTCAGGCTGCTCAGATACACCACCGGTTCGATGACATGCTGGTAATAACTATTCAGTGTCGCATTGACCTGTATTAGCCACGGGTTTACCAGCAGCCCGAAATCAGGCAGTGCGTGTGCACCCCTGTCTAACGACCGATACAGTGTTCGCTGTTCAGATATAAATGCGTCCGCAAGATTCAGCTCTTTCGCAGACAGTGGTTCCAACAGTGAGCTTGCGAGGCCAAGGTCCCGGTCGGTCAAGTCATGGGTGGCGAGATACTCAGACAGAAATTGAACATCAGTCCATATGCCGGCAATCGCAAACATTTTGTCAATCAGTTCGGAACCCTGCGCCAACATCATTTTCCAGAACCGCAGATCGAGTTGTAGTTGGTAAAAAAACGCCGCCGGCCCGGCAGAGCCAGCAAGGTTCGCCAGCTTCAGTTGGCTAATACTCAGGAAGGTCCAGAAGGGTGGTAACGGTGAGGTAAAACTGCTGCCCCCCCAGTTTTGAAATAACTGCATTTGCAGAACCTGTTGGTGCCTTGCCCGCAGCAGTTGAGAACGTTCACTGGTCATGGAATCCTTCTGCAGGTTGTCGAGCGCAGTGGCCAGACAACCGTAGCGGGTACGCGCATTGCAGTGAAAATCGGCCAACCAGGGTTCGTCTAAATCTGCTACACCCAGAATTTCAACAAAATCATCTGACGTTAATGTATCCAGCCCATTTTTCGCGCGCTTGTCACGATACCGTTCAACCAGGCGCACGCCGGAATCAATCATATTCTTATCGACTGCAGCACTGATGCCCCACATTGCAAAGTATACATTTCCCTCATGCGGTGGAGTCGGAGCGGGCTGCAGGACAGCGGCTATGTCAGGGTTCAGGTCTTCATCAAAAACAGGAAGATTCACCAGCCCGGCGATGAGTACTAATGCGATAGGCAGCATCACCACAGTGATCACCACGCGTCGAAGCAGTTTAGAAAATTTCATTGGCAGTACGCCCTTTAAGTCAGTGGATACCATTGCCTGCACTATTGCGCATACTTGTCTGCGTGTCCTGAGGTAACACTACGCAATACCTGTAAAAACCTCTGCAGGACCTTCGCGAAAGCTTCAAGCCACCATCACGACCGTCCTTTTCCCAGCATCACTGCTACACTGACGCCCATGCGTAGCACTGCAAAATACAATGTAATTCGAAGCGCTGACCTGATCATCTCGCCGCAATCAGGACAGGTTGAGATTCAAGGCCATGTTATCAGCCTGGGGCTGGTAAATATGCAGGTTTTGCTCGCCTTGCTGGAGCGCGCCGGTGAAGTGGTCAGCCGCTCGGAATTATTTGACAGTGTGTGGAAAAACCAGACTATCAGTGACGACACCTTAACCCGCTGCATATCAGAACTCCGTGCCCAACTGGGCAAATATACTTCCTGTGGCCAACTGATTGAAACTTTACCCAAGCGGGGTTACAGATGGGTGCCCGGGGTCAGTCACCTGAACGGCGACAATGGTGCTGCCATTAAGCCCGATAAAGGCAGCCACCGGGGAAGATGGAAGCGGCTTCTCACCCTGGCAACGGCTGCACTGGCGGCCCTGTTGATATTTACCATAGGGGTCTTGTGGTTGATTGACAATTCACTCCGCACAGAGGTAATTCGGCTTACGTTGATCCCGATACACGCTGGTCAGACAAGCCAGGTGTCGGCAGCAGCAGACCTGGATGACCTGCTACGGGAAAAGTTGCTGGCTACCAGAAATCTGCGCTTTTTTGCCCGCAGTGCTGCCGGGGACAGCAAACTGAAGCCATTCCCTTTCACCTCAAGAGAGTTCAATGCGCAATGGATCATCGAAGGAAACATTCGGCAGAAACAGACCAAGATCCGTGTCTCACTCAGCCTGGTGGATGCCAGGACTGCGCTGGTGGCCTATACATTAACCCGGGACATCGATGGTGACACGGCTCAACTGAAAAACCTGTGTGCAGCTTTTGTCGATGAGGTATCTGCGCTGTTGCGACTTGATCAGGCCTAAAAAATCCAGACGGGATACGATTTATGGGATTATGAGTTCACCCATCACACTACCCTGAACCACCTATTCCTACAGGAGAACCGGCATGGATATGCAAACCTTCATTCAATGGCTTGAAATCATCTCGACATTTGCGGTCCTGATCACCCTGGTATACCTTGCCAAGCAGGTTCACCAGGGCAATCTGTTGCTGGGCTCAGAGGCCCGCCAGGCACAGGTACACACCGACCAGGAACACCTGTATAAATTTATTGAACACCCTGAACTGGTGCACGCGTACACCAGCAAGGACCCCATCAGCGATGACGCCAGAATCCGGCTGAATTTCTGGATTATTGCTTCGATTCGCGCCCGTGAATTTGAGTGGACACAATACCAGCACGGGGCACTGGACAAAGATACCTGGGCTAATTACAGTCAGGTTATTCCGTTTACACTCGGCACCAAACGTGCCCGACAATTGTGGGTTTGCTGTGCAAAATTCTTTAACCCGGAGTTTGTAAAAGTAGTGAACGAAATACTGGAGAAACAGCCCCTGACAACCTACTGGGATGAAATAGCACAGGTCAGTTGACCTCACTTATTCGCACAATACCCGCATTAAGGAACACAGCCATGTCCATCGTCAGCTATCAGCTCATCGGCAACATCGGTGTCATTCAGTTGAATAACCCGCCCGTCAACGCACTTTCAAAGGCGCTGCGACAAGGCGTTCAGCATGCCATCAAAACAGCACAAAGCGATAGCAGCCAGGCCCTTGTACTGATATGTGAAGGACGTACATTTATAGCCGGTGCCGATATCTCGGAATTTGGCCAACCACCACTCGAACCTAGCCTGCGTGACATGCTGAATTCAATTGAAACTTCCAGCAAGCCGGTTGTTGCAGCGATTCACGGCACAGCACTGGGTGGCGGCTTTGAGACCGCCCTCGCCTGCCATTACCGCTGCGCGTTGGCTTCGGCCAAAATTGGTTTACCAGAGGTCAAGCTGGGCCTGTTGCCGGGTGCTGGCGGTACCCAGCGGGTACCACGTCTGACCGGCGTTGAAGCGGCCCTGAACCTTATCACCAGCGGCAGACCAATAGCGGCTGCCCGAGCTGAAGCGCTGGGTTTGATCGACAGGCTTGTAGAGGGCGACCTGCTCGAGGCCGCCCTTACCTATGCCAGGCAACTGGTCAGCGAAGCCGCGCCTTTGCGCCGGGTTCGGAATATTGAGATTGACGCCGCCTCGATCCCGGCCGGACTGTTTGAAAACTATCGAAAGAAACTGGCCCGCAGGGCTCGGGGTCAGATCGCACCCATGCACATCGTCGACTGCGTTGAAGCTGCAGTAAATCTGCCAATGGGACAAGGGCTCAAACTGGAACGCGAACGGTTTATGCAGTGCATGCAATCGACCCAGTCATGCGCCATGCGCCACCTGTTCTTTGCTGAGCGGCAAGCTGCCCGGGTGGACGGGATAGAAAAGAATACTCCAACCCGGCCAATTGGCTCGGTGGGCATCATTGGTGGCGGCACCATGGGCGGTGGTATTGCAATGAATTTCGCCAACGCAGGCATACCGGTCACACTGCTGGAGATCAACCAGCAGGCACTTGAACGCGGCCTGACCCTGGTGGAAAAGAACTACGCAATTACCGTCAGTAAGGGAAAGCTCAGCGCAGCACAAAAAGAGCAGTGTCTCAGTCTGATCCAGGGCACCACAGACTACGCTGATCTCGCTGAAACCGACCTGGTGATCGAGGCCGTTTTCGAAGACCTCGGGATAAAGAAACAGGTCTTCAAGAAACTCGACGAGGTTTGTAAAGCGGGTGCAATTCTGGCCACTAATACCTCGTATCAGGATGTCAACCTGATCGCTGCAGCAACGCAGCGTCCGGCTGATGTTATCGGTCTGCACTTCTTCAGCCCGGCCAATGTCATGAGGCTGATGGAAGTGGTTCGAGCCGACAAAACTTCTGATGAAGTGATTGCCACGACCATGAAAATGGCCAAAACCATTAAAAAGGTCGCGGTGCTGTCACGGGTCTGCTACGGCTTTATTGGCAACCGCATGCTGCGCCACTATGCTCGCGAGGCACAACTGTGCCTGATTGAGGGCTCATCCCCGCAGCAGATCGATACCGTCATGCAGGATTGGGGCATGGCAATGGGACCACTGGCGGTTGGCGATCTGGCCGGGCTGGATATCTCATACAATGCCCGCAAAGCACTCAGCGTTGAACAAAAGGGTGACCCCCGAACCTATTGCATACCGGACGCGCTGGTAGAAATGGGCCGGTTGGGCCAGAAAAGTGGTGCCGGCTACTACAACTATGATCCGCAAACCCGTGCCCGCAGCAATGATGAAGCGGTAATGCAATTAGTAAGAGACAAGGCTGCCGAACACGGCATAGAACGCCGTGAAATCCCGGATGAAGAGATTGTTAATCGACTGATATTTGCCTTGATCAATGAAGGTGCAAAGCTTCTCGAAGAAGGTATTGCGCAACGCGCCAGTGACATTGATGTCGTTTACGCATCCGGTTACGGTTTCCCGGTAGCCCGTGGCGGTCCGATGCATTACGCAAATACTGTCGGCTTGGAGAAGATCTACTCAACCTTGTGCCGGTACTACGAACAGACTGACAAGGACTACTGGCGACCGGCTGCATTGCTTGAGGAATTAGCCACCACCGGCAAACAATTTTAGCGTTCCAGACTGCCATCCACGGAAAGGATAACGGCGATGCTGCGCAAACTGTCAAACTTGGCGCATACAATGGCCAGCATCACCATAATGGGCACCGACAGGAACATCCCCGGAATGCCCCACAACATGCCCCAGAAGGTCAGTGAAAGGATGATCATCAAAGAACTCAGGTTGAGTGACTTGCCCATCAGCGCAGGTTCAACCACGTTGCCAATGGCAAACTGCAGCGCACCCAGTCCCAGCGCTATCACCAAAAATGGCGTCAGGGTGTCAAATTGCACCAGCGTCAGCAAGGCTGGCAACAGTACGCCGAGGATAGAACCGATATTCGGAATGTAGTTCAGCAGAAAGATCAGCAGTGCCCACACGGCTGCGAAATCTACACCCACCAACTTTAAAATGAGGTAGCTCAACACACCGGTCACCACGCTGATCAGGGTCTTCATCCAGATGTAGTTTTGCATCTGCGAGGCAATCTCAAGCATCAGGTCGTGCATATTCCTGGCTTCAGCAGGGTTATCTGCCATGGCCTCGAGCTTCCTTACCATCACGTGCTGTTCTGCAAACAGGAACCCGGTATAGATCAATACCAGTATCAGGCTGGACAACATGCTGCCTACCGAGCCACCAATCCAACTCAGCAAGGTGCCAATATTGATATTGTCCAGGAACATATCCGAAGTCGGTAGTTCCTTGATACCAAACCGGGTAACGAACCCGTTCAGCATCTGGTTAAAGTTTTCCTGGTACAACGGTGCAGCAGCCTTCAATGCCGGAGCCTGGCTGGCCAGTATCTGGTAGATCAGCAACAGCATACTGAACAGAGCGAGATTGGCCAGCAACATCGCCAGCCAGCGGGGTACCTTTAGCGGACCCAGCGGTACACGCTCAAACTGACCTGCCAATGCGTTGAGCAAGCTCCACGTCATGACAGCCAACACCAGGGGTATCAGAAAATCCCGTCCGAAATACAACAATACCAGGCTGACCAGAACGATCAGCAGGACATGGGTAACATTCGCAAGACGGCTGCTCACCTCAGAAGTCTGCCAGTCAGACTGAGGTGCAGTCCGTTATTCATTCCAACCATTATTCCTACCCGGCAGCAAAGTCAGCCTTCATTTAAATCGACTGCCGCAGGATAAGCAATACTAATTACGTGACTTTTCCTCGAAATAGAACATGCTGATCCCGGCGGTGATCTGATTGATGTCAGACTCACTCTGCTCAAATGGCTCAATCAGCTTGCGAGCCCTGTCATCTGATTCCAGCAGAAAAACCCTGACCATCTCGCGCAATTTTTCACTGTCTTCCTTTCTCAACCGATTGGTCCAGCAACCCTGCTGGTAAAAAGGTGCGGTATCGAGCGCCGTCGCATTCAGGTTATGCGCAATAGTGTCAACAAGGTTGCCAACCACCGCCATACCAATTTTTGCATGCTCAGTTTTGTCCTCTGAATCTATCGGGGTGTAGCGCTTGTCAATCATCCGGACCTGGTTCCGGACCTTGTCTATCGTTATGGAATTGCTGGCCTCCAGTCTTTGCAGGAAAGAGGTTGCCGTCACTCCACGGGTTGAAACCGATTCACTTATCAGGGACTCAAAGCTGGGAGCCGGCCCCTTGATCTGCAAGACTTGAGGCCGACCCAATTCCGGGTTCATATATTTTGGATTGCTTTCCCAGACATCCAGCACGCTGCACTCAGGTGTTATCTGGCTCAAAAACCGCTCTTCCTGATAAAAATGTTTCAGGTAACTGTCATTTTTTTTGATCCTGGTCACCGTGCGGGTGTCAAAGCCGGTTATGACAGCCAGGGTGGTGAGTGAAATGTTCTTACCCGGGGTCTCCAGGCGTAACATCTCTTCAGCTTCTTCAACAAAAATCACCTGGACCATCTCCTGAAGGTTCTTCAGGGACATGCGGCCCATCAACATGCGAATCAGCTTTCTGAACACATTCTCAATAGCACGGGTAAGAATCGCGATGTCGCGCAGCGGCGGGTTACTGGGTAAGGCCATAAGGATCTCCGTATTCTTGCTAGCTCACTTCCCTGGTTACTCTCATGGACAATACCGCTATAGGCGTTATCCTTCACACAAGACAAAGTCCAGCCTGTATGACAGACTGAGACTTCGCCTTCCCTGCTGGCAAACGATCCCGGATCCCCTTTTACTGCAAATGCAGGTATCTTCCCCTTAAACGATACCCAGCTCTGCTATCCGTTACGCCTGTGGCACAGGGTTCCCCCCTTTTGGTGTCCACTTGGTGAACTCTTGCTGTAAAACTTTTGCAATGTGTTTTTCAGCAAGATGACAAATATGTCATATTTTGACAGATATGTCAATTATTGACATATTGGCAAATTTCCCGCATTTCTGTAGGAAATTACTTTTTGATCTTATATTTATGTTTTTTATATGTTTATTTCAAATATTGAATGGTTTTAACGGCAACTGACTTGAACACCATTCTGACCAATTTCAAGAAAATCTACAGAACTCTCAGAGCGGGGCAATTTTTAATGCAAATCAAGGCGTATCTTTGATTCGCACCAACAATCTTAAAGGGACAATACGTTCACCGATGACAAACACAACGTAACTATCGCCTCCCATTGAGGAAGCGTAACAACTCGTTGTACACGAATGAGTGTACTACTCAGGTGCGATGGCCACTAACAAGGTGCCAATGGCCAGTAACATCGTGCCAACGAGAAAGGTGAGATAACAAATACGACAGAATTGTGTTTTAGAACCAGACATAAATTTCTCCCAAGTACTAATTGCTGAAATTAATATCTGGGAAAATATTTATCCCACGAAAAGCCCGATCACCCTAACTTATATCTTTAGCATCTAACGCAAAGGGGCCGGAAAGTAATTTCAGCCGTTTTGGAATAAACCCATCCTGCTCTTTTTTAAGTGTTATTGCAATCGGTGCAATAATTCGCAACGACCGCATCTCATCTCCAGATGCGTGCAGCGTGCATTCCTGTGCGGCAAGAATACACATTCTGGGTTTGATCCTGTTCTTCTGGTATCACTTAGTTTTCCACGAAATGACGGGTGAGATCCCCACTGGACACTACGCCAAGCACTTTGTCATTCTCAAGCACTGGAAGGTGTCGGATGTGGTGATTTGTAACCATACTCATCGCTTCCTCCAATGTGATTGAGTTTGAGACACAAATGAGATCTTTTGTCATCACCCCGGATACATTGGTACTGGTTGGATCAAGTCCCGTTCCCAATACACGGGTCATAGCATCTCGCTCCGTGAAAATTCCCAGCAACTGACCATCCTCCATTACCAGCATCGCACCAATGCTGAGATCGTTCATCCGGCGCACACACTCGGTTACGGTAACATTGGGGTGAACCGAATGAACAATCGGGTTTTGTTGGTCAAGCAAGCTGTCCAGAGTGTCGTAAGGACCGGTTCGCCTTTTCATGAAAATTGAGATACCACCAACAACTAATACTGCGAATATGAGTAGTATATAGACTGACCATTCCAGCACAGGTGCCGGTAATACTACTTCCTTGGCAGCAACTGTTCGAGACAGCAACAACAGCATGACTGATACAGCCAATGTTCTGCTTTTTTTCATACTAACACCTCCCCGGCCCGGCATCACATACCTCCGGAACGATCAACCCACGGTGGAAACAAGCGTGTCAACACCCATAGCAGAATGAACGGTGCAATTAGCAAGATAAGTGCACTCATAAAGCTTTCCTGCCCAAAGAAACTCATGGGGTAGGTCAGCAACCCCTTACCTGTCTTAGAGATCTCCTGGCCACCGATAACGACATTCCAGCGCATCAACAGCACACTCATCAATACCAGTAAGGCGCTGATCGTAGAGCCAAAGACAAAAACCCTGCCCCGTGTATTGAGTGCAATCATGATGGACATCAGCATCACCGGTAACAGTGCACCAAGTCCAAATTGCAGTACAAAATACCGCCAGAACAAGGGCCCCTGGACGTACACCATGATCATATCAATACCTTCTTTACCCTTATAAACAAGGTTTGCAAATTCCAATCCTTCCAGCATAATGGTAAACATCAGGAATCCCCACAGCGCATACGTCAAACCTTTCAGACAGGCATGATCGAGCAGGACACGACGCAGTTTGCACGACAGCACATACAACACCATCAGCAATGCTATACCCGAAACAATGGCCGAGAACAGGAAGATGATAGGCATCAGGTCTGACTCCCACCACTGACGGGCTTTCAATGAGCCATAAACAAAGCCGATATAGCCGTGCAGTCCATGGGCAGAAGGAATACCAACGATGGCGAGAATCAGCAGCCACTTGGCGTCAATAGCACGGGCTCTGGGTGATAAATCATCGGACCAGAGTGTGACCGCACGGTAAAAGATGCGCGCCAGGCCGGTTGATCTCAGTGAACGTTTTACATTGTCTGCCCGAAATACAAACCAGACCTCAAGCAGCAGTATTACCGTGTAGAAAGCGGCAAAAAATCCAAACATCGCAAATGCTGATGTCAGGTGTGGGGTGATCATTGAATAGTAGGAACGTTCTGCATGACCAAGATGAAGTAACAGCGGGGTGGGCACAAAAAGCATCATGCTCAAAGATGTTAACAAGGCGAACCGGGCAACCGGCTTGAATTGCTGCATACCGAATACGTGGTAGAAACTGGAGACGGTGAAAGCGCCAGCCACCAGACCGGTAAGGTAAGGATAGAGAACAATCAATACACCCCAGGGAATGATCGTCTCATTGGGGTAGACATAACCTGTGAAAGGGGCTACTTCAGTCATGATACATCCTTGTCGAGACCAACATAGAAGCACATAGGGGCATTGCCACTCTCCGGTTTGAGTACCTGTATGGGATTGTTCTTTATGAACTCGCTGACAGGGCTTGATGGATCGTTCAGGTCTCCAAAAATACGCGTGCCAGTTGGGCAGACTTCAACACAGGCCGGATCCAGACCCTTGGTAATTCGGTGATAACACCATGTGCATTTGTCGGAAACACCCTTTTCCTCAATGAAAAAACGTGCGCCATAGGGACAAGCCTGAACACAATACCGGCAACCGATGCAATACTCGTGGTCAATAAGAACCACGCCGTCTTCTGTCTTGAAGGTTGCCCCGACAGGACAAACCTGGACGCAGGCAGGATGTTCGCAGTGATTACACATCTTGGGTACAAAAAAGGCCTTGCTGACCTTCTCGTCTTTATAGCGGTTATCAAAACGATACTTTGCCTCGGAGCCCGATGCGGCTATGTTTTGGGGATCAGAGTGACTATCTACCCGTGCATGCTCATCTCCTTCCAGGTAAACATAACGCTCAACCCATGTTCGGAAGTGGTTTGCGTCACCGATCACGTCATTTTCTGCTTTGCAAGCTTCAACACAGCGAAGGCATCCGATACACCTGGTGGCGTCAATACCATATGCCCAGCGATGTTTTGTCCAGTCGTAATCCTCCGTGGGGAACGAAGCTGAAACTTTGGCTGCCTTGGTTTGTGTTTCTTCTTCGGCACCCTGAGCGAAAAGACTACCTCCAGCAGCAATGACACCAAGGCTGGCAAGAGTTTTTCCAGTGGCACACAAGAACTCACGTCGTTCCGTCTTTATCTTGTCGTCTGTCACTGTCTCTCTCCTTCTCGGCGTTACCCCGGTCTTTGTTCTATTCAGGGGGTTTTTCAGAGGGGGGTGCAGGTAAGCTCTGGTAGTAGTTGGCAAGCTCTACAATTTCTTCGTTACTTAAGCGTTTTGCATACTTGGTCATTTTTTTGCTTTCACCGCCACCGGATTTGAACTTTGTCATATGTTCGATAAAATCAACCGACTCCATACCAGCGAGGGCAGGATTCTTTTTTTTGCCCTGCCCCTGTTTGCCATGGCATTTTGCACATTTTGATACTGCAGCAGGTAATGTGGTGGAAGACACCGCGACCGATTCAGTTTCATCAGGAAGCCCCATAACCGGGTCATCTGCAGGAGAATGTGGGTTATGGCATGTGATGCACTGGGCATTAGCCTCTTCGGTGGACGGGTGCTCTGCCAGCACAATCTGTGGTTGCCGGTCGGGTCTTGCGGGCATTTCCTCGTGACACGTTGAGCAAAGCCTGATGGTGTCAGTCGGTATCAGCATCTTGCCGTCGTCGGGGTGTTCCCGATTCGTGCCATGACACACTTCACATTCAACACTGATATGTGCACCAAGTGATGTGTCACGTCGAGGTTCGTCATGACATGTCTTGCAATATGCTGAGCCCCTGAAAAGCGGTGTTCCAGAAGCAAGCTCGGGGACGGCATCTGCCCGATAATGGCCGTATTTATAAAAAGAGGGATCGGTTAACCAGGTTTTAGCTATGTAGGCAACCAACAAAAAGAATACTAACGCCGCGAGCAGACGAACAATATGCTTGGGCAATTTATTATGCATTTGAGAAGGACGCTAGCAAATATTTTGCAACTTGTACTTGATCTATATCAAGTATTCTTTTGATATGTATTGAAGCAGCGGAACTAGCAGCTAACCAGTACACGTTCATAAACAGGCTTAGTCAATGATCATCATGATCACCACACCTGCCAGCGTCAGGCTAATGCCCGCAAGTTTACGCTGGCCAATCTGCTCACCCAGCACCAGCCAGGCCAATAGCACGATGAACGCGCCGTTTGTTTCGTTAAGTACTGACGCCACCGATGCATCGATCAGTTTATAGCCGGCCAGCCACATAATTAGGGACAGGTATGCCGCCAGAAAAGAGGCAGTCACTACGATACCCCAGGGTTGTGGCTGCATGAAACGCTGCTTCACACGTTGCCAGCGCCGGCCGATCAGGATATATATCAACATCCCGGCAACACCTCCTGCCAGGCGCAGTTCAACCGTCCATAGAAATGGCCGCGTTTCAAGTATATTCTTCACCATGACAATCCCGACAGCCATCATCAGCATGGCTGAGATACCGTAGATTGCACCTTTTTTTAAATCATCTGACTCAACTTCAGAACGATGCACACGCCAGGTGACCAGTAGCACACCGGCGATGACCATACTGAATCCCAGCCATTGCCACAGGGCCATTCTTTCGCCCAGGTACACGGCTGACAGGAGAATCACAAAAGGGCTGAACAGGCTTGCCACGATACCGGTCCGGCTCGCGCCCATAAGATTGAGCGCACGCAGGTACCAGGTATCAGCCAGGGCTATCCCCAACAAACCTGAGACAATAATAATAAACAGCTCAGACAGAGAATAATCCGGTAGCGCGAGACCGCTGAATATCAGAATAGTCGGCACCATCAGCACGACACCGAAACAGTTCTTGAACAGGTTAAGCTCGAAAGGCGGCAGCGTTTTGCCGGAGCGCCGCAGCAAAATAACTGCCAGCGCCCAGGTCAGCGCGCTGGCGAGGGAGAATATTTCACCCCAATTCATTGGCAGGGTCCATTAGCCCGGGATTTTCAGCTGCAGTTAGCAGGCGAAAATAGCTACTCCACAACCGTGGCGTGCGTCAGTACGACAGGTTCGAGCGGCACATCTTCTGCATCCATATCCTCACTGTAACCTGTCTTGACCTCAGCGATAGCCTCAAGCACCTCCATACCGGAAATGACTTCACCGAATACCGTATACCCCCAGTTGCGGGAATTCGGATCAAGGCTGGCGTTATCACTCATATTGAAATAGAACTGGCGTGTGGCGGAATGCGGGTCGGAAAAACGGGCCATGGCGATGGTACCGGTAATATTCTGCAAACCATTGCCGGATTCATTGCAAACTGAGGCATGCAATGTTTTCTCTACAATTTCCTTCGTATACCCGCCACCTTGAACTACAAAGCCAGGCATCACGCGATGAAAAATCGTACCGTCATACTCCCCTTCCAATACGTAGCGCAGGAAATTATTGACAGTCGCCGGGGCCCGCATGCGGTTTAACTCAACCACAACATCCCCCATGCTGGTCTCGAGCTTGACACTGGGAAACAGGTTGTCCGGGATCATCTCTCGCGGGAAACAGTCCGGGTTGGCCGCCCAACTGGTGACGGGAATCATCAAAAGCGACAAGACAAGCTTCTTAATCATGGATACAC
Organism: Gammaproteobacteria bacterium; assembly: GCA_024277815.1. Taxonomy (GTDB): domain Bacteria; phylum Pseudomonadota; class Gammaproteobacteria; order Xanthomonadales; family SZUA-36; genus SZUA-36. Next base: position 86,305 of record JAJRUM010000003.1, read on the forward strand.
TCCGTTGGTGTACAAATACAGGAACCAACCATTTTGAACCTTCTCAAATCATTATTCATCTCTGGTTTTATTTCCTGGCTGACGTTGGTAACTATCTATGCCTTCACCCAGTTGGCCAGAGGCACCGAGCCGCTGCTTTCCTGGTTGGGATTGGCACTGACAGCATTCGCGCCGCTGGCTTTCTTCATCAAGGCATTTTTGTTCAAATCTGCCCGCACCCCCCGGCACCCCGTTGAATTCAGCATACTGAGTGCTGTTGGGCTGGCCGTAACCATGGCCATGTCCTACCGCTATGGTGGGACCGCCGGGCCAGTGCATGTCTGGGCCTTTATAACATTGCTGGGCTGGCTGGTCTATTTACGTTGGTATTCCGTCTTCGCCAACCGCAAAACCCGTGAACTGGACGTGGGTTCACCCCTACCTGAATTCCAACTTGAGACCCTGGAAGGCCACATGGTTTCCTCAGAAAGCTTTAGAGCCAAACCACACCTGTTGGTTTTCTATCGTGGCAACTGGTGTCCGTTCTGCACCGCACAAATAGCTGAACTGGCGGCAGCCTATCAACAGCTTGAGGCCCTCGGGATTACCGTTGTACTGATCAGCCCCCAGTCAAACAAGAAGAACCGCCAACTGGCAGCACGCTTTGATGTGCCGATGGTGTTTTTACGGGATCGGCAGCATGCGGCCGCAAAACGCCTGGGTATTTTTCAGCAATGGGGCACACCGATGGGCATGCAAGTGCTGGGCTATGACTCTGACACCGTATTACCAACTGTAATTCTGACAGATGCGCAGGGTAAAATTGTTTTTGCTGACCAGACCGACAACTACCGTATCCGCCCCGAACCTGCGGCATTTGAAGCGTTACTGAGAGCGAAATCCCAGGATATCTAGGCCATGGACAGCTATTTTGAACCTCCCTTTCCACGCCTGTCCGGTTTCCGTTTGGCAACTTGCGGCAAACGCCCTGCTTTGCGCAGGGCGTCCCGCAACACATACTCAATCTGGGCGTTCACGCTGCGAATTTCATCTTCCGACCAACGTTGAACTGCCCGGAAAATATCAGCGTTGATGCGCAGCGGAAACGCTTTCTTGGCGGTCATCCGGATCAGGTCCGTCAGTTGTATAAACTACCAGTGTTCAACACCGGTTGAACATTCTCCTCACCACACAAGACGACCAGCAAATTGCTGACCATGGCGGCCTTGCGCTCATCGTCCAATTCTATGATATTCTGGTCCCTAAGCTCATCCAGGGCCATTTTCACCATGCTAACCGCGCCATCAACAATTTGTCTACGGGCAGCAACAACGGCTTGTGCCTGTTGGCGTTTGAGCATCGCACTGGCAATCTCCGGAGCATATGCCAGGTGGCTGATGCGGGCTTCAATGACCTGTACGCCGGCTTTCTCCAGGCGATCCTGCACTTCTTCCTTAAGTTCTTCTGCAATTTGCTGTGGGTCGCTGCGTAAGGCGATCTCTCCATCATGCGCTTCGTAGGGATAACTGGTCGCCAGGTTTCTCAACGCCGCCTCCGACTGAATTTGCACAAATGATATGTAATCATCAACCTCAAACACCGCTTCTGCGGAATCCACTACTTTCCAGACAACAACGGCGGCAATCTCAATTGGATTGCCGGTATTGTCATTGACCTTCAACACATCACAATCGAAATTACGTACCCGCAATGACACAGATTTTTTGGCATAAAACGGGTTAGCCCAGCGCAAACCGGTCTCCCGCGCACTGCCCACGTAGGTACCAAAAAGCGTCAACACTCTTGCTTGATTCGGCTGCACCATAAAAAACCCTGCCAGACAAACCAGAAGGATGACGGCGGCCAGTACGGCGATGATGACCATCGGATAGTTAGCCGCCATACCGGCTTTGTAAAACAGCATACCGTCAAGTATTAACAGTATTGGCAAGATCACCAGCGCCAGGTAGCCTGATGCACATTTACGTGGAATTTCAACAATCATACCTTTATTCATGGCTTTTCTCCTTGATATCATTTTAATATCATTTTAATACATCTGGCAAGTTTAGCAATGTGTATAAAGTCATGCGCCCGATGTGACAATTGTCGATCGTTGGATTTACCAATAATCTCTAACATGGGTTTATAATTTCAGCCAGTTCAATAACAAGCGGAGAAAAACATGCGCGCCATCATCCTAATTCTTATTTTCCTGCTGCCCATCTCATCAATAGCAGACTCCACGCTGCCATTCCTTAAGGACCTCGCCGGAGACACTGAACTACCCCGCGCCTGGGGTGTAAGCCTGGATATCTATGCGATGGAGCAGGATTATGACATCAAGAGTTTGCAGTTTGCCCTGCCAGGTATCTCCCTGGGTGACCCGACACAACTGAATGTGACCAATGAAGTTCAGCACTATGACCTGCAAGCTGATGTCTGGATTTTCCCATTCCTGAATGTTTTCGGGCTAATCGGCAAGGTCAATACCGATACGATTGTTGACCTCAGAAAAGTAGATATTATCGGCCTGCCATTTCCGTTAACTACCCTGCCAGTCTCCTTTGACGGCACCGTCTATGGGCTCGGCTTTACGCTGGTATACGGCACCGAAAACTGGTTCACATCGGTCACCACGACGTTCACTCAAACCGATGTCCGCAGCGGCCTGGACACATCCGTCGATTCCACTTCAATCCAGCCCCGGTTGGGATTGGTCAGGAATAACTGGCGAGTCTGGGCAGGCGGTATGTATCTTGAAGTGGATGAAAATCACACCGGCATATTTGAACTGCCCTTCATAGGTGATGTGCCATTCGCAGTAGAACTGGCCACCCGGGACAACTGGAACTACGCTGCCGGAGCAGGCTATGTATTTAATGACCGGACCAGTGCCAGCCTGGAACTGGGGTTCGGTAAGCGACAGCATGCATTGTTCAATTTTAATATCCGTTTCTAGAAGCGTGAATGAATAATCACCGCGTGCTTTGCGTGTTACTGGCCCTTGGCACGCCAGTGATCACTGCTGCGTATGAAACCGACCAGTTCAGTAACCGGCAACAGCCTATAGCGGATGCCACCGCAGTTATGAACCGCCAGGTCAATCTGGCCATTGCAGCCAGCATCGCGAACTGGCAAGGCAAACGCGATGAAATGAAGGTTGTTGATGGTATCTATCACAAAATCGGTGGCCGGCACTGGGTCGATAAACTGGAACGCTGGGCGATGGAATCGAATGACCTGGAGCGCCTCGACACTCCGCCACATGATTCAATTTACCAGGGCCATCCACTTTGGGCCACCCGGGTTGCAGCTTTTTTTGGCGTCGGGGCAACCATAAGGATCAACCATGTTCTGGTAGGAACAGATAAATTTGGCCACTTCCTATCTCAGGGGCGTAAATTTTATCGCCGCTGGCTAAAAGCACATGATGAAAGCAAAGCCGCTGAGCATTCTGCCTATACCGAAAGGGCAATATTCGGGCAGATGACCACCGGTTCGTATTCAAATGCCGATCTGGTCGCAAACTATGAGGGCTATCGCTTCTATCGCAGCCTGTTTGAAGGTGATGTCGTCGCCGGTAAGCCGGCCATACTGAAGTGGAATGACGATCACTGGGCAATGCAACGGCCCTTCGACTGGGCAGACCACGTCAATGACTACTGGGATGAAGCTCTCAACATCAACGCCTATGACAAGCTGCTGTACCCGCATATGAAGGCCCGCTTCCTGACCCTTTGCGACGACTACTGGCTGGCACCGGAAATATACCAGCTACACAATGAGGAAAGCCTGCGCAACCGTTACCAGCACCTGCAATTGCGTGATACTTCGGAGTTGCGCCTGAGCAATCTGTGCACCGACCGGAAAAATGACACAACGGACACTGCCCGTGTGCAGCAGCGTGAGCAGTAAGATCTAGGCCAGGCTGGTCTTTTTTACCGCATAGCGGACTACACCAGCTTCCGATCCAGCACCGGTTAACTGGAACCCGTTTTTACTCAGCACCCTGATCGACTGTGTCAGGTAAGGAAATGTTTCTGCACAAACCTCTTTGACATTGTGGTGTGAAAATGCCCAGCCAACCAGACTTGCAACCGCTTCGGTAGCAAAACCCTGACGCCGGAAGTCCTCCAGAATAGAGTAACCGATCTCAACCGAGCCGAAGCCATCCGGCCGGCCTTTGAATCCGCATATTCCAACCAGTTCACCAGGCTCGTCCCGGCTCGCCAGATACCAGAAAGACCAGCACTGTTCCGTGGGGTCACCCAACTGTTGCAGCGCATAGCGCATGGCGGACGGGCCGTATAAATCAGGCGGCCATGATTCAGGCACTTTGATACCCAGCGCATCGCCAAGGCACTTACGGCCGGCAATATCCTTCTCGATCAAACCGGTGGTCGCTGCGATCAGGTTCAAGCGTGCTGACTGAATTGTTCTGAGGAAAGCATCTGCAGCAGAATCACGCACGATAACCTGCCAATAGTTGCTCCCACGCGGATTGCAGACCGGATGCCCGTGACCCGGGCCAGAGCTTGTCCAGAGAGCGCTTCAGGCGCGCAAGGTTATTGCGGCCATCAACCGGCTTGCCTGGCGTTAACCGTGCGCGGTCAAAATCGATCAGAAATACCTGTGCATCTGCATCCAGCAGTATATTGCGGGCATTCAAATCCGCATGCCAGACACCAGCCTCGTGGAAACGGCGGATACACTTACCAACACCGGCCCATACTTCAGCATCGTCACCAGTGTCAGCGTTTTCAGCTGCCAGCGCATCTGCCAGGGTTTGGGTACCGGCAATACATTTTGTCAGGATCGCTCCAGTGGCAAAAATACCCTGAAACCTGCACAACGCAGCCACCGGCCGGGGCACTGGCAAGCCCGCCTGATACAGGGATGCCAGCACATCGAACTCCCGGAACGGCCGTGACCGGGCCGCCGTGGTAAAGAAGTAGTGCCTGCGGCTCAATTTAGCCGCCCAGCCGCCACGCAAGTATTGGCGCAGCACCACTGCCCCGAACGGTGCATCAACGAACCAGGCACTGCCACGGCCGAGTGCCTGGCCGCTTAAAGCCCCCTGCTCCTGCCAGTACTCCATGCTGAAAGCTTCTGCGGCAGGTAAATCCATGCAACCGGGGTCATAGACAATAGCCTGTGATGGTTGTTTGTGGACTACGGGCTTCATGTGTGGTTTATTCTAACCCGAATAATTCAACGGGACTGCCGGTGAGTACACAATCAATATGCATTTTGCGGCTATCCGCCATTGGCGATGTGACTCATGTATTGCCGGTGATCAATGCGATTCGCCAGCAGCAACCTCAAAGTAACATCACGTGGATCATCGGCAAGCTTGAAGCAAGGCTATTGCTCGGCTTTGAGGGCGTGGAATTCATCGTATTTGACAAGCGCGGCGGCATGGCTGCTGTCCGGCAATTGAGAAAGGATCTTAAGGACCGTCGCTTTGATGTGCTGCTGCATATGCAGGTGGCGGCGCGCGCCAATCTGCTCAGCATGTTAATTCGTGCCAAACGCAGGGTCGGCTGGGACAAGCCGCGCTGGCGGGATCGGCATCAATGGTTCATTAACCAGTCCGTGCGCAGCCTGGCACATCAACATCAGGTCGACGCCTTTCTGGAGTTCGCGCGGGTGCTGGACGTGCCTACTGGCCCGCCAGTGTGGAAACTGGCCGCCAGTGAAGATGACAGCCAATGGGCCGAACAGGTGCTGGGTGATGGGCCGCCCATCCTGATGATCAGTCCCTGCTCCAGTCACCCACTGCGCAACTGGGCATCTGAACGCTACGCCTGTGTCGCTGACCATGCGATTGAAAAACTGGGTATGCGTGTGGTTTTGAGCGGCGGGCCATCAGATTTGGAACAAAAAACAGGCCAGCAAATCGAGGCGGCGATGCACCATCAAGCACATAACCTGATTGGCAAAGACACCATCCGCCAGTCACTCGCCCTGCTGCAGCGCGCAACCGTGGTATTGTCACCCGATTCCGGCCCTGCCCATCTCGCGGCCGCTCTTGGCACGCCGGTTCTTGGCCTTTATGCCGCCACACCAAGCCGGCGTTCCGGCCCATACAACAGCCTCGATTTATGCGTTGATGAGTACGCGCGGGCCGCACAACAGTTTAGGCATAAGCCAGCTGAGCAACTCCGCTGGGGCCAGCGCATTGAACTTCCCGGGGTCATGGACCTGATCACCACCGAAGCAGTCATCGCCAGGCTGGACAGGCATATGCAATCGGCCCACAACCAGGACTATTGATAATCCTGGTAGGATTTCTCCTCAACAATCTCTGAGCCAAGGTAAATATTCAGTTCTTTCTTGGCATTGGCGCGTTGGTCGTTGGTGACATAAACACTCCGGGCCAGTTCGATAAAACGCTCATCAAACTCTCTGGCCCGCTCCTTATCGCGGATATCGTCTTCGATCTCCCACAGGGCCTCATTGATCTTCTTCAGCTCTGCATGGATGCGTCGAACCGTATCGTCCTGATTAACTGACTGCTGCCAGGTGTCAAGCAGCAACTCCAGCTCACGTCGTACATTGGAGACTTTGTCCAGATCACTGATCCGTTCGGACTTTATTTCCAGAATGGTGATTTTGTCGAGTACTTCACCCGGTGATACCGGTACCTTAATAATATCCATACGCCTGCCTCTGTCTGTGAGTTCTGATTATAACGGTTTCAATTATTGTCCACTGACCGCCTTTGCCAAAGCGTTTTGATGACGGAAATCAGGTTGTTGGTCGTCCAGTACAGCACCATGCCAGCGGGAAACGTGTAAAACAGAATCAGGAAACCCAGCGACATCAAAACAAGGTTGCGCTTATGTTTGCGTTGCTGCGTTGCATCCAGAGCCGGCGGGGCATGCAACTTTGAAGCGATGAACGAAAACCCGGTCATGATGAATGGCAACAGATTCAGCTCACCACCAAAAAAAGGCAGACTGAACGGCAATTGCATGAATGCATCAGCATGGGACAAATCTGCAATCCATAGAAACGACTCACCGGAAAGGTGGATATTCTCAGCCAACATGTCAAACGCACCAATAAATACGGGGATTATCAAAAAAACACCCAGCAGGCCTTTCAGGCTGTACAGCGGATGGACATCTTCATCTTTGTACAAGGTGAGAATTCTCTCCGACTGTTCTGAGCCTTTGTAGCGCTTCTTGATCGCAGCCAGCTTTGGGCCCAGGCGGGAATCTATCGCTTGCACCTGGCGCTGCAAACGGTCGGCAATTCGGTTCAATGGCTGCATTAATACGCCCACCAACGCTGACAGCAACATAATCGCCAACCCCCACTGCGGTACAAATGCCGCAATTGTGCCAAGAAGATAGTACAGCGTCTGACAAATCCAGCGCAGCCAGAACCACAGGCCGGCATACATCAGGTCTTCGAGTTCAGGTGCGGCCTGCTGCAATGCAACTGGCTCAATGGGGCCGAGATACAAGTCCATATACAGGTGCTGTTGACCGTCCAGTTGGCCATCGATCCAGGCATCCTTAACGGCTGCACCACTCCGTGGCTGCAAGGTCAAAGGTGCTTCTGTTTTGATCATGGCGGCCCAGAAACGGTTGCGAAAACCAAACCAGCCCGTATTGTCACGTGCAACCTGCTCGGATTCATCCAGCCCAGTGACAGCCACGCCCGAGACAGCATCGCCAAAACCCTCAAAAAACAGGTAGCGCGATTGTTCCAATAAGTTGCCAAAGCCACTGGCAGGCGCGGGTCTGAACTGCTCGCCGCTCGTCAGGGTCACCTTCTCTACTCCCTGAGCCGCCACAGAAACCAACCAGCCCTGCTCAGGTATCTGCCAGCGGCGAACCTGGCTTCCTGCAGCATCGGTAAAACTCAGAACTGTGGACCCATCAATAGTTTTACGTTCAAGATCTAGCGGGGGCATGTCCTGGGGTGTAAAAACCAACATACCCTGCGGTGCTGAAAGCAGGCGAACCCTGGCATTCTGCGCACGGCAACCGGGAAAACAGGCTTCGACCTGCAACAGATCGCCTTGCTGGCTGAAATGAAGCCGCAAGGACTGCGTATCGACCACCGTACTGGCCAGTATTGTTAACGGCTGAAAAAGGCTCAGCAACAATACGTATCGGAGGAAACGCCTGCTCACCGGCTATACGCGATCTGCCAACAGGCAGTTCATGAGTGGGGAGATTATCACTACAGCGCTGAGCCGGAAATTAACCGCCCTGGCTGATGACCCATAACCAGATACCACAACTGCCAAGGTATAGGGATATCGGCAGTTCCCCGTTGCGGATAAGTGACTGGTAAGTATCCCAGCCTTCGGCTTTCAGGTCGGCCATTTTGAAGCGGCCAGGGATCAGGGCACGAATATTTTTACTCCATGCACGCCATTCATCCTCAAAAATACTCTCCAGCTTACTGTCCTCGTAAGCAATGGCTGCCGGATACCAGATCAGAAAAAACGCAGCGACGGCTACCCAAACATAGGGATTGGATGCAGCGAGAGCAAAACCCACTATTATCAGGAGATTACCCAAGTACAGGGGATGACGGACAAGTGCGTACGGGCCAGTGGTTGCCAGTTTTTTGTTCTTATGGATAAAACCGGCGGCATAAATCCTGAAGACCTGGCCAAAGGTGGCAATCGCCAGGCCGGCGAAGACCAGGCTGGAACCCTGGCGTGCAAAGTGGGCACATACCGCCACGAGCAACAAACCAATACCCTGGCGTAATATCTCGTTATAGCGGACCCGATCAACCAGGCCCATTATGCCAGTGCGGTTACCGGCCCGAAGGATTCTGTCTGAACTCATGCGTTACTCCAGCGTATACGCTTTTATTCTACAAGATTCTTGCATTTGATATGACTGTTATATGCAGAAACGCCCGGATCAACCGGGCGCCTCAGGTAACACAGTTGTCAGAAGTGATATATCAGTCTTCTTTGCCAACCTCTTTCATCGACAGGCGAACACGGCCCTGCTTGTCAACTTCGAGAACCTTGACCTTGACCATTTCGCCTTCCTTCACGACATCCGTTACATTCTCAACACGCTCGTCAGAGAGCTGTGAAATATGTACCAGGCCATCACGGCCCGGAGTCAGTGAAACAAACGCACCGAAATTCATGATCTTGATGACCTTGCCTTCAAATATCTGGCCAGGCTCAATATCTGCGGTGATTTGCTCAATGCGTTTCTTGGCAGCATCGCCAGCATCCTTGTTGACCGAACCGATGGTAATGGTGCCGTCATCTGCGATATCAATCGTCGCGCCGGTCTCTTCAGTAATGCTGCGGATGGTCACGCCACCTTTGCCGATAACATCGCGGATCTTGTCCGGATGAATCTTGATGGTCACCAGGCGTGGTGCAAACTCAGACATTTCGCTGCGAGGCTCAGAGATGACCTTGTTCATTTCATCAAGGATGAAATTACGGCCTTCATGAGCCTGCTCCAGCGCAATCTTCATGATTTGCTCATTGATACCCTCAATCTTGATATCCATCTGCAGAGCGGTGATGCCATCAGCGGTACCCGCTACCTTGAAGTCCATATCGCCGAGGTGATCCTCATCGCCGAGGATGTCACTCAAGACAGCAAAACGATCACCATCCTTGATCAGGCCCATGGCAATACCAGCTACCGGTGCCTTGATAGGTACACCCGCATCCATCAGTGACAGGGAAGTGCCACAAACGGAAGCCATAGAACTGGAACCGTTCGACTCGGTGATTTCAGACACGACACGTATAACATAAGGAAAGTCTTCAATGCCGGGAAGCACGGCGGTTACACCGCGACGGGCCAGCCAGCCATGTCCGATCTCACGACGTTTTGGTCCACCGGCAAAACCGGTTTCACCAACGCAGAACAATGGGAAGTTGTAGTGCAGCATGAAGGGGTCTTTATATTCGCCGTTAACCGCATCAATCATCTGCGCATCCCGGGTCGTACCCAGGGTGGTGGTAACAATAGCCTGCGTTTCACCACGGGTGAACAGTGCAGAACCATGAGTACGCGGTAAAATACCCGGCTTGACTGTAATCGGACGAACAGTTGTCAGGTCACGACCGTCAATGCGGGGGTTACCCGACAAAATATGATCACGAACCAGGAATTTCTCCAGCTTGCCAACAGCTCCGGACACATCCCCGGCAGAGGGTGCGCTCTCATCTTCTTCATCACAGAGTGATTCAATGGCGGATTTCTTGACGGCACTGACTGCAGTCTGGCGTTCCATTTTGTCTGCGATAGAATAAGCGGACAGCAGGCCTTCTTTAGCGACAGTTTCAACCTTCGCCTTCAGATCGGCATCTTCAGCCTCTGCTTCCCATCCCCATGGCGTTACACCGACTTCGGCAACCAGTTCGTTGATGGCGGTTATTACCGCCTTCAGAGCGTCATGTCCAAACGTTACCGCTCCCAGCATGACTTCCTCAGACAGCAGGTCTGCTTGAGACTCAACCATCAATACGGCCTTTTCAGTACCGGCTACAACCAGATTCAGGCTGGAGTCTTCCAATTGAGTGGCCGTGGGGTTCAGTACATATTCGCCATCAATGTAACCCACTTTGGATGCGGCGATAGGTCCGCTGAAAGGCATGCCGGACAAAGCCAGCGCAGCAGACGTTCCAATCAGGGCCGGAATATCACCATCTATTTCAGGGTTTGAAGATATCAGGTTGGCTGTTACCTGGACTTCGTTCAGGAAGCCCTTGGGGAACAACGGGCGAATGGGCCGGTCGATCAGGCGGCAGGTCAGGGTTTCCTTCTCGGTCGGACGTCCTTCACGTTTGAAGAAGCCACCCGGGATACGCCCTGCAGCGTAGAATTTTTCCTGGTAATTAACTGTCAGAGGGAAAAAGGACTGGCCGGGCTTGGCCTCTTTTCGCCCTACAACAGCAACCATGACCACGGTATCTGCCATATTGATCAAAACAGTAGCGCTGGCCTGGCGGGCAATTTCGCCCGTCTCAATCGTTACAGTATGATCACCAAATTGAAATGACTTTGTCAGTTTTTGCACGTTTAGTTTCCTGCTTTTGTGAAGAGCCACCTGGCCCTTATACGCCTGTCTTCAGGCAATTCTTTCAAATACAGCCAAGCGCTGCCGAAACCGTTGTTACGACAGGTGATGGCCATTTCCCAGAGGGTAGTATGTTGGACAAAAAGGTTTAACGACGTAAACCAAGACGTTCAATAAGATCCCGATAACGCTGAACTTCCTTTTTCTTCAGATAGTCCAGCAGGCTACGACGCTGGTTAACCAGGCGTAACAAACCGCGGCGGGAATGGTGGTCGTGTTTGTGTACTTTGAAGTGCTCGGTCAAATGTTGAATTCGTGAGGTTAACAAAGCAACCTGAACCTCGGGAGAGCCGGTGTCGTTCTCCGACCGTTTAAACTCACTTACTACTTTACTTTTTGTCTCAGCATTTACAGACATGGTTCCATCTCCATGAATAGAGCCCCATGGTTCCTGTAGAACCCCGCAGCGCATAATTACGCTGGAAGTTTACAAATGCCGGTAGCCCCAAGTTTTCGTTAGCCGCCCATTTTAACTGCCATACTCACATCAAACAAGCATTAGGGCTGTTTGATTCAGATATTAAACACTCTCTTCGGCTGCAAGACACCTGTCCGGGACAACTCGCCAAGACCAAGCAGGTTCTCTTGCGGGCCATAAACACGGACATTGATCAATGAGGCGTCACCCTCTGAAAATTGAAAGTGATTGCCATGGACAAATTTTCCACATTGACCTTCATCCAGATCGACACGGGGCCAATCCGGCAGACCAACGTCAACCGGCAAAAGAAAACTCTGTAAGCTGCCCTGTTCACTGGCTTCCTGAAGCTGATCCAGGGTCACCATTGCATGCGGCTCAAATGGCTCAACAAATAGCCGTCTTAGTTTGATCAGATGTGCACAACTGCCAAGTGCGCGGGCAATATCTTCTGCCAGTGTCCGAATGTAAGTGCCCTTGGAACAATGCACATCGAAACTGAGTTCGGGTGAATGCCATTGCCCCGGTGTCAGCTTGTGAATTGTTACGGTTCGCGCCTGTCGTTCTATCTCAATACCGTCACGTGCATACTCGTAAAGCGGTTTGCCCTGGTGTTTCAGGGCAGAATACATCGGTGGGACCTGTTGAATATCGCCCACGAACCTGCGGAAAGTCTGTGACATTTCCCGGGTATCCAGGTCCGGAACCGGGCTACGCTGAATGATATCGCCTTCAATATCACCGGTTGTGGTTGCTTCGCCAAGTCGGGCGGTAGCGCGGTACTGCTTACCCGCCTCCAGCATAAATGCAGCTGTTTTACTGGCTTCGCCAAGGCAGACAGGCAACATCCCCGTCGCAAACGGGTCAAGGCTGCCGGTGTGACCGGCCTTTCGTGCCTGGAAAATCCCCCTGACTCTTTGCAGAGCACGGTTGGAAGAAATACCAGCTGGTTTATCCAGCAGCACGACACCATGAATATCGAGTCCACGCTTGCGGCGGCTCACCTCGGCAACCCGCTATTCCTTGTCGGAATCTTCAGCTTCAGCAAGCGTTCCTTCATAGCCACCTTTGTCAGAGTCCAAAGCTTTGGAGATTAGCTGGTCAATGTGACTGCCCTGCTCTACCGAGTCATCATGCAGAAAGTGTAACTCCGGAACATGGCGCATGCGCAATTCCTGGCCCAGGCGACGGCGCAGAAAAACCGCAGCCCGACGCAGTGCCTTCAGGCTGGTCTTGGCTTTGTCCGGATCAAACACGGTAATAAATACTTTTGCATGAGAAAGATCACGCGTGACCTCAACATCTGAGAGACTGACAAAACCGACCTCAGGGTCTTTGACTTCCTGTTGGATCAGCTTGGCCAGATCACGCCTTAGCTGACCGGCAACGCGTTCAGATCTGGTGAAGTCCCTTGCCATCAGTCCAGGGTCCTGGCGATCTCGATCCTTTCGAAGCACTCGATCTGATCGCCGGGCTTGATATCGTTGTACATCTTCACACCAATACCACATTCCGTACCCGACTGAACCTCTCCGGCATCATCTTTGAAGCGCCGTAACGACTCAAGCTCACCCTCAAATATCACCACGTTGTCGCGCAATACCCTGATCGGATTGGCCCGCTTGACATGGCCCTCAACAACCAGACAACCCGCGATGGCCCCAAGCTTGGATGAACGGAATACATCTTTGACTTCAGCCAGGCCAACAATCTGCTCTTTGATCTCCGTTCCCAACATACCGGTAATAGCGGATTTTACCTCGTCAATCGCTTCATAAATAATGCTGTAATAATGTATATCCAGCTCGTTTTCCTGGATAACCTTTCGGGCAGAATTGTCTGCACGAACATTGAAGCCAATAATGATGGCACCGGAGGCATGCGCCAGAGAAGCATCTGAACCCGTAATGGCACCCACTCCGGAAGCCACAATATTAACTTTGACCTCATCATTGCTTAGCTTTGTCAGCGCGTCCTTCAATGCCTCTACACTGCCCTGGACGTCGGCACGGATCAGCAGGTTCACAGCCATCTGCTCACCTTTACCCATGTTATCGAACAGGTTCTGCAAGTTGGCAGCCTGCTGCTGAGCCAGGCGCCCCTCACGGTGGCTGTCCTGGCGCTGGCCTGCGGCTTCACGGGCTTTTCTTTCGTTGGCTACAACAATGACTTCATCACCGGCAAACGGCACGCCGGAGAGGCCCAGAATAACCACGGGCATGGATGGGCCAGCTGATCCGATGGCTTCACCACGCTCATCAAACATTGCCCGGACACGACCAAATTCCTGCCCCGCGAGTACCATTTCACCACGTTTAAGTGTGCCGTTCTGGATCAGGATTGTCGCCATGGGTCCACGGCCCTTATCCAGACTGGATTCAATGACCAGTCCCTGAGCCCGGCGCTCGGGATCTGCCTTGAGTTCCAGCAGTTCAGCCTGTAGTGAAATGCCTTCGAGCAAATCCTCGATGCCTTCGCCGGTTATTGCAGATACCGGCACGAATAATTCCTCACCACCCCAGTCTTCAGCGATAACCTCTTCCTTGGAAAGTTCAGACTTGACCCGTTCAGCATCTGCATCAGGCTTGTCAATCTTGTTGATCGCCACGATAAGCGGTACACCGGCTGCACGTGCGTGTTGAATGGCCTCTTTGGTCTGTGGCATCACACCATCATCAGCGGCAACGACCAGTATCACTATATCCGTGGCCCTGGCACCGCGCGCCCGCATGGCGGTAAATGCCGCATGTCCTGGTGTATCCAGAAAGGTAATAATGCCGCGATCAGTTTTCACGTGATAGGCGCCGATATGCTGGGTAATACCACCCGCCTCAGAGTCAGTCACCTTGGTCTTCTTGATATAGTCAAGCAACGAGGTTTTACCATGGTCAACATGGCCCATCACAGTCACCACTGGTGGCCGTGTAATGCCCTCGGTAACGGATTCCAGCTCATCTGCCAGCAACTCATGCTCAATGCCTGTTTGCTCTGCTGGCTTGGCTGTGTGGCCCATTTCTTCGACCACCAGAATGGCTGTATCCTGATCAATCGGCTGGTTGATGGTTACCATCATGCCCATGTTCATCAGGACTTTGATCACTTCACCAGCCTTGATAGCCAGCATTTTGGCAAGCTCAGAGACCGTGATCGTTTCAGGTATTGCGACGTCCCGGATAACCGGCGCCGTCGGCTTTGAGAAACCATGTTCAGTTGGCCGGGATGAAGCACTGACCCGCCGGGTTGGCTTACGCCTTCTTGCCGCGGAGCCGCGGGCTACATGCAACTCTGCGCGGCCATAACGGGTCGAGGGCTTGGCCCTTTCCTTTTTGCGTTTCCGCTGCTCCTCAGCCAATTTGCGGGCACGCTCTTCCTCTTTCTTACGCTCACTTTCTTCCGCCTGGCGCTTGGATTCTTCTTCACGTTGCCGCTCTTCTTCTTCGCGCCGGGATTGCTCCTCCTGATCCTTACGTGCTTGCTCCTCAGCAGCCATCCGGGCGGATTCTTCAGCTTCCAGACGTGTTTTCTCTGCGGCTTCCTGACGTTCTGTTGCTTCAGACTCGCGGCGATCCTGCGCCTCCTTCAGAGCCTGCTGAACCTTTTCACGTTCCGGGTCGTGCTTTTCAGCGTCGTGCAGGGCCGCGCGGTTGACGTAAGTACGGCGCTTGCGGAATTCCACATTAACGGTTCGTGTGGAGGCCCTTGGTCCACTGCCGGCAATACGCAGTTCACTGACAGATTTACGCTTTAGCGTAACCTGGCGTGGTGCCGTAGCATCAGTTTCAGCCTTGCCGTGCGATGATCTCAAATGCGCGAGCAATTTCTTTTTGTCGTCATTGGACACAGTCTCATCGCCGGCGGCGACCTCTATACCTGCCTGGTCCATCTGGGCAATCAGTTTGTCAACGCTGACACCCAGGACTTCTGCTAATTGTGAAACGGTTACTTTAGACATTTATTCTGCTCCTTGAAGGACCTGCCGGTGGATGCACTGCCTACCTGATTTAGTAGGATGAGTGAGCACACCCGCTCTCAAGACTCCTGGTTTTCTTCTTCAAACCAGGGGGCACGCGCAGCCATAATCAGCGCAGCGGCCTCTTCTTCCGGCATATCATCCACTTCCAGCAATTCATCAACTGCAAGTTCTGCCAGGTCTTCCTGTGTACGTGTACCCTTTTCCGCCAACCGGAAAGCCAGGCGCTCGGTCATGCCTTCCAGACTCAAAAGGTCTTCGGCCGGACTGTTTTCATCAAGTGCTTCTTCTTTGGCAATCAACTGCGTCAGCAGGGCATCCCGTGCGCGTCGACGTAACTCAACAACCATATCCTCATCAAACTCTTCGATCTCCAGTAACTCTGAATCCGGGACATAAGCCACCTCTTCAATATTACTGAAACCCTCAGCGACGAGAATGCTGGCAACACTTTCGTCCACATCCAGACGTTCCATAAAGACGCCAAGAACTTTGCCGGCCTCTTCCTCGCCTTTCTTGTCGGCATCTTCAACCGTCAATATATTCAGTTCCCAACCACTGAGGTCACTTGCCAGCCTGACGTTCTGCCCACCACGGCCAATTGCCTGCGACAGGTTAGCCTCTTCAACGGCAATGTCCATTGTGCGGCGTTCTTCGTCCACAACAATAGATGCAACTTCAGCAGGTGCCATGGCATTGACAACAAATTGAGCCGGATTGTCATCCCACAGAATGATATCGATACGTTCACCTGCCAGCTCGTTTGATACAGCCTGAACACGCGAACCCCGCATTCCCACACAAGCACCGATCGGGTCAGTGCGGGGATCGTTGGACTTGACGGCAATCTTTGCCCTGCGACCAGGGTCCCTCGCACCCCCCATGATGGAAATCAGTTCCTGACCGATCTCCGGCACTTCCAGTTCAAACAGGGCAATCAGGAATTCCTTAATGGTGCGACTGGCAAATAACTGCGGACCGCGTATATCCGCCTTAACTTCGTACAGGTAGGCACGCAGTCGATCACCCGGACGTACGGTTTCACCCTGAATCATGTGCCGCTGGGCAACAAAAGCTTCAGCATTGCCACCCAGATCCAGATAAACATTGCCTCTTTCTATGCGCTTGACGATTCCGTTGATCAGCTCGCCTTCACGATCCTTGTAAGCATCAACGACCTGCTCACGTTCAGCCTCACGGACGCGTTGAACAATGACCTGCTTGGCTGTCTGCGCAGCGATACGGCCAAACTCCACGTTATCCATGGATTCTTCGATGGTTGCGCCCACCTCGATCTCCGGATTGTGCGCAAGTGCGTCCTTATGGAATATCTGGAATTCATCCGATTCCATTTCCTCGTCGTCTTCGATGACGTTCCAGACACGGAAGGTTTCATACTCGCCGGTCTCGCGATCAATGCTGACGCGAGCCTCCATTTCATCGTTATGCCGTTTGCAGGTTGCCGATGCCAAGGCCGCTTCCAGAGCCTCAAAAATAACGCTCTTGGCGACACCTTTTTCATTGGATACTGCATCTACGACCAGGAGAATTTCTTTACTCATCTGCTTTTAACTCCATACGGGGGTTTACCCCCTGCTGTTACTTGTCTGCTCTATGTCCGGCCAGAATACTTTCGTAGTCCGGGACCAGTCTCGCCTTGGCGATATTGTTAAATTCAAGCGCCACATCTATACCATCCTGGTCAACCGTGACAGTACTGTCGGTGACCGCCAGGATTCTGCCCTGAAATTTACGCCGGCCATCCTGTGGTGCGAACAGGTTAACTTTTACTTCCTGTCCCGAAAACTCAGTAAAGTGTGCGGGTGTGAACAGCGGCCTGTCCAGGCCGGGTGAAGAAACTTCCAGGTTGTAGTGAGTCTTTATCGGGTCCTTGACATCCAGCAGCGCAGCGGTCTCGCGGCTGACGCGTTCGCAATCCTCGATACCCACGCCTTTTCCATGGTCGATGTATATGCGCAATACAGAATGCTTGGGATTGCTGTTGTATTCCAGGCCCACAAACTCATAGCCAAGGTCCTCAACCAGCGGTTGTAACATTTCGTTCAGTTTCTGTACGCTCAAGCCACTATCTCCACCAGGCCCTCCAGTTGTGCATTATCTACGGGCACAAAAAAAGGGCACACACGCCCCCGACGATCAGCCCCGGAGTACCGGAACCTACCCAATCACGCCCACCCGGGCGGATGCGATAGCTTTATTTCATTGCACCATCCAATCGTCGGAACTACTGGCCCACGGCCAGTAACACAAAAAAGGGCCCTGCCGGACCCTATAAAATATTTGGTAGCGGGGGCAGGATTCGAACCTGCGACCTTCGGGTTATGAGCCCGACGAGCTGCCAGACTGCTCCACCCCGCATCAGCAGGAAGGCATGATAAAGATTTGAGGGGATAATTACAAGAGAAAGACGAGGGATTTGGTAAGAAAGTCGACAATATATTTACCCCGCAGCGGGATATGTATCTCTGGCCGTGAGAACACGAAAATCAGGCAGGTTTATGCCGCCCCCGGCCGGTCCGGACCGGCGCTGACCCGGATGCCTTAAAGTGTGGCGAAACTGTTGATGCAGATGGCGATCAAGGAACCGGAGAAGATTCCTAAACCAATGATCATAATGCCGTTTAAAGTCAGAGCAGCACCAAAATCTACCGGCGCCACAATAGCTGCTTCATTCTCCGGCTCATCAAAATACATGTACTTAATAACGCGCAGATAGTAGAAAGCACCCATCACTGCAAAAATCACTGCGGTAATTGCCAGCCACAGCAGGCCGGCGTCCATGGCGGCCTTGATGACCATCCACTTGGCGAAAAAGCCAACCATTGGCGGGACACCCGCCATGGAAAACATCACGATTGCCATGATCGCTGCATAAAACGGATTACGCTGGTTCAGCCCTTTGAAGTCTTCCAGTTGCTCCGCCTCAATGCCCCGTGCGCTCAACATGATGACCATACCAAAAGCTGCAGTTGACATCAGTGCATAGACAATGACGTAGTACATCGACGCACCAAAACCGAAAGCAGTTCCCGGCAACAAGCCCAACAGCACGAAACCCATGTGCGAAATCGTGGAATATGCGAGCATTCTCTTAATATTGGTTTGCATAATGGCCGCCAGATTACCGACGATAATCGATAACAATGCCATGACCTGCAGCATTCCCTGCCAGTGCATATGCAGGTCACCCAGGCCAGACTGCAAAAAACGAAACGCCATTGCAAATGCCGCCAGCTTGGGCAACGAAGAGATCAGCAGGGTAACC
The DNA here is from genome assembly GCA_024277815.1 of Gammaproteobacteria bacterium. Taxonomy (GTDB): domain Bacteria; phylum Pseudomonadota; class Gammaproteobacteria; order Xanthomonadales; family SZUA-36; genus SZUA-36. The sequence continues at coordinate 105,055 of JAJRUM010000003.1, forward strand.
GCAACAGGCGCACCTTCATAAACATCCGGAATCCACATGTGAAACGGAACCACACCAAACTTGAACGCAATACCAACAACCACGAACACCAGACCAAATATCAACAGAATGTCATGTTCGCCAAGGACGCCGATGGCTGCGGCAATATCAACCAGGCCCAGGCTGCCGGTAGCACCATAGATCATCGACATGCCATACAGCAGCATGCCGGAGGCCATCGATCCCAACACAAAGTACTTCATTGCTGCTTCAGGCCCACGACTCGATTCCCGATTAAACGCAACCAGTGCGTAAACTGACAATGAAATCAATTCCAGACCCAGGTAGATCATGATCAGGCTGTTGGCCGAAATCAGCAGCATGACACCCAGCAAGGTAAACAGGCTGAGCGTATAGAAATCTGCGCGGAACATATTGAAATTGCGCAGATAGAACTTCGCATAGGTATAGATCAGACCGAGCGTGATAAAGCTGAATACTTTCAGCACATCACCCATTGAATCACGGATAAAACCACCATTGAAAGCGGTTACTGAATGTACGCCCGCAGTAAGATAATCGCCGCGTAAGGTAATGATACCAGCGAAGACCAGCGTTAACATGGCCAACATGTGAATGATTCCCCGCCGCTCTTCGCTCAGGAAAAGATCCACCAGCATAATTACGCAGGCCATTGCCAAAACCCAGAATTCAGGAGCAGCTAATAACATTTGGGCACCGTTCATATCATATGACCTTCGATTGAACTATGTGTTGTAACAGGTGATCCACTGAAACCTGTAGCATGTCTACCAGCGGCTGCGGCCACAGACCAAAAAACAGAATGGCCACTGCCAGCGTGCCAAGAACCAGCGCTTCGCGAGCATTAATATCCTGCAGATTTTCCACTTCATGGTTGGCTACGGCACCGAAAATCACACGCTTGACCAGCCACAGGCTGTATGCCGCACCGAGAATCAGGGTCAGGCCGGCGAGGAAAGCGAACCAGAAATTCGCCTGGAATGAAGACAGAATAACCATGAACTCACCAACAAACCCACTGGTACCAGGCAAGCCCGAATTGGCCATCAGGAACAACACCGCAAAAAAGGCAAACCATGGCATGGTGTTGGCAACACCGCCATAGTCCTTGATCATGCGACTGTGGACCCGGTCATACAAAACGCCAACCATCAGGAACAGTGCACCTGAGATGAAGCCATGTGAAACCATTTGTACCATGGCTCCCTCGACACCCAGCGCTGCGCCGGATACGTCACCGGTGTTACGGTAAATTGAGAACGCGACAAACAGGCCAAGGGTCACAAAGCCCATGTGGGCAATGGACGAATAGGCGATCAGCTTTTTCATATCCTGCTGGGCCAACGCAACGAAACCAATATAGACGATCGCGATTAACGACAGGCTAATCACCAGCCAGTCAAGAGCAGCGGATGCATCCGGTGTAATCGGCAGACTGAAACGAATAAACCCGTAGCCGCCAATTTTCAACATGATGGCAGCCAGAATGACGGAACCGCCTGTCGGTGCTTCCACGTGCGCATCGGGCAACCATGTGTGTACCGGAAACATTGGTATTTTGACGGCAAAGGCGGCCAGAAAACCCATAAACAGCCACTTTTGGGCGACAAAACTCAGCGGCAACTCATGCCAGGCCAGAATATCCCAGCTACCGGACTGGATGTACAGGTAGATCAGGCCGATCAGCATGAATACCGAGCCGAGGAAGGTATAGAGGAAAAACTTGATGGTCGCATAGACCCGTCTCGGTCCACCCCAGATACCAATAACCAGAAACATCGGAATCAGCATGGCTTCAAAGAATATATAAAACAGCAAGCCATCGAGCGCTGAAAACACGCCGATCATCAAGCCCTCCATCAACAGGAAAGCCGCCATGTACTGATTGACATTCTTCTGAATTGATCGCCAGCTTGAAATCACTACTAGCACACCAAAAAACAGGGTTAACAATATCAGTGGCGCAGAGAAGCCATCGACACCAAGATAATATTGAATGTTGAAGACCTCAATCCAGGGTCGCTGCTCTGTGAATTGCATGGCAGCCGTTGTTGTATCAAAGGCAAAGAACAACGGCAGGCCGAGTACAAAAGTAGCACCCGAGATCACCAGCGCAAGGCCCTTGGCCATCGCTGGTCGCTGGGCACCGGCTACGATCACGGCGATGGCACCGAGTATCGGCAACCAGATCAGTATACTGAGAAGAAATCCGTTCATAATCCCATTCATCTTCCAGGAGCCATCGTGACCCACACTGCCAGGATACCGATCAGGCCGATAATCATGGCGAATGCATAGTCATACAAGAAACCGCTCTGCCAACGGCGTACCCGCGCAGCAAACCACTCAACTACCCGCGCCGCACCGTTAACCAGGCCATCATCAATAAAGCCAGCATCAGCCTTATGCCACAAGTTTCTGCCGAGCCTGACGCTGCCGCTCGCAAAAACCTTTTGATAGAACTCATCAAAGTAGTACTTGTTCTCCAGCAAACGATAAATAAACGGCATGCGCTTGCGGATGTTGTCGGCAATAGCAGGCCGGAACATGTATATCAGCGTGGATAAAGCAAAGCCGGCAATCATTAGCCAGAATGGAAGCGTATACAACGCATGCGTGGCCATGGCCGTCGCACCGTGGAAGTTCTCACCCAACTCGGCCAGAACATTGTTCTTTTCCAGCACCATGATGGAATCATCCAGCCAACCGCCGAACAGTACCGGCTCAATGGTGTACCAACCGATAAAGATGGATGGTATTGCGAGCAGTATCAAAGGCAGAGTAATCACCCAGGGTGATTCCTTAGGTGCGTGCGCCAACTGCCCATCCGGGGGATGGTCACCAACATCCGCAACCACTTCAAAACGCTCCTTGCCATGGAATGTAAGGTACAAGAGTCTGAAGCTGTAAATCGCCGTAATCAGTACGCCGGCCACAACCGCGAAGTACGCAACACCACTACCCCAGCGATGCGAATCGGCCACTGCTTCGATAATGGCATCCTTGGAATAAAAACCTGCAAAGAACGGGAAGCCAATCAGCGCCAGCGTTCCTATCCAGGCGGTGATCCACGTTACCGGCATGTATTTCCTGAGGCCGCCCATGTAACGCATATCCTGCTGGTGGTGCATGGCGATAATGACCGAGCCCGCGCCGAGGAACAGCAGGGCTTTGAAAAATGCGTGCGTCATCAGGTGGAATATGGCTGCTGAATAGGCGGACGCTCCCAGTGCCACCGTCATGTAACCAAGCTGGGATAAGGTGGAATAGGCGATGACGCGTTTTACATCATTCTGTACGATGCCGATTAGCCCCATTGAAAGTGCTGTAAACGCACCGACCAGCATGACGAAACTTAATGCAGCATCACTGAACTCGAATATCGGTGACATTCTGGCCACCATGAAAATACCAGCTGTCACCATTGTGGCCGCATGGATTAGTGCTGAAATCGGTGTCGGGCCTTCCATGGAATCAGGCAGCCAGACATGTAGTGGTGCCTGGGCCGATTTGCCCATGGCCCCGATGAACAGGCACACACTGATGAAAGTCAGTATGTTCCACTCCATCCCTCCGGGGATGGATATCGTCTGGTCAACCATCGTTCCAGCCTGGCTGAACACTTCGGCATAGTCGAGCGTACCAAAGGTCATTAACACGGCTGCGATACCCAGCAGGAATCCAAAGTCACCCACGCGATTAACGAGAAAGGCCTTCAGGTTGGCAGCGATCGCAGATTCCTTTTTGAACCAGAAACCAATCAGCAGGTAAGAAACCAGCCCGACAGCTTCCCAACCGAAGAACAACTGCAGGAAGTTGTTGGACATCACCAACATCAACATGGCGAACGTAAACAGGGCGATATAGCTGAAGAAACGTTGGTAACCGGGGTCCTCACGCATGTAGCCAATGGTGTAAATGTGTACCATCAGGGAAACAAACGTCACCACGCACATCATCAGCGAAGTCAGATGATCAACCAGAAACCCGATCTGGAAGCGAATACCGTCTGCAACCATCCACGTATAAATACTGATATTGACCGTATCCAGCTGTCCACTGATCTGCTGTGACAGTATCCAGGCGGACAGGGCGAAAGACAGCCCAACGCCAAGTATGGTAACGATATGTGAGCCGGCACGGCCCACCTGATGACGGAACAGTCCAGCCAGTACCGCCCCTGCCAATGGCAGTAGTGGTATCAGCAACAGCGTGGTTTGCAGAGACATGCTCATCCTTTCAGATCATCCAGTTCGGCGATATTAATGGTCTGCCGGTTACGGAACAGTACAACCAGGATGGCAAGGCCAATAGCCGCTTCTGCAGCTGCTACTGTCAGTATGAAGAATACGAACAGCTGACCATCAAGGTTGCCAAGAAAGCGCGAAAAAGCGACAAAATTCATATTTACCGCCAACAGCATCAGCTCGATACACATCAACAGAATGATGACGTTTTTGCGGTTGATAAATATGCCCGCCACACTGAGGCTGAAAAGTATTGCACCCAGAGTCAGAAAATGTGCCAGTGTCAGCATGCTGGTCAACCTCCCTGCGGCTTTTCGGATTTCATTTTAACCAGCCGGACGCTTTCGTCACGACGGGCCCTGACCTGCCTGGCAGGATCCTGTATTTTTATCCCTGTGCGTTTTCTCAGGGTCAGCGCAATCGCGGCGATAATTGCCACCAGCAACACCACACCGGCCACTTCAAACGGCAGCAGGTAGTTGGTGTAAAGCAGCTCGCCAAGTGCCTGGGTATTGCTATGGCCTGCAGGGGTTGGAGGCGGCACCGGGAACAAATCAACACCGAAACGGCTCTTGCTCCAGATCACCATCAACAACTCCACTGCCATTGCGGCGGCCACCAGCAACGCGACCGGTAAATTCCTGATAAACCCTTCCTTCAGCGGCACCATATTGATGTCGAGCATCATGACCACGAACAGGAACAACACCATGACGGCACCGACGTACACAACAACCAGGATAATCGCCAGGAATTCTGCTTCCAAAAGCATCCAGATCGCCGCTGCGCTGAAGAATGTCAGCACCAGGTACAAAGCGGCGTAAACCGGGTTGCGAACCGTAATGACCATGGTTGCCGCAAGCACCATTACCAGCGCAAAAGCATAAAATATTATTTGCTGAACAATCATCGGTAAGCCGCATCCTTCTTACGGTTTTCTGCAATTTCGGCTTCAAAACGGTCACCGACGGCCAGCAATTTTTCCTTGGTCATGATGCTTTCATCACGATTCTCGAAGTGGTACTCGAGGAACCCGGTTTCGACAATCGAATCAACCGGGCAGGACTCTTCGCAAAAGCCACAGAAAATACATTTGAATAGATCAATTTCGTAAAGTGTTGTACGACGACTGCCATCTCCGCGCCGGGTCGAATCAATCGTGATGGCCAGCGCCGGGCAAACTGCCTCACATAACTTACAGGCAATGCAACGTTCCTCCCCATTGGGGTAACGACGCAAAGCATGCAACCCGCGAAAACGGTTTGATTTTGGGGTTTTCTCTTCCGGATAATTTATCGTAAATTTTGGCCGGAAAAAGTAGCGCATGGTCACGCTCAGACCTGCGAGCAACTACAGCAACATCAGACTGCGGAAATATTCGATGACCCGTTTCATCATCAGGCTCCCTTCACCACGATACCGAACACAGTCAATACGGCCGCGAACATGACCCAAACCAGCGTAATCGGAATAAACACTTTCCAGCCCAGCCGCATGATCTGGTCATAGCGATAGCGCGGGAACGTAGCCCGATACCATAAAAACATGAACATGAAGACAACCGTTTTAGCCAGGAACCAAAGGATACTGCCCTCAGCCAGGAAGGTGTCGCCCAGTACCGGCACACCCTCAAATGGAGACAGCCAGCCACCGGCAAACAAGATTGCCGTCAGACCCGAAATCAGAATCATATTGGCGTATTCAGCCAGGAAGAAAACTGAGAATGCGGCACCTGAATACTCTACATGGAAGCCGGCCACAATCTCTGACTCACCTTCAGCGACATCGAATGGTGCACGGTTGGTCTCGGCCAGGCCGGAGATCATGTAAATAACAAATAACGGCAGCAGCGGCAGCCAGTACCAGTCGAATACGCCACCTTGCTGAGCCAGCACAATTTCCCGCAGGTTAAGCGTTCCCGCCAGAATCAGGACACCCACCAGCGACAGCCCCATGGAAATTTCATAGGAAACAGATTGTGCCGCCGAGCGCATGGCGCCCAGGAAAGCATACTTGGAGTTGGATGCCCAACCAGCAATGATGACGCCATACACACCCAGTGATGTGAGCGCCAATATATACAAAAGACCTGCGTCAACATCAGCCAACACCAGGAAATCATTGAATGGTATGACCGCCCAGGCTGCAAATGCGGGTGCCAGAGTTATGACCGGCGCCAACACGAACAGGAAACGGTTGGCCTTGGCGGGCAGGATGAGCTCTTTCAACAGCAGCTTGAACACATCAGCGAATGGCTGGATAAGGCCCAGTGGCCCAACCCGGTTGGGGCCAATGCGAATTTGCATCGCACCGATCACCTTGCGCTCAAAGTAGGTGTAGAAAGCAACCGCTGTAATCAAAGGAAGTGTAATGACCACGATCTTCAGCAAGGTCCAGATGATGTAGTTTGACTGAATCCAGGCGAACCCCGTTTCGAGCAGATTGATGACTGTGTCAAACATCAGACGGCCTCCACCTTGATCGGCCCAAAGCTGTCACCCAGGCCACTCGCAACTACAGTCGCACTCTTGAGCCACACAGTGCCGACAGGCAACTCGCTACAAACTCGTAGCGGCAAAGTGATACTGCCGCCCGCCTGGCTGACACGGGCCTGTTGGCCATCTGCCAATGCCAGTTCAGCAGCGTCAGCTGCATTCAGGCCAACAAAATCATTTTGTGCAGCTGCAGTCTGTTGCAAAAACTCAGAACGCCGGCACAGTGCATCGACAGAATACATCGCTACTTCACCCGCGCGGTGCAGACCTTCGGCCTGCTGCGGAGCAGACAACCCGGCCTCAGCCAGATCGACTTCGGCCGACGAACTGCCCGCCTGATCAAATTCTGTCAGCATTTCCTGCTGCACTTCAGCCCGGGTCACTTGAGAAAAACCGTCCAGTTCAAGCTCGGCGCCCAGTCGACGTAAGATTTTCCAGCCTGATTTTGCCTGGCCCGAAACAGTGCCTGCCGGTTCGGAGTCAAAAGCCTGACCATCAAGCGTAAAGAACAGGCCTTCCGCTTCTGCCGCCGGTGCCAGTGGCAAAATGACGTCAGCATGAGCCTTCAAGCCGGTGCTGGCAAAAGCAGACACGGCCACGACCCGCTCTGCGGATGACAGTGCTTTGTCAGCCAACGCCGGATTGGCCAGATCAAACTCCGGCTCAACGGCCCAAAGCAAGTAACCCTTGACCGGGTTCACCAGCATCTCGCGGGCATTCAAGCCGCTTTCTACCGTGCTTCGTGCCGGACCCTGGCCCGGTAAGGCACCTGCCATGGCGGCGCCGGTGGCGTTGCCACCGTGGGTGACGATATTCAGCACCGCACCCGTGGAAACCGCAATCCAGCGACACAATGTTCGCAGCCAGGCGGCATCAACATGGGCCTGAGCGGCTTGCCCCAGTAACAACATGCTATTGGCTTCATTTTTTAACGCTTCAGCGATAGCCATATGCACCTCGGTAACCCGGGCTTCGTTACACACCGTTTGCAAGTTTGCAGGCAATGCTTTGGCGCTGATATCAGACACTGCGCTGGCGACAGCAGCCAATTCCATAACCATATTCTGTGGCGCAACAACCAGCGAGTTTGTCAGGCCAAAGTTAAAATTCCAGGCCAGCGGGTTGATGGCACTGATCCTGGTGCCATTACGCCAGGCCTTACGTACACGTTGGCCCAATATAGGGGCTTCCTGTCGAATATTGCTGCCAACCAGCAGCAGCGTGTCAGCACTATCAATCGCTGCCATGGGCGCTGCGAAAGCAGTCGTCCGGCTCATTGATTTGTCATCGCTGAAATCCTGCTCCCGCAGACGATAGTCGATATTCTGGCAATCCAGGCCACGCGCCAGTCGCTGAGCAAGATAGTATTCTTCAGTGGCGACGCTCGCTGACATCAGGACGCCCAACTGTTCACCGCCATGGCTGGTAACCGTTGAGCGCAACGCCTCGGCAGCAACCCGAATACCTTCATCCCAGGAAACGGTTTGCCAGTCGCCATCAACCTTGATCATCGGCTCCAGCACCCTGTCGTCCGCGTTCAGGCCAAAATGGGAATAGCGGTCACGGTCTGACAACCAGGTTTCATTGGTAGATTCACACTCCCGGGGTACGGCGCGCATTACACGACCGCGACGGATGTGATACCACAAGCTGGACCCCACACCATCATGCGCTGCGATGGAAGGCTTCGCGACCAACTCCCAGGCACGTGCGGAATAACGAAATGGCTTGTTGGTCAGTGCGCCGACCGGACATAAATCTATAACGTTACCGGATAATTCTGAATCTACACCTTGTTCAAGACTGGTGCCGATAGAAGAGCGGTCGCCACGGCCAAACATGCCCAACTCACTGGTGCCGGCAATTTCTTCCAGAAAACGTACGCAACGGGTACATTGAATGCAACGGGTCAGGTCAGTCTGTACCAACGGGCCGATATCATGATCGGCCACCACACGTTTACGCTCAACGAAGCGGGACACGGAACGGCCATAACCCACGGCCTGATCCTGCAGCTCGCACTCGCCGCCCTGGTCACAGATCGGGCAGTCCAGCGGGTGGTTGATCAGCAGGAACTCCATCACGCCATGCTGTGCATCCAGCGCGCGGCGTGAGTGGGTATAGACTTTCATGCCATCCATTACCGGTGTGGCACAGGCAGGCATCGGCTTGGGTGCTTTCTCAACATCAACCAGGCACATACGGCAGTTGGCTGCGATGCTCAGCTTGCTGTGATAACAGAACCTCGGAATACTGATACCAGCCTTATCCGTTGCCTCAATAATCATTGAGTTTTTAGGCACCTCCATTGCAATGCCATCAACTTCGATGTTCACCATTTCGGTGCCATTGGCTGGCTGCGTGCTCATGCAGCTTTCCCCTTTCCGTCGTCGACGATTGAGCGACCATGCTCAACGTAATACTCAAATTCACTCCAGAACTCGCGCAGGAAACCTTGCACCGGCCAGGCAGCAGCCTCGCCAAAGGCACAGATTGTATGGCCTTCTATTTGCCCTGCTGCCGATTTCAACAATTCCAGATCCTCAGGCTTGCCATTACCATCAACAATTCTCTGTAAAACCCGATGCATCCAGCCAGTACCTTCGCGGCACGGTGTACATTGCCCGCAAGACTCCATGTGATAAAAACGTGAAATCCGCGTACAGGCCCGAACCATGCAAGTGGTTTCATCCATAACAATGACAGCACCGGAGCCAAGGCCTGAACCGGCCTTACCCAATGCGTCATAGTCCATCGTCATATCCATCATCACGTCAGCAGGCAGCACCGGCATGGATGAGCCGCCGGGTATCACACCTTTAAGCGCATTGCCGTTACGTACACCGCCAGCCATTTCCAGCAACTCGCTAAATGGAGTGCCCAGCGGAACCTCATAATTACCCGGCTTGTTCACATGCCCGGATACTGAAAACACCTTGGGGCCACCATTATTGGGCAGGCCAATATTCAGGAACCACTCTCCGCCGTTGCGCATGATGTGCGGCACCGAAGCCAGGGTTTCCGTGTTGTTAATCGTTGATGGTTTGCCATACAAACCAAAATTGGCGGGAAAAGGTGGTTTGAAGCGTGGCTGACCCTTTTTACCTTCCAGCGACTCCATCAGTGCCGTTTCTTCGCCACAAATGTACGCACCGGCACCCAGTACGCCATATATATCCATATCCACACCGCTACCAAACAGATCCTTACCCAGCAGGCCGGCGGCATAGGCTTCTTTCAGGGCTGCTTCAAAACGTTCGAAAGGCTCATGGTGAAACTCTCCGCGCAGGTAGTTATAACCGACCGTGGCGCCCATGGAATACGCAGCGATGGCCATGCCTTCGATAACCGCGTGGGGGTTGTAACGCAGGATATCGCGGTCATGGCAGGTGCCTGGCTCGGACTCATCCGAATTACACAACAGATATTTCTGTCCAGGTGCTGAACGCGGCATAAAGCTCCACTTCAGCCCGGTCGGAAAGCCAGCCCCACCCCGTCCACGCAAAGCCGAAGCCTTGACGGTATCAATGATCTCAACAGGGTCGGTTTTCTCAGCCAGTATTTTTTTCCAGGCCTGGTAGCCATCAATGGCCAGGTAAGTATCCAGCGACCATGGTTGTTCAGCATCAAGCGTAGTGAATACGACGTTATGTGCAGCCATGACTAATCCAGCCCATCCAGAATTTTATCAATCTTGTCGGTGTCAAGATTCTCGTGGTAATGGCCATCAACCACCATCATTGGTGCACCGCAACAGGCCGCGAGACACTCTTCCTCAACCACCAGTGTTATACGCTTGTCATCCGTGGTTTCACCCAGGGTAATGCCCAGTTTTTTCTCCACATGGCTGACGAGATCTTCCGCGCCATTGAGCCAGCAGGAGATGTTGGTGCAAATATTAACCTTGTGCTTACCCACCGGTTTGGTGTCCAGCATGGAGTAGAAACTGGCCACCTCATACGCCCATACCGGGGGCAGATCGAGGTAGTCAGCAACCGCTTCAATAATATCTTTACTTAACCAGCCACCATTTTGATTCTGTGCGGCTATCAAAGCCTGAATTAATGCCGAACGCTTGTTTTCAGCCGGGAACTTCCCAACCCAATGATCAATTTCTTCGCGCGTAGACCCATCTAAAAGATCTTTCTTACCCGCAATGAATTCAGCTTTATGGCTCATCAGCGATCCACCTCACCAAAGACGATATCCAGTGTGCCCATGATGGCTACGACATCTGCCAGCATATGCCCCTTCACTAACTCACCCATGGAAGAAAGGTGTGCGAATCCAGGTGCTCTCATATGGACACGGAATGGTTTATTTGCGCCATCGGACACCACGTAACATCCAAATTCACCTTTGGGCCCTTCAACCGCCGCGTAAACCTCACCTTTGGGCACGCTATAACCCTCGGTAAACAGCTTGAAGTGGTGGATCAAGGCTTCCATGTCATCCTTCATCTCTTCACGGGTTGGCGGTATAACTTTGAAATTCTTCAGCATCACGTGGCCAGGATTGGCGCGCAACCACTCCACGCACTGCAAGATGATTTTTGCCGACTGGCGCATCTCTTCGATACGTACCAGGTAGCGATCGTAACAATCGCCATTGATGCCCACCGGAATGTCAAAGTCCATCTCGTGGTACATCGCATACGGCTGCTTCTTACGCAGATCCCACTCCACTCCGGAACCACGCAACATGGGACCGGTAAAGCCCAGTTGCTGTGCCCGTTCGGGTGATACGACACCAATACCAACCGTACGCTGCTTCCAGATACGGTTGTCAGTCAACAGTGTCTCGTATTCGTCAACCTTGGATGGAAAGTCACTGGCAAACGCCTCGATGAAATCCAGCAGGCTGCCCTCGCGCCACTCATTCTTGCGCTTCAGGTTCTTGCCCTTGGTCCACGGAGACTCTTTGTACAATGGCACCGAATCGGGCAGGTCACGATAAACGCCACCGGGCCGGTAGTAGTTCGCATGCATACGCGCACCGGACACTGCCTCGTACATATCCATGGTCATTTCACGTTCACGAAATGCGTAAATAAACATCGTCATCGCGCCCAGGTCTAGCCCGCTCGAACCAATCCACAGCATGTGATTGCCGATGCGTGTTATCTCATCAAACATGGTGCGGATATATTGCGCCCTGATGGGTGCTTCAATACCCAGCAACTGTTCAATGGCACGCACATAGGCGTGCTCGTTGCACATCATTGAGACGTAATCCAGCCGGTCCATAAAACCAATGGACTGGTTGAATGGTTTGCTCTCGATCAGTTTCTCGGTACCGCGGTGCAATAAACCGATATGCGGGTCTGCACGCATGACGGTCTCACCGTCCAGTTCCAGGACCAGCCTCAAAACACCGTGGGCCGCCGGATGCTGCGGCCCGAAATTCATCGTGTAGTTGCGAATTTCAGCCATCTCTATTCTGCCCCGGGTGCCAGTGAGTCAGCCGCTTCATCTGCAGCCTTGTCAATATCATCAACCTTGTAGCGCGAGTCCTCGCGTATTACGCGCGGAACCAGTACACGGGGTGTAATCTCAACCGGTTCATAAACCACTCTGCCTTTCTCTTCGTCATACCGGACCGTGACATTCCCCACCAACGGGAAATCCTTGCGAAACGGGTGGCCTATAAAGCCGTAATCGGTCAGCAATCGCCGTAAATCTGGGTGGCCTTCAAAAACAATACCGAACAGGTCAAAGGTCTCACGCTCATACCAATTGGCCGAACTCCAGACATCACACAATGAAGGCACCATCGGCAGGCCTTCATCAGCAGCGAAAGTCGCCACGCTTATACGCACGTTATGGGTAATTGAAAGCAGGTGCACAACGACACTGTATCGCTGCTTGATTTCACTCGCTTCGGGCCGGCCGCTCCAGTCAAAACGCCCTGGGCCCAGGCCCTCAACGCCACGGCTGAAACCATCGTGCGTGGCATCTTTTGTCTGCCATTCTGACTGGCCGTAACCGAGGAAATCGACCCCACACAGATCGGTTAGCTGGCTGAATGCAAAACGGGGGTCATCACGCAACGTGTGTGCCACTTCCAGCCACAGGTCTACAGGTAGCTGGATAGCCAACTGGCCGTTTGCAGACCTGGAAATTTCAATTCGTCCGGCGAAGCACTCTTCGAGATGTGCCGCCAGGTTGTTGCTTGCAGACATCATCAGGTCACCGCGCAATCGTATTGGTACGACGGATTTTTTTCTGCAACTGCAGGATGCCGTAAATCAGGGCCTCCGCTGTCGGCGGGCAACCCGGTACGTACACATCCACCGGTATGATCCGGTCACAACCCCTCGTGACGGAATATGAATAATGGTAATAACCACCGCCATTGGCGCATGAACCCATAGAGATGACCCATTTGGGGCCAGCCATCTGGTCATAAACTTTGCGCAGTGCAGGTGCCATTTTATTGACCAGCGTGCCGGCCACAATCATCACGTCTGACTGGCGTGGGCTGGGGCGGAATATAACCCCGAAGCGATCAAGGTCGTAGCGTGCTGCACCTGCCTGCATCATTTCTACTGCACAACAGGCAAGGCCGAAGGTTACCGGCCACATGGAACCTGTCTGGGCCCAATTGATCAACGCATCGAGAGAAGTGGTGACAACACCACGGTCCAGCAGCGGGTTATTGTCTGCATTCGGCCTGAGAATATCATCAATCTCACCCAGTTCAGCAGACCTGCCTGGGTACATAATGTCCATCATTCCCACTCGAGCGCACCCCTCTTCCAGACAACAATATAGCCAATGACCAATTCGACAACGAAGACAAACATCGCAACCAGGCCGAATGCACCGAGGCTATCAAGCGCGGCCGCCCAGGGCAGAAAAAATGCGATTTCAAGATCGAAAATAATAAACAGTATCGCTACCAGGTAGTAACGCACATCGAATTTGGTGCGGGAGTCTTCGAAGGCCTCGAAGCCGCATTCATAGGGTGATAATTTATCAGCACTTGGCCTATTGGGACCGAACAGGCCACCGATAGTGACCAGCGCAACACCAATGACTGTTGAAATAATCAGGAAAATCAGAATTGGCAGGTATTGTGCAAGCATACTCCAGTCTCGATTTTCGGATGATTCCCGGCATTCAAGCTGGTTGTCACCCACATTAATTTAAATTGGTGCCCAAGGCCGGACTCGAACCGGCACGACTTTCGCCACTACCCCCTCAAGATAGCGTGTCTACCAATTCCACCACTTGGGCAATTCTTTTTCGCTACCTCAGGACCCGCCATCGTCAGTTGCTGCAGAATCATCTGTAGTCCCTGCTGCGGGCTCTATAGCGGGTAAATCATTTTCACTACTATCAGTTGCCGGCTGCGCAATCACTGAATCAACGGTTGGTATATCCGAAGAAACGGCTGACTCAACCATCGGAGGTAAATCTGCAGCGGCTCGCTCAATCGCCTGCTCAACAGCTGGCGTTGACGCGACCACACCCAGGTCAGTCTCGGGTTCCAGGCTCATACGTGAGGCCATCACCGCCATAGACAGACTGATCAGGCAAAACAATGTAGCCAGCACCCAGGTACTCCGCGACAGGAAATTGCCTGCACCGCGAGCCCCGAAGACAGTACCGGAGGCACCACTGCCGAATGCGGCGCCAGCAGTTGCGCCAGCACCCTTCTGAATCAGGATAAAAGCAATCATTGCAATGGCAATGAGTACATGAAATATATTAAAAACCTGCATAATTATTCCGTTCTCGTGCGCAGCCCTCAGGCAACGGCGTTATAGATTGCAAGGAAATCTTCAGCTGTCAGTGAAGCTCCTCCGACCAGTCCGCCGTCGATATCAATCTGGGCAAACAATTCGGCGGCATTGGAACCATTCACACTGCCGCCGTAAAGAATTTTAATTTCGCCCGCTATTATACCATTGAGAGATGATAACTTGTCACGTATAAATGCATGCACACACTGTGCTTGTGCCGGCGTCGCAGTCAGGCCGGTACCAATCGCCCAAACCGGCTCATAGGCAATGGTGGCGCTGTCAAAAGCAGCGATACCTGCCGCCGCTAAAACAGCATCAAGCTGGCGCCCTACAACACTCTCTGTCTGTCCGGCTTCACGTTCTTCGCGGGTTTCCCCAACACACAGAACAGGTTCAAGCCCGGCTTTCCGGGCAGCACTGAAACGCAACGCAACATCCACATCACTTTCCGCATAAATTGCACGCCGTTCAGAGTGGCCAACAAGTACATAATGGCAACCCAGATCGACCAGCATTTCACTGTCAACTTCACCGCTATGGGCGCCCTGTGGGTTCGGGTTAAGTGTTTGCCCACCCCATTTGATATGGCTGCCTGCCAGTATGGATTCTGTTTGTGCCAAGTAAGGAAATGATGGGAACACCGCCAACTCGGCAGCCCCCCCAGCTGAACTGCCCGCAAGCAATCCCTTAAGCAGTGACTGGACCATAGACTTGGAACCGTGCATTTTCCAATTTCCGGCAACCAGTATTTTTCTCATTATTAAAATCCTTTCCGGGAATACGCTTTCCGGTAATACATTGAATTCCGGCGCGCAAGCATACCGATGCACTGCATGCTACGCAAGCCCATAAAGAGCCAATGTATGACCAGCGCAGATAGTAAGCCAGTACAGCAATGGCGCACATGATGCAGATCAATTAATTGTAGTAGCATGACAGCTAATTTACAGACAAACAGGTCAGGAGCATGAGCCAGCAAGCATCATTATCAGGAACGCTACAGCCATGGGCTTTGGTCACCGGCGCATCGGCCGGGATCGGCACCGAGTTTTGCCGTCAATTGGCGGACAAAGGTTATCAGTTAGTCCTGGTCGCACGCCGCGAGGACAAACTCCAGCAGGTTGCAAATGAGCTAAAGTCCTCACACGGCACCCGTTGCCTGATCATTACAGCCGACCTGTCACAAAAGGACGCCAGCCTGGACATCGTCAAACGCCTGGAAGATGAAGGCATTGTGATTGAATACCTGGTAAATAATGCCGGCTACGGTTTGCCCGGCAGCTTCCATATTCCGGACTGGCAACAACACGCAGACTTTATCCAGGTCATGGTAACAGCGGTATGCGAGTTGACCTGGCGGTTGCTGCCGGGGATGCAGGAACGACACAAGGGGTTTATTGTCAATGTTGCATCTGTCGCGGGCCTTATACCTTCCAGCGCCGGCCACACTTTATATGGTGCAAGCAAGTCATTTCTGATTAAATTCACTGAATCACTGGCACTGGAAAACGAGGCAGCTGGCGTCAAAGTCACAGCGCTGTGTCCCGGCTTTACATACAGTGAGTTTCACGATACCAACAATACCCGTGAGGTCGTCAGCCAACTGCCGGGCTACCTGTGGCTTGACGCTGACCTGGTCGTCAGAGAGACGCTGGAGGCCATGGTCGCAGGTAAAGTCAAATCTCCGGTGATTCCCGGCAGGCAATATAAAATACTGGTCTGGATCAACCGTTTCATGCCGTGGCTGGGTGCACTGTTTATCAAAAAAAATGCCAGCAACTACCGGGTGACCGACTGACGGCCTTCAGGCTGCCGCCAGCTGCGAGGACTACCAGCCGATTTCGGTAGCCGTCGCATCACCGATAACATAGTCTTTCAGATTGCCGGGCTGGCGCCAACGGTTCAGAGAGATGGCAACCCGACCCGCCATAATCTCGGCTTGCTGTTGCGGGTAGAGCGGGACTTTTGACGGGTTTGCCAGGCCGTCGGGCGGAACTGGCTGGCCGGTAGCCGGGTCATATTTATCGCTGGCACCCAGAATATGCATCAACTCGTGGGTGATAACGAAACGGTTGCGGGCTGCCAGTTGCCGGGACGCCACCGCGTTGACCACCCCGTAACCACCATTTTTAATTCCTACAGAACGCTCCAGTAAACCGCCGGGCTTATTGTTCTGATAGAGAACAAACATGCGAATATCTTCTGCTGCCAGGTCAGGCTGACTTCCATTCCTCCACACCCACCAACGCATTTTCAGGCTCCAGAGTGCAACACTGAGCCCAAAACTTTCGCTCGGCAATGCCGGCGGCAGGCTTGTCAACGGTCGTGCTACCTGAATAACAACAGGCGTATCCAACTGCCGACCATGCCGCGCTGCCTGTTGGCCAATAAATGTTTTGATCTGCCGAAAAGATTCAGGCGTAAGACCGTCTGTGTAGCTCTGTATATTTTCGGCCGAGCCGGCAATGACCGGGTAAATCGTCACCCAAAGAGGCTGCTTCCAGCTACTGAACCGACTCTCGGTAAGCAACTGCCTGCCACCAACGACCACCAGAATGGTCAGCAAAATTGCAATTCGTAACTTACGGAACATTCTTATGCTGCAGCGCGTTAAGAACCGGCAACAGTCATTTTGCCAAGCAGCATGGAGCCGACCTGAATATTGGAGCGCTCATCAACATCGTTACCGACCGCTTCAACAGACATGAACATGTCTCTCAGGTGGCCGGCAATAGTAACCTCATCAACCGGATACTGGATTTCACCATTTTCGACCCAGAAGCCACCGGCTCCCCTGGAATAGTCACCGGTCACAATGCTCACGCCCTGGCCCATCACCTCAGTGACCAGTAAACCAGTGCCCATTTGCGCTACCAGTTCCTGTGCTGAATGGCGACCGGGTTCAACCAGCAGATTGTGCACACCACCGGCATTGGCAGTGGTCTCCAGGCCCAGCCTGCAAGCTGAATAACTGCCAAGCACATAGCCCGTCAACACACCATCCTGAATAATGTCGCGCTCCGCGGTTGCAACACCTTCAGCATCGAATGCAGTACTTGATGGTCCACGCCTGATGAATGGACGTTCTGACATCCGCATCCAGTCTGCAAATAATTGCTGGCCGGCGGTCTCCTTCAGGAAAGAAGCATTTCGATATAATGCCCCGCCGGAAATCGCGGCCAGCAGATGCCCGACAATGCCTTTGGCAACTTCCGGCGCGAACAAAACCGGCACTTCGCAGGTTGAAATTTTGCGTGCACCCAGGCGCATGACCGTTCGCCGCGCTGCCTCAGCGCCGGTGTGCTCAGCGGCTTCGAGATCAGCAAATGCCCGCCGCGAGTCGTACCAGTAGTCACGCTGCATGGCCTCATTTTCGCCGGCAATCAATACGCAACTCTGTCCGTAGCGGGTACCATCCCTGCGCCCCGTAAAACCATTGGAGTTGGCGTACACGCTCAAACCGACGCCGATAGAAGCAGAAGCACCATCTGAATTGGCAATGGCCGGGTTATCCATTCCCGCAGCCTCGCAGGCCAACGCACGCTCCATGGTTGCAACCGCATCCAGTGGTTGCGGATGCCACAGATCCAGATCTGGAAAGTGGCTGCACAGGCGCTCAGACGGTGCCAGGCCATTGCACTTGTCGGCCTGGGTGAATCGTGCGATGTCAATGGCCTTCTCTACACAGGTGCGAATCGATTCGGCCCGTAAATCAGCGCTGCTGGCATGACCCTTGCTGTCATTAATGTACACACTGATACCCATACCGCGATCGCGGGAATGTTCCAGCGTTTCGACTTCTCCAAGCCGGACATTGACATCCAATCCATAGTGAATACTCGCAGATACTTCAGCGCTGTCTGCACCGAGGCTTTGGGCATGCCGGATGGCAACTTCTGCGCATTCTGCGATCACGGACAATTCCTGATCGCGGTCAGGCACTGCCTGGGCTACCATACTCGAATCTATCATTGGATTGTTCCCTTACATGGGTGTGTAGTATGAACGAACTCGAAGCAACGGAATCCACGCCTGACAGCGATTCGCCCGAGGTCAGCAAAAGCCAGCGTAAAAGGGAAGCGCAGGAACTGCTGGAACTGGCTAAAAAACTGATCACGATGCCGGCAAGCCGACTGCAACGCATGCCCCTGGATCAGGACTTGCGTGAAGAAGTTGGATTTGCCCGCAGTATTCGTGCGCATGGTGCTCGCAAAAGGCAGTTGATGACGGTGGGAAAAATGCTGCGTAAGCGCGATACCCGCCAACTGCTTGATGCCGTCAACAATGCCGACAAGAAAAATCGCCAAGTGACGATACGCCATCATCTTGTCGAAGCCTGGCGGGACAGGCTGATCGACGGTGGTGACCAGGAACTCTCTGAGTTGCTGCAACAAGTACCCGCTATTAACGCACAAACTTTACGGCAATTAATACGCAACGCAAGAAAAGAAGCCGGGCTGGGTAAGCCGCCCGCAGCAGCACGTAAAATATTCAAATTGCTGCGCGATGCTGACACACAAAACCCACTGCCTTGACCGCTTGAGGCCGGCGCTATCCCGGTTCTCACGTCTGCGTTCCGCCAACCGTCAGCGAATTAATTCGTAACGTAGGTTGCCCTACACCCACCGGGACACTCTGCCCATCTTTACCGCAAACGCCAACACCAGCGTCCAGTTTCAGATCGTTGCCAACCATGCTGACCCGGGTCATCACCTCCGGACCATTGCCAATCAGGGTAGCCCCCCGCACCGGTCTTGTGACCTTGCCATTTTCGATCAGATAGGCCTCACTGGCCGAAAACACAAACTTTCCTGAAGTAATATCGACCTGGCCACCTGCAAAATTGACGGCGTACAAGCCTTTTTCCACCGAAGAAATAATCTCACCGGGGTCGTGTTCACCCGGCAGCATAAAAGTGTTCGTCATTCTGGGCATCGGCAGGTGAGTAAATGATTCCCGCCGCCCATTGCCGGTTGGTTTCATCTTCATTAAACGGGCATTCAGTTTGTCCTGCATATAGCTGACCAGGATGCCATCTTCGATCAGTACGGTTTGCTCTGTCGGTGTACCCTCATCATCCACAGTCAGTGATCCGCGCCGCTCTGCAAGCGTGCCATCATCTACGATGGTCACGCCATCTGCTGCAACCTTCTCACCCATGCGGCCACTGAATGCGGAGGTGCCTTTGCGATTAAAATCACCCTCGAGTCCATGGCCTACAGCCTCGTGTAATAACACACCCGGCCAACCGGGCCCGAGCACCACAGTCATGGTGCCGGCAGGTGCTGCATCCGCTTCGAGATTGACCAGTGCCTGGCGAACCGCCTCATCAGCAAACCGTTGCCAGGCGTTATCCTGGATCAGCTGCAAATAGTCAAAGCGGCCACCACCGCCATCACTGCCCTGCTCCCGGCGGTCATTCTGTTCCGCGATAACGGTCACATTCAGGCGCACCAGCGGGCGCACATCAGCAGCCAGCGAACCATCGGTCGAGGCTACCAGGATGGTTTCATGGGTCGCCGCCATACTAACCATCACCTGCTTGACCCGGGTATCCAGTGAGCGCGTGTAAGCATCAATTTTTCGCAACAGGTCTACCTTTTCATCCGCACTCAGTGCCTGCATCGGGTCGGCAGGCAGATACAACGCCTGCGGAGACTGCCGCCGCCACGCCTGAACCGTTCCCTGGGCACCCTGGCGGGCGATTGCACGGGCAGCAGTCGAAGCCTGTAACAGCGAAGGCATGATAATTTCATCCGCATAAGCAAAGCCGGTCTTCTCACCACTGATTGCCCGAATTCCCACGCCCTGCTCCAGTGCGTGTGCACCGCTGCGCACAAGGCCATCCTCCAGGGCCCAGGATTCGTGGCTGGTACTTTGAAAATACAGATCACCCGCATCAACTGACGGCCCCATCAGGTGGTCAAGAACTTTTTCCAGATCGGTATGACCGAGCCCGCCGGGGGCCAGCAATTGCTGTTCTGCCAATTTAAGTGCCTCAGTCATTTTTCTCTTCACCTGTTGTTTGCGCCTGTTCGGCACCGTCTGCTATTGGTTCTGTCACCGCTGCCGGGTTTTGGCGGGAGGTAGTTCCGCCGCGCAGCCTGGTTACCGGTTCAACCTTTGGATCTTCCCATGGTCCCCGAATCGTATATTTTGCCTCTGCAGCTTCACCGAGGGCGTCACGCAGCAAAGCCTGCAGAGCCAGACCGGCAGCCGCTCCGGCAGGTCCGCCAGCAATAGCACCGATGACCGGCAACGCCTTGCTCACACCCGGGCGTACAGAGAATTCATAATTGAAAGTCTGCGCTACCAGGTCCGTGCTGCCAACAATGGAAATTTCCGCTGCGGTGGACTTTAACACCAGGTCATCGGTGAAGCTGTTGCCATTTTCGAGCTGCATCGTGCCGGTTGCCTGATCAAAACTGAAACCCTGGTCAAACACATCGCGGAAATCCATGGCCAGCCTGCGAGGCAGTTCAGTCAGACTGAGCAGGCCCAGCATGCGGCCAGCACCCGGCTCTGCAGTCAGAATATTCCCTTGCACGATATTC
The DNA here is from genome assembly GCA_024277815.1 of Gammaproteobacteria bacterium. Lineage (GTDB taxonomy): Bacteria > Pseudomonadota > Gammaproteobacteria > Xanthomonadales > SZUA-36 > SZUA-36. Next base: position 126,119 of record JAJRUM010000003.1, read on the forward strand.
AGATCCATTTCGCCGTTCAGCCGTTCAAGCGCGAAAGCGGCCGGTGGCCCGTTCCACCAGGCGTCAAAATGAACCACCGTCTGGCCACCTTGCATAGCGGACGAAATATCCATGGCCTCAAGTACGGCGCCCAGACTTTCTGAGGTGATACGAATATTAAAATCTGAGCGTTCTTCTTCATCCCGGGTCCAGTCACCGGAAGCACTGAGTTCAAGTCGCGGTGACTTTGCTTCTATGGAGTCAAAATGAAAACCGTTTTTTACCGGATACCCCTCTATACGGGTTTCACCCAGGTCTACACCGAGATAGCTGAACTCCTTGCTAAAGAAACGCATTTCAGGCAACTCGGCCGGGTTGGTTTCCATGGTAACGCCACCGGTGACGGGGTCGGGCATAATCAGCCGCTCAAACTCGCCGGTCAGGCTATTGGAGCCATCTTCATTCTGATAGTGCCGAATTTTCCCGACGATGTCCTTGCCATCGAACTCACCGAATATAACTGCATCTTCATACAACATCTCAAGCTCGACGTCATCGAACAAACGGTCGAATATCCTGATTTGCTGCGCATCCAGGCTGGCAGTATGCAAAACCAGACCGTCGCTTTGCTCTGCCTTCGAAAACTCACTGACGGTGAGATCCACCCAGCCTTCAAGGTCGAACACAGGCACTGAACCGGTTACTACAAACTGCCCCGGTGACGGCAAACCACCTGCCTTTTCACCCAGGCCGATGGCTGCCCGAAGCGGTTTCGAATCCTCCCCCAGCAGCTCCATTCTCAGCTGCGCACGGCCAACCAGATATGCGGTCAGTATGCGTCGGCTGGAACGAATCGGATAACGCACCATCAACGGCCAGGAAGCCTCAACACTCTTATTCAGGGGTGCGGGCAAATCAATCATTGTGCCCTCAAGCCCACTGTATATTTCCAGCCAGATATCACGTTTCTCACGGCCTTCGATGGAGGCAATACTCAAACTGATATCCCAGGGACTGATACCAATGGCACGACTGAAAAGTGGTTGCCGCAGCATCAGGTTATCCGGTATCACACGATCTGCTGGCAGATCACCGTGCAGGGTGGCACGGAAAACCTCGTCGGCATCCCAATCAGCTTCAACATCCAGGGTCACTGGATAGTCTCTGAAACTGGCCGCAATCTGTTTTCCTGCCAGTCCGTCACGCGAGTAGCCCAGGCTGCCTGTAAGCGCATCCAGTTCAGTCCCGGAGACACTATCTACAAACTTCGCATCCTGCATTTGTACAGAACCAGCCACCTGTAAATGTTCGTTCGGTTTACCCAGACGGATATGCAGTTTGCCATCAATTTTGGCGTCACCGGACAAAACAAACTGATCAGGATCCAGATCCATGCCATGCAGCAGTGGTGATTGTTTAATAAAGCCTGTCAAACTTGTCAGGCCGGTTGCGCTGCGGAATTCGACATCCAGTTGGGGTTGTTTAAAATCCGGTATTCGGGCATCAACCTGATCAACAACAGCGCCGCCAGTATCACCAATCCGGCCGTTTACGATCATGCCGGGACCGTCAAAAGTTGCGGTTGCTGTGATTTGCCGGGCGTGCGGCCAGCCGATGGCATATTTGAGGTCCGCATCCTCTACAGGTGCAATGGCCTGCATGCGGCCGCGATAGTTCTTGAACGGAAAGTCATCCAGATCACCGCTCATGGAGAATCGGCCATTGACAATCCGTCCGCTCAACAGCGAGGTGCGCAACCAATGCAAGGTTGGCTTATTCATTATATTTTCTGGCCAATAGTCACCAAAACGGGCAATATCGCCGCGCTCCATAACCAGGTTGACATCCACCGCCGGCTTACCCTCGTTGGAGCTTGCCCGTACACGGCCATAGGCACTGATGTCATCATTTTGTACACGGCACTGATTCATATCCAACTGCCAGTCGCTGGTATTGCGCAACAGCACTTCGATATTGCAGGTACTGACAGCAAAGGTCAGTTGGCGGCGAAAAACACGCGGCCAATCCAGCTTGACTTGCTGGCCTTCAAAATCAACCCCCCCACCATCATCCATCAGCGCGAAACGCGCATTGATACCAGCCACTTCCGGGCCTTTTCCCCAACCCCAGAAATGACCATTCTCAAGTTGCCCGAATACCTTTTTGAGATGCCATTTTGAATCCAGCAACAGGTCAAAATCTTTTACACTGCCTTGCGCACGCCGGGGTATCGCTGCCGGCCACTCGGTGGCATACGACGCCATGATTCTCTGTGTCAGTTGCAGTGGAAATCCAGCCTGAGAAAATCAGAACTGACCCACAAACCCAGGTTCTGTGGAAGGTTTCTGGCCACCGACAAGTGCGCACTTTGCCAGTCAACCCCTGCCTGACTGACCTCCAGATCAGACAATTCAATCCGCCAGTCTTTTGCGCTGGAAAACGACCAATTGAAACGACTGTTCAGATGATCGATAACCAGCGGACCGGATTGCGAGGATAATTGTGCATCCCGCAAATCCACTACACCCCGCATTTCCTGTGCACTGTTCTGGCGCCACCCCCCCCATAACTCTGCATTCAACCAGCCGGAAACCGGCAGTAAGGGGTGATGGGGCAATTGCCTGACCAACTCAGCCAGCATCAACTCCCCGGTTTTGATGTGCCAGCGGGCAGCGGCAAGGTGCTGTTCCGTATCCAGCTCAACCTGCACCGTCGCTTCCAGGTCACCGACAGCAAGGCGCCTATCACGATCAGCCACCCGTGCCTGAATCTCGGCGGCCATGCGCTGGCCATCCATTTTCAATCGGCCATTCACATTGGTCAAAACCAGATGAATTTCCCGCTCCGGGTCATCAAAACTCAGATTGGAGTTTTCCAGCCGAACCTCCCCATTCAACGCCACATTGCGTAACTGGGGGTTGCGGTTGCGGCCTGAATTGCGATTGCTGACGCCCAACCCCGATAACAGGTATCGGCCATCGGTCGTGCGCTCAAGCGAAAGATCCGCGCCGATGATACGAAAACTGTACAGAGGCCGGCCCGGGATCAACGCGTTCAGAGGCTTGATGTCCAGTGCGGCCTGGCGGATGGCGATTTCAGACTGCATACCCTCGGGCATGAAAGTAACACCCTGCAAGCTGATACGCGGACCAAAAGCTTTCCATTCGCCATTAAAACTTTCGACCCTGACCGGCTGATTGAACGCCCTTGTCAACCATGCCTCGAGCTTCGGTTGGTAATAGTCGCTGTAGGGCATCAAAAGTTTACCGATGCCGACCAAGACCGCAGCCAGCACCGTGATGATCGTCAATGCCGTCCACAACAGTGTTCTTAACCGGCGAAAAAATGTACGCACATTCTCCATTCTGCTCAGAACCTACAGCAATACGACATCAAACTGTTCCTGGGTGTACTGCTCCTCGCGCTGGAAACGAATGGACTTCCCGATCACTTCCTCCAACTCTGCCACTGTGGTGGATTGATCATCAAGTATCCGGTCGACCACCGCCGGTGATGCGACCACCAGTAATCGGCTGGCTTCGAACTGTCGACTGGAACGCATGATTTCACGGAACACCTCCAGCACCACGGTATCTGCACTTTTGAGCACACCACGTCCTGAGCAGACCGGGCAGGGCTCACACAATACATGCCCAAGGCTTTCTGTCGTGCGCTTGCGGGTCATCTCAACCAGCCCCAAAGAAGATATCTCACAGATTTTCGTCTTGGCGTGATCACGATCCAGAGCGCGCTCAAGGGTCAGCATTACCTGCCTTTTATGTTCTTCATTGTGCATGTCGATAAAGTCGATAATGATAATCCCGCCGAGATTGCGCAAACGAAGCTGCCTGGCCAGTGCCTGGGCTGCTTCCAGGTTGGTCTTATAGATGGTTTCCTCAAGCGTACGATGGCCCACAAAAGCGCCGGTGTTAACGTCAATCGTGGTCATGGCCTCTGTCTGGTCGATAACGAGATGACCGCCCGACTTAAGTGAGGTCCTGCGATGCAAGGCATTGTTGATTTCGTCTTCGATACCATAAAGGTCGAATAACGGCCGGTCAGCCGTGTAGTACTCAATCCGTTGCGTCCATTCAGGCAAAAATTTGCCGGCGAACTCCTGCAGATGCATGAACTTTGCCTTTGAGTCGATGCGAACCTTTTCCACGTCGGCATGCATATGATCCCGCAGCGCCCGCAGCGGTAATGAAAGGTCTTCATAAATGCATTCACCCGGCTTGGTGGTCGCCGTCAGGTCAGTAATACACTCCCAGATCTTCCCGAGGTACGACATGTCGGCGGCAAGGGCGAATTCATTAACGTTTTCTGCATTGGTTCGTACGATATAGCCATGCTTGCCTTCATGCTGGCGAAGCGTTCCCAACAAACCCAGCAACCGCTCTCGCTCAGCTTCATCTTCAATTCGCACCGACACAGCAATGGTTTCACTGTCTGGCAGCAAAACCAGAAAACGTGAGGGCACACTAAGGTTGGTCGTCAGACGCGCACCCTTGGTACCCAACGGATCCTTGATAACCTGCACCACAACCTCTTCACCCTCTCTGACCAGCGACGCAATCGGTGGCTCCGGAGGGAGTTCATCGGGTGACTGTTCCCGCTCAACGGAATAAATATCTGAAGCATGCAGAAACGCAGTGCGTTCAAGGCCGATATCAATGAACGCTGCCTCCATTCCCGGAAGCACCCGGGATACGCGGCCTTTATAGATATTGCCGATATAGCCAACATGGCTGTTACGTTCGAGGGAAACCTCTTGCAACATACCATTCTCTACGACTGCAACCCGGGTTTCAGTAGGGGTCACATTTATCAGGATCTCTTCTCTCATACCAGCAACCCCGCCTGCCGCAATAACACGGCTGTTTCGTATAATGGTAACCCCATTACACCGGAATAACTGCCTTCTATGCAACGAATAAACTGACCAGTCCCGCCCTGTACAGCATAGGCACCAGCCTTATCCATCGGCTCATCCTGCTGACAATAGCGCTCGATCCATGGCGTTGGTATAGCAGCGAATGTGACCGCCGTGATATTGAGAGTCTGCAATGCCTTGCCAGCCCTTGTTGCCAATGCGACGGCCGAATACACGTGGTGTGTCTGCCCGGACAGGCGCCGCAACATCGCTACGGCGCCTTGTCGTGACTCAGGTTTGCCAAAGACCTCGCCGTCCAACAATACGATGGTGTCAGACCCCAGCGCCGGCAGCGTAGCACCGCCCTGTTCAAAGCCCGCAATGGCTTTTTCCAGCGCCATGCGTTGCACAAAGTCCTTTGCCACCTCCCCCTTCAGCCTGATTTCATTAATGTCTGCCGGCGTCACTTTGAATCTGACAGCCAATTGCTGCAGCAATTCCCGCCGCCTGGGTGATGCTGAAGCCAGTATCAGGTCTGCCTGGTTATGCATCGACAACACTCATGCGCGGTGGTAGGGGTGATTTTGAGTAATTGTCCATGCCCGGTACAACTGTTCTGCCAGCACCACCCTGACCAACGGGTGCGGCAAGGTCAGGGGGCCGAGCGACCAGCGATTGTCAGCCTGCTGAAGAACTTCGGCCGAAATCCCGTCCGGACCACCAATCATGAACCCGACATCCCTGCCATCTCCGAGCCACTGCTCGAGATTTTTGGCAAGTTTTCCCGTTGACCAGCCATGGCCTTTAACATCCAGTGCTATGACCCTCGCCCGTGCTGGCATGGCAGCCAGTAACGCCTGGCTTTCAATCGCTCTCAAGCGCCGGGTATCGGCATTTTTTCCGCGCTTTTCCAGGTTGATTTCACGCAGCGACAAACCCAGATTCGGAGGCATTCTGCGCGCATATTCGGACCACCCTTCGGCAACCCAGTGCGGCATACGCTGGCCAACGGCGGCAACCAGAAGGTGCATACGTAAACCCTGCCGCCGGTCAGGCCGGACTGCTTACAGTACTACGGTGACTGGCGCTGGCTTCCCAGAGTTTCTCGAGGTTGTAAAAAGCCCTGGTCTGGGGGAGCATCAGGTGCACGATGACATCATTAAGATCCACCAGCACCCATTCACCCTCACCCTGGCCTTCAATACCAAGGGGTGGGTTACCTTTTGACTTGGCCTTTAGAACCAGATTCTCAGCCATCGACTTAACGTGCCGCGTTGAATTGCCTGATGCAATCACCATGCGTTCAGTTAGTGGATTATGGCCGGTAACATCGATCACCAGTACATCGATGGCCTTGAAGTCTTCTAAAGCGGAAACTACGAGTTGTTGCAACTGATCAGTGGTTAGTTCGTCTCGGACGGTTTGAATATTCAAATTTAAGTATTGCCTATACGGAGTGCTACTGATTTTAACGGTCAGCGTGCATGACGTAAAGCATATGTTATGGGCCGGGGTCGCCAGGCTGGCATGTGAATTTGCCGGTTTTAAGTCCTTATTCTTTTTTCAGGTATAAACCCTGATCAAAAATATAGTCCAGAACCGCGGCAGGCAACATCGTCCGCGGTGACCTGCCAAGGCGGAGCATGCTCTGAATGGTGGTTGCACAAATATCAATGGCGGTAACTTCAAGCGCCAGCACATGACCAGCTTCCGTCTGGCTTATAGCCGCCACGTCCGTACATTCCCTTTGTAGAAACTGTTTTGCCAGTTCAGGCTGGTACTCAGTCATCACCCCTGGTCTCGTCATGACGACAATATGGGCAAGATCAAACAACGCTTGCCAACGATGCCAACTGTGCAGGTGATTCGCTGCATCCTGACCGATGACCAGCACCACAGGTCGCCCGGGGAATTCTTTACGCAAATCCTGCAAGGTATCAATCATGTACGAAGGGCCTTCGCGGTCAAGTTCCCGGCGATCAATCTGCAGGTGGGGAAAGTCCAAAATGGCCAGTTGCAGCATTTCCAGGCGCTGTCTGTTACTCGCTTGCGGACGCATCCGGTGCGGAGGGTTGCCCCCTGGCAATAAGAATGCCGTCTCCAACCCAAGCTTTTCCCGCACCTCATCCGCGCAGCGCAAATGGGCAAAGTGCACCGGGTCAAACGTTCCCCCGAGTATTGCCAGTGGCTCTGCTGTCACTTGGAAAGCTGCAACAGCAAAACATCAAGGCTTTGCCATGGGTCTCCACCGGCACGACCCTTGCTTTGCCTGTCAATCAAAGCGAGTTGTCTGAATGCGGCAAACAAGCTTCTGGTATTCAGGCGCCGCGCCGCAGAACGAATGGTGTTTTGCCGGTTGAACCAGATATTCAGACGTCTGAAGACCGCAGCTTCCTGCTCCCCTCCCCGCATGGCTAACCTGAACGCCTCTGTGGTCTGCAACTCCCGGATCAGCGCCCCTACAATCAGCGGTAAAGGTGTGTTGGCGCGCTGCAAACCAGCCGCCACACGCAAACCATCGCGCAGACTCCCGGACAACATGTGCTCCGCCAGTATGAAAGCATCGAAACGGCTACTGTCTGCGACTGCGCGTACAACATCATCCACACTGATGGTGCCAGTACCCTTCAACAATGCGAGGCGGTCAATTTCCTGGTTCGCAGCCAGCAGGTTTCCTTCGAGACGATCAGCGAGCAATTCCAGAACCCCGGGTTCTGGCTGCATACCGTGCTTTTGCATTCGTTGCGCCAACCAACCGGGCAATTCCGCCGCTTTGATGGGCCACACTTCAACCCGCTGGCCCGCTTTTGCCAATGCGGTCGCCCATTTTGACTTACGCGAACTGGCATCCCACTGCTCACAGCTGACCAGTAAAATGATATTGGGGTCAGGGGCAGCTGCCCACTCAGTCAGTGCCTTGCCGCCCTCGCGGCCCGGTTTTCCGGTGCGCAGGCGCAAATCGATAATCTTTTGCGACGCAAACAGGGAAGGCGCTGCGGCCTGTTGTAACAACGACCAGTCGAAACCACGCTCAACCTGCAGGAGTTCCCGTTCTGCAAAACCTTTCTCCCTGGCGGCCTGTCTGATCGCGTCACAACATTCCTGCAGCAGCAGGGGTTCTTCACCACCCACCAGGTAGACCGGAGCAAGGCCTCGCTGCAGACTACCGGACAGTTGATCCGCTTTGATCTGCATACTGATTACTTACCGTATGTGCCCAGGCGCCTTACAACCATGCGCGCGAGGCTGTCTGACAGATCATTGCGCAGAAATTCATCTTCCCGTTCGGCTGCCAGAATATCCTGCTCGTTAAAACTGTAAACACGGCTCTGTTCGAAAGTCTGTAATGGAATCATTTCGTTGCCCTGACTATCGAGCAAGCGGAATTGCACCGTATGTCGAATCAGGTACTCACGCACCCGGGCGTTATCGCCAATGGATTGAATTTCCTTGCGCATGCGGTTCTGTGGAACCTCCAGCACAGCTGCGTTATCCCCTTTCTCCACAATTCGCGCGCCGTTCTGTTCCAGCAGGGTTTCAAGCCGGCGGGCAAATGAACTGTACGGAGACTGAATTTCCAGCCGTGTCTGCTGCATATCGGCAGGTAATTCAGCGCGGGTCTGTAGCTGGAATCCACAACCCATGAGCAGCGCCGGAACAAGCATTGCAGCAGCCAGCCGCGATATATTTATTAGCGTGATCGGCATATTCAGTTCGCAACAATATTCAGTAACCGGTCCGGCACGTAGATGACTTTGCGAATTGTCTTGCCCCCGGTATATTTGCTTACATTCTGCTCCGATGTAGCAGCAGCCATAGCCTGCGTTTCGTCACTGCCGGACGCGAGCTCAATGCGCGCACGCAGCTTGCCATTGACCTGTACCACCAGTGTAATTTTGTCACGCACGCGGGCAGCCTCATCCACTTCAGGCCACGGCGTGCTAACGACACTCCCCTGTTCGCCCAGCAACTCCCAAAGGGTCTCGGAAATATGTGGTGTTATCGGTGCCAGCAAGCGTACCACTGCCTTCCAGGCTTCATCCAGTACCGCACGCCCCTGCGAACTTTGGTCGTCAAAGCGTCCAAGGTGGTTGCTCAGTTCCATGACGGCGGCAATGGCGGTATTGAAGGTCTGGCGGCGACCGATATCGTCACTGACCTTGGCAATGGTATCGTGGATATAGCGCCGGATCGTTTTCTGTTCGGCACTCAACTGCTCCGTATTCAGCGCTTCAACCTGACCGGCGGCGATATGTTCCATAACCATGGACCACAGACGGCGCAAAAACCGGAATGAACCTTCAACACCGGAATCAGACCACTCCAGTGACTGGTCCGGCGGGGAGGCAAACATGGAAAACAGGCGCACGGTATCGGCGCCATAGCGATCGACCAGGTGCCTCGGATCCACACCATTATTCTTGGACTTGGACATCTTCTCAATCGCACCGATCTCCACCGGCAAGCCGTCTGTAACCAGCCTTGCACCGGTCATCTTACCCTTCTCATCCCTTTCAACTTCAACCTCTGCCGGATTGATCCAGATGGTTTCACCATCCTCACCTTCGCGCCGGAAGGTTTCTGCAACCACCATCCCCTGGCAGAGAAGCCGGGTAACCGGTTCGTCCGCTTCCAGCATGCCGGCATCACGCATCAGCTTGTGATAAAAACGAAAGTACATCAGGTGCAAAATAGCGTGCTCAATACCGCCAATGTACTGATCAACAGGCAACCAGTAATTGACACGATCATCAACCATGGCATCAGCACCCGGCGAGCAATACCGTGCGCAGTACCATGATGATTCCATAAACGTGTCAAAAGTATCTGTCTCGCGTTCAGCTGCACCACCGCATCGCGGACACTGGGTTTTACGCCATTCCGGATCTGCTTTGATCGGGGATCGCACGCCCAGGAACGATACGTCTTCAGGTAATACCACTGGCAGCTGATCCTCCGGCACAGGCAGCGCACCACAGTCCGGGCAATAGATCACCGGTATCGGGCAGCCCCAGTAACGCTGTCGGCTGACACCCCAGTCACGCAGGCGATAATTGACTTTACGTTCACCTATCCCCTTTGATTCGAGCCAGGCCAGCGCCTTCTCCTTTGCTGCATCAACGCCCAGGCCATTCAACCATTCGCTGTTAATGGCCACGCCATCCCCGGTATAGGCTTCACCGTCCCAGTCTGCTGGCGTCTCTACGGTACGTACAATGGGTAAATCATGTGCCCTGGCAAAATCCCAGTCGCGCTGGTCCTGCCCGGGCACTGCCATAATGGCACCGGTGCCGTAGCCCATCAGCACATAGTCAGCGATATACAGCGGTACCGGCTTGCCGGTAAACGGATTAAGCAGGAACGCACCGGTGTTGACGCCACGTTTATCCAGCGAACCCTCGGCGGAAGTGCGGTCAGCTTCACTGGTCTTGCCAGCTGACTCAATAAAGGCCTCAACCTGCTGTCTGCAATCAGCAGTTGCCACCTTCAGAACCAACGGGTGTTCTGGTGCCAACACCGCGTAAGTCATGCCGAACGCGGTGTCTGGACGGGTTGTGAATACGCCAACAGACGGTGCGTCAGGCTTTACCCCACCCTGGCTGTCACAAACATGCATCTCGAACTCTGCACCTTCTGAGCGCCCAATCCAGTTGCGCTGCATGGTTTTAACCGCTTCCGGCCACTGTTCCAGCGCGTCCAGGCCACTGAGCAGTTCTTCAGCATAGTCTGTAATACGCAAAAACCATTGCGGGATAGTGCGGCGCTCGACAATTGCACCCGACCGCCAGCCACGCCCATCAATAACCTGCTCATTGGCCAGCACGGTCTGGTCAACCGGGTCCCAGTTCACCTCCGAGTCCTTGCGATACGCCAGGCCGTTGTCCATCAAGCGGGTGAACATCAACTGTTCCCAGCGATAATATTCCGGGGTGCAGGTAGCGAACTCCCGCGACCAGTCATAAGCAAAACCGAGCCGTTTTAACTGTTCGCGCATGTGCTCAATATTTGCGTAGGTCCACTTGGCCGGCGCTGTATTGTTCTTTATCGCAGCATTTTCCGCCGGCAAACCAAAGGCATCCCAACCCATCGGCTGCAACACGTTTTTGCCCAGCATTCGCTGATAACGGCTAATCACATCGCCAATGGTGTAATTGCGCACATGGCCCATGTGCAAAGCACCGGAGGGGTAAGGCAGCATGGAGAGGCAGTAGAATTTCTCCAGCTCAGGATCTTCTGTTACCTGGTAGGTATCGTCCTGGTCCCAACGCGCTTGTGCACGGATTTCCAGTTCTTCAGGATTGTAGGGCGTTAAATGCATTTTTTATCCGGCCCGGCGGCCTGCGCGATTAAATAGGAATGCGAAGCATAACCGACCCCAACAGGACAAAAAAGGATGTTCCGGAATTAATTCCGGTTTTTACGCTGTATGTACCCAAGGATCGCATTGAGCCCGTAGGATTCGGGTATTTCACTGGCCTGCCCTTGTAACGCAGGCAAGATACTGGTGGCCAGCACTTTCCCCAGTTCAACACCAAACTGATCAAAAGGATTGATGTTCCAAAGTACGCTCTCAACAAACACCTTGTGTTCGTACAGCGCCAGCAATTGCCCCAGGGCAGCGGGTGTCAGTTCATCCATCAGGATTATTTCTGACGGCCGTCCACCCGGCATTTGTCGATGCGCATCCGGGTCGCCCTGATTTTTTAAGCCGGCGGTTCCTGTCGCCAGCGCGGTCGCCTGAGCGAGCATATTTGCCAGTAACACGGCATGGGCTTCTGTATCGTGGTGATCCGGTCGAATAACGCCGATAAAATCCAGCGGAACGATATCAGTACCCTGATGAAACATCTGGAACAACGAGTGCTGCGCATCCGTTCCAGTCTCACCAAAAAGCACCGGCGAGGTATCGCAGGTAACCGGCTGGCCTGCGCGGTCTGTCGACTTGCCGCCGGATTCCATCGCCAACTGCTGAAGGTAGGCCGGCAGGGAACGCAGGCGCTGATCGTAAGGGATAACTGCTTGCGTTGGATAGGAGCAAATATTCCGGTGCCAAATACCCGTCAGGGCCATCAATACCGGCAGGTTGTCTGCCATCGCGGCTGTCAGAAAATGGTGGTCCATTTCTGCGGCACCCTGCAAGAACTGTTCAAATCCACCCTCACCCATTACGGAGGCTGCAGCCAAACTGACAGCAGACCAGACTGAATAGCGGCCACCCACCCAGTCAGGCAAATACAGCGCGTTGGCTTGCGCTACACCAAACGCTTCAAGCGCTGCGAAATTGCCACTGACTGCGAACAGGCGATGAGTGGCTTTAGCCTGCCCGAGATTCAGCTTCATCCATTCCATCACCCTGTGAGCATGCAGCAGGGTCTCTTCGGTGGTGAAACTTTTTGTGGCAACGATAACCACCGTTTCAGCAGGATCAATTTCTGCCAGCAATCGGCTGCGGGAGTGCGCGTCAACTGAGGACAGAAAATGTACCTGCAAAGGTGACCGTTCACCCAGCGCTTCCAACAACAGGCGCGGACCCAGCATGGAACCACCGATGCCAATATGAATGATATGCCGGACCGGTTGCTGCGGCAGGCCGGGCAAATGACCCGCCGCAAAGGCGGCTGCAAACCCCAGCATTCTGTTTTTGGTATCGGCGACACGCTTAACGGTTTCGGTATCCAGTTCGCGTAAAACGCCCTCGCTGCGCAGCGCCATATGCAGTGCCGGCCGGTGCTCAGTAAAATTAACCTCAGCACCGTGGAACAATTGTTCCCGCGACGCCTCCAGGCCGCCACTGCCTGCCCAGCTAAGCAATTCCGCCAGAACTGTCTCACCCATATCTGTACGGGAAAAATCGAGCAACAAATTTCCGCTGGTTTTACTGAAATTGCTGAACCTGTCGGACTCGTTGATGCGTTCAGCCAGCGATTTTTTTGTCGAATTACTGTTGTATTTCTGCAACAGCTCTAGAAAATCCTGATCCATTGGGTGTTTTCTGTCCTTCATTGTTGTCAACCGCAGGCCAGCAACAGGCTTTTCCTGCACGGCATATTATACAGGCGTCGCGGGCCATGGAAACTCTCTCGAACCCGTTTCATGGAATTAATAGTAAATTCTATATCATATTGTTATATAAGTGTTTTTATCTGAACGTCCTTGAAATTTCACAGGTAAAAAAAATGCCCTTCTCCGGTTAAGGAGAAAGGCATATTTTGGAGTGATGTATCCGTCTTTTCGCGCCCTGCGACTCCTGGTATGTGTTGCAGTCTTACCAAGATTGGTTGTAATAATACCACTAAATATAAAAAAAGCAATGGTTTCTGGACAAAAAAACAACAAAATACACTTCACCTCGTGTCCTGCCCCTTGACAGCGGGGGAACCGAACCCCTGAACTGGCCCGTTCCGTTGGTCATCCAGCCGTGACACACCGCTACAATCTACCTGCTCCTGTAGGGAGCCCACCGTTCCCAGGCCCGGCACCTCGAGGCTTGCATCCAGTTCACAAAGAGGCAACAGAACGAACCCCCGCTGGTGGATATACGGATGCGGCACAACCAGATCAGCGCTGCAGATAGTTCTGTTGCCATACAGCAGCACATCTATATCGATGACACGCGGACCCCAGCGTGACGCGTCTCTTTGCCGGCCCATGCGATCCTCGATCGCCAGGCATGTCGCCAATAATGCCGCAGGTTCCAGGGTCGTCCACACCTGGACCACTGCATTAACAAAATCGTCCTGGTCTTCATTACCCCACGGGGCTGAGCGGTAAAACGAAGACAGCCGGGAAACTTCAAGCCCCTGCACTTTGTGAAGATGGGCTATCGCCGCTTTAACCTGCGTCAACGGCTGGTGAACATTTGCACCCAAACCCAGCCAGGCGTGCATACAAGATTCCTTACTTAGCGGTGCCGGGTGCCCGCCGTCGCCGGCCACGGCGCGGTGGGCGGCGGCGCGAGTCATTGCCGCGGCGGTCATCAGAACGGCGCTGGCCCGTATTGAGCTCCACCCCTTTCTGAGCCTCAGTCCAGTGATCACACAAGCCCTGAAGCGACGTGTCCTGTTCCGCACGCAGTAATAGAAAATCGTAGGCCGCCCTGAATCTGCGCTCCTGCAACAGGCTCTTGGCGCGCCGGCCGCGCGTATTCCTGAAGCGCGGTTGCATGGTCCATATTTGCCGCGTAACCACACTAAAGCGACGGGGGATGGCCGTACGCTGCACCTGCTGCGACATCACTTCATCAGCGGCTTCACCGAGTGCTGCATATTCATTCAGGCCATCTGCCTGCAGTTCATCTGCCCGCGCCCGGACCGGCTCCCACATGATCGCTGCCAGCAAAAATGCCGGTGTCACGGGTTTATCGTTAGCAATACGCTCATCGGTGTTCGCCAGCGCCTTCAGCAACAACTTACCAGCCCTGGCCTGACCTGGTTCGCCATCACGCTCAAGTACCGGGAACAGGGCACGCGTCAACTGGAAGCGCTGCAGGGCCGGCCATGTCTGGCTTGCATGACCGGTCATGAACAACTTGCAGACCTCTTCGAATAGACGCGCCGGAGGTATATCGTGCAACAGCGAAGCCATTTCTGTCATCGGCGCGGCGGTTTCCTCATCAGGCTCGACACCGAGCTTGGCAATAAAACGTGCCGCACGTAACAACCGCACGGGGTCTTCACGGTAACGTGTACGTGGATCACCGATCAAGCGCAGCTTGCGGTCCATTAAATCCGGGTAACCACCAACGAAATCCATGATTTCAGTTCTGACCGGATCCAGAAACAATGCGTTGATGGTGAAGTCACGGCGCACCGCATCCTCTTCAAGGGTGCCCCAGACATTGTCCCGCAATATGCGCCCATTCTTATGTTTATGGTCGTCATCGTCAGAAACCTGGGGACCGCGAAAAGTTGCAACTTCAATCAGGGTGCCGTGCATGCGCACGTGTGCGAGCCGAAAACGCCGTCCGATCAGCCGGCATCGCGGGAAGACCGTTTTGACCTCCTCTGGAATCGCATCGGTCGCGACATCGTAGTCTTTGGGTACCTTGCCGAGTACCAGATCGCGCACGCTGCCGCCCACGATATAGGCTTCATAGCCTTCCTCCTGCAAGCGGCGGACAACTTCTGTGGCGTGCGGACAAAGCTGCTGGACCGCGATACCGTGGTCCGCAGCTGAAATAATAATGCTGCTGTTGATAGTCAAATTCCCGAAAACTTTTAGTGTTTTTTGTTGTACAACCTTGCTGGCTGGTTGAACATAAGGCTGGTGCTAGTTTAACATGACCATCCGGTTTGAATACCAGACTATTCACGCTCCCTTCGTCTAGCGGTCCAGGACGCGGCCCTCTCAAGGCTGAAACACGAGTTCGATTCTCGTAGGGAGCGCCAATTCCACCTGCCAGGATCAAAGCAGCCCAAGGGTTATGACACAAAACACACCTCTCGATTTTGAATTCCTGCGGCGCGAACTTATCGGTGCAGATGCGGCCATTCAGACCCCTTTTGGTGAGCGCCTGATGATGTATGCAGACTACACAGCTTCCGGGCGCTGCCTGTGTTTCGTGGAAAATTATCTGCGCCAGTTACAGCGTATTTACGCCAACTCCCATACTGAAGACGATATCAGTGGCCGCTCTATGACCCAACTGTTGCGCGAAGCAGAGGAGAGCATTAAAAGATCGGTCAATGCCGGCGCAAGTGGAAGAATAATTACTGTCGGTAATGGCGCAACCGGTGCCATTGATAAATTTCAGCAATTAATTGGTGTTGCCTTGCCCCCGGCTACGCGCCTGCTGCTGAGCCAACTTCTTGAGCGGGCGAGCGGGCCACAAGTGGCAGAACAATTCAAAGACTTTCTGCAAAAAAGCCAACCCGTAGTATTCGTCGGCCCATATGAACATCATTCAAATGAAATTTCCTGGCGCGAGAATCTGGCCACCGTGATCGATGTGAGGCTGGATGCAGATGGTGGTACCGATCTCGGCCACCTGCAAGAATTGCTGCAAGACCCTGCTTACCAGGGCCGCCAGCGCATCGGTTCTTTCTCCGCCGCTTCAAATGTTACCGGCATCAAAACACCAGTACACGAAATTGCCGCCTTGCTGCACCGCCATGATGCCATAGCGTGTTTCGACTACGCGGCCAGCGCACCCTATGTACAGGTCGACATGAACCCTGCAACCGGAAAATACGCAGGTGATGCATCTCTGGATGCCATTTTCATCTCTCCACACAAATTTCTTGGTGGTCCTGGCTCCAGTGGTGTGCTGGTATTCAATGAACGCCTGTACAACCGCGAGCTTCCTCCCACTGTCAGTGCGGGCGGTACAGTCGATTATGTCGGGCCCGACAACCAGGACTTCATCACCCATATTGAAGAACGCGAGAAGCCCGGCACCCCGGGCGTGCTACAGGTCCTGAAAGCGGCCATGGTTTTCGAAGTCAAGGACAGGGTTACTCCGGCCCGCATCGAACACCGGGAACATGAGCTACTGGACCGGATTTTCACCCGATGGATTGCCAACCCGGCCGTAGAGGTACTCGGCAACCAGGATCCATCCCGGCGCGTAGGTACTATTTCATTCAATATCGTTGCCGACCCGGCGAGTGGCAAGTACCTGCACCCCAAGTTTGTTACTACCTTGCTGAACGATCTTTTCGGCATCCAGTCACGGGCGGGATGTTCCTGCGCAGGTCCGTATGGACACCGCTTATTGAATATTGATGAACAAACGTCTGCGGTCTATCGCGAATGTGTTACCGCCGGCTACTCCGGTATCAAACCCGGTTGGTGCCGGATCAGTGTGCACTATGTCATGGACGACCTGGAAGTGGGTTTCCTGCTCGATGCGGTTGATTTCGTGGCACAACAAGGCAGGCTGTTTTTACGCCTCTATGACTTCGACCTGTATGACGGCTCCTGGAACAAAAAGGACGACCCAACCTGCCTGCAACGCTTCTCGCTTGATTCAGCGCTGGGTGCCGACATGGCCGAGGAAACGCCGATGCCTTATGCGAAGCGCCAGGCATGTTATTCAAGTTATCTGACCGAAGCCTCACACCTGGCTGAAGCCTTGCAAAAGGAAGACCCGCCAGCTGAACATGTGCTTGCCGGCAGGCTGGGTGAGCTGCAGTTTTTCAGCCTGCCGGAGTGCAGCATCAGTCCAACTCAGGTTCAGTATTAAACATCAGGCTGCCTAGCGGCCCGACCTTATCTGGTCGAGCGGCAGGACCGTGGTATTTTTTTGCTGCTTCAGAACAAAGCTGGTATTGACGGTCCGTACCACACCTATTTTCAATAAGAACTCACTGAGAAAATCCTGGTAGGACGCCATGTCCGGAGCCACCACTTTCAGCATATAGTCATGCTCGCCACTGGTGGCATGGCATTCCAGCACTTGTGGCGCTTCGAGAATGGCACGGTCGAAGCTCTTGACCTTGTCAGAACTGTGATCGTTGAGGGTCACATGCGCAAAACCCATAATCGACAGGCCAACCTTCTGGCGGTCGACAACCGCCGTGTAGCGTTTGATCACACCCTCATCTTCCAGTGCCCGTAAACGACGCCAACTGGGCGACGGAGACAGGGATACTTCTTTGGCCAGGTCACGGTTGGACAAGCGACCATTGTTCTGCATTACCCCAAGGATAGAAATATCCAGTTTATCAAGCTCCAAAGCAATTTCCTTACTCTTATATAAATATTATTGAAATTATATACCTTATGTATTGCTTTATATCAAGATAATTGCAATTAAATACTTGTCTATAAGGTATATAATTTCTTAAACACCTCCTGGAAAGAATTTTAATGGCAACTGTTTCTCCGATCGGCCAACTCGACCCTTTACCCAACGTGTTTGCCAGCGATCTCGACTGGCCCCGCATTGCTTACCTGACACTGCTGTCCCGGGCGATTGACGATCTGGAAGAAAACGAATTACTACAGAGCCGCGAGGTGCTGTACCAGTTCTCAGCTCGCGGCCACGACATGGCGCAGATCATTCTTGCTTCAATGCTCAACCATCAGGGAGATGCTGCCAGTGGTTACTACCGTTCCAGGCCTTTCCTGCTGGCACTGGGTCTCGACCTTGAGGACGCCATGGCCGGTCCGATGATGCGCGCTGGCGGCATGAGCGATGGCCGGGACATCGGCGTGGTTTTCAACCTGCCTGGCAAAAATGGCAAGCCATCCTTCCTGCCGATGAGCGGTGGCGTGGGCGCACAATACACGCCTGTTTCCGGCTGGGCAGAGGCCATTCAGTACAAAACCGGCGAACTTCAGGAAGATTCATCACAGGGTGCAATCGGCGTAGCGCTTGGTGGCGATGCATCGACCGCTACCAGCGGCTTTTGGGCTGCACTTAACAATGCCACAACCCGCAAACTGCCGATGTTGTTCTATATCGAAGACAATGGTTACGGTATTTCTGTACCCTCGACAAAACAGACACCAGGCGGCAATATCGCGCAGAACCTTGCAGCCTTCAACGACCTGTTCATCCTTGATGGCAACGGCAGCGACCCACAGCAGACAGCCATATTTCTTGCCCGTGGCATCCAGCATGTTCGCGAAGGCCATGGCCCGGCGCTGGTACGACTGACCGTGCCACGCCTTTCAGGTCACTCCGGCCAGGACACCCAGAAGTACAAAAGCGGGGAACAGGTAGCCGGGGAACTTGCTCGCGACCCCCTGCCCCGCTTGCAGGAATTTGTCCTCGCTGAAAATCTGATGAGCGAGGAAGACTGGGAACTGGCCGTCAATCGGGCAGAAGAAGACGTCAGAACGGCACTGGAAAAAGTACGCAAGCGCCCACAGCCCGATGCACAAAACATCAGGCGCTATGTGTTCAGTGAGTCCGGCAGTGACGGCAAGCCCGAACTTCAGCAACAAGGCGGGCTGTGGTGTGATGGTCACCGGTTCCCGCCGGGCTCGCACCAACCACAGCCGGAAGGTGAACGCATCAACATGCTGACTGCCATTCGCCGCACCCTGGATGTCGAACTGGCAAGTAATCCCAAACTGGTCGTTTTTGGCGAAGATGTCGGCCCCAAGGGTGGTGTTCACGCGGCCACACTGGGTTTACAGGAGACCCACGGCGAAAACCGCGTGTTCGATACCAGCCTTTCGGAGGAAGGCATCATTGGCCGCGCAGTTGGCATGGCCGCAGCCGGCCTTATGCCGGTGCCTGAAATTCAGTTTCGCAAGTATGCCGACCCTGCAGAGGAGCAGCTAAACGACTGCGGCACGATGCGTTGGCGCACGGCAAATCGGTTCGCAGCTCCCATGGTCGTTCGTATTCCCGGTGGTTTCTTTAAAGTTGGCGATCCCTGGCACAGCCAGGCCAATGAAGTGAAATGGCTGCACTCTATCGGCTGGCAACTGGCCATGCCATCCAACGCCCAGGATGCGGTCGGCCTGCTGCGCACGGCAATGCGCGACAACAACCCAACCATCTTTTTCGAGCATCGCTCAATGCTTGACGGCGCCTGGGCCAGGCGGCCATGGCCCGGTGACGACTTCCTCATCCCGTTCGGCAGTGCAACCACCCTTTGTGCAGGCGACCGATTGACGGTCGTGACCTGGGGCGCGATGGTACCCCGCTGCGAAAAGGCGGCACAAAGCTTCGGTGGGGATATTGAAGTTATCGACCTGCGCACGCTGTCGCCGTGGGACAAAGATACCGTGCTGGCATCAGTCAGTCGCACCCACCGCTGCCTGATTGTGCATGAAGATAACATCACCGCCGGTTTTGGTGCGGAAATTGCCGCCTGCCTGACAGAAAACATATTCTTCGAGCTGGACGCTCCGCCGCGCCGCCTCGCCATGCCGGACGTACCCAGCCCGCACAACCCCGGATTGATGGATGCTGTCGTACCCAGTAGCAAGGGTATAGCCACCGCCATGCAAGACCTGCTTGAGTTCTAGCCATGGCTGATACTATCCCCATCCATTTCCCTGACGACCAGCAGGAAGGCACCGAAGCAACCATTAGCCGCTGGTTGGTTGCGGCCGGTGACAGCGTTGCCGCGCATGCGCCGGTGGTCGAAATCGAAACCGACAAAGTCGTGGTGGAAATCGCTGCACCCGTAGCCGGACGGATTGAAGACATTCGTATCCGCCAGGATGAGGAGGTTAACCCGGGTGACATCTTGTGCACACTGAACACAAGCTCCGCAGAAACCGCAGTGCCGGCTACCGCACCAACCGGAGAAAAACCCGCAGAAATAACCGCAGCAACGCCGGATCTGCGGCGCCTGAGCCCGGCCGTCCGGCAACGTGTGCTGCAACACAAGCTGGATGTCAGTGGCGTTACCGGCAGTGGCCGGGGTGGAAGAATCACCTTACAGGATGCAGAGGCCCTGATTGGCACACAAGGCAGTTCGGAAATCATTCCACACAACAAAATGCGCCGGCGTATCGCCGATAATATGGTCGCCAGCCTGATGCATACAGCACCTCACGTTACCGCTGTCTTCGAAGCAGACCTGTCTGCTGTCATGCGCCACCGGGCAACCCATAAGGAAGCGTTCGGACAGCGCGGCACACCACTGACCCTGACAGTCTATTTTGTCGCTGCAGCTGTTGCGGCTCTGAAGAAAGTACCCCGGGTCAATAGCCAGTGGCATGCCGAACACCTGGAGATATTCCACCACGTCAACATTGGCATCGGTACTGCCCTGGGTGAGGAGGGACTAATCGTTCCGGTATTGCAGGGTGCCGGGGAAATGGACCTGCAGGCAATCGCAGCCGGACTGACTGACCTGACCGGGCGGGCACGCAACAATCAGCTGAAGCCTGAAGATGTCCGCAGCGGCACCTTTACCATCTCCAACCACGGCGTTTCGGGCAGCCTGATTGCCACACCAATTGTTATCAACCAGCCCCAGTCTGCCATCCTCGGCGTCGGCAAGATTGAAAAACGCATTAAGGTACAGGAGGTCAACGGTGAAGACACCATTGTCATTCGGCCCATGTGCTACGTCAGCCTGACCATTGATCACCGGGCAATCGATGGTTTCCAAACCAATGCTTTCCTGACAGAATTGGTCCACACACTGGAAAACTGGCACTGACAGATTTTCTTACTGAACCTGTTGCGCTATCCAATTCGGAGAACCTGAATGAAAATCGAAAGTTATGCATGTGGCGCCTGGGTCGCGGGCAACGATGATGGTGTGGCAGTACGCAATGCCATCAATGGTGAAACCATTGGCCGGGTAAGCAGTGCCGGCCTCGATTTTGCTGACATGCTAAACCATGGGCGTAACCACGGTGGCCAGGCGTTGCGGCAAATGACCATTCATGAGCGGGCCAATATGCTCAAGGCACTGGCCAAACACCTGCTGGATAAAAAGGAAGCATTTTACGCGATCTCTGCCAAGACCGGCGCCACCCGTGCCGACGGCTGGGTGGATATTGAGGGCGGCATAGGTACCGTTTTTGCCTACTCCGGGATCGCACGACGCGAACTGCCCAATGAGACGTTTGCTGTCGAAGGCAATGTCGAGCAGCTGTCAGCCAAAGGTACATTTCTGGGCCGTCATATCCTGACGGCAAAGCACGGTATTTCCCTGCATATCAATGCCTTCAACTTTCCCTGCTGGGGCATGCTGGAAAAAATTGCCCCCAGCCTGATTGCCGGCGTGCCGGTAATCGTCAAACCCGCCACGGTATCGTGCTACCTGACCGAAGCCATGGTCCGGGAGATCATCGCTTCCGGTATCCTGCCCGAAGGCTCCCTGCAACTGATATGCGGGCGTACAGGTGATATATTTGACCACCTCAATGAACAGGACAGCGTCACTTTCACCGGTTCAGCCACCACCGGACAGATGCTCAAGAGCCATTCAAATATTACCGCCAACAGCATCCCGTTCAATATGGAGGCCGACTCCCTGAACTGCTCCATCCTGGGCATGTCGGCTGCGCCGGGAACACCCGAATTCGATCTCTTTATCAAGGGTGTGGCACAGGAGATTACCATCAAGGCCGGGCAGAAATGTACGGCCATCCGCCGTGCCATCGTGCCACAGAAACATGTCGAAGCTGTGGTCGAGGCACTTAAAACCCGCCTTGATAAAACACCAGTCGGCGACCCGTCAACAGAGGGTGTGAAAATGGGCTCGCTGGTGGGTACTGACCAGGTCGAAGATGTCTGGCAAGCCGTCGAAAAACTGGCAGACCGCAATCAAATCGTGCATGGTGGCAACAGGGAGTTCGATGTGCTGGGCGCAGACCGCGAAAAAGGTGCGTTTTTCCCGCCCACGCTGCTGTACTGTGAGAAGCCATTTGCAACAGAAGCCGCACACGCGGTCGAAGCCTTTGGCCCGGTCAGCACCATCATGCCATACGCAAACCAGGACGAAGCCATTGAGCTGGCCAGAATGGGGCGTGGCAGCCTGGTGGGATCACTGGTCACTGCAGACCCTGAAGAAGCCGCCAGGATTGTGCTGGGAACCGCCGCCTGGCACGGTCGCATCCTGGTGCTGGACAGCGCTTGTGCAAAAGAATCAACCGGCCACGGTTCACCGCTGGCACCTTTGGTTCATGGTGGTCCGGGTCGTGCCGGTGGCGGTGAAGAACTGGGTGGCAGTCGTGCCATTAAACACTACATGCAACGCACCGCCATCCAGGGCTCGCCCGACATGCTGACGGCCATTACCCGCCAGTTTACAACCGGATCGACACCAAGGATGGACGCGATTCACCCCTTCAGGAAATCTTTTGATGAACTGCAAATCGGCGACACACTGATAACCCATCGGCGCACGGTTACAGAAGCTGACATTGTAAATTTTGGTTGTATTTCAGGTGACCATTTTTACGCGCACTTTGATGAACTTGCCGCCAGGGATTCATTATTTGGCAAACGGGTTGCGCACGGCTACTTTATAATTTCAGCCGCTGCCGGCATGTTCGTCGATCCCGCCCCCGGCCCGGTGCTGGCCAATTATGGCCTGGAAAACCTGCGCTTTGTGGAACCGGTTGGTATCGGCGATACCATCCAGGTGCGCCTTACCGCCAAGGAAAAGATCTGGAAGGCGAAACGCCCTGATGAAGACCGCGCAACCGGTGTGGTGGTATGGGACGTGGAGGTCAAAAACCAGGATGCTGTGAGTGTCGCCATTTATGACATCCTGACCCTGGTTGAACGCGCCGATGACCCAGGCTAATTTAAAAACCTGTTACCCGGCAGGTTTGAAC
Organism: Gammaproteobacteria bacterium; assembly: GCA_024277815.1. Lineage (GTDB taxonomy): Bacteria > Pseudomonadota > Gammaproteobacteria > Xanthomonadales > SZUA-36 > SZUA-36. The sequence continues at coordinate 149,178 of JAJRUM010000003.1, forward strand.
TCAAAGTTGCCAGCATCAATCCGGCGCCGGTCGGCTTCAGGTTCAGTCAGTGGTTCTGCCCGGCGCAGGGACGCATGGCAGCGCCCTGTCAGCTGCTGATACTCGCGTGTTCCGCGGGTTTTCCACTCAATTTCCTTGTCTGACAGCGCTCTTTTCACCTTCGCCGGAACACCAATCACCAGGCTGCGTGGTGCACATTCAAACCGGGAAGCCACAAAAGCAGTGGCACCGACAATGGAGGACGCACCGATCACAGCATCATCCATTATCACGGCCTTCATGCCTACCATTGCATTCTCACCAATGTGGCAACCATGCAATACCGCGCCGTGACCAACATGCCCATCACGTTCGACGATGCAATCCTTGCCGGGAAAGGTGTGCATCACACAGGTGTCCTGCACATTGGCACCCTGCTTCACCAAAATACGCCCAAAATCCCCGCGCAGCGATGCATTGGGGCCAATGTAACACCCGGCACCGACGATAACGTCACCAATCAGCACGGCAGTTTCGTGCACGTAGGCATCCGGGTGTACAACCGGGGTGATTCCTTCAAGACTGTAAACGGGCATGCGTCAGCCAACCTTCTGTTTGAGAAAAATTAAAAATGTATGATACACAACTATCTATTTATTACTTCGTTTTGTATCCTTTCGACTGCTTTCAATTCAGGAAACCACATGGGTTATAAAACCATTACTTTCACCGTCGATGCCGGGGTAGCCACACTGACACTGAATCGACCCAAAGCGCTGAACAGTTTCACCGCTGAAATGCATACCGAAGTCCGGCAGGCCATGGTGCAGGTCACCGACGACTCTGCTATCCGATGCCTGCTTATTACCGGTGCCGGCCGCGGTTTTTGTGCCGGGCAGGATCTTGGCGACCGCTCGGTTGCCGCAGATGATGCACCACCCGACCTCGGTGAGTCGGTAAAGAAAAACTACAACCCGTTAATCCGCAGCATCATGAACCTGCCCAAGCCGGTCATTTGTGCAGTCAACGGTGTGGCAGCCGGTGCCGGCTCCAGCATTGCGCTTGCCTGTGACATTGTATTGGCTGCACGCTCAGCCAGTTTCATCCAGGTGTTTTGCAAAATAGGGCTGGTACCTGATTCAGGCGGCACCTGGAATCTACCGCGCGCAGTCGGGCTGGCAAGGGCGAAGGGGCTGGCCATGTTGGGTGATCGTCTGAATGCCGATACCGCCGAACAATGGGGCCTGATCTGGAAATGCATCGACGATGAAGCATTGATGGATGAGGCACATAAAATGGCCCGCTATTTTGCCACCCAGCCAACCCGGGCACTTGGCCGTATCAAGAAACTGCTGCACGCATCCAGCAGTAACACCCTGTTGGAACAAACTGAACTGGAGCAAGAGGCCATGCAGGAACTGGGGCAAAGCGACGACTACCGCGAAGGCGTTGCCGCTTTCATGGAAAAACGACCACCGGAGTTTAAAGGTGCTTGAGTCACTGGACAAAACCGAACTCGCCAGGCTTTGCAGCAAAGCCCTGTTCAGCCATGACAACGCTTCAAAGGCCCTCGGTATTGAAATTGTTGAAGTTACCCCCGGGCATGCCACAACCAGCATGACGATACGCCCGGAGATGGTTAACGGTTTCGATATTTGCCACGGCGGACTGATATTCACGCTGGCAGATTCCACCTTCGCGCTGGCCTGCAACTCGCATAACATGATGGCTTTCGCCATGGGCTGCCACATCGAGTTCTTACGACCCGCCTTGAAAGGCGACCAATTGACCGCCCGCGCGACAGAAATGGACCGTACCCGCAATACCGGCAGTTACGTTGTCTCCGTTGCCAATCAGGATGATAAAACCATTGCCGTGTTTCATGGCAGGTCATCCAACCGCGGACAACCGCTTGTCACCCACGCAAACCTTGATGAATTAATGGAAAACCATGAATAACGCCTATATTTGCGATGCCATTCGAACCCCCATCGGCCGCTATGGCGGCAGCCTTTCCCCGATTCGTGCCGATGATCTGGGGGCTGTTCCAATCAAAGCTCTGACAGACAGAAACCCGGGGGTGGATTGGTCTGCAGTCGACGATCTGTACTATGGCTGTGCCAACCAGGCAGGCGAAGACAACCGCAATGTAGCCCGTATGAGCGGCCTGTTGGCAGGATTGCCCGAATCCGTACCCGCCGTGACCCTCAACCGCCTGTGCGGATCAGGCATGGACGCCATCGGCAGCGCGGCCAGAGCCATCCGTTGCGGCGAGGCACAGCTGGTCGTGGCAGGTGGAGTTGAGTCCATGAGCCGCGCACCTTTTGTGATGCCCAAAGCCACGACGGCTTTCAACCGCAGGGCAGAAATTTATGACACCACCATGGGCTGGCGTTTTGTGAACCGCGTGATGAAAGCGCAATACGGCATCGACTCAATGCCGGAGACGGCTGAGAACGTGGCTGAAGAATTCAATATCAACCGTGATGATCAGGACAGGTTCGCGCTGGCCAGCCAGTTGAAAACGGAGCGTGCCTGGGAAGCGGGCATATTCACCGATGAAATCACCTTTGTCAGCGTACCGCGCCGCAAGCAGGAAGCACTGGTGTTTGATCGGGACGAACACCCGCGCGCCGGCAGTACGCTGGCGGCCATGGCAAAACTTCCTACCCCATTCCGTGAAAACGGTACCGTCACCGCCGGCAATGCCAGTGGCATCAACGATGGAGCCTGCGCGCTGCTGCTGGCGTCCGACTCCGCCGCTGAACAGTACGGACTTCAACCCAAAGCAAGGGTAGTGGCCATGGCGACTGCCGGTGTCGCACCGCGCATCATGGGCATCGGGCCGGTGGACGCGAGCAAAAAGGCTCTCAAGTTGGCCAGCCTGACGCTGGAACAAATGGATGTCATCGAACTGAACGAGGCCTTTGCCGCCCAATCACTGGCCTGTCTGCGTCTGCTCGGTTTGCAAGATGATGCGGAAAACGTCAACCCTAACGGCGGCGCCATTGCACTGGGGCACCCGCTCGGCATGAGTGGCGCACGCCTGGTCACCACGGCGCTGTATCAACTGCAACGAACCCAGGGCCGTTATGCCCTGTGTACCATGTGTATTGGTGTTGGCCAGGGTATCGCCATTGTTATCGAGCGCCTGTAGCCAAGCTGTCAACGATCCTGTTGACCGGTTCAAAACTGGCCTGTACTCCCCTGGTAAAGATAAATGGTCAGGAATGGAATGGCATTTGGGAATGGCAGCATGAATTAGTTCCCTTGGGGAAACCTTGCCTGTCCGTGCTCTTGTCGCCTTCATGCCGGCTTTGCTACGAGGGAATCTATAATCAAGCTGGATTTTGATCTCTACACCAAATTTAACGTGCGGTTTTGTCCCTCATCCGTCGCGACCTGAATAAATGAAACTCAACATTTGCTGTAACTGTTCATGTTGATACGGTGAAAGGTTATTCATAAGGTAATCATCGATGCTCCACCATTCATCACATGTATTTGATAGAACACACATGGTTAACATTTGGGCTTCTCCTTGACCACAGCCCCCAAATGCCTCGCACTCTATAAGAAGTGCTGCGGCCTCCTGAACTGCCAAATAATCTCTTAATGAAATGTTAGAATCCAGTCCGAAATTTAGAGGAGGTGCAGAGCTACGGTTAGCCATTTCACCTAACAACACAAACGCTGCGGAGAGCTCATAAGGCGTTTCGGCTTCCGTAATATACTCAATGAATAAATCCTCTTGTTCTTCGAGGCTTAGACCATCCAGTGAAGCCCGCAAGTTCACTCTTTCGGATTTCAAAACGTGTGGGTTGCCCTCACTAATAGAATCGAGGAATCGTTTAACCATCAAAGGATCATAGTCTTTACAATAATCAATAAGTTTTTCCCACGCCCACATTGTTTTTTCATTCGGAGGACTTAGCGATTCGGGACGACCCTGACAATACATGACCAACCTTCCTTCAGCCCATAACCCCAAACTATCATTCCCTGAGTCAAACGCGGACTCTATTACTTCATATGCCTCAGACGCTGATTTGGCATCAGAGAAATTTCGTGATATTTCCTGAGGTGTTTTACTTGCTGTAATTAAATCTCTAAAGTCCACGTTTGTGGATACCGCGATCATACTACGGTCATCTGCAGTCTTGGCAACATCTTCTAGACCTTCCACGTTATTAGTGGAATTAACGCTAACTGGTTCTGTCCCACTATCGGCTGGGTAAAAAAATACCCAACTGACACCTATGGCAATAACAAAAACTACAAATCCATATTTAAAATGTGATTTCATCTTGATGTTCTCATCCAGATTTGCATGAATTCTCCACCGGTAGGCTTCCGGCTGTATGTGATGTTCCGAGTGATGGATTTGTGATGGTCCAAATCTCAGAGTCACCATTATTGTAGCTGACCCAAACCTGCTCACCGGTTTGCTGCATTCTAGTCCATACAGTCATAGCTCCAAGATAAATGTCAATATCTTTGTCTGCATGCGCTCTTCTCAACTCTGTCATTGAGCCGCAATTTGCTGTATTGTTTACATTTCCTGGGCTTTGTGGTGCTTTCGGTAATGGGTCACCGGGTTGATCACCGCCGCCGCCTGTAACATTATTAAAATAACGTGTAGAAAGCGTTGAAAAATACCAGAAAATGCCCGAGGAAGTAACCAATTTCACACCCTGGACGATGACTTCCTCCATGCACCCCATTGTGGAGTTGCCAAAGTCATCTTTGGGGTTCTCGAACCTTTCCTGATCATTTAACGAGATATCTGATGAGTACCGAACAACTGAATTACCATCATACCTGTCCCGAAAGGTCGAGGCCCGACTAACTGAGTCATGTACTGATCCATTTTCCAATACACCATCACCATATGAAATACCAGGTTCGCCCGTTACGAAAATTGTCCCGCCGGGTTGTACTATTGACGCTGGGTCTTGAGGGCAATCAGAACGAGCGTTTACAGAAAACAGCGTTAAAGCTACGATTGTGGGTATAGCAAAATAGTTGTTAGAAATTGACATATAAATCCCTCCTTGGATTTAGCAAAATACGATATCCTTATCGCAACTAAACCATACCCCCCCCCCTCAAAGCTTTGTCAATGATTAAAAGAGCGTAGACACCCACACCTCTTACGTTGTCCTACACCTGGCTCATCAAAAGGAAACCCAACCACGTCATCCAATGCCGAAGCAGGCGTACCGTAGGCACCGGGACCCCCGGCTGATCAGCGGCACCCCCAGTTGCGAGGTTGATGCTGATAAGGTCAGGCAATGGTCTGATAAGGAAGTGGCCAAGCGATGGATGAAGGTCTTTTTCCGGACCATTGCTGCTGCATCGATATCTGAGTAGCGTTGCGTTGGGACACCCGCTCGGCATGAGTGGTGCACGCCTGGTCACCACGGCGATGTATGAACTACAGCGCACCCAGGGCCGGCTGTAGGCTTCCCCGAGAATGCCCTGTCGAAGTGCCGGGTGTGCATTGCGCTGTGGAGCAGATTTATTTGAGCTTGCGAAACCCTTGCAGCATGGCATCAACCAGAATGTCAATTTCTGTCTCAGTCATCACGGTAGACAGCGCGCCCGAACAGGTGCCAATCATCATGATACCGCAGTCAAAAAGGTGATCCAACAAGCCTTTGAGCATGCGCGTTTCTTCAGCGCTGGCAAAAGCGCTGCGATAATCATGCGGCGCCTCAGGCTTCATATGGATCCGGAATAGCGAGCCGGCTCCGGTCACGCAAGCAGGCACATCCGCAATACGGATGGCTTCTGCAATCCCTTCACGGGCAGTTTCCGCTAACTGGTTGAGACGCGTCACAGCCCCGGTGTCAAACAGCGCCATGGAGGTCAAACCGGCGGTCATGGTGACCGGGTTGGCCGAGAACGTACCTGAGTGCGGAAACAACACTTTGTCCACCAGCGGATTCATCACCTCCATAACATCGCTGCGCCCGGCAATCGCACCCACGGGAAACCCGCCACCGATCATCTTGCCCATGGCAGTCAAATCAGCCGTAACGGGATAATGGCTCTGTGCGCCCCCAAGTCCGGCACGCAGGGTGATGACCTCATCACAGACCAGCAACGCGTCGTTGTCCCGGGTCCAGTTGCGCAAAGCGGTGACAAACGCATGGGTAGCCGGGATCAGACCGACCCGGTGGGGCAACAGATCCACCAGTACGCAAGCCAGTTGGTCCGCGTGTTGATCAAGAATGGCGATAGCTTTTTCTGGGTCGTTAAAGGGAATTACGACCACGTCATCCAATGCCGAAGCAGGCGTACCGTAGGCCACCGGGACACTGGCCGGCTGATCGGCTGCGCCCCAGTTGCCGGGTTGCGCGGTTTGACTGACTTCCGCGTAATCGTACAGGCCGTGATAGGCGCCCTCGACCTTGGCGATTTTTGCACGGCCGGTAAAGGCCCTGGCCGCTTTGAGGCAACTCATCACCGCTTCGGTACCTGAATTCACGAAACGTATTTTCTCAAACCCGGGATTGCGGCTGCACATGTGTTCAGCGAAATCAATTTCGACTTCCGTGCCCAGCATGAAAGCGGTGCCTTTTTGCAATTGGGCACTGACGGCAGCGACGACTGCAGGAAAAGCATGGCCGTGTATCAGCGACGCCATGTTGTTGGCAAAGTCTATACGGCGGGTGCCTTCGATATCCGTGACATAACAGCCCTCACCCTGTCGGGCATAGAGCGGGTGAGGCTTGCGCAGTATGGTATTGCGGCTGCAACCACCGGGCATGACGGCAAGTGCCCTTTGGTACAGCGCGGCACTTTTCAATTGCATCGTATCAGCCGCGCGCCGGTGTGTTCCTGGACATAGTCGAAACTGATCCCCGGCGCCAGTTCGACCACTTCAAAACCTTCAGCGGTTACATCAATCACCGCTAGATCGGTGTAAATCCGGTTCACCACCCCCTGTCCGGTCAAGGGATAACTGCAGGCATCGACCAGTTTGGGTTCGCCTGTTCGGGTGCAGTGTTGTGTGATCACGTAGATAGTCTCAACGCCCGCCACCAGGTCCATTGCACCGCCGACGGCCGGAATGGCATCCGGTGCGCCGGTAGACCAGTTTGCCAGGTCACCATTTTCAGCCACCTGCATGGTGCCCAAAACGCAGATATCAATATGATGGCCGCGGATCATGACAAAGCTGTCAGCGTGATGGAAAAAGGCCGCCCCGGGAATCGCCGTCACCTGCTTCTTCCCCGCGTTGATCAAATCCGGATCCTCATGCCCTGCTGCGGGGGCCGGCCCCATGCCCAGCAGGCCATTTTCAGAGTGGTAAATCACCTCACGATCGGCGGGTACAAATTTTGCCACCTGTTCCGGAATGCCGATGCCGAGATTGACGTAAGCACCGTCCGGAATATCCAGCGCTGCGCGCTGCGCCATCTCATCCCGGCTCCAACCTGATGTCTTGCCAGTCACGGGTAACTCCTTCCGGCTGCTACCAGTCTGGATTCCTGTTCGGGATCGAATATTTCCACCAGCCGGTCAACAAAAATACCCGGTGTAATAATCACCTCCGGATCCAGTGCCCCGGCCTCGACCACAGCACCTGCCTGGGCAATGGTGATGGCTGCCGCAGTGGCCATAACGGGGCTGAAATTTCGTGCGGTCTTGCTATAAACAAGGTTGCCGTAGCGATCCGCTTTTGAGCACTTAATCAATGCAAAATCTGCTTTGAGGCCGACCTCCATAACATAATCCCGACCGTCGAAACATCGGGTTTCCTTGCCTTCAGCCAGTGGTGTACCGACGGTGGTGGCGGTATAAAAGGCAGGAATGCCGGCACCACCGGCGCGAATGCGCTCGGCCAGCGTGCCTTGCGGAACCAGCTCCAGTTCGATCTCACCGGCCCGGTAAAGGTCAGGGAATACGGTGGAATTGGCGGTGCGCGGGAAGGAACAGATCATCTTGCCGACCTGCTTGTTTTCGATAAGCGCCGCCAGGCCGACATGACCGCTGCCGGTATTGTTGTTGATCACTGTCAGGTTGCCCGCACCCTGATCAATCAGCGCATGTATCAGTTCGATCGGGCTGCCGGCCTCGCCAAAGCCCCCTACCATTACCGTGGCGCCATCGAAGATGTCCGCCACCGCAGCAGCCGGGGAAGCATTTTGTTTATCAATCATTGTTCTGCTCGCTGAGTAACTACTCAGGCCAAATGATCCTTCAGAGCCAGAGCCAGGCCTTCCTCGATTTCCTTCAACTCATTCTCGAAAAAATAATGCGTATTATCCATTGGTTGAAGCATATTAATTTTGTTTTCACCCTCGTCCCATCTGGCCATAAAAACCTGGTCCATCCATTCCATATTACGCGCTTCGGTGAACTGTAAGGCAAAGTACTTTTCACCGTTGACATAGCTATAGCCCAGGATTGCCAGCTTGCCCGCAGAGATGGTCATCGACAGGTGGCGCGAGGGGCGGTTGATGGAAGACAGCGAACGATAGATTTGATTAAAAATGCGTTGAATATCTGCCAGCGGGGCCGCGTAGTAGTGGTGTTCCCCCGTCGGCCGGGCGGCATACATGGAGTGAAAACCGATACTCAACATACCCAGCAAGGTCGCCAGATCGATCCAGTTTTGCGCAGATCTGTCCACATCCACCCGGCCGGATTGATCAGTAAACAAACTGATGTGGTTCATGATCGGGCTCTGGCTGCGGATATTGACACCGTGATTCTGCAGGCGGCGGATGGCTGCAATGGTACTGGGGTTCAACAGTTCACGCGGGGTGGAAAAATGAGCCATCCAGGCCAGCTGAATACCGTTATCACGCAAGGTATCAAACAACTCCAGCATTTTGTCGTATTTGCTGCTCAGAATCATTTCAGGCTGATAGGTCAGGGAACGGGTTGCCAGGCGGACATTCTTGACGTGCAGCAACTCAGGATCCTCGATCAGCGGCATCACGTAAGCGGCCAGGCGATTGACCGGCATGTAGCCGCCGTCACCACCGGTGATCAACAAGTCCGTGACTTCCTTGTGCTGCTTCAAATAGCGGTGCAATTGCTTAATATCTTTCTGAATGAACATATCCTTGTCGCCACGCACCTGGGCGTGACGAAAACAGTAGGTACAGAATGAAAAACAATTTTGTGTGGTTTTATCAAACACCAGTTGGGTTTGAGGGTACTTATGCTGGCTGCCATCAAGGAATTCCACCTCGTTTTCTTCATTTACAAACCAGGCCTTATTCAGTTGCTGATTGCCGTCATGGGGATTGGTTTGCTCCATGTATACCGATGCGATATCAGCACGCTCGACAGGCGAGCCTGCTGCACGGTATTGTTTTACAGTTTTCTCATTGATCATGCCCGGCTGGGCAAAACAAAGCTGGAACACTGCATCGTCTTGAAAATCACTCCAGTTTATGCTGTTGAGGGTGTGCCGCGTTGCCAGGAAACTGTACACCTCAACAAACAGTTCACGCTCGGTCAAATGGCCTATATCAATGCTGTTTTCGTGCAGAGTGTCAACCACCCGGCGGAAGCCTTTTAGCCCGGTAAAATTATTCCTGTCATTGAACAGGAAAGGCTCGGATTCCAGCAGGCCTGAGTGCGCCGGATAAGAAGCGTGCAGACGACTCAGTAAGCCAATGGGCAACAGGTTTTCCCGCTCAATGATGTTGCGTATATCGTCTGAATACTGATAACGCTCCATCATCATCCGAAGATCCTGAGGCTGGACCAGCAGATGCGGTTTTACGACACTTCCGAACTGCCCGTCTGTGACCAGGGTAACTGAACTGGAATTGGACATTTTTTCAATCCTGTTGCTTGAAGAACAAAGCATTTTTCACCAATGCCAACATTATCAGCATCGGTGAACTTTGTGAATGATCTGTGTTGGAAAAACCTGCAAATGCCAGCACTTTTGTTGACCTTCAATCGCTGCGAGACCTGCCATGACCAGAAACCGGTTGCATTCAACCAACGAAGATCAAGTAGTCAGCAGCAAGATACCTGCACACCCCGCTCAGAACAACCAAAGACTCAGACTCAGACGCAGAGCGCAGTTAACAGCCAGGCACCTGAAGTGATACACTTAAAGATTATTTGCTAATATATCTGTATCAATCGATACCACTAACGGATCGCAGTAATCTGGTAACCATATGACAGGAAACACCACACAAATGGATTCCTTGCAGGCATCCTTCGATGAAAAAATTGCCAACGAGCAACGCATTGAACCCAAGGACTGGATGCCGGATGCCTTCCGCAAAACCGTGCTGCGACAAATGTCCCAGCACGCACATTCTGAAGTCATTGGCATGCAACCTGAAGGTAACTGGATAACCCGTGCACCCACACTGCATCGTAAAGTCATTTTACTGGCCAAGATCCAGGATGAAGGCGGGCATGGCCTGTACCTGTACAGCGCGGCGGAAACCCTGGGAACAAGCCGCGAAGAGATGGTTCAGGCCCTGCATGATGGCAAGGCCAAATATGCGTCCATCTTTAACTACCCGGCGCTGACTTGGGCAGACATCGGCATGATCGGCTGGTTGGTCGATGGCGCGGCGATCGTTAACCAGGTTTCGCTGCAACGCACCTCCTATGGCCCCTACTCGCGGGCCATGATCCGCATCTGTAAGGAAGAAAGCTTTCACCAGCGCCAGGGCTATGAAGCCACGATGGTGCTGGCTCGCGGCAGCGCAGAACAGAAAGCCATGGCTCAGGATGCGCTGGACCGCTGGTGGTGGCCTGCACTGATGATGTTCGGGCCACACGATACTGATTCCGCCCATACCGGCCAGTCAATGAAGTGGAAACTCAAGCGCGAGAGCAATGACGTGCTGCGGCAGCGATTTGTAGACCAGACCGTTCCCCAGGCAGAGTTTATCGGCCTGAAAATCCCTGACCCGGAACTGCGGTGGAATGAAGACCGGGGCAGTTATGATTTTGGCCCGATTGACTGGGATGAATTCATGCGCGTCATCGCCGGTGACGGTCCCTGCAACCGTCAGCGCCTGGCACACCACGTGCGCGCCCAGCAGGACGGCCAGTGGGTCCGTGATGCCATGCACGCTTATGAAACCAAACGCCAGGCGCGTGAAGTCGCCTGACAGCGGAGCTGAAGATGAAACAACAATCCCTGCCTCTTTTCGAAATATTTATTCGCTCCAAGCGTGGCCTGGACCACCGGCATGTCGGCAGTCTGCATGCTGAGGATCACGAGCAGGCGCTGGAATATGCGCGCGATGTGTACCTGCGCCGCAGTGAAGGCGTCAGCATCTGGGTGGTTCGTTCCAGCGACATCACCGCGTCACAGGAAAGCGATGTGGCCTCGTTTTACGACCCAATGGATGACAAGCCTTACCGCCATGCGACCCACTACAAGCTTCCCAAAGAAGTGGACAACATGTGAGCCGGATGATGGATGCAGAACTGAAACCAGCGCTGATCGAATACTGCATAGCGCTCGGGGATGACTCGGTCATACTCGGCCACCGGTTGTCGGAGTGGTGCCGTAACGGGCCTTTCCTCGAGGAAGACCTGGCGCTGACCAATGTCTCGCTCGATTTTATCGGCCGCGCACGCATGCTTTACTCTCATGCTGCAGAACTGGAAGGCGCAGGCCGCTCAGAGGATGACATCGCCTATCTCAGGGACTGCCGCGAATACCGCAACCTGCTGATCCACGAACTGCCCAATGGAGATTTTGCCTTCACCATGGCGCGCCAGTTCATGATCGATGTCTATGACATGGCATTCTTTACCGAACTGATGCAGTCGCAGGAACCTACGCTGGCTGCCATTGCCGCCAAAGCTGTTAAAGAGTCTCGCTATCATCTGCGCCGCAGCGAGGACTGGATCAAACGGCTCGGAGATGGCACCGAAGTAAGCCATGAGCGCGTACAGGCTGCATTCAACCAGCTATGGGGCTACGTCAACGAAATGTTTTCGGTTTCAGAGCAGGAACAGCTACTGATTGATGCGGGGGTTGCCGTTGACCGCAGTGCCTTACAGCAGAACTGGCACACGGCCGTACAGGCCGTCATGCTGGAGGCCACCCTGGAAACCCCGGATGAAGACTGGACTATCAGCGGCGGGCGCGAAGGTATTCACACCGAGCACCTGGGCTACCTGCTGGCAGAAATGCAGTTTCTTCAGCGCGCCTACCCGGGTCAGAAATGGTAGCAATAGCAAGCAACAAGGTAGATACCAAGGCTTTGTTCGAGTTGCTCGGCAGTGTCTGTGATCCGGAAATTCCCGTATTGACGCTTCAGGACCTCGGTGTACTGAGAGATATTTCAGTGGCGGGTGATGAGATTATCGTTACCGTTACACCAACCTACGCGGGTTGCCCTGCCCTCGAAGTCATGAGCGCCGACATCAGAACAGCATTGACTGAGGCAGGGTTTCAGCAGGTGACTGTCAAACAGCAGTTGAGTCCCGCCTGGACCACTGACTGGATGAGTGCCAGCGGCAGGGAAAAGCTGCGTGCTTATGGCATTGCACCCCCGGCAACAACAACTTGCGGGCCGCAGTCAGACCGCATTGAATGCCCGCAATGTGGTTGTGATGAGATAAAAGTGATCAGTGAGTTTGGCTCGACAGCCTGCAAAGCACTGTACCGCTGCCAGGATTGTCTTGAACCATTTGACTATTTCAAATGCATTTAAAAGGTTAAAAAATTGAGCAAAGAATTCTATCCGTTACGCATCGAAAACCTGCACAAAGACACTGAAAATGCCGTTGTGGTCACTTTTTCTGTGCCGGAAGAGCTCAAAGAGACGTTCACCTTTATCCAGGGCCAATACCTGACCTTGAGCCAGCAGATTGGGGGAGAGGAAATTCGTCGCTCCTACTCTATCTGTGCGGGTGTGGATGATGAGCAGCTGCGAGTTGCAATCAAGCAGGTCGAAGGCGGCATCTTTTCTACCTGGGCCAATCAGGAACTGAAGGCTGGCGACACTTTGAACGTCATGCCGGCACGCGGGGAGTTCTGTACTAAAATCGATCCCGGACAGAATAAAAAGTATCTGTGCATCTGTGCCGGCAGTGGCATAACGCCGGTATTGTCGATCATGAAAACAGTGCTGGCACGCGCACCACAAAGCACCGTCACATTGCTGTACGGTAACCAGCGCACGTCGACAATGATGTTCCGTCAGGAATTAGCATTCCTGAAAAACGCCTACTTGCAGCGTTTCCACTGGATCAACATATTCAGTCGTGAACCGCAGGAGGTCGACCTTCTCAGCGGGCACCTGGACAATCGCAAGGGTGGGGCTTTGAATCAAAGGCTGATCAACATCAGCGGCTTTGACGAGTTTTTCCTCTGCGGCCCGGAAGCCATGATTTCGGAGGTGTCACGTGGACTGCGCGGAGAAGGCGTGGCTGAAGCGAACATTCATTTTGAACTGTTTGCCGCGTCTGCCGAAAATGCCCGCCAGGCCATCGAGCGGCACCATGCCCGCGCCCAGGAGTATAAGGGTATGGTCAGTGAAGTCAGTATTCTTGCAGGTGGGCGCGAATACAACTTTGATTTGAGCACCGATGGCGAAAACATCCTCGATGCCGGACTCCGCAACGGTGTGGATCTGCCCTTTTCGTGCAAAGGTGGCGTTTGTGCCACCTGCAAAGCGCGCTTGATAGAGGGTGAAGTCGATATGGACCTGAATCAGGCGCTACGACCGGAAGAGATAGAAAACGGATATATCCTCACCTGTCAATCACACCCGATTTCAGAAAAGATTGTTGTCGACTTTGACCAGTTCTGACTAAATATCACCGATGAAACAAAAACCTGACAGCCCGCTCGACCGCTTTCTGCGACAGCGCATGCAACAAGGCAATATCAGCAGCACAGCGCTGGTGTTCACCTTCTTTTGTGATGTGGTGACACAGCATGGCGGAGAAATCTGGCTTGGCAGTGTTATCTATGCACTGGGGCCACTGGGCATCAATGAACGCCTGACCCGCACCGCCGTTTTTCGACTGGTGCAGGACGGCTGGCTGGAGTCGCGCAAACAGGGGCGCCGCAGTTACTACCGGTTGACCAGGACCGGTGAACACTACTATCAGCGCTCAGCCAGGCGAATATACGCCAGCGGAAAACCTGAATGGGATGGTGTCTGGACGCTGCTGTTCACCGCCCTGGTGCCGGAAGAAAAGCGTGATGCGCTCCATCGGGGCTTATCCTGGCTGGGCTATGGGCGGATGGCCGCGGGCGTCTATGCCCTGCCCAGTAATGACCGCCCCCCACTTGATGAGTTGTTAGTCGACCTCGGGCTTGAAGATTGCATTGTGCATATGCAGGCACAGGCTGACAGTGCCCGTAGTTTGCAGAAACTGGTCATGTCGCGGTGGAAACTGGACAGTCTGCGACAACACTACAAAGAATTCAGTGTGCAGTACCGTAAAGTTAAAAAGATACTGCAAAGTAACGCACAACCGTCGGGTCACGCAATGTTGTTGCTGCGTGTTCTGCTGCTCCATGAATACCGAAGAATACTGCTCAATGACCCCGAATTGCCGCCTGCCATGTTACCTGCCAACTGGGAGGGTTACACAGCACAGTCCCTGATAGCTGAAATATACAGGACAATAGCAACGCAAACAGCAAGCTGGGTCAACCATGAATTACTTGGCGCCAATGGCAACCTCAAGGGTGGTGCCAACCTGCTGAAAAAACGCTTCCCCAGCACCGCAGCCAGCTAACTTGGTGGCACACCCTCTGACCGGGAGGGGCCCAGTGCGCAATATCAATTGCCTGTTTAGCTGGGTTTACACTGGTCTCCTGGCCGCGATACTTTTGATTCTTGCCTGCTGTTTTTTAAGGTCTATACCGATGCTCATTGCCTGTTTTAAGATGGTTTGTTCATCGCTACTCCGGGCTTCATTCAGTGCCCACAAAATCGTGCAGCGCATACCAGAACGGCAAAAAGCCAAAACCGGACCTGCAGCCTGCTGCAAGGCCTGCGCAAAATTGTCCGCATCGCCATCAGTTACCTTGTTGGATAGAACCGGCTGGTTAATAAAAACCAAGTGGTGCCTGGCGGCTTCGGCTTCCAACTCGCTTGCCAATGGTTGCCCATCAACCTCCCCATCTGGACGGTTGTTAATGACGGTTCGGAAACCCAGCCTGGCGATGCTTTCCATATGCACAGGATATATTTGCCGTGACACCGATAAAAATGCTGAAACTGATTTAATATCCACGCAGAAACCTCTGAAGTATTGACGGGACCACTAATGTTCCCAGAGAAAATATTGTCGCTGATTTCTCCAAAATTATGGGTATTTTTTCTGAAGATGGTTTATATTAAAAATTCGTAACATATGAATTAATTTCACCAATGATCAGGAGCTGTTGAAAATCAGGCAACTAATTTAGCGGATGAGATACTTTACATTAATTGTAATTGCACTTTTATCAGGCATTGCACCAAAAAGTGAAGCTGGCGGAATTGCGCCGAACTGTGCCACACCCACCGGAGTCACCCTGCAGGTGCTGGGATCAGGTGGCCCGATTGCCGACGATGGCCGCGCATCAAGCGGTTACCTGCTTTGGGTTGATGGCCGGGCACGGTTCATGATTGATGCCGGTGGCGGTACTTTTTTGCGCTTTGGTGAAACCGGTGCACTGTTTACAGATCTTTCTCACATCGCTATCAGCCATTTCCATACCGATCACTCGGCAGATTTGGTGGCTTTGCTGAAATCAGGTTACTTCTCAAAACGAAGCAACGCCTTACCCATCAGTGGTCCCGCACACGGCGGACCCTACCCTGGCCTGAATGAATACCTGCAACGCTTGCTTGACCCCTCACAGGGTGTCTATGCCTACCTCGCCGGCTACCTGGACGGCAGTTCCGGGATGGTTAAACTCGAACCAACCACCGTGAGCACCCGTCACGAGGAAGCAAGCCTTGTCTACGCGGATAGCGAAAATGACTCACAAGTATTTGCTCTTGGTGTGCCACACGGCCCGGTACCTGCGCTGGCATATCGTTTCGTGATTGGACAAAAAGTAATCGTTTTTTCCGGTGACCAGAACGGCAGTTCTGCTGCTTTTCCCGGGTTTGCTCATGATGCCGACGTATTGGTTATGCATATGCCGGTACCGGAGACTATCAGTGGTGTTGGCAGAAAGTTGCACGCACCACCGAGCGTACTGGGCGATATTGCAACGGCCGCCGGGGCCAGAAAACTTGTTCTGAGCCATTTTATGGCACGCAGCCTTGGCAACCTGAAGGAAAACCTGGATATCGTTCGGTCAAGGTATACTGGCCCACTGCTCAGTGCGCGTGATCTGCAATGCATAAAAATCTAATATTCTTAAACTGGCTAGGGATTAGAAAGGAAACCGGCTAAATGGAACACAATGGCGAAATAGATCTGAAACAAATGGCTCAATCTGCCAGTCGGGCCAGTAATTTGATGAAAACCCTCGGCCACAAAGATCGTTTGATGATCTTGTGCCATCTGGCAGATGGAGAGAAATCTGTTGGCCAGATTGCTGATCTGCTTCAAATTTCTCAGTCCCCTCTTTCGCAGCATCTTTCACGAATGCGCAAAGAAGGACTGGTTGAAACACGCCGAGAGGCGCAGACAATTTACTATTCTCTGAAAAGTGGTGAGACCTCCAGAATCGTCGAGGTTTTATATGAATTGTTCTGTGCACCCGAGGGTTGCAGCGTTTAAAAAAGACCAGTCACGGACAATGCAGGCGGCACAAACAGCCCACCAACCTGAATATGCATGCTTGATTTCTAAGCACAAGTACTTATAGTAGTGATACTTACATTAGACTTTTATAAATTAAGTAAATACTGCGCATGAATTTTTTGCATGATTCAGGCGGCATACTTAAAAATAAACCAGGAGGAGCGACAACATGCAGCTCAGAAAGCATAGTCAACTGTTCACAGCCATAGCGACACTTTTACTTACCACGCCCCTGTGGGCTACCAATGGTTATTTCACCCACGGCACCGGAACCAAGAACAAAGGTTTGGCGGGCTCTGGGCTGGCTATGCCCGAGGATGCAATTTCTGTCGCCAACAACCCGGCCGCAGCACTGGCCAATGCCGGAAAATACGATTTGGGTATGGCTATCTTCAGCCCGAAGCGCAACTACAAGAGCGGTAGCAGCCTGGCCAATGGTCAGGGCGGCGCCTTCACTATTGGCCCTAACGACCTTAGCAGTGATAATAATTATTTTTATATTCCGCACATGGCTGGCGCCTGGAAAATTAACGACCAGAGTGCCTGGGCAGCGTCTTTCTACGGCAAAGGTGGCATGAACAGCACCTGGAATGGTGGTACCGCCACCTTCGATCCTGATGGCCCGGGACCTGCCCCGGTAACCACGTTCCCTGGAACTTTCGGCGGTGGCATCATTGGCAACAAGGGAGCGGCAGGCGTTGACCTCAGTCAGGCCTTCCTCGAGCTCACTTACGCCCGCAGCGCCAGCGAGAAATTTACCTGGGGTGCATCACTCATTGGTGTCATGCAAGTATTTGCCGCCAGAGGGCTGGCAGCATTCGGTGGTTTCACCGAAACCTTTGCCGAAAGCATCGTCACCGGTGGCGGACCCATTCCCGTGCCTAACCTGTCCAACAACGGGCACGATCAATCTTATGGCTTCGGCGGCAAATTTGGCTTTCAGTTCGACATGAACGAGAAGGTTTCTTTCGCAGCTAGCTACCAAACCAGAATATACATGAGTGAGTTTGACAATTACGCTGACCTGTTTGCGGAGCAAGGCGACTTTGATATTCCGCCGGATTTGAAAGTCGGAATTACCTTCCGGCCAAATGCCGGCCTTGCTTTAAACTTCGATGTTGAGCACATTTGGTATGGCGACATTGATTCGATCGCTAACCCGGTACGCAATGTCTACGCCTGCCCGACCGCTGGTCTCGGTGGTACCGACCTGTCAAGCTGCTTTGGTGGCGACAATGGTGGTGGTTTCGGGTGGGACGATATGACGGTCTATAAAATAGGCGCGCAGTGGACCTCCGGCAACGACTGGACCTGGCGCGCTGGCGTCAGCCATGCTGACGCACCGATCCCGGAAAATGAAGTCATGTTCAACATTCTGGCACCGGCGACCATCGAAGACCATATAACATTTGGTTTTACACGTGGACTGCCTTCGGGTAATGAATGGAGCATGGCATTCATGTACGCGTTTAACAACAAGATAAAAGGCCCGGCTGGCAATCCATTCCAGTCTGGAAACCCGTTTGACCCAACCCAGACCATTGAAATTGATATGGATCAATGGGAAATTGAATTCGCCTTTGGTTGGCGTTAAAAGCCTTTAAATAGAAAAACCCGGGCTGACCGGCCCGGGTTTTTTTTGCCTGCAATTAATGGAATGACAGGCTCAAAGTGCCGCCATTACAGTTTCCAGCTTTTGCTTCACCTGCGCAGCCAACGGATCAACGCGAGGATCGTTGACCAGACCCAGAACTGCCCCCGGATCCATAAAGCTTACGCGCGTCCGGCCATCTTCATCTTCACGAACCAGCACATTGCAGGGTAACAACAAACCGATTTCCGGTACCGCAGTCACCGCCTGGTGGGCAAGCACAGGGTTGCATGCGCCCAGTATCCGGTACGGGCGCATATCTTCATCCAGTTTTGCTTTTAGCGTTGCCTGCACGTCAATAACAGTAAGAATCCCAAAGCCTTCTTTGGCTAACTCTTCGGTTACACGCTCAATGGCTTCTTCAAAGCCGAGCTCAACCATTTTTCCAAATCCAAACTCACTGCTCATTACAATCAATCCTCCAAGTTTCAGGGTATCCCCGGTCGGGGTATTTATATCGCTACCAGAAACATTGGGGGATTATTTGCTTATTCAATGAATTCAGCACGGCACGGGATGGGCTCTGACATATTCACGAAGAAATAATGGCGCAGGAAAACCCGATTGCAACCTCTGGCCGGTGCTGCTA
The DNA here is from genome assembly GCA_024277815.1 of Gammaproteobacteria bacterium. Taxonomy (GTDB): domain Bacteria; phylum Pseudomonadota; class Gammaproteobacteria; order Xanthomonadales; family SZUA-36; genus SZUA-36. The sequence continues at coordinate 168,122 of JAJRUM010000003.1, forward strand.
CAAGCGTGACCGGTGTCAGAACATCAAGCCAACTTCCAGGGTAACCGTGTCGAAGTTAAGCGATCCATTCTTCAGGCTGATAAATTCCCGGCTGTAAGCAGCACGGGTAAACACGGCGTTATTGATATCCCAGCGAACACCAGCACCAATGTTATAGGTGAATTTTGACGTTGAGAAAGTATTCCACTCTCCTGTGCAAATGTAACCCCACCATGGATCCCACCAGCAACCCGTCTGTGGTGGCCCACTGGGAACGTTGGAATCCAGCTTAGTCCAACCCACGCCACCAATAAGAAAGGGAGAAAACGCGCCTTCAAGAAAATAGTAGGTTGCATTCAGCTGATGGGAATACTTTGACATTTTATAGTCAAACGACTGCGGTAGCTGCTCTGGATCCTCCGGCACAATCACGGCAATATATTTAGGCGAGTTAGACAGTAGCCGATAAGACAAATTCAGGTGGGCAGTCCAGTTCCAGCCAAAGCTCACACCCCAACCGGCAGAGCTGTCGATATCCAGCGAGGAGCCACCTTCAGATGTATCGCTGGCACCCGTCTGATAAGCCAAAATGACGCTGGTCTCGAAACGACCATCACGAGAACCAAAATTTGACCGTTCCTTTTTTCTGTTATCGTATTGGGCCAATGCTGTCGAACTCGTCAGCAGCAGTAGCACAATCAGGGTAATTCGCTTGAACATATTGAAAATCCTGTAACTTAAAAATGTATACAGCCATTCGGACTGCAGTGCTTCAGAGGTCGAGAAGCGAGTCTGACAAATTTATAATCGGGTATTGTAATGCAAGCGGCGAAACAGGTGTGACGAACCGGCTATATTTAGTAAACTTAGCCTTTGAATAGCCGCTATGGCAACACTCAATCATTGATCTGGCTATTTTGTTGACCAGGCATACACAGGAAACCCGACGCAATGACTTTTGTCGTTACAGAAAACTGCATCAAGTGTAAATATACGGACTGTGTCGAAGTCTGCCCGGTCGACTGCTTCCATGAGGGCCCAAACTTCCTGACGATTGACCCCGAAGAGTGTATCGATTGTACATTGTGTGAGCCTGAATGCCCCGCAGAAGCTATTTTTCCCGAAGATGACCTGCCAGAAGGCCAACAACACTTTACGGCACTGAATGCGGAGCTGGCACTTATTTGGCCGGTCATTACTGAGGCTGGCAATCCGCCGGATGATGCCGCCGAGTGGGATGGCAAACCCGATAAGTTACGCCTGCTGGAAAGATAATAGCCTGACAGATGGAGCCACCCGAAGTGAGTGGACTTGCTCCGGCACCTGGCTGACCCGTATTCCGCATTCTCGTTAACGGTCCTTTCCAGGACGACTAGCCGAGACGCTCCATGAAGATTCCCAGAATGTGCTCCGACCCCGATGTATCAACTAACTCACCGTTGCCAAACAACAGATAGACACGGGTGCCGTTACCATCGGGCTCAAGCCGGGTCATAAATTTACCTGAATAGTCCATAGGTCTGTCCCGCCAAAAGGCCATGCTCGAGAAAAACCCTTTATCATCCGAAAAGACCTGTTTGTAATGGAATACATGCGCACCCCCGGGATCCCTCTTCAGCATCGTCATGCCACTATTTTCAATCGCATATCGAAGTCTTCGGGCGACACTTTCCGGCGCATCCTTGACCATCAGGTAAACACCCTCAGCAGACCAGGCCATAAAGGTATTGGTATCATGTTTACCCGCCGTACTGACCACCCTTGGCGGCATGGGCTCTAATTCATCACCCGAAGGCATTCTCATCAACGACATGGATATGACCACAGGGCGCATGCCCGCCGGTTGGTCAAGACCCGCGGGTATTTGTAACGGGGCACCTTCCACGCTGGCCATGTATTCGGGCTCGTTATTGCCGAACATCTTGCAGCCTGACAGGACAACACTCAATATTAATAGCAAGGCTGTCAGGCGATAGGAGTTTATCATATTCACTAAGTTCTCAGTTATCCAAAGCCAGCCCAAGGTCTTTCAGGCCAAGCGAAATTTCAGCGTGGTATTTTTTATCCAGTGGCAGTAATGGTAACCGGATTCCACTTCCCATGAGCGCCATTTTGTACAGTGCCCACTTTACTGGAATGGGATTGGTTTCAAGCGCCAACAGTGCATATAAATGGCGCAGTTTGTCATCAATTTCAACCGCCGTCTGCCAATTCCCACTACCGGCCTGTGCGCACATTTCTGCAAATACTCCAGGCACTACATTGGCCGCCACCGAAACTATGCCTTTTGCGCCCGCCCGCATAGCTTCAAGACCACTCGGGTCATCACCACTCAATACAAGCATCGACTCACCACACAATTCGGTCAGTAAGCGAATCCTGGCAGTGTCAGGAACGGCCTCTTTGATCGCAACGATCTCATCCCGCTGCGCAAGTTCAGCAACCGTTTCCGGCAACATATCAACCGCTGTGCGCGATGGTACGTTATACAGCACGATTGGCAACTCCGTTGTATCCGCCAACGCATTGTAATGCGCCACCAACCCGGATGGCATCGGCCTGTTGTAATAGGGCGTGACGACCAGCACCCCGTCCGCGCCCGCTGCTGCCGCCAGCTGCGATTGCGCTATCGCGACGCGGGTATCAGCACTGCCCGTACCAGCCAACACCGGAATACTGGAAGAAACTTGCGCAACAACATGTTTTAAAAGATTTTTATACTCATCATGGCTGATCGTTGCTGACTCACCTGTGGTCCCCGCAACCACGATACCATTGGTCCCGGCTTCAAGGTGAAAATCAACCAGTCTTCGCAAGGCAGTGTAATCAACACCACCATGTTCATCCATGGGTGTTACCAACGCAACAATGCTGCCGTAGAACATAATTCACCAAAGCAATTAAAGCGTGGCGCAATAGTACTTGCGGACCTGTTGGCTGACAAGTATCCTGCCATTATTAGGTCCATCAGCGGACCAGAAACAGATCAGCGTTTGTGGTCACTTTACCGGGCAATAGGAGTGCTTATGGTCAGCGTAGGAAAGCGCGTAACGAATTTCTCACTTCCCGCCACCGGCGAACAAAATCTGTCATTGACTGGCTTCAAGGGCCGCAGCCTCATCATCTATTTCTACCCAAAAGACAATACCTCCGGTTGTATCCGTGAAGGCCAGGATTTCCGTGATCTGTACTCGCAGTTTACCAATGCAGGCGCAGAAATACTTGGCGTCTCACGGGACTCGGTTAAAACTCACGAAAACTCCAGAAATAAGCACAGTTTCCCATTCCACCTCTTGTCAGACAGCGAGGAGGCTTTGTGCAATCAGTTTGGCGTTATCCACGAAAAAAACATGTACGGCCGGAAGTACATGGGAATTGTGCGTAGCACTTTTCTCATCGATGCCGATGGCATACTGCGCGAAGAATGGCGCAAGGTACGTGTTCCCGGACACGCTGAGACTGTGCTGGAGGCAGTCAGAGCGCTCACCTGACACCTGTGTCAGCAACAACCAGCCGAACAATATCACAACAGGAAAACCAACCCAGATGGGAAAGAAAAAGTGTCTGTACGTCCTTGATACCAATGTCCTGATGCACGATCCAACGTCAATGTTCCGGTTTGAAGAGCACGATGTTTTCCTGCCGATGATTGTGCTCGAAGAACTCGACGCAGCCAAAAAAGGCCTGACAGAAGTTGCCCGAAACGTTCGCCAGGTCAGCCGCTTCATCGGCGACATGATGAGCACGCAAGGCGCAACCCGCCTTGAGGATGGATTAGAACTACTTATTCCGCACGGCCTGGAACTGCCCTCTTCCAGCCACGGAAAACTATATTTCCAGACTGTTACAACTGAAACTCACCCAAGCCTGCTGCACGAAGGTTCTATCGCCGACAATGAAATTCTCAGCACAGCACTTGCCTTACGCGAACGCGAATCGGACCGGGAAATTGTATTGGTATCCAAGGATATCAACCTGCGAATCAAGGCTGCAATACTTGACCTGCCTGCAGAAGACTACCGCAATGACAAGGCACTTGATGATGTTGATTTGCTCTACAAAGGCATGGTCGTTGAGGACGAAACTTTTTGGGAGCGTTACCCTGAAGTAGACTCCTGGAGTGAGAATGGTTCAACCTACTACCGTGTCAGGCGCGTAGCTGATGATGACTGGTATCCAAATCAGTGCATTGTCATTGGTAACTCCGGCAGCGATGACAAAGGTGATGGCATTGAGGCCATCGTTATTGAAGTCAGTCCGGATTTCGCAGTACTCAAACTGGTGACTGATTATCTTTCCGGCAAGAATATGATCTGGGGTATTAAGGCACGAAACCGGGAACAGAATTTCGCCATGAACCTGCTGATGGACCCTGAAATCGATTTCGTCACCCTACTCGGCCAGGCCGGAACTGGAAAAACCCTTCTGACTCTGGCTGCAGGCCTGGCCCTGACCATGGATGAAAAACTGTACACCGAAATCATCGTGACACGAGCTACCGTGTCGATTGGTGAAGATATTGGTTTTCTGCCTGGCACTGAAGAAGAAAAAATGACGCCATGGATGGGGGCGCTGACAGATAATATTGAGGTCCTCACGCAACCTGAGGAGGGTGGCGAGTGGGGCCGTGCCGCCACCAATGACCTGCTCTCACACCGCATCAAGGTCCGCTCAATGAGCTTTATGCGTGGACGCACCTTCCTCAATCGGTTCGTCATCATTGACGAGGCCCAAAACATTACGCCCAAGCAGATGAAAGCCCTGCTGACCCGTGCGGGACCCGGAACCAAGATGATTTGCATGGGCAACGTGGCACAGATCGATACGCCTTACCTGACTGAAACCACCTCTGGATTGACGTTTGCGGTTGACCGTTTCAAACAGTGGGAACACTCAGCGCACATCACACTGCAGCGCGGTGAGCGCTCACGGTTGGCAGACTACGCGTCCGAAGCTTTGTGAGAAACAGTGGCTCATGATGGTATGCAGGCTCCAGGCCTGAAAATACATCGTGAGCTTGCAAACTTAAACTGAAGACTCCGCTTTGCGGGGCTCTTCCTGCATGATGCGCGGCCAGGCTTTCAGCACCGCCTGTACCAGCGTTGCCAATGGAATGGCAAAGAAAATTCCCCAGAACCCCCACAAGCCGCCGAAGACCAGAATGGCCACGATGATCGCAACCGGATGTAAATTCAAAGCTTCAGAGAAAAGCAGCGGCACCAGCACATTCCCGTCCAATGCCTGAATGATCGCGTAGGCAATGATGACTTGCCCGAAGTTCCAACCCCAACCCCACTGGAAAAATGCAACGAAGGCAATAGGGATCGTGACGACAGCTGCACCGATATAAGGAATCAGAACAGAAAAACCCACCATGGTCGCCAATAACGCTGCATACTGCAGCCCCAGTGCGATAAAGGTAACGTAGGTTACAGCACCAACAATAACAATCTCACCCGCTTTGCCACGCACATAGTTGGCGATTTGCGCTTCAACATCTGCCCACACCGAAGACACCAGGTGGCGCTCGGATGGTAAAAAGGCACTAAACCAGTCAATCAACTGACGCTTGTCTTTGAGAAAGAAAAAAACCAGAACAGGTATCAATACCAACAGAACCAGCAGCCCCACAACATTGGCAACCGAGCCAAGCGACCAGGTTAGCAGTTGTTGGCCGGCAGTAGCCGCTTCGGTCGCCACACTTTCGATCAACTGCTGGATCTGTTTCTCCGTCACAATCTGCGGATAACGCTCCGGTAGTTGCAACAGCAAAACCTGGCCCTGGTTAATATAGTTGGGTAGCTGTTGCACCAATTGCGACAGCTGCCGGGTCAGCATGGGAACCAGACCAAACAGCAGGAAAAACCCGCTCGCCAGGAACAACAGAAAAACCAGCAAGACAGACATAAGCCTCGGCAGTCCTGCCCGTTGTAGTTGCGTGACTACAGCTTCAAGTAAATAGGCAATTACGATACTCGCAAATACCGGCGTGAGCATGCGGCCGAGGCCAAGCACAACAGCGAAGCCCAAGACCAGCACAATACCCAGGATAACAACCTGGGGATCCGCAAACGTACGCCTGAACCACGAGGTCAGGAGGTTCATGTTTGTATACCCTGGAAGGCACGGAGTCGCACACCGTGGTGCAAAATCTGCATAGCATTAATCTCGAGAAAACTTAGAGCCTGGCTAGCAGCAGAATATGGCCTAAAAATCCCAGATCCAAAGGGCTTCAAGTTCAAGATTCTGATCGAGCTGATCGGTGGTAACGCCCAATACATTGCCACCAAATGCATACTCGGAAGGTGCATATGCGGCATTAACATTGAAACGACTGGTCATACTCATCTGCCGGCTGAAACCAATGGTCATGGCATTATTAGCGAGGTCTGCGTCAATGGCCTGACTCAGCATCCTGGAGTTGGGCGACGGCTGTGTGCGTGAACTGAAGTCCACATACCAGGAAGTGCCCTTGTTGTCCGCCCAGTTCCAGCCAACAGAATACACTGTCAGGTCGTCCCAGGCAAAAGAAGGACTGGTGCTGTCCCCCAGTAATGACAGAAAGCGACTGGGCAGATTGCGACTGGCAAATGCGCCAATCTCACTATACAGAACCCGTTCAACAGAAATATTCAGCCAGGATCTTTCACCCGCTTTGAATGCCAGGCCAAGCCTTGCACGCGCGGGAATGTCGAAATCTGCCGGCTGCGAATAGACCCCACGGTAATTGGCGAAATCATCCATGTTAATCCGCGACTGGTAACCAGCATCAAAAGCGATGTGCTCAGTCAACTCACTACGCACCGCCAGTTGTACGCCTGCACCAAAACCAGTCTCTGCATAGGGTTCGTAAAGTGTCGGTCGGAGCGCTGCAGGTACATCCCGGTTATATGAACGCAGGCCAAGCTGAGAAACACCAAAGCTCTGGGTTGCGAATACAGCTGAAACACCAATCACCTGGTTGTCGGTCACGTGATGTACCAGGCTTGATGAAATCAACTTGCGCTCCAGCCCGGGGATACCTGAGATCAGGCCATCGTTGAAGGAACTCATACCCAAGTCATTGGTATGTTGCCAATCAACATCAAATTTAAGGAACGTCTGAGGCGCACCCAGCAACTCTGCAGCAAATACCGGCAGGATGGTGACTGCCTGTTGATTGATCCATGAAACGTGCAAAGGCGCAGCAGCAGGGTCCAAAAGGTAGTCTGGTGTCAATTGCTGGGCCAGGTAATCCTGCCAGGGACCGAGCTCAAAACCCAGTACATAAAAGGGTGTCAAGCCGGTGCCACCAGCACTGAAACCGGCCATGGGCAGCCCTGAAGCACGCGCAGCAGAAAGCGCCGAGGATAAGCCCGCCACCAGCAGCAATATTGTCAAAAACCGATATTTCATCCCTGACGTCTCAGAACCCTGTGCATACGCAATCGTTATTTATGTGGGAATATGGCAGGAAAACAACAAAATGTCAATGAAAACTACCCTTTAAGACCTACAGAGGCCACCACTTGATACGGTTTTCCATAAACAGGGTAATGTATTGTTTTTACTTTGGATAATTCAATAATTCAAAATTCTGTTCGGGTCACAAAGCAATGATCCGAAGGTATCAGAGGCAGGCAGCGTTGTGTTAGCGCAACAGTGGCATCAAGACAGGCCTGATTCCTGGCTCGGCCGACGGAATCATCGCAATGGTCGCACTCACCGGAGTTTCTCCAACCCGCCTTCCATATCCAGTTCCACAAGTTCCGTGTAACCGCCAATAGCTTCGCCGTTAATCAGGATTTGTGGCACGGTTCTGCCACCGGTTAACTTTTGCATTTCCCGCTCCCTGGCAGCCTCACCGGTCAGCGGGATTTCTTCCCAGGAAATACCCCGCTTGGTCAACAGGCGTTTAGCTGCATAGCAAAACGAGCAAAATTCTTTGGTGTACATTTTTACGTGCATAATAGCCTTTGATTGTAAATCCGCGATAAACTAGAGGTTATAGGACGAACGAATGAGATCCCACAGGGTCTCAGTCGTGTTGGCGTCAGTCTCAGGGAAAGTATGGTTCCGGTCAAGCGAAAACAAGGTCTGCTCAAGCAAATACTGGTCACGGTCCTGATCGCCATCGTCAGCCTTTCCAGCATTGCGCAGGCAGAGCGGGTGTATCTGCCCGAACTGGGAAATTCTGCAGATACTGTGCTATCCAATGCGGAAGAACGGGAGTATGCCGCAAGCCTGATTCGCCAGATGCGGGCCTACGAACTGCTGGTCGAAGACCCATTGATCAATGAGTTTTTTTCAGACATGGGTTTCAACCTGGTTTCACGCAGTGACCAGCCTGAGGCCGCCTTCACTTTTGTGATACTTGACCAGTCCGTCATCAACGCTTTCGCCGCGCCGGGCGGCGTAGTGGCATTACATAGCGGCTTAATCCTGCTGGCAGAAACACAGGATGAAGTGGCCGGTGTTTTGTCGCACGAAATTGCCCATATCACACAATTGCACATGTATCGCGCCTTTGAAAAAGGCAAAACCATGAATGTTCTCGCCATGCTCGCCATGATGGGGCTTATCCTGGCTTCCGGCGGCAATGGACAGGCCATCACCGGTGCTGTGATGGGCGCACAGGCAGCGGTTAAACAAGCCCAGATCAATTTTACCCGGCACAATGAAATCGAAGCAGACCGGGTGGGAATCAGGACCCTGGTAGCCAGCAACTACAACCCACAGGGCATGGCAGATTTCTTTGAGAAAATGGGGCACTCCAGTCGCGTAAATGGCGAGGGGCCACCTGAATTTCTGCGTACCCACCCGGTTTCAGTGAATCGAATCGCTGAGGCAGAAAGCCGTATTCAGAGCCTTGAACCCGTGGAACCAGCAGCAGGCTGGCAATTCTACATCGTGCAAGCCAGGCTAAGAGCGCTGCTGGAGAAGGACCCTAATAAACTGATCAAGCACTTTGAAACCGAACTGGAGAAAGAGCAAACCGAAGCCCGGGAAAATGGCCTGCGCTACGGTTTGGCCATCGCTTTTCAGAAAAATGCGGAATACGACAAGGCAGAGGCCATACTCAGTGATTTGCTGGAGAAGAAACCGCTGACACTGGCATTTCAACTGCAAATGGCAAACCTGAACCTGAAAAGGGGCCGGCAGGAGCAGGCCATCCAGACTTTATCCGAGCTTTATCACAACTTCCCGGGCAATAAGGCAATCGCGCTTGAGTACGGTAATGCGCTGCTGTCGGAAAATGACCCGGAGCATGCTGAAACGGCCAGCAAGGTCCTGCGCCAGCAACTCTCCACCCAGAAAGACGATCCGGCGCTGTATGCGCTGTATGCACGTGCAGCCAACCTTGCCGGCGATGAAATCCGGGCAACTGAGGCCATCGCTGAATCCTACTACCAGCGTGGCGGACTGGAAGAGGCACTCAGCCAACTGGAAAGCCTGGCCCGGCGCACAGACCTGGACTACTACCAACGGGCCAGAGTCAGTGCGCGCCTGATGGAATTGCGCATTGAAGCAGGTGAAACAGACCAGCCGAAACACGAAAGTTAGGTTTCGGCCGGCACCTGCAAAACAGGGTCATGATACTGTCATATATCCCCTTATAATGGTCAGGGCAGCTAACATCAGGAAAGGCGTGTGACGACGAACCCAATCAACGTACTGGTTGTTGATGACGAAAAAGCGATTCGTGAAATGATCATTACCGCACTGACACGGGCGGGTATGGCAGCGCGTGGCGCCAAAAACGGCACCACCGCCTGGCTTAAAATAAACGACCACAAGCCGGATATCCTGCTGCTCGACTGGATGATGCCCGGCATCAGCGGGCCCGAACTGACGCGTCGCGTACGCAAAACGCCACTGACGGCTGATATTCCTGTCATCATGTTGACTGCAAAGGTTTCCGAAGATGACAAGGTTGCGGGACTGAATGCAGGTGCAGACGACTATATCGTCAAACCATTTTCACCACGGGAACTTGTCGCGCGCATCAATGCGATTCTTCGCCGGTCTGCGCCAGGCGACCAAGAGGGGAAAATCAGAAGCGGCAACATCACTATGGATACTGCATCCCGCCAGGTGCTGTTCAATGAAACACCCGTTCATATCGGCCCCACCGAGTATCGTTTGCTGGAGTTTTTCATGACCCATGCGAAGCGTGCGCACAGCCGCTCTCAATTGCTGGATCAAGTCTGGGGAACCAACGCTTTTCTGGAAGAACGCACCGTAGATGTACATATCAGACGTCTACGGAAAATTCTCGCCGAAGCGGACCTGGACCACTACATCCAGACGGTCCGCAGCCATGGGTACCGTTTCGTAGCAGAAGACGCCAGGGATCACTAGGCACTGATGATCACACCCAACTGGACCCACCATGCAATGCGCTTAAGCGCCGGCACCCTGTTTGCTGTTCTGCTTGGCTGGTGGGTTGGAAAGCCAGTCCTGTTACCTGCCATATTTCTGCTGGCTTATCTGGCCTGGCAGTTCTACAACAGCATACGCCTGTATCGCTGGTTACAGTCCCCGGATACTGCACCTCCGGAGAGCATGGGCATGTGGTCTGAGATCTTTGATGGTATCGCTGCGCTGCAAAAGCAGAACATCAAGCGCAACCTTCAATACCAATCAGTTATCGATGATTTTGAGGGTATGGCTGATGCCTTTCCAGACGCAACTCTGGTGATTGACAGCCACGACACGATTCGCTGGTTCAACGACTCGGCCGTTCAGTTACTGGGGCTCAAGGTTCCCGCAGACCAGGGCCAGGCGGTTACCAACCTGTTGCGGGAACCCGCCTTTGCAGAATGGCTGGCCCTGCAAGGCAGAATACATACCAAGCTGGAAGTACCCTGCCCCGCCGATGACAATATTACGCTGCAAATCAGCGCTGTGCGCTTTCGTAAAAACCAGCGCCTGTTGATTCTGAGGGATATTACCGATGTGCAGAACCTGGAACGCATGCGCCGCGACCTGGTCGCCAACGTATCACACGAGCTACGCACACCGCTGACCGTCCTGCTGGGTTACCTGGAAATGCTAAAGGCGCAACCCGATAAGCCGGACCCCAAGGCCATCAAGCGCATGCTCAAGCAAGCCCGCCAGATGCATGCCTTACTGGAAGACCTGCTGGAATTATCCAGACTGCAGGAATCCGATAGCAGGGACGGTACCGGTGAGGTCGATGTTTATATGCTATTGGCACAACTGGAAGAGCAGGCCAATGACATTGACCAGGGCACACATGACCTTCGTTTCGATATACAGACGGGGCTGAACCTGCGCGGAGTGAAAGCTGATCTCAGCAGTGCATTCCAGAACCTGATCACCAACGCCATTCGCTATACGCCGGCACAGGGCAGCATCAGGGTCGGTTGGCAGGAAAGCAATGCTGGCCTGATATTCAGCGTCAAAGACAGTGGGGTCGGCATCCCTCACCGCGACATCCCGCGCATTACTGAACGCTTTTACCGCGTTGGCAGTGACCGCAATCGACGGACCGGCGGTACCGGCCTGGGACTGGCTATTGTCAAACATGTGCTGCACAGCCATGACGCAAAACTGGAGATTTCCAGTGTTCTTGGAGAAGGTAGCGAGTTCCGCTGCATCTTTCCCCTTGAGCGCAGAGCCAATGCCTGAATACTGGCCCACCCCGGCTTGACCTGACCCGGCCCTGCGGCAGGCACCAACCACCCAACCACCACCCTCGTTAAATTCTCTTCTGCTGTCACGGAACTGTCACTTATGCGCATTACCATGCGCCAATAATGACACTAAACCCAAGTTCCACACGGAGAGAGTAATCATGATAAAACGTGCCAACCCAACGATTCCACAGTCCCTATATGTGGTTATCTGCAGCATTGCAATATTCTCAACATCGACCCTGTTCGCCCAGGCAACCGTGGATGAGAGCCTGCCCGTCTATCAGAAAACCAGTGGCGTTTCCGGCAACCTGTCGAGCGTAGGCTCAGATACGCTGGCGAATTTGATGACCTTGTGGGCTGAGTCTTTTAAACGGACCTACCCCAACGTCAATGTGCAGATTCAGGCCGCCGGTTCTTCAACCGCCCCCCCTGCCCTGACGGAAAACACCTCTAACCTGGGCCCGATGAGTCGCTTGATGAAAGATAAGGAAATCGAGGCCTTTGAGAAGAAATTTGGCTATAAGCCCACGCCCATTGCTGTGGCTATTGATGCACTGGCCGTGTTTGTGCACAAGGACAACCCGATAGAAGGCCTGACCATCCCACAGGTTGATGCGATCTTCTCATCCACCAGAACCTGCGGTGGCACAGCAGATATCGACACCTGGGGTAACCTCGGGCTGGCTGGATCGTGGGGTAGCCGTGAAATACAAATTTATGGACGTAATTCAGTTTCCGGTACCTACGGATACTTCAAGAAGAAGGCACTCTGCAAAGGTGACTATAAAAACACAGTGAACGAGCAGCCCGGGTCTGCCTCGGTCGTCCAGTCGGTCAGCGCGTCACTCAATGGCATCGGTTACTCAGGCATCGGCTATACAACCTCTTCGGTACGGGCGGTTAGCCTGGCTAAATCTGCCGGCAAGGAATTTATAGCAGCCAACCCGGAAAATGCCATCAGCGGTAAATATCCGCTGGCAAGGTTCCTCTATGTCTATGTCAATAAGGAGCCGGGCAAGCCATTGCCGCCGTTAACCCGTGAATTCCTCAAGCAGGTTCTTTCCCGCCAGGGCCAACAGGTGGTCGTGAAAGACGGCTACATCCCGCTACCGGCAAAAGTTGCGGCACGAGAACTGAGGAAAGTCGAGTCATCAGCCTCTTAACACGGCCAATTACCCCAACGCGGAATCAATAACATGACTCAAAAAACAGGAGAAACTGTGATGGCCTCACACAGGCGATTTACAACCCAACTAAGAACCCTGGTTTGCACCTTCCTGCTGGTATTGCCTATCGTGTCCCAGGCGGCATCAGATGAAGAACTGGCCACCATGCGGGCCCAGATGCAGGCTTTGAGCGAGCGCCTGGATCGCCTCGAAGCGGAAAACCGCGAGCTGGCGTCAGCCAATGCTGAGATGGTAAGAACCAGCGAGCAAACTGCACTTGCGGTTACCCAGGTCAGTGCGCAAACCGAAGCTGTCGCTGCCGAAGTAAAGAGCCAGGCAGAAAAAACCAGCTGGACCGATACCATGCGTTGGCAGGGCGACTTCCGCTATCGTTATGAAAGCTTCGATATCCAGGGCAAGCCAAATCGTAACCGTGAACGGGTCCGTGCCCGCGCTGCGCTGGTTGCCGATGTTACACCGGCCATTGAAGTCGGCCTTGGCCTGGCCAGTGGTGGTGATGATCCCGTATCTTCAAACCAGACGCTTGGCGGCGGCGGTTCAACCAAAGATCTTCGCCTTGACCTGGCCTACTTCAAATGGTCAGGACTTGCGAATGCAGATATCTACGGCGGCAAATTCAAGAACTACATTCACAAAAGTGGTAAAAACGCCCTGTTATGGGACGGTGACTGGCGGCCGGAAGGCACGGGGTTCGCCTGGAACAATGGCATGTTCTTTGCCAACGGACTGGGTACCTGGATTGAAAGCGATACCAAGAAGGGTCAATCATTTGCCTACCTGACCCAGGCCGGTTTCAAGGTTCCCCTTGGAAAAGTGGCAAAACTGACTGCCGGCCTGGGTTACCATAATTTCAATACTCAGGGCAGTGGCTCATTCTTTGGCGATGATAACGACTTTTTTGGTAACAGCTTCGATCCCGTCAACAATACCTATCTCTATAATTACGAAGAAATTGAGCTCTTCGCAGACATTGGTTTTGATCTGTTTGATCACCCCGCACAGGTGTTTGGCAACTACGTCGAGAACCAGGCAGTAGATAAGTACGGTACTGCTTACGCCTACGGTGTGAAATATGGGAAAGCCAGGAACAAGGGTCAATGGGCGTTCGGCTACGTTTACCAGAAACTTGAAGCAGATGCCGTTTTCGGCTTATTGACTGACTCTGATTTTGGCGGCGGTGGTACCGACTCGAAGGGCCATATATTCAAAGGCAGCTACGCTATTGCCAAAAACTTTAACGCCAAATTCACCTACTTCATTAACAAAGCGGGACTCAAGTCCGGCGCACCCATTGATTTCAAACGACTGCAACTGGACCTGAGCTTCAAGTACTGATTCTAAAACTGTTGCACCAGCATGACGGGCCCAATTGGGCCCGTTTTGTTTTAATATAAGCCTGCATGAATTTCATCAACATTTTAAGCACCCGGCTTTGCTGATGGCCTGGCCAACGCGTAAAAACTTCTGCCTGTCAGTAGTATTTGTTTTGCTGGCCACAGTCGGCTCGACCTGGGCGCAGGAAGCAACCGGCCCCGAAGCAGAAGAAGCTGAAAAGGCCAGGGCTGAACAGATCGAGGCCACAAGTGACCTGCGTGATTCGGTACACGAAAATCTCGAAAGCATACAGGAAGACGCCGCCACTGCCGTTGAAGTCAAGGAAAAGCAGGATCAAAAATTGGCGACTGATGAACAAGCCCTTGACGATTCCATTGACAAGGGCGAAACCAATCAAGCCACGGATGGTTCCGCAGAAGCCTCAGCTGACGAAACGGGGCTTGAACAACCAGCCAAAAAATCTCTTATGGACCACCTGACGTCCATACCAGGGTTCCTCCAATCCGTACCGGACAGGGTGCCATTCCTGCGTGAGCAGAAATTGATTTTCTTTGGCCGTACCGAGCTTGACTACGCTTATTACTCTTCAGGCATTGCTAAAAGCGATTCCGGCTTCAGGGTTCGAAGTCTGCGCGCAGGCCTTGCCAGGGCATTCAAATACAATTTATCGGCCAAGGCCGAGGTTGACCTGACTGACGGGGACAGCAATTTCGCAGACCTGTACCTACGCTACAGGCATAAAAAATATGGTCTCTTCACCATTGGCAACCAAAGGGTCGCGCAAACCCTGGTTAACCAAACCTCCAGAATATCCCGGACATTCATGGAGGAACCCTTGCCTGCAGAAGCGTTTGGACTGGGTCGCAGGCTGGCTTTGGGTTGGGATATGAGCAAGAAGAAAGGTGGTATTCACGCTACCCTGTTTGGCCCGGATTTGAATGGCAGCATCGGTGACTCAGGGTTTGCCAGCCGTATTTATTTCAATCCGACACGCAGTCGCTTTAGCGTATTCCATATTGGCGCGTCATATGTTTATGAAAATATGAGCCGCAAGACGCGCTTTTTCTCCCACCCCGAATCACGCGTAACCACTGAAAGGTTTGTAGACACCGGACTTTTCGAAGATGTCAGCGAACAGGCCATCGGTGCATTTGAAATAGCCGGCGCCAGGGACTCCTTCATGTTCCGTGCCGAATTCTTCCGCGCAAAGTGGAGCAGACTCACCAGGAAAGACCCTGTGTTTAGTGGCTACTATGTACAGGCCAGCTGGGTTCTGACCGGTGAATCGTTTAACTATACGCAAGGCAAGTTTCTTCGCATTCGCCCAACGAACCCTCGTGGAGCATGGGAGGTGGCCGCTCGGTATTCAATGGTTGATCTGAATGACAAAGGCGTTCCGGGAGGGGAGGAGAAAAACCTGACAGTGGGCGTAAACTGGTATGCAACGGGCAATCAGTTCCGGGTCATGGCCAACCTTATTTTCATCAGAACTGATATTTTCGGCGGCAATGAAAGCCCCACCATTTTTCAAATGAGAGGGCAGTTCCATTGGTAAGCGGAAAATGACGGCCATTGAACTCAGTAATCATTAACAGTGAAACCTGAACCGCAACATCAAACCTACGCGGCAGTCGATCTTGGCAGCAACAGCTTCCACCTGTTGATCGCCCGGCGGGAACACGGGGAATTGCGCGTACTGGACCGTATCCGGGAAATGGTCAGGCTGGGCGGTGGCCTGGATGATACTGGCTGTCTGAATGGAAAAACCCAGCAACGCGCGATGGACTGCCTGGCACGCTTCGGCCAGCGCCTGCGTGGTATTCCTGCGGCAAATATACGCGCCGTTGGCACCCAGACGTTCAGGCGGTTAAACAATGCCAATGCGTTCTTGCTGGCATCTGAGCAGGCATTGGAATGCCCTATCGACATTATTGCCGGCCACGAAGAGGCCCGCCTGATTTACCTGGGTGTAACACAATGGATTGCGGGACATCAGCAGAAACAGCTGGTGATGGACATCGGTGGCGGGAGTACGGAACTGGTCGTTGGTGAAGGTTTTGACCTGCTTGAAATGGAAAGCCTGCAGTTTGGTTGTGTGGCACTGACAAAGCGGTTTTTTCCCAACGGCAAGCTTACACCAGGGCGATTAAAAAACACTGAACGCGCAGTAGCGGCAGAGCTACAGGAGATTCAATCAGCTTTCCGGGAAACCGGTTGGCAGCAAGCCGTTGGTGCCTCTGGAACAATCCGCTCAGCCGCCGCCATGTGCGCCGCCAATGGCTGGTGCAAAAAGGGGGTAACTTCCAGGGCCCTCGGCAAACTCAAGCAAACGGCTTTGTCGTTTAGTCACCTGGATGATATCCGGATCGATGGTTTGAGTGAACGCAGAAGACCGGTCTTCATCGGCGGCCTTGCCATTTTGCTGGCCTGTTTTAAAGCCCTGGATATTGACGAACTGGTGGTATCACCGTACGCCCTTCGCGAAGGGTTGCTATATGACTTGCTGGGCCGGCTTGAACACAGGGATCCGCGCGACAATGCCGTCAAGGCCATGATGGCCCGTTTTGCGGTCGATCCTGCCCAGGTAATACGGGTCCGCACCACGGCATTGGAAATATTTGACCGTTTATCCCCAGGCCAACCCGTTTCCCGCCCGCACCGCAAACTGCTGGCCTGGGCGGCAGATTTACACGAGACAGGCCTCGGTTTGTCCCACAACAACTATCAACAGCACTCTGCCTATCTGGTCGAAGCATCAGATATGGCCGGGTTCTCTCGCCAGGAACAGCTTTTTCTGGCAACACTGGTTGCTTATCAGCGACGTGCCATCGCCGCAGACTATGCTGCAAGGCTGCCAATACGCCTGCATACAGCGTTGCGGTTAACGCTGCTTTGTATTCGTCTGGCCTGGATACTTTGCCGAACAAGAGAAGACCGGGCCGTGCCGGATTTCACCATTGACCTGTTGGATACGACAGTTCACATGGCCTTACCGGCAGCCTGGAAAGAAAATCACCCACTGACCATCACCGACCTGGAGTATGAACAGCGCGCAGTGAAAATTACCGGCCTGGATTTACAGGTTGTTTACCTCGATGCTGATAGCAGAATTCATGACTGACTGGCAACCCACCATCTCCCTGGAGGGCCTGCAAAAAAGGGCTCGCCTGTCGCAGGATATACGTAACTATTTTTTGCAACAGGGTGTGTTGGAAGTAGAGACGCCGGTGCTTTCAAAGGCCGGCAATACGGATCCCGAAATCGACTCTCTGCAGACGGATGATAAACACTACCTGCGGACTTCACCCGAGTTTGCACTCAAGCGACTGCTGTCGGCGGGCTGCGGGAACATATTTGAGCTCGGGCGTGTGTTCCGCTCTGCTGAGGTCGGTCGCTATCATAACCCCGAATTCACCTTGCTTGAATGGTATCGTATTAGCTTTGGCTACCACCGCCTGATGGATGAAGTGGCCGCACTGGTCCGGCATTGCGGCCGGGGGAAATTTGACCATTGGCCACAACAGAAACTCAGCTACAGGAAACTTTTCCAGCAACACCTGGACATTGATCCTTTCAGTGCCACTGTTGATGAGCTGGCCGCTGTTGCTGGCAAGCATGGCATCGACAGCATCGAGTTGGAGCATAAACAATGGCTGGACCTGCTTATCAGCCATTTGATCCAGCCTGCCCTGCCTGCCGATCACCTTACCTTTATCTACGATTTCCCTGCCGGACAAGCCGCACTGGCAAAAATACGCCCGGACACACCACCGGTCGCCGAACGCTTTGAGCTCTACCTGGGTAGTATCGAACTCGCCAATGGCTATCAGGAATTGACTGATGCAAGCGAGCAACTGCACCGCTTTGAGGCTGACAACGCACTACGCAAACAGCGCGGAGAAAGTCAGTGCATTGTGGACCATAACCTGCTTGCAGCGCTTCGCGCCGGCTTGCCTGAGTGTGCCGGCGTGGCGCTGGGAGTGGATCGCCTGCTGATGGCAATCCTCGACCTTGATTCAATCAGCGATGTGATTGCATTCCCGTTTTCACGTGCTTGATCCGGGCCGTGTCACTGGTAATGTCACGCTGACTTCCAGGCCACCCGCCTTGCGGTTTTCTGCAAATATCCTGCCACCGTGACGCCTGACTGCAGAGGCTGCGATTGCCAGACCGAGCCCATGCCCACTGGCATCACCCGCACTGTTCCTGCTGCGGGCCTCATCCACCCTGTAAAAAGGCTCGAAAATCCTTTCCAGGTGCTGCGGGGCTATTCCCGGACCTGAATCACGTACGTAAACCGTAATTTCACGACTGGACGATGGGCCTGCGCTGACCTGTATCGCATTGCCGCCGCCATAAAGCACAGCATTTCGCAGCAGGTTTTCAAACACACGCCATAGCAGTTCACGGTCAGCGTCAAGCAACAGCGATGGCTGCGTTTGCAGGTCGACCTGAACACCATCAGCACCACCTTCATAGTTGACGGCCTCCACCAGGTCCTGCAACAAATCAGCAAGATCAAAGCGCTGCACTTCCAGTTCCTGGGGAACTGCAGATTCACGCAGCAAACTGAGAACTTCATCAATCAATGCTTCGAGCCGCTGGCTTTCAAGCTCAATGCGATTGAGCTCTTCCACCACCTGGCTCCGGTCTTTGTTCCGGGCGATCTCCAACGCCACGCGCAACCGCGCCAGCGGTGAACGCAATTCATGGCTTACATCACGCAGCAAGCGCCGGTTGGCCTGTTGTGATATCTGCAGGCGCCTGGCCATTTCATCGATATCCAGCGCCAGTTGTCCAAACTCGTCATTCCGCTGATTCAGGGGCGCACCCACCCGTACGGACAAGTCACCGGTTGCCAGTTGCAGGCTTGCCCTGCTCAGTTGCCCCAGCGGTGCCGCCAGATAACGGGCCAGCAGCAGGCTGACCAGCGCACTGACGACCGCCGCCACGGCCAGACGCATCACAACCCCGCGTGGCCCGGGCGCAAACAATGCCCGTAGCATGGCGCGGCCTGCAGCGATCAGCGTGTAGGCACCACCGCCGGCACCCTGGAGGGTTTGGGTAGAAACCAGTAACTGCCCATCGCGCAGCTTCTTCAGCACGGGGTCCCGGCCAAGCAGTTCGTTGCCTTGTGCGTCCAGTACAAAAATGTGATTGCGCATTCCCCGCGGCAGGTTGCGCAGAGTCCGCTTGACCCGCTGCTCTCCGCCCTCCCGCATGTCCCTTACCAGCCGGAGCTTGAAGCGGTTTAGATTGTCTTCGAATCCGAGCCCGGGTGCTTCAACGGCCTGGCGCACAATCACTGACTGGTTAATCCAGCTCACAACCACAGCAAACGCCATAATGCTCAGCCACAAGGCGAAAAATAACTTCCAGAAAAGGCGCGGCATCAACTTCGGCCCGTACAGCAATACTGGTAACCGATACCACGAATGGTCTCAATGCGTTCCGCCCCATCACCGGACGGCCCGAGCTTACGGCGCAAATTACTGACGTGCATGTCGATGCTGCGGTCATAGGCAACGGGCTCACGCCCCAGGGCCGCGAGGTACAGGTCCTTTTTCTCAACCACTTCCCCGCTGCGTGCCAGTAGCAGCTGAATGATGCTGAACTCGGTGCTGGTCAGCTCAAGCTGCTGACCATCGCGCAATAACTCACGGGCGCGCTGGTTCAGAACCAGGTCTCCAACCTCCAGCGTGGTCGCAGTTGACTGAGGATTTGCGCGCCGGAGAATTGCACGAATGCGGGCCAGTAACTCACGCGGGTTAGCCGGTTTTGCCAGATAATCATCTGCACCCAGTTCCAGGCCAATGATTCGGTCCAGATCCTCACCTCTTGCAGTCAGCATGATCACGGGCAAATCAGATTCCTTGCGCAGCATGCGCAGAACATCAATACCGTTCATGCGTGGCATCATGATATCTAACACCATGACGTCCACACCGGGTCGCCGTGATTCCACCAGCGCCTGCTCCCCGTCATGAGCCAACCGCACCTCGTAGCCTTCCTGTCCGAAGTACTCAGACAGCAACTCACACAATTCAACATCGTCATCTGCTATGAGCATCGTTTGTGTCATCTGCTTACCACTGTCACTGCGTCTGGAGCACTGATTTTAACCAGCCGCTCGCATTTTAGTGTGACTTTACCTTTTTTTACATAGCCAAGACCCAAGCAGACACGGAAATGGTGTCTTATGTCATGCAACGAATACCATCCAACTGACAACAGGAGTAAGCCATGAAATTATTCAATAAAACCATCCTCATTACCGTTGTGCTAATGTCCGCAACCCTTGCCTTCGCACATGAAACAGGACTCGGTCCTGGCGATTCCGGGCCACGCAGCCTGCAGAAAATGCCTATGGTCGAACACTTGATTCGCGCCGTGCGCCGTCTGGATCTAAGCGATGACCAGAAGGAAAGTATCCGCAACATCATGTGGGATATGAAAACTGAAATTGGCCCCGTGATGGCCGATATGAAGGCTGGTCGTGAGCAACTTAAGGAACTGATCAAGGCGGAAGAGTATGACCAGGGTGCCGTCGCTGAACTGGCTGGAAAAGAAGGTGACTTGGCGGCGGAGCGCATGATCATCACCAGCAGAGCACTTGCAGACGCACTCGCCACACTGACTGACGAACAACGTGCCCAACTGGAAGAGATGGAAGCACAACGCAGGCAATGCCGTTCTGACGGGGCCGGCGAGGGAATCTGATCCGGGAAAAAGGCCGGGCAGGTCACTGGCCCGGCCTTTTACCATCCAGTATATTTCCTGGTGTCCCGCAGGAAGCGGCTTCCCCGGTTTTGTTTCAGTTCCCGGAGAACACACCGGCAGACAAGTAACGGTCGCCACGGTCACAGACGATGGACACGATCACAGCATTCTCCAACTCCTGGTTGATCTTCAGTACCGCCGCCAATGCGCCGCCCGAGGAAACGCCACCAAACAGGCCTTCTGTGGCTGCCAGCAAACGGGTGGTATCTTCTGCTTCCTGCTGACTGACATCTATTACCCGATCAACGCGGGCATTGTCGAAAATCCCTGGGACGTATTCCTTTGGCCAACGACGAATGCCCGCAATACGCGAGCCGTCTTCAGGCTGCACGCCAATGATTTGTATCGCCGGATTTTGTTCTTTGAGGTAACGGGAAGTACCCATAATGGTGCCGGTGGTACCCATGGCAGAGACAAAATGCGTTATTTTGCCATTGGTTTGCCGCCATATTTCCGGGCCGGTGCCGATATAGTGCGCTTGTGAATTATCCGGGTTGTTGAACTGATCAAGCACGATGCCCTCGCCCGCAGTCTGCATCTGCAACGCAAGATCACGCGCACCTTCCATACCTTGCTCAAGTGTTACCGAAATCAGTTCGGCGCCATAGGCATGCATCACCGCGCGGCGCTCACTACTCAAACCTTCCGGCATGATCAGGACCATGCGATAACCCATAACTGCTGCAATCATTGACAGGGCGATGCCGGTATTCCCGCTGGTGGCCTCGATCAGGGTATCACCCGGCTTGATATCGCCCCGTTGTTGAGCCCGGGTGATCATGTTCAGCGCAGGCCGGTCCTTAACCGAACCCGCGGGATTGTTACCTTCCAGCTTAAGCAACAGTGTGTTATTCCGATCTGGCTGATCACCGCCAAGTCGCTGGAGTTGCACCAGGGGTGTATTGCCAACCGTGTCGGCCAGCGTTGAGAATGTTGTGTTAGTCATAAGTCAGAATGGTCGGCAACCCGGAAGGCTACTCCGCCGTTGACTGTGCCTCAATTTCAGCCAGTATGTCATCAAGACTCGTATGCCGCACATCCATACCCAGTGCAAGGTAAATAACGTATTCGGCAATATTCTGGCAACGGTCGCCCATGCGTTCGATTGAGCGGGCCGCCCACAGGATATTGATCACTGTCGGCACAGCTTCGGGATCGTTGCTCATGTGTTCGATCAGTTGCTTGATGATGCCCTTATACTTACGATCAACGGCTTTGTCGGCTTTGACTGCTTCCACAGCAGCATCAACATCTGTGCGCGCAAACGCGTTCAGTACTTTGTGCAGCATATCGCGCACCAACTCACCCATATGGCTAAGCTCCGCCCGCACTTGATCTGAAAGCACACCGTCCAGTTCCTCCTGCGACATCCTGGCTACCCGTTTGGCTTCGTCCCCAATACGCTCCAGATCGTTAATGGTCTTGATGACGGTCATGACCAGGCGCAAATCTGTGGCCGCAGGTTGCCGGCGCGCCACAATGCGGGTGCACTCCTCATCGATCTCGACCTCCAGTGAGTTAACCCTTGCGTCACTTTCGATCACCTCGCGGGCGAGGCTGGCTTTACCACTTACCAAAGCCTTGACTGCATGGGCAAGCTGCTCTTCAACCATGCCGCCCATCAACAGTACTTTGCTCCGCACTTCTTCCAGTTCTTCATTGAACTGGCGGGAGATATGCTGGCCTATATGTAACTTATCCATTGCTTATTCCTCTCACCCATCAACCATACCGGCCGGTGATGTAGTCTTCCGTTTTCTTCAAGCGGGGCTTGGTAAACACCTGGTCAGTATCACCAAATTCGATTAATTCACCCATGTACATAAACGCAGTATAGTCAGAAACCCGTGCCGCCTGCTGCATATTATGGGTCACCATGATAATGGTGTATTGTGACTTGAGCTCGTTGATCAGTTCCTCAACTTTCAGGGTTGAAATCGGATCCAGCGCCGAGCATGGCTCATCCAGCAATATGAATTTTGGCTGTACCGCGATCGCCCGTGCGATCACCAGGCGTTGTTGTTGCCCACCCGACAAGCCAAAAGCTGAATCATGTAACCGCTCCCTGACCTCATCCCACAGGGCCGCGCCGCGCAATGCCCATTCCACAGTTTCATCCAGTTGGCGGCGTTTGTTCATGCCCTGAATCCGCAGACCGTAGGCGACATTCTCATAAATTGACTTAGGAAAGGGGTTCGGCTTCTGGAAAACAATACCCACCTCCCGGCGCAATTCGGCGACCTCCACTCCATCGGCGTAAATATCCCGTCCATTGAGCAGTATCTCACCATCAATCCGACAGATATCAATGAGGTCATTGAGACGATTAAAACAACGCAGCAGCGTAGATTTTCCACAGCCACTGGGCCCGATAAATGCAGTGACCTGTTTTTCCGGAATGCGCAGGCTGACGTCATGCAAAGCCTGAGTTGCGCCATAATACAGGTTCAGGTTATTCACCGAGACGGCCACTTGTTGCCCGGCAAAGTTGTGGCCAGGGGCTTCCCCCGCACTTGCCGGGGTCGGTTGTTCTGCACCGGATTTATTAAATTCCAGAGGTGTTTGATTTGTCATGTTTCAAGTCCACGATATCTTTCGCTCAAGCGGTTACGCACCTGGATAGCAACCAGGTTCAGTAACACAATTACAATGACCAGCAACAATGCGGTCGCGTACACCAGCGGCCTGGCCGCTTCGACGTTGGGGCTTTGAAAGCCTACATCATATATATGAAAACCAAGATGCATGAACTTACGCTCCAGATGGAGGAACGGCGCGTTAGCATCCAGCGGCAGCGCAGGTGCCAGCTTCACCACACCGACCAGCATCAAAGGTGCCACCTCGCCTGCAGCCCTTGCCACTGCCAGAATCAGGCCGGTCATGATTCCTGGAGAAGCCATTGGCAAAACGGTTCGCCACAATGTTTCCCACTTGGTAGCACCCAGCGCAAGGCTGCCTTCCCGAATACTGCGCGGTATGCGTGACAGACCCTCCTCGGTTGAAACGATAACCACCGGCAGGGTGAGCAGGGCCATGGTCAATGCCGCCCAGAACAACCCGCCAGTACCAAAGGTGGGCGCTGGCAGGGCTTCCCTGAAAAACAACTGGTCAATACTGCCACCCAGGGTATAAACGAAAAAACCCAGTCCAAAAACACCGTAAACAATTGAAGGTACACCCGCCAGATTGTTCACTGCGATACGGATAAAGCGGGTAAACAGTCCCTGGTGGGCATACTCCTTGAGGTAAACCGCGGCCACGACGCCCAGGGGTGTAACAAACACGCTCATTAACAACACCATGAGCACAGTGCCAAAGATGGCCGGGAATATGCCCCCTTCCGTGTTGGCCTCGCGCGGGTCATCGGCTACAAACTTCCAGGCGTTATGAAAGAAATATCCAATTTTATCTGCCAGATCCATCTGGTTGGGTCGGTAAGCATCGACAATCGTGGCCATTGGCAGCTCAAGCTCCCGGCCACTTGCGGTCGTCACAACCACGGCATCACGCTGCAGTTGACTGTACAAATTCCCAAGTTGACCTTCCAGGCGCACATATTCCTGCTGCAACTCGTCACGTTCGCTTGCAATCCCAGCAAGCGCCTGCACAGTATCGCTGCCATCCATCTCCAGGCCACGTTGCTTCAGGCGCAATCGTTCCAGACGGTAATTAACCCCGCCGATACTGCCTTTCTCAAGATCCTCAATTTCATCTCTGAGTTGATTCACCCTCCCCAGATTGCGCTGAAACTCACCCCAGACATCCGCGCTCTCAAGCAGTTTGCCATCTTCCCTGACACCGATTAACAGGCCGATGAAAACACCCCATTCCTGGCGCTCAAAAACCACCATGCTGTACGGTTTGCTGGTGGAAATGATGGACGGCTCAAGCAACCAACGAAAGTCTTCGCCGTTAATATCCCGATTGCCCACTTTCAACAGATAGCGGCGCACGTGTTCACTGCCCTGCGCCACTTCAACACCGGACTCACGTAAGCGCCGGGCCGTGATCTGTTCCTGCTCGCGAATCTGCCCCGCCAGCATGACCTGACTTTCATCCGCCTGCTGATAAATGATTTTTGTCACCGGCAGTGGCCAGAAATGGCCCATGCCCCTGGCGCCAATCAGTATCAACAAACCAACCACCAACAGGATGCTGGCGCTCACTGCCGCCGCGTTGAGCCACACCCAGGGGGTTCCATCTGCAATCCACTTTGTCAATTTCTTCATGCGGCCATCCTCACAGCGAACTGTACTTCTCGCGTAACCGCTGACGAATCAGTTCCGCACCGGTATTGACCACAAATGTGAATAAAAACAGCACCAGCGCGGCCAGGAAGAGAATGCGGTAGTGTGAACTGTGCATCGCAGCTTCCGGCATCTCCACGGCAATATTTGCTGCCAGCGTGCGCATGCCCTCGAACAGGTTCCAATCCATGATCGGCGTGTTGCCGGTGGCCATCAAAACAATCATGGTCTCGCCAACCGCACGGCCAAGGCCAATCATGACGGCCGAGAACATACCCGGACTGGCGGTGGGCAGAATAACCCTGACCAGGGTTTGCCACGGCGTTGCACCCAGGGCCAGAGAGCCATCTGACAAAGACTTGGGTACACTATAGATCGCATCCTCCGCGATGGAAAAGATCGTCGGAATAACCGCAAAGCCCATCGCACAACCCACCACCAGTGCATTTCTCTGGTCGTAAGATATGCCCGCTTCCCGGCTCAGCCAGGTGCGCAGATCCCCTTGGAAAAACAAGTCCTGCAATGGCCCGGCGAGTTGCATTGAGATCATGACCAGAACGATCAGTACCGGCAAAAGCAGCAATGGCTCCCAACCTTCCGGCACAAGGGCTTTAAAGCGCCCTTCAGCATTCGTCCAGAACCATGCAAAGACCAGCAGACCTGCAGGTATAACCAATACCAGTGCGAGTATCCCGGCCAGGTTCTCTTCGAGATAAGGCGCGAACCACAAACCCGCCAGGAAACCGAGAATCACAGTTGGCAGGGCTGCCATAACCTCGATCGTCGGCTTGACCATCCGGCGCAGGCCCGGAGACATGAAGTACGCTGTAAATGCTGCGCCCATCAAGGCCAGGGGCAGAGCGAATAACATCGCATACAACGAGGCCTTAAGCGTACCAAATGCCAACGGGGTCAGGCTGAATTTGGGTTCAAATTCATTACTGGAGGCCGATGACTGCCAAATGTATTCAGGTTGTGAGTAGTTTTCGTACCAGACCTTCGACCACAGCGAGGCGAATGACACTTCCGGGTGTTCATTGTTGATACGCATGAAATCTGCGCCGCCATTCTGATTTAACAGCAATAAACCAGACGCGCGCGGGGCGAGCGCCATGGCGGTTGGCTGGCCGTTGCTTAACTGCTGCTGCAATACCACCCGCCCGGCCGTGCTGTGGTAAATGGCCAGGTTGCCACTGGCGTCCAGCGCGATAAAACCCTTGCGGCGCTGCTCGGGTACGATTTCCGTAATGGCGGACTGTTGCGCGTCGAAGCGGCGGATGATTTCAAGCCGGTATTGATTGTCCGCATCCCTGACTGGAAATAACTGCGTAATTTGACCGCCAGCATCACCCGCCAGTACCGATATGCCACCCAGCAACATGCTCATACGGCTGATGCCGACGGCTGAGACCTGCACAGCCTGCATCTCCCGCATGCCGTCAATTGCTATGAAATGAACCCGGCCGGTATCATCACCCAGGTAAAGCCATCGGTGGTTCTCACTCACTGCGATCGCGGTAATGGAGAAGTCTGCTGTCATCGAGCGAAGCGTAGTCTGCAGGGTGACTTCCCCGCTAAGAAAGCTCTCCTCTTTCTCATTCCAGCTAAGCCCGACCCTGCCGCCATCTGCAGCCGCCGCGATCACCAACGCGGTTTCGCTGTCTGCTACGGCCAGCCCGGTAATTCCGCCATCCGGCATCAGGTCATAAAGGTCGTTGCCATAAGGATAATCGAGCGACGGGACTATCTGTCGCAGCACCACCCCGAGCGAAAAATCAGTTTTATAGCTGTGTCGAAATAACCTGACTTTGCCGTTCTCAAACGCCACTGCGACCAATCCACCGTTGCCGGGGTTCCCTGCGACTACAGCGACCTTCTGCCCCTTTTCAGCAAGAGAAACTGATTCAATAATCTGCAGACCATCGAGTTTAAAAAACTCTGCCTCAGCATTGAAGTTGACACGCAACGCCACTTGCTGCTGTTCCTCCAGTGCGAGAAAGGCCGTGCGTTCACCCTGCCACTGTGGTCGCACGCCAAGCTCACTGCGCTCCATCGAAGCCGATAAAAACAGGGGCACAACAACATACAGAAGATAAAACAGGATCAGCAACACAGCCGCGATCACCACAAACCCTCCAAGGGCGATCAATCCCCTGGCCAGCTTGTCCTTGCGGCTCCGCCATTTGTGAAATCTTTCCGAGCGCGGCGCGATAGCTGCCGGCCCGGCTTTCAAGGCTGAGTTCATAGATGCATATTAAGCACCAATTATGACGATATTGTTACAAAAGAAATTTGATATTGATGTAAAATTGCGGGCAAAACAGACCAACCGTTTTACCAGGGCAGCCTGGAAGTTTTGGGAGAAAATAATGTCAGGCAGTTACCTCAGTGGTATCTTTGGTTCATCACCCGTTACCCCTTTGCAGGAGCACATGGAAAAAGTTGTTTCCTGTGTCTCTGAGCTGGTTCCATTTACCGAAGCCGTGCTGGCACGCGATGAACAGCGCCGCAGCAAACATCACCAGAACATCATCGATATGGAACAAGAGGCTGATGCCCTCAAGAAGGAACTGCGTCTGCGCCTGCCCAGCAGCCTGTTTATGCCGGTGGATCGACGTGATGTGCTCGAGGTACTGACCATGCAAGACATGGTGGCAGGGGGCGCAAGAGACGTCGCCGGCCTGATTAGCGGCCGCAATATGCACATCCCGGATACTATGGCGGCACTATACATGGCGCTGGTGCAACGTTGCATTGATGCCTGCAACCAGGCGCATGCCACCATCAGGGAGCTTGACGAACTGATTGAAACCGGTTTCGGCAAAACAGAGCGTGTGCGTGTAGGTGGTTTCCTGCACACCCTTGACGAAATTGAACAGGACACCGATGAGCAACAAGTTGTGTTGCGCGGCAAATTGTTCAAGCTTGAGGAAGAACTTCACCCGGTCAATGTCATGTTCCTGTACAAGGTCATCGACAATACCGGTGGTATCGCAGACCGGGCGCAGCGCGTGGGAAGCCGCCTGCAACTCATGTTGGCACGTTAACAAGCTCTAGGGGACAAAAATAATGGAATTCTCACTCTGGTATCTTGGCCTGGCAGCTGCTTTCGGCCTGTTTATGGCCTGGGGGATTGGCGCAAATGACGTTGCCAATGCGATGGCAACATCGGTTGGTTCCAAGGCATTGACGATCAAGCAAGCCATCCTGGTAGCAGCGGTATTCGAGTTTGCCGGCGCCTTCCTGGCCGGCGGACAGGTCACCTCAACCATTCGCAAAGGCATCATCGATGCTTCACAGATCGAAGGCAACCCCGAACTGCTTATTTACGGCATGCTGGCGGCATTGCTCGCCGCAGCGGTCTGGCTGCTCATTGCCTCCAGAAAAGGCTGGCCGGTATCAACAACACACTCAATTGTCGGTGCGATCGTTGGCTTTGCCGCTGTCGGCATCGGTGTGGAATCGGTCCATTGGGCCAAGGTCGGTACCATCGCAGCCTCCTGGGTGGTTTCGCCAGTGCTGTCCGGCTTCCTCGCATTTTTCATATTCATGAGTGTTCAAAAACTGATACTGGGGACCAGCGACCCACTGAAAAACGCCCGTAAGTACGTGCCCTTTTATATTTTCGCGGTGGGGTTCATCCTGGCCCTGGTTACCCTGCTCAAAGGACTGAAGCATATCGGCCTGGACCTTACATTTACCCAGTCGGTTATGGTTGCTATAGCGAGTGGCATTGTAACCATGGGCATTGGCATTGTTGCCATCCGGCGAATCAAAATTAATCCTGATGAAGATGCAGATTTCCGCTTCACAAATGTAGAGAAGATTTTCGGTATCCTGATGGTCTTCACAGCCTGTGGTATGGCCTTTGCACACGGCTCAAACGATGTCGCCAACGCCATCGGGCCGGTGGCTGCCATTGTCAGCATTGTCAAGACCGGGGCGGTTGCACAAAAATCTGCACTGGCCACCTGGATACTGCTGTTGGGTGCGGTGGGTATTGTGCTGGGCCTGGCCACCTACGGCTGGCGCGTTATCCGCACGGTCGGCCGCAACATCACCGAACTCACACCGTCACGCGGGTTCGCAGCCGAACTCGCTGCAGCATCCACAGTCGTCATCGCATCCGGAACCGGCATACCTATTTCCACCACGCACACGCTGGTGGGTGCTGTGCTGGGTGTGGGCATTGCCCGCGGCATTGGTGCCCTTAACCTGCGGGTAGTGCGCAATATCATGCTGTCCTGGGTCATTACGCTACCCGCCGGCGGCATACTGGCTATCCTGTTCTTCTTCCTGTTGAAGGGAATTTTCTATACCGGGCCGGCGATTTAGAGCATCAAATTTGAAACACGGGTAAGATTTGCACCATGAGTGCAAAGGCTGCCAATCAAGCACTGAACTTTGAGTGCAAAATCGCTGAGCTTCAGGAGCGCCTCGGCATTCCGAAAGACTACGCCTTACAACATAAGCTTGTATTGCAACCGGAATGTATCCAACCCATCTCAATCGGCGAAGATATTTTTGGCCGCGACCAGCGAATGGCCGCACCCGCTGCCCATGCCTGGCACCGGGTGAAAGACGCCGCCGCCGCCGATGGCATCAAACTTCAACCGGTATCAGCCTTCCGCTCGGTGGACTACCAGGCAGGTATCATCCAACGCAAACTGGATGCCGGGCAACGCATGCGGAACATCCTGCAAGTTTCAGCCGCACCCGGCTACAGCGAACATCACAGCGGCTGCGCACTGGACATCACAACACCCGGCTTTGAGCCCCTAGACGAAGCATTTGAGAACAGCCCCGCTTTCAGGTGGCTGACCGATTCAGCAAGCGAATACGGATTCAGGTTATCCTATCCAAGGAGCAACCTCTATGGCGTGGCCTATGAACCCTGGCATTGGTGCTGGCACCAGGCCAGCAAGACTTAATGCACACGCTCCGGTACTTCACCCGGGGAAACCCTGATTTTGCGTGAACCGGAATTGAGGTCAAAAGGCAGTTGGATATCAGAGAGCCCCATGCGCGTCAACAAGCCACGCAATTCCTGCGCCAGAAGGGGATAAATCTGCCTGGCCAGGCTGGCGTGGTGGCTGGTGAATTCGGATATATCGATGGGGTCACCCGAGGTTTGCTGGTAAACCGTCTCAATGCCTATCCTGGCATTGAATGCGGGATTTGAATCTTCAGCGCTGCCACCAACACAAATCAGCCTGGCACTCACCTGGTAGGACGGTAAGCGATCACCAGAATCCATTTCCATCAAGCGTGGCGTCAGGTTCATCTCGAGCTTGGCATCCTGCATGGCTCCCTCACGTGAGACACGCAACAATTCAGCCTGTAACAGCGAAACCTGAAAATGCTGCAGAAAAAAGTGGTCAAGCAGGTTCATTCAAAAATCCCGGATAGGTACATGAACTTGAATATATTAGGGTTTACCGACCGGAATCAAGCCCAACTCAGTCGTCGACTACGCGCCAGAAATACCAACTGGCCACAGAACGGTACGGTGCAAGGTGTGCGGTGACATCCAGCACCTGTTCCGGCCCGGGCAATTCTGGCAGTGCATAAGTTACCTGCACGCCTTTTTGAATCCCCAGGTCTGTTGCCGGCATGACATCCGGTCGACCGAGTGAGAACATCAAGTGCATTTGAGCCGTCCACGGACCAATGCCACGCACCCGGCAAAGGCTTTGGATGATATCTTCATCATCCATACCGGCCATTTTTCGGCTTGATGGCAGACTGCCGGAACAATGGTGTTCGGCAAGGTCAAGAATGGCAAGCGCTTTGTTATTGGACAAACCCACCGCCCGCAGTTGTTGCACCGACATGCCAACAGTGGCTGCTGCCCGCGGTGTATTGTCCTCGAACAGCGCCTCAAAGCGACCGTATATCGTTGCCGCAGCTTTGCCTGACAGTTGTTGATAGGCAATTGACCGTGCCAGCGAAACAAACAGGTCAGCTTGCTTGTTGACTTGCAATTTAAAAGCCCCCTTTTTCCGCATCAGGGTAGCAACATCAGGACAGCTTACGCGCAGGTGCTCGACAGCAGCCTTACGGCTGTAACGCAACCTGCTCAAGGCTTACGCACAAAGGCCAGAGCTGCCAGCAACCAGGCGGCCATCATCAACATACCCCCGGTTGGAGCCCAGCCTGCTGTCTGACTGCCGATGATAACGTGCAGATAAAGGCTGCCACAAAACAGCAGCGTGCCCGCCAGCAGCAACCATGCAGCCCACTTCAATAATGCTGAAGTCGTTGTATTGAGCAGTGCGGCCATGCCCAGCAGAGCCGCCGCATTGAAAAGGTGCAGTGTGGACGCCTTCTGCCAGATATCCACCAGTCTGGCCTGGCCCTGCATATCGATTGCGTGGCTGCCCAGAGCTGCCATAACAACAGCGGAAAACCCCAGCAGGGCTGCTGCGGCCGCAATGCCACGGACGGCGTTGCTCATGACGATTCCAAAGGTTTCAATACGCTTTCCAGCGATTTTACCATGGTGTCATATTTATACTTGGCGATACCATAGGCCCACCCGCCCACCTTGCGATTGATGTCGACAACCCTGGCTGACACAGCCTCATCTGCCTGCTGTGCGGTGGCGCCCTGCCCCGAATCTTCATCTTCGGCCTTTATTACTGCCGCCGCCGGATGGCTGGCCTGCAGGCGCACCAGGTAGTCATCACCGGACTCAATCATGTCCGCCATGATTTCCAGGCCGGAAAATGTCAGTAAACGCATCCGGACCGCGTTGCTCCAGTCTACGCCTTCAGCCGGGCGTACCGATTCAAGATCCAGCAATGTTAATGCAGAACCCAGTGAATTGACGGCCCAACTGCTCAGAACTTCCCGCTCCGAAGGCAACTCCACCAAATCAAAATCTGTTTGATCTGCAGATATCCTGGTGACGAAAACCCGGTCGCCATCCGGGTGAATAATCTCAACCTCGGCAACTTCCGAACTGTTGATGTCGACAATTCTTCTGTCAACCCAGTCAAGCACCCCTCTCGGGACGTTTAAGGCCCGGTCGAGTAACACGCTGGACGCCGACTCCTGCACGCGAACGTACTGGCCGGGGCGGCCCTGTGCCTGTTTGCCGATCAAAATGTCTGTTGTTTGTTGTGGGTTGCCAATTCTGACCAACACCCCACTGGCATCAGTCGCCGCAACATCCTCTACACCTAGCCGCGGGTAGTACTTCCGCTTATCTGTCTTCACCTCAACAATCTTTGCCTGTGCCAGACCCGCCAGCAAAGCCTGCAGCTTCGGCCAGTCCGCCCGGTATCCGGCCAGCTGTTCAAGCTGCCATTCATCCGGTGACTTGTTAAGGGTTACAACCACCTTGTCGCCCGCAGTGACGATCTCCACACGCTGAACCTGATCAACCCTTGCGGCCAGGTCAGGCAGCAATAAGACGTTGACCGCGGAGTCTTCAACTCGCGGTTCAGATGGCAGAAAAAGCGCCATTGCGCCTAAGGCCAGTATTGTCGCAATGGCCAGGTAGGAAAATAGCTGCTTCACCGCACACCTCCTGCACACCGCTTACGGCGGTACTGTCCAAACAACAGTGCGGCGATGATGATCAACACCGGCACGAGCATAATATTGACAAATTTCAGCCGCATCCCGAGTGCTTCAATGTCCCGCGTGAGGTCATGCTGAACCTGGCGTAATTCTCCCCGAATCTCCAACTTCCGATCCAGAAAACGCTGCAACTCGTCCTGCTGCTCCGTGTTCAATACCGTCAACTCGCCATCCTGACGCAATGACTGCATTTCAGTTAACCTGCGTTCAGTTTCATCCAACTCGCGTTGCAGGCGTTCTTCCGTGTCGCGAAATTGCGCCTCGGCTGACAACCGCAGCGCATCGACGCGGGTAAATGGCCGACTGGTACTGGCTCTGGCACGAATCCCGATCAGGTCCGGGCTGCCCACTAACTGGTCCGCAATGTTGACAACCAGTGTGCCGTTATCGGCAAAGGAGTTCACTACGGTCTGTCCGAGGAAATTCTGCTTTTGTACCCACAGGCGATCCGTCAACACATCCGTGTCACCGAACAGCACAACCTGAATGCCCCCTGGCCCAGACTCCTTAACATATTCATCTGCCGCAAAGCCTTCCGGTGCCTGTGCAAAGGCTGACCTGGCCGGCCCGGTAATACGGGCAGCCAGCGCATACCTGTCACCGGTAGGCTCAAAACCTTTATCCAGTTCCTGCGGGTTGGTCAGGAACCTGAGACGCGAGGCCTCAATTGGCGCAGCGCTGTTGCTGGTCTGGACCAACGGCTCAAAATTCAGCGCGGAGTCAACTGCAGGTACCAGCCACCCAGCCGAAGAGAAGTTCACCATCTCAAGGTCTGCGCTGGCGACATCGGTTGCATTCATGCCATCTGTTTTGACGGACAGGATACCAAGGTGCCTGACGGGCACCTGCCCAACGCCAGGGCTGACCTGCAAAGCGTAGGCACGATCGCCAATCACCATGCCGGCATCAAACTCTACACCCCAGGACTGGAGCAGCAAACCCAGCGAAGAACTGCCGCCGGCATTCATTCTCGAGGTTGGGTCATTGGCGTCGCCACCCGTATCGGCCTCAGCCAGTGGATCCATAAATGCCAACACACGCCCACCTCGCAGCACATACTGGTCGATCTGGTAGAGCATGTCCTCGCTGAGGTCTTTGGGATGGACCAGAATTAGTAACTCCAGGCCGGCGGGCAGGATTTTTGTGTCTGCTGGTATTTCCTGCAGATCAAATAACTGATCAAGCTGCTGATAAATCACCCAGTTCTCAGGTATCCGGGGAATCGCCGGATCATATCCGGGTGTCATGTCCAGGCTCGACATCAGGCCAACGGTTTTATGTTGCGGACGCGACAAGGAAGAAACCATCCTGGCAAGATCATATTCCAGAAATTTTTCCTTATCCGGTTGTAAAAACGGCATGACCTGCTGGTCATCCAGTGAATTGGTGCCCACCAAACCGAAATAGAGTTTGTCTCCCACGGTACCTACTGGCACGCCCTGCAGTCCGTACTGGGCTGCCTGATCTTCCTCCGGGGAAAACGGCTTGGGGTCAACCTGCTTCAAAGTCAGCTTGCCGCCACTGCGAGCGGCAAACTCTTCCAGCATTTCAGCAGCCCAGCGTGCATAACTGCGAAACTGGGGCAGTTCACGACTCACACCCTCAGAAAAATACAGGTGCAAGGTGACCGGTTCATCCAGATCACGCAGTATGTTGCGGGTCCCCTCGGTGAGGGTATACAGCTTGTTTTCTGTCAAATCAAAGCGCACGCCCTTCAGAAGTACTGACGACAAAATAGTCAGCGCCACAAACAAAACGGCCAGCAACACCAGTGTGCCAGCTGAAATTAACGAACGGTTTTTCTGTTCCATCATTCAGCCTTCTTGATTTCGAGTACCAGAACATTCGCAAACAACCAAAACCCGACTACCAATGCAAAATAAATCAGGTCGCGCAAGTCGATCACCCCTTTGGAGATATCCGCAAAGTGCTTGAAAAAACTGAGCCCGGCGATGCCATCCAGAACAAGCTGCGGCGCCCACCCTTTAAACAGGTTCATTACCATCGGCAAGCCACTGAGCAGAAACAGGAAGCACACCACCACGCCAAGAATAAAGGCCACCACCTGGTTGCGGGTCAAAGCTGACATACACGATCCGATGGCCAGAAATCCGCCCGCCATCAACCAACTGCCAAGATAGCCCGCCAGGATCACACCATTGTCGGGAGACCCGAGGTAATTGACAGTTATCCAGAGCGGAATGGTCAGCAGCAGCGCCAGGCCGATGAACAACCAGGCAGCAAGGAATTTCCCCAACACCGCATCAACCGACGTCAATGGCAGCGTGAACAGTAACTCGATCGTGCCTGAATGCCTTTCCTCGGCCCATAAACGCATAGAGATTGCAGGCACCAGGAACAGGTAAAGCCAGGGGTGGAAGCGGAAAAACGGATCCAGGTCGGCGATACCCCGTTCATAGAAGCTGCCCAGATAAAAGGTAAATATGCCGGTCATCACCAGGAAAATGACCAGGAAAACATACGCCACGGGGGTGGCAAAGTAACCCGTCAACTCCCTCCGCATAATATTGATAGCGCCTCTCATGATGCTGCCTCCACGCGGGTGATGCTGCGGAAAACCTCATCCAGTCTGCCGGCCTCCAGGCGCAGTGCTGAAACCTCCCATTGGTTGTCAGTGATCGCATTCGTTATGGCTTCAAACAATCCGCTCTCAGCTGCAGGGAACAAGGTCAGCTCACCATCGCGCAGTTCTGCTTTGGCCACTTCCGGCAACTCACTGAGGACACTGGCCACCCTCTCGGCCCCTTCGACCACCATCGAGACCGATCGGTGGTAACGTGAATGAGCGATCAGGCCATGGGGCGTATCATCTGCCAGCAGTTTGCCATCAGCGATAATCATGACCCGGTTACACACGGCTTCAACCTCTTCCAGAATATGGGTGGAAATAATAATAATCTTGTCATGCGCCATATCCTGTATCAGGTGTCGCACTTCGTGCTTCTGGTTGGGATCAAGGCCATCAGTAGGCTCATCCAGAATCAAAATCTGTGGGTCATGAATAATCGCCTGCGCCAGCCCAACACGCCGTTTGAAGCCCTTCGAAAGCGTTTCGATGGGTTGCTGTGAAACCGCTGACAGGTTCAATTTATCAATCGCTTTGTCGACGCTGCCTGCCACTTCACGGCTTCCAATAAGCCGCGCGCGCGCTATAAAGGCTAAAAACTGCCGGACCGTCATCTCACCGTAACTCGGTGCGCCTTCAGGCAGGTAGCCAAT
The DNA here is from genome assembly GCA_024277815.1 of Gammaproteobacteria bacterium. GTDB lineage: Bacteria > Pseudomonadota > Gammaproteobacteria > Xanthomonadales > SZUA-36 > SZUA-36. The sequence goes on from JAJRUM010000003.1 coordinate 204,119, forward strand.
ATGCATGCGTGCCGCCACAGAATCCTCTGCAACATCGATGCCGTTCACCAGCGCGGTGCCGGAGGTCGGTCTCAGAAAACCCGTCAACATTTTCATCGTGGTTGATTTACCAGCACCGTTCGGCCCCAGGAACCCCAGTACCTGGCCGGCCTCAACGGTAAAACTTAAATTATTGACGGCTGTAAAACTGCCGTACCGCTTACATAGAGATTTTGCTTCGATCATGGTTATGTCCACTGGCTACCTGCGTTCCGGATTTTTAATCAAATAAGGTCTGTCACTACCCTTCACAACACTATTTTCAGGGCTGCACAAAATAATTCAAGCCGGCTGTTTCCTATCGTCTGATTTGTCTGTATCGTGAACCGCTTGGCAGACAGGACTCCCGACCGAAAACAGATGGTGAAACTGACCGAACTTGACCACTTGCCCGATGGACTGCTCGAGCGTCCGGCATCGGCCCTGCACCATTCACTTGATGGTCCTGCCTTGATTCATCTGGAAGGCAGAAACAAGCAACCTTTGTTTGTTTCCGTTTTGCAACATGGCAACGAAGTAACCGGCTGGGAAGCCGTCCGTCGCCTGCTGAAAAGCCATTATGAATTTGATGAATTGCCCCGCTCCCTGTCCATTCTGATTGGTAACACCCGAGCCGCCAGACACCGACTGCGCCGCCTTGATGACCAGCTTGACTACAACCGTTGCTGGCCGGGTGGTCAACATGAGGACAGCGAACCCGGCAAATTGTTCCGACAAGTAACCGATCGCATGCGTTCTCTGTCACCCATTGCCAGCATGGACATACACAATAACACCGGCCTGAACCCGCATTATGCGGCTATCAACCGGGTACGTCCCGAATTTTTGCGCCTCGCCACCACTTTTTCTTCCAAAGTGGTATTTTTTACCACCCCGCTCGGCACGCAATCGATGGCCTTCTCAAAATTCTGCCCATCAACAACGCTGGAATGCGGGCAGGCGGGTGCAGTTCACGGCACGGATCACAGCATCGGCTTTCTGGAAGCCTGTATGCACAAAACAGCCATACCAACAACACCCATGGACGCGAACGAAGTGCACCTGTTTCATATGGTGGCCACCGTGCGCGTGCCCGATGATGTACTCATTGGCTTTGGCAATGTCCCCACGGAGATCGCCTTCCGCGAGAACCTGGATGTATTGAACTTCCAGGAATTGCCAGCAGGAATTTCCCTGGGCGATATCAACGGTGGTCCACCGCAACCCTTACTGGTCACAGATATTGATGGCAATGATGTCACCTGCCAGTATTTCAGGTTCGACCGGGACCAGATAGAAACCATACGTACAACCATGCCCTCCATGTTGACCCTCGACCGGCGGGTTATTTACCAGGACTGCCTGTGTTATCTGATGGAGCGCATCAATGTCGCGGACCATGTAGAAATCTCTGACCGCGATCCGCTGCCAGAGAGTCTCAGGCGCAGTGACCGGCCAGGCGAACCCTGCATCTGAATTTTCCGGACTGTGACTTTCCTCACTGTCCTTGGCTGCAACTATTCGTTATATTCAGACACCAGCGTTATAAAGGAGGAAGATAATGAGCATGTGGACGATGATTGCAATAATTTCAGTGGCGGGAATAATCGCTGGAGTTTTCACTGAGAATGGGAAAAAACGCGATAGCAAAGAAACCACTAAAGAACTCAACAAACTTCATGCTAAAGTAGACGCACTGGAAAAAGACTTGCGCGACCGGGTAGAAACTCTGGAACGTATTGTCACCAATCCAAAAGATGACTTGAAACGCCAGTTTGAACATCTCGACAAGGCGTCCTGAATAATAAAATACTGACTGTTAGCAGGGGTTCTGCATAGATGAAATTACCGGTTGCGGGTAAACACCTGCAATTTTCTGCCGACAAAATCCAGCCTTTACTTCTATTCCTGATGGGAATGGGTTTTCTGGTGCTTGGCATGCGCATTTACCCTGCCTTTATCGCAGTGGGTTCACTGTTCATGCTTGTTGGATACCGCGGCTATACCTACCGGCCAGTTGATACAACAACACGCCCGGATTAGAGCAGTTTCATTTCAAAAGCTTTCAGTACTGCCCGGGTACGATCACGCACGCCCATCTTCGACAAAATGTTGGAAACATGGTTTTTAACCGTCCCCTCGGCAACGCCCAAAGAGTTCGCGATTTCCTTATTGCTATAACCACCTGCCATCAGCCGAAGTATCTCGGTTTCACGGTCAGTCAACGGATCCGGCCGGTCAAGGCTGGAAAAGTCAGTCTGCAAGTTCTCCAGGCCCTTAAGCAATCGCTGGGATACAGCCGGCTTGACCATTGAACCACCCCCGGCAACGGTCTTGACGGCTTCGACCAGATCTTCAAGGCTGACATCCTTAAGCAGGTAGCCTTTTGCACCGGCCTTGATACCGGCCAGCACCAGGTCGTCATCGTCAAACGTCGTCAGGATAATGGTGGGTGGCAAAGTGCCGTCAATCGATAGTTGCTGCAGAACATCGAGACCCGATTTCCCCGGCATACGCATATCGAGCAAAACGACTTCCGGCCCGACCTCCGGAATTGTGCGAATGGCTTCGACGCCATCTGACGCCTCGGCAACAACTTCAATTTCTTCGGATAATTCCAACAGACTACGAACGCCCTTGCGCACCAGGTTCTGGTCATCGACCAGCATTACTTTGATCATTCTCGGTCCTCTTTCAAGCTATCTTGCCAGGCCTTTGTCGGTAGCCATGCATGCAGGGCAAAACCGGCACCCGGTTCAGATTCAATTTCCAGCTTACCACCCAATTGTTTCAGGCGCTCTGACATTCCGTTCAAGCCGTTTCCAGCCACAATCTTGTGCGTGCCAATACCATCATCCCTGGCGCTCATGACCACCCCCCCACGGGTAATGGAAAGGCGTATCCACATATTCCGGGCACGCGCATGCCGCACACTGTTGGTAATCATTTCCTGCACACAACGCAATAACACCTGGGCACGCTGGGGCTCCGTCATCACTGCTTCCGCTGGCAAGTCAAGGTGAATAACAGGCTTGGGCACCCCTCCAACCAATGCGTGCAGGGCCTCGGCCAGGTTGACCTTGTCGCTCTCACGCATTTCACTGACAACTTCCCGTACGTCAGCCAGCAACAATTTGGCCAGCGAGTGTGCCTGCTGTACGTGCCCCAGAACCTTTCCATCCACCAGGTGGGTCACCACCTCAAGATTGAGCGTCAGTGCGGTCAGGTGGTGGCCTACCAGATCATGTAATTCCCTGGCGATACGTACGCGCTCGGCGATCCGCGTGTTTTCCTCCAGCAAGGCCTGCGTGGCACGCAACTCTGAATTGACCTTGCGCAACTCGTCGCGGGCAGCGTTCTGGCGCAGCGCAACGACTGAACTCATAAACGCGAACAGTGAAATACCCAGAAAGGAGCCTGCCCCCAGTGTGGCGTCAGAGAAGGTTACATCCGGAATGCGCAAAACAGTGACTGCCAGCGCTACATTTTGTGCAATGAGCCAGGAAACAGCCGGCACAATCGGTAACATCCACGGCAATATGACCGCAACGATCAACAACAAAATGCCACCGAGCAAAGTCTGTGAAACTGCAGATATACCCAACGCACTGCCCGTTAGAATCGCCAGGTACAGCGCTCGATGGCCCGTCTCTGTGCGGCCTGGAAGGTATTGCTTCAGGTTCCAGTACATCATGCCGAAAAGCCCATGTAACAGGAACCAGGCGATATACGGTGTCAGCTCCAGAGGGGCTGGAAATACCTGATTCATCAACAGCAGGGGAATGCCGGCAAAAACCCACAGGAACAAACCCGCATAGCGGAGTAGTTCTATCGGTCGGTGCATACTCTGGAGTATATCCATGTTTATCCGTAAAACCCTTGCAGGCAGAATCCACACCCGCATAATAGCGCAGACGGGCACATTACCCATGTTCTGAAAGTCACTAAGCCGGGGCCATTTATTCTTGCCAACACATCATAGCCCAGTCATTTCAAGCTCCAGCGGTAAGGTTTTGCGTTTGCGGGATGTCGCACCCGGCAGTGTAGCCGGCCTGCTGTCATCTTTTGGCCTGCAGTTTGAACAAGTCGCTGCAAGCCAGGATATACCCGGGAGCTATTGGGGTGATGACGAAGCTGGCCTGATTGGTGACCGCATACTTGCACGGACAGATACACCGCTGCACTCCATTCTGCATGAAGCCTGCCACTATATTTGTCTTGACCCGCAGCGACGCCACAGCCTTCACACCGATGCCGGTGGTGACTATGACGAGGAAAACGGCGTCTGTTATTTACAGATACTGTTGGCGAACCATATTGGCGGCTTCGGCAAACAGCGCATGTTCGAAGATATGGACAATTGGGGTTACACCTTCAGGCTGGGTTCTGCGCAAGCCTGGTTTGAACAGGATGCAGATGATGCACGGGCCTGGCTGCAAAAGCACTCAATCATTGGCCCTGAACAGCAAATTACCTGGAAATTGCGTGGCCACAGCGATAAATGAAAGATTCATACCTGCAAAACAAAGCCGCCAGCCATGGCAATCACAACCGGCTCCACACACGCTCAGGGCGGGCCGAAAACACAGACAAATTCAGGTTTATTCAAACAGGGACCTGAGCACTGTTATCCACTCCGGCTTCAATTTGAGCACCGCTACGGCTGCCGCAGTACCCGCCAGAATGGTCCATATGGCCACCCGCGGCCATATACGAACCGGCTTGTTGACCACCCCGGTCGTCAACACGCGATCCGGCCGCAATCCAGGCGCCTGCAACAGCCAACGGCAGCTGCCAATATGGATTTCATCACCCGAATTCAATTTCGCTTCCAGCACAACTTCACCGTTGAGCAACGTACCCGCTTCAGAACCCAGGTCTTTGAGTACCAGGGTATTGCCATCAACCAGGGTTATTTCGGCGTGATGAGGGGCAACACCCGGCTCTTCAATTTGCACCTGGCAGTCAGTGGAGGAACCCAGCACCAGTGATTCACCCAGTACAAAAGACTGGTTGATAACGCTGCCCGAAGTACCTTTCAGTTTATAAATACTCATTTTTTTAATGTCGTTGCTCAGTGACCATCATGATTTCCCTGAGCACCGTTGTTGCATAAGCGCCCGGCGGCAACTCAAAGGCAAGTTCCAGGCAGCTCTCTGCAAAATGCCACTCCAGGCCGGCCGGGAACAATCGCAATGACCGCCGACTGGCCCGTACCCGCTGAGCCGCCAATAACGCCGTCAACTCCGGCCAGTTCTGCAGCAATCTTTGTTCCAGTTCTGCGACGGCACCTGTGGGCTGTGTACCTTTTTCTCCCGGCAAAGGCCCGGTTGGATGTATATCGAGGCGTTGGCAGCGTTCTTCAATCTCTGCGTCCGGAGCGTCACACGGGAAAATGGACTGGCTGCCATCCAGCATGGCGAGATCACCCGCGACAATCCTGTTCCATTGTCCCGTTCGCACCCGTTCTGCCAGCACCTGATTGAATAAAAAGCTGCGCATGGCCGACAGGTAAATACTCTTCTTGTTGCGTTTCAATCGCGCCCTTTGCTGCAATAGTTTCAAGCCCTGCCGCACGTTGCTGCCAGCATGGCCAAATCTTTGCGGGCCGAAATAATTGGGTACACCACACTTTTTGATCTGCTCCAGGCGCTGGTGAATTTGGTCACTGTCACCACGGAGTTCACGGATTTTCAACTGAAAGCGATTGCCATCCAGTGTGCCACGCTTCAGCTTGCGGGTATGAAGCTGACTTTCCAGCAAAGCCACACCTTCAATCCCGATATGCTCGAAGTTCTTCCGGGTGTCATCTGACACCGGTACCGAAAACCACTGGCGAGTGACTGCGTGCCGGTCCTTGAGTCCCGCATATCCGACATCACGATGGGGGCAATTGGCCACTTTGGCCAGTTCACGGGCAACCCAATCGGTATTGGCGGAGCGCTTCTCAATCCATAGCCACAGGTGGCTGCCCTCACCTTCCGGCCTGACCCTGGGGATTTCCTCAACAACAAAATCTTCCACATGGCTGCGCATTGCCCCGCTGGTCAGCGGTTCGCCGAGGAAGTATGCCCATTGTGGAATCTCCAGGCCTGGCGCTTCCATGCCGCTGATAACCACCTACCAACTCTTGATCAATACAATCGCCAGGGCAGTGATACCTTCGCCTCTGCCACAAAACCCAAGCCCTTCAGTGGTCGTTGCCTTGATAGAGATATCCTCGGGGTTCAGCCCAAGATCTTCGGCGATATTCGTCTGCATCTGTTTCGCATGGGCAGAAATTTTGGGCTGTTCGCACACCAACGTAATGTCTGCATTAGAAACCTCCCAGCCAGCGTGCTTTAGCATAATGTCTGTCTTACGTAGCAATTCCCGGCTGTCGACACCGGCCCATTGTGGATCCGATGGCGGGAAGTGGCGGCCAATATCCCCCAATGCCGCGGCACCCAACAACGCATCGCACAGCGCGTGCAGGGCTACGTCACCATCGGAGTGCGCGGCGAGCGCCTGAGTATGTTCAATACGAACCCCTCCCAGCATGACATGGTCGCCCGCGCAGAAAGCGTGCACATCGAGTCCTTGTCCTACACGGATTTTCATGCGGGTCAATTAGCCAGGCCGGCTCGTTTGAGCCAGGCTTCAGCGATGGCCAGGTCGCTGGGGTGGGTAATCTTTATGTTTGCCGCAGACCCCATAACCAGCTTTGGCCGTGCACCTGTAAATTCCATCGCTGATGCCTCATCGGTTAATTCCTGTCCGGCCTGTTGCGCAGCATCAATAGCGGCCGACAACGCATCCAGGCGAAACAACTGGGGCGTTTGCGCCGCCCACAGGCCTCGTCTGTCCACCGTCCTGGTAATTTCCTGCTCTTCGCCCGCTTGCTTCAGCGTGTCGCCGACCGGCATGGCAAGTATGGCGCCATCCTCGCACTGCAAGCCCTGTTCCAGCAGGCGGTCCAGGGACTCAGCAGACAGGCAGGGCCGCGCGGCATCGTGTACCAGAACCCACTCTGCATCAGGGTACTTGTCAGTAATATACTGCAAGCCATTACGCACCGACCGGGCGCGCGTTTCACCACCAGTGACCGTATCGACTACCGTGGCCAACTTCCCGACTTCGTTATCAAACCACTGGTCATCCGCAGACAGGACCACCGCAATTCCGTTAATCAGGGGGTGGAACCGGAAAGCCCGGATGGCGTGCGACAACACCGCTTTACCACAAACCGGCAGGTATTGTTTCAGCACCGCACCACCGTAGCGCGTACCGCGCCCGGCAGCAGGAATCAAAACATGAACGCGGGCCGTACTCATACGCCATCTCCTTCCGTAGGGTCACCCTGTTTGTTTGTCGGCGGCGGAACCACCTGGTAAAACTCCTCGGCAGGCTTGATCAGGCCCAGTTCGTTACGTGCCCGCTCCTCAACCGCTTCCAGTCGCTCACGTAAATCTTCTACTTCAGCCTGCAATCTTGCATTGCGTTGCAATAACTCATCATTTTTTTCCCGTTGTAGCTCGACACGGTCTTCCAGGCGGGCCACTTCAGTAAAACCACCCTCTCCCAGCCAGAGCTTGAACTGTAACAGTACAAAAAGGACGACCAGAATCAGCGTGATAATGCGCATCTCAGCTACAGGTTCTTGAACGCACCGGCACCCGCATAACGGGCCTGACTGCCCAATGCCTCCTCTATACGCAGCAACTGGTTGTACTTGGCAACCCGGTCTGAACGACACAACGAACCGGTCTTGATCTGGGTGGCAGAACTTGCCACTGCCAGGTCGGCAATGGTGGTATCTTCGGTCTCACCGGAGCGATGAGATATAACCGCTGCATAACCGGCATCAGCAGCCATTTCGATCGCCTCCAGTGTTTCGGTCAAAGTACCAATCTGGTTCAGCTTGATCAGGATAGCGTTGGCGATGTTCTGTTCAATTCCACGGGCGAAAATCTCAGTGTTGGTAACAAACAGGTCATCACCCACCAACTGACACTTTGCCGCAGACAGCTGAGAGTGTACGGCCCAGCCCTCCCAGTCATCCTCGGCCAATCCATCCTCCATACTGATAATGGGGTACTGGCGTAACCAGCCATCCAGATATTCCGCAAATTCGGTAGAAGTGAACGACCGGTTCTCTGATTCAAAATAGTATTTTCCATCGCGATAGAACTCGGATGCGGCAGCATCCATACCCAGGTACACCTCCTGGCCGATGGCATAACCCGCCAATTCAATGGCCTCAAGTATCGCTTCAACGGCCGCTTCGTTGGACGGAAGGTCAGGCGCAAAACCGCCTTCATCACCCACAGCGGTGGATAGCCCACGGCCACTTAAAACACTCTTGAGTGCATGGAATACTTCAGTGCCACAACGCAAGGCCTCAGAAAAACTACCAACGCCCACCGGCAGTATCATGAACTCCTGGATATCAATGCTGTTATCCGCGTGTGCGCCACCGTTGACAATATTCATCATCGGAACCGGCAGTTCGGTGGCCGTGCCACCACTTAACCAGTACCACAGAGGTAACTGCTTGTGGGCAGCCATGGCATGGGCATTTGCCAGCGAAACACCCAGCAATGCATTGGCCCCAAGGCGGCATTTGTTGTCAGTACCGTCCAGATTTACAAGCAAACGATCAAGTGCCTGCTGGTCACCTGCGCCGACATTCTGCAACGCCGAAGCAATCTCACCATTGACGTTGGCAACCGCATTCAGTACACCTTTGCCACCGTACCTCGCAGGATCTTTATCGCGCAACTCGATGGCCTCACGTGCGCCGGTTGATGCACCGGAAGGAACTGCAGCGCGGCCAAATGCACCGGACTCAAGCCTGATCTCAGCCTCCAGTGTCGGGTTGCCCCGGGAATCCAGGATTTGCCGGGCGTGTACCGATTTTATGCGGGTCATATAGCAGGTTCTCTTATATTCAGTTTAGTAGTGAGTGTTCCAGCATCGGCCCCGCTTTGGCGGCATCGTCGATGCTCCTGAGCGTCTGCAACAACGCTTCCATCTGCTCCAGCGGCCAGGCATTGGGGCCATCGCTTTTGGCCTTGGCGGGATCAGGATGAGTCTCCATGAACAGGCCGGAAATCCCCACTGCGACCGCTGCACGCGCCAGCACCGGAATAAACTCCCGTTGCCCCCCTGAGGACGTTCCCTGGCCACCCGGCAACTGCACGGAATGCGTACCATCAAACACGACCGGACAACCGGTCGAGCGCATGATCGCCAGTGAGCGCATGTCTGAAACCAGGTTGTTATAGCCGAAAGAAGCACCGCGTTCGCACACCATAATATTGTCATTACCGGTACTTTTGGCTTTGTCTGAGACATTTTTCATCTCCCAGGGAGACAAAAACTGGCCTTTCTTGATATTGACCGGCAAACCGGTCGCGGCCACGCGGGTAATGTAGTTGGTCTGGCGGCAAAGAAATGCCGGTGTTTGCAGCACATCTACAACTTCTGCAACCGCCTGAACGTCCGTATCCTCGTGCACATCTGTCAGCACCGGCACACCCACCTGTTCCTTCACCAACTGCAGGATACGCAAGCCCTCTTCCATACCCGGGCCACGAAAACTGTCAATGGACGAGCGGTTGGCCTTGTCAAAAGATGATTTATAAATGAAATTAATACCCAGGCGATGGGTAATTTCCTTCAGGCGATAAGCGGTTTCCAGTGCCAGTTGCTCAGACTCGATGGCACAGGGCCCCGCAATCAGAAAGAAAGGCTGATCCAGACCCACCTCAAAGCCACAAAGTTTCACCGGCCTTGCTTCACAAGCTGGCCACTTCGGCAGGCAGGCTACCCTGCTGAAACTTCAACGCGGCTTCTATAAAGCCGGTAAACAAAGGGTGGCCATCACGGGGTGTCGAGGTAAACTCAGGGTGGAACTGGCAACCAAGAAACCATGGATGGTCAGGAATTTCAACGATTTCCACCAGCGTTTCATCCATTGAATGTCCGGACAACTGCATGCCGTTCTTTTGCAGTACATCACGATAGTGGTTATTGAACTCATACCGATGGCGATGACGCTCAGTGATGATGTCACCACCATACAGGCTGTGGGCCAGTGAACCCGACCGTAAACGGCAACGTTGGCCGCCAAGGCGCATGGTGCCGCCAAGATCCGATTCTTCGGAGCGTGTCTCAACGCTACCGGAGGCGTCCAGCCACTCGGTAATCAGCCCAATCACCGATGCCCTCGTTTGTGGATTGATTTCAGTGCTGTTGGCGTCTTCAAGGCCACATACGTTGCGCGCATATTCAACCACGGCCGCCTGCATGCCAAAGCAGATACCCAGATAGGGAATGTTATTTTCGCGGGCGTGACGTATCGCCATCACTTTGCCCTCGAAACCACGTTCGCCAAAACCGCCGGGCACGAGGATCGCATCTACGCCAGCGAGGCATTCGATACCTTCGTTCTCCACCAGTTCTGATTCAATCGTACGGATATTGACCTTGATGCGATGCCGCAACCCGCCATGGGTCAATGCTTCGGTCAGCGACTTGTAGGCATCAGAGTGCTCCACATACTTTCCGACCATGGCAACGGTCACTTCATGCCTCGTATTGCTCAGCCTGTCCACCACCTCGCTCCAGCCTGACAGGTCAGCTTTCTCTGCCTGCAGGCCCAGGCGCTCTACAACGATATCGTCAAGCCCTTGTTCGTGTAGCAGCAACGGAATCTCATAGATACTTTCACGCGCGTCCAACGCCGTAATAACTGCATTTTTTGGCACATTTGTAAACAGGGCAATTTTTGCCAACTCATCTTCAGGGATATCCTTCTCGCAGCGGGCAAGTATGACATCCGCCATGATGCCGATTGAGCGTAATTCCTTGACAGAGTGCTGGGTTGGCTTGGTTTTCAGCTCTTTCGCAGCTTTCAGGTAGGGGACCAGGGTCAGGTGCATAAACATCGCCTTGTTGCCGTACTCAACCCCCAACTGGCGAATGGCTTCCAGGAAAGGCAGCGACTCGATATCTCCCACCGTACCGCCAATTTCAATCATCGCGACATCGAAACCTTCAGCCGCCATCACAACGTTCTTTTTGATTTCATCGGTGATGTGCGGAATTACCTGTACCGTACCACCAAGATAATCCCCCCGGCGCTCGCGGGCAATGACGTTGTTGTAAATTCGTCCGGTGGTAAAGTTGTTCAGCTGGGTCATACGGGTGCTGACGAAGCGCTCGTAGTGGCCGAGATCAAGATCTGTCTCTGCACCATCTTCCGTAACGTAAACCTCACCATGCTGAAACGGGCTCATGGTGCCGGGGTCGACATTGATATACGGGTCAAGCTTGACCAGCGTGACTTTCAGGCCACGGGTCTCGAGGACAGCTGCGAGTGACGCTGCGGACAGCCCTTTGCCAAGAGAGGAAACGACGCCGCCAGTTACGAAAATAAAAGATGTCATGCCAGAACCTGCTAAAAGTTTGTAGCCATAATTATGTAATAGTTCTGGAATGCCATTATATAGACCAGCCCAGCTTGTTGCGACCCCGGCGAGCCAAAGAATTGTTCTTCTTTATGCGAAATCCAATTTATGTTAAAAAGTGCAGCTTGTCCGCATATAAAGAAAACACCGCATGAAAGCTCAACGCACGCGTGCAGAAAATTGCCTGCAAAGGTCGGTTGTACCAGCAAAAAACTTCAGTATTGGCTTGCTGGGCTTGTGCCTGCTGATGCTATCGACCAGTGCCTCCGCCCTTGATATCAAGGAGTGGCGTTTTCAGACCTCTTTGTACACCATGCATTGGAGCTCGGATCCAGAACATGTCAGCAATTCGAAATTGCTCAACCTGGAGTTCGAAACAACCAACAGGTGGATTTATGGATTCGCCTGGTTTGACAACTCCTTCGGACAACCCAGCCAGTACCTGTACGCGGGGTACTCCTGGAAGCTGCTTAACAAGGACTGGGCTTATTTCAAACTTACGGGTGGCGTGTTACATGGCTACAAGGAACCCTACCAAGACAAAATCCCGTTCAACAACCTCGGTGTTGCCCCCGCCATCGTGCCCACTTTCGGGGTGAAATATAAACGCGTATTTGGTGAAATCCAGATTCTGGGTACCGCTGCACTGACGGCAACCGTCGGATTTAGCTTTGGGCATAAATCTGATTGAAATCCAACGCGAAATTCAGGATGATTACCACCAATGAATCATCCTCCCAAGATCACCACATTACATGACTAAACAATACCAGGCCCGGGACATTGAAGTCCTGTCTGGCCTCGAACCGGTACAGCGCCGGCCCGGCATGTACACCGACACGACCCAACCCAATCACCTTATTCAGGAAGTCATCGACAACAGCGTTGATGAGGCATTGGCCGGTTATTGCAACAGCGTCGAGGTAACACTACACGAAGATGGCTCTGTTGAGGTTGCCGACAACGGTCGTGGTATGCCCGTGGACATGCACCCCGAGCACGGCATTCCCGGCGTCGAGCTGATACTCACGCGATTGCATGCAGGTGGCAAGTTCTCCAACGAAAACTACCAGTTTGCCGGGGGCTTGCACGGTGTTGGCGTATCCGTGGTCAATGCCCTGTCCACCGACCTTGAAGTGTGGATCAAACGCGACGGCAAAGAGCACCTGATGAAATTCCAGAATGGTGACAAGGCCAGCGAACTGAAGGAAATCGGCACCGTCGGGCAACGAAATACAGGTACGCGGATTCGGTTCTGGCCGGATCCCAAATATTTTGACACCGCGAAGATCGCCTATATACGACTGCGGCATCTGCTGCGGGCCAAGGCGGTACTTTGCCCCGGCCTGCATGTCACCTTATGTACCGAAAAATCTGGCGAAAAAGAAGAATGGCAGTTTAATCAGGGCGTTGAGGACTACCTGCGCAACGAGTTAGCAGGCATCACACAACTGCCTGAGCAACCGTTTACCGGTGAGATGAAAGGTAGCGATTCCGAAGTCACATGGGCGGTATGCTGGTTGCCGGAAGGCGGCCAACTACAGGAAAGCTACGTCAATCTGATACCTACCCCGCAAGGCGGTACACATGTAAATGGCCTGCGGACCGGCATGGTCGATGCGTTGCGGGAGTTTTGTGAAATGCACAACTTGCTGCCCCGCGGTGTGCGCCTGGCGCCTGATGATATCTGGGATCGTATCGCCTATATTTTGTCGGTGAAAATGACCGATCCGCAGTTTAGCGGGCAAACCAAGGAGAGATTGTCTTCACGGGCTTGTGCAAGCTTTGTGTCCGGTGTGATCAAGGATGCCTTTAGCCTGTGGCTGAACCAGAATGTTACTGATGGCGAAGCGATAGCAGCACTGGCCATTGCCAATGCGCAAAAACGCATGAAAAAAAGCCGTCAGGTGGTGCGCAAGAAAATCACCTCCGGCCCTGCCCTGCCCGGCAAACTCGCTGACTGCAGCAGCCAGGACCTGTCACTGACTGAGTTGTTTCTGGTTGAAGGGGACTCCGCTGGCGGCTCGGCAAAACAGGCCCGCAACCGCGAATACCAGGCGATACTGCCCTTGCGTGGCAAAATCCTGAACACCTGGGAGGTCGAATCAGACGCGGTCCTGTCCAATCAGGAAGTTCACGATATCTCGGTCGCGATTGGGGTAGACCCGGGCACAGACAGCATATCCGAGTTACGTTACGGCAAGGTTATTATCCTGGCAGACGCAGATTCCGATGGCCTGCACATTGCCACCCTGCTGAGCGCATTGTTCCTCAAGCATTTTCATGCGCTGGTCGAAACCGGCCATGTTTTTGTCGCGATGCCGCCACTGTATCGAATTGATGTTGGCAAGGAGACCCACTACGCACTGGATGCAGAAGAGCGGCAGGCCGTCCTGGATGTAATCGCCGCCGAGAACAAGAAGGGTAAGATTGTGGAGACCCGCTTCAAAGGCCTGGGTGAAATGAATCCACTACAACTACGTGAAAGCACGATCGACCCGGATACGCGCCGCCTGGTGCAACTGACCATCGACAGCGAAACCCAGACGACAAGAATGATGGACATGCTGCTGGGTAAAAAGCGCGCCGCAGACAGAAAAGCCTGGCTCGAAGATAAAGGCGACCTGGCAACCACTTAAGAAACTGACCCATGAACGAAATCACACAAAGTTTTTCTGAACACGAACAGGTTCCACTGCGCAAATACGCTGAAAAGGCCTACCTGGATTACTCCATGTATGTGGTACTGGATCGCGCCTTGCCACATATCGGCGATGGCCTGAAACCGGTACAAAGACGCATTATCTATGCGATGAGCGAATTGGGCCTGAGCGCTACTTCAAAGCACAAGAAATCAGCCCGCACGGTGGGCGACGTACTTGGCAAATTCCACCCGCATGGTGATTCTGCCTGTTATGAAGCCATGGTGCTGATGGCACAGCCATTTTCCTACCGCTACCCACTGATAGACGGCCAGGGTAACTTTGGTTCACCGGATGATCCGAAATCATTTGCGGCCATGCGCTATACAGAGTCGCGCATGTCGCCGTATGCCAAAACCCTGTTGGCTGAGCTGGGCATGGGCACGGTTGAGTGGCAACCCAATTTTGACGGTACGCTGAAAGAGCCTACCCTGCTACCGGCACGCCTGCCCAATATTCTGCTTAATGGCAGCACTGGCATTGCGGTCGGCATGGCCACAGACATTCCGCCGCACAACCTGCGGGAAGTCGTCAGTGCCTGTATTCGCCTGCTGGAAGAACCTAAAGCCACGGTCGCCGAATTATGCGAACACGTGCTGGCGCCAGACTTTCCAACCGACGCCGAGATCATCACTCCACCAGAAGACCTGCTGAGTCTCTATGAGACCGGCCACGGCTCAGTACGTATGCGGGCGGTATGGGAAAAGGAGAATGGCGACATCATCATAACTGCCCTGCCCCACCAGGCATCACCTGCCAAGATCCTTGAGCAAATCGCCAGCCAGATGCGAGCCAAAAAACTGCCTATGGTGGAGGACCTCAGAGACGAATCGGATCACGAAAACCCGACCCGACTGGTCATCGTGCCACGTTCAAACCGCGTCGATGCCGAACAGCTGCTGAACCACTTGTTTGCAACCACCGATCTTGAGCGCAGTTACCGCGTCAACCTGAACATCATCGGTAACAATGGCAAACCACAGGTACTCAATCTCCGGGAACTCCTGAAACAGTGGCTGGTTTTCAGGCTGGAGACTGTGCAACGCAGGCTGGAGCACCGCCTCGATCAGGTGGTGGACCGTTTGCACATACTCGAAGGCTTGCTGATTGCCTTCCTGAATATTGATGAAGTCATCCATATCATCCGGACTGAAGACAAGCCAAAACCTGTACTGATGAGCCATTTCGATATTACCGGCACCCAGGCGGAAGCCATTCTTGATCTCAAACTGCGCAACCTCGCCAGGCTGGAAGAAATGAATATCCGCGACGAGCAGGCTGAGCTGGATAAAGAGCGCCAAAAACTGGAAACAACCCTGAGTTCCAAACAGCGCATGAAAACGCTGGTCAAAAATGAACTGCTGGCCGATGCCGAAAAATATGGCGACGCGAGGCGCTCCCAGTTGACCGAACGTGAAGCTGCCCAGGCGCTGAAAGAGGAAGACCTTGTACCCTCTGAGCCCTGCACCATTGTATTGTCAAAATCCGGCTGGGTGAGGGCTGCCAAGGGCCATGATATCGACCCGGAAACACTCAACTACAAGGCAGGTGATGAGTTTCAGCATGCAGCCAGGGGCCGCAGCAATCAACAGGCCGTGTTCCTTGACTCGTCCGGCCGGGCTTATGCACTGACCGCACATACGTTGCCGTCAGCGCGCAGCCTCGGTGAACCGTTGACCAGCAGGTTCACACTCCCGGAGGGTGCACAATTCCTGTATGCCATTGCCGGCAACGGGCAGCAAAAAATGGTGCTCGCCAGTTCCTGGGGCTATGGTTTTGTAACCGAAGCAGCCAATCTGCACAGCCGTATGAAGGCCGGCAAGGCCATGCTGTCCCTGCCGGGCGATGCCGGCCCGGTTGAGCCGGCCATGATTGCTTCAGGCACCGCAGATACTGCAGTCTGTGTGACCTCGGATGGTTACCTGCTGGCTTTCCCGCTGGCGGATCTGCCGGAGCTTTCCAAGGGGAAAGGCAACAAGCTGATCAACATACCGCCCAAACGCCTGAAAGCCGGCGAGGAACACATGGTCGGTATGGTTGTTATCACCGAAGGTGAAGAAATTCTGGTCTGGGCAGGCCAACGCTATATGCGCATCGGCAGAAAAGACCTGGAACACTTCAGGGGTGAGCGCGCCAAACGCGGACGTAAACTGCCACGTGGCTTCCAGCGTGTTACCAGGATTGAGGTCGCCGCTGATTAAAAGTTCAAACCGGGCAGTGATTGCCCGGTTTGATGAAATTCAGGCGGCAACAAACCCTGTCTTAACGTTCACCGGCACCGACAGAGTGAGTCATCTCCGGCCCGCCGGAAATAGGGGCGCCGTACCCATAGGCACGTGAACAGGTCAGCCGTGATCCGGTGCAGGCGCCTGCCCTGCGCCCACTCTCACGTTTGGCAACTTGTTTAGCCTTTTCATCGAGTGCCTGTTTGCCATATTTCTGATTGAGTTTTTCAGCCTTCCTGTAGGCGCCGGCTTTATCATCGTTGCGCTCAAGCAGCACTTCGCTGTTATTAACCAGCTTCTCCTGACGACTTTCTGCAGCAAGGGCCGCCCAAGCATAGGCGTATTCCATATTGGTACTCTTACCTTCACCGGTTGCGTACATTTGCGAAACCCGGAACTGGGAATAATGATCACCAATCTTGGCCAACTTGGAATAGCTTTTAAAGGCCTTTTTATGATTTCCCTGAGTATAAAGCTGGTCAGCCTCTGCCTGATATTCCTTGAGTTCTTTAGCCATAATATTAGAGCTCTGAGTAACAGCAAACAACAGCACGCAAGCGACAAAAATAGTATTTTTCATAGAACCTTCCATCGGAATTCAGCTGTTGGCCGGGAATGATAACAGCCCAAAAGCACCTGGTATATAGAATTATTCAGCGATTCAACGATGCAATTTTCAGCAAACCCAGCAACAACAGCCCGGCCAGCCAATTGTGCGCAACGGCAAGTGAAATAGGCAGATCAGAGGCGATCGCAGCAACACCAATCGAAAACTCCGTCAGCACTAACAACATCACTGTTCCGCCTGCAAAATGCATGCGCCCGCCCGCCCGCCAGGCAAAAAAGCCAACTGCAAAAGCCGCCAGGCCCGTGATAACTGCACCCAGACGGTGTGCAATATGGATGTCAATCCGCTCCTGACCGCCTATCGCCTGGCCCATTGATGTGACCTCAAGATCACGTGACAGATCCATGGCTTTAAGAATGCCCGCACCAGGCAACCAGCTACCGTGGCAATCCGGCAGTGACTGGCAGGAAGTTGCAGCAAAATTGGCACTCGTCAGGCCACCCAACAAAATCTGCAAGACCAGCAATATAACGGCCAGCCCAACCAGCTTTCCGGGCAGCAGCAACTTTGGCTGCTGCTCTCTGCTCACATCACCATGCTGGCCAGTATCTTTGAACAGCATCCAGCCCAGCAAGCCAAGCATCAGAAAGCCACCACTGAGGTTTCCCATAACTACGGCCGGATTGTGCAAGCTGCCGGACTTTACGCCCAGTACAGCCAGAAATACCGTGACAAACAATAACAACAGAGAGATCAACCGATCCTTTTTCTGCTTCAGAGCCAGCGCGACCAGGAAAACGACCAACAAGCCAAGAACACTGGCGACCAGGCGGTGCAGCGGCGTTGCCCACGCCAAGGGTTGGCTGGCTTCAGCGACAATACGCTGATACGCGTTCTCACGACTGACAGGCTGGCTGACAGCCGGTGCTTCACCAATATGGCCATAACAGGCCGGCCAGTCCAGGCAGCCAATGCCTGAATGGGCAAGACGCAAGTATGCACTCAGCGAAACAAGCACGATAACAAATAGCAAGGATGTCCAGACCAGGGCTTTCATACGGTCACATCCTGAGGGGCTTGTGCGACTATCATTCCTTGACCCGGTTCAATATGGTGGCCTCGCCTCTGACCAGTCGCACACGGCCCGGGCTGGCTTTCCAGTCCACCCGGTCATGGCCAAACTTGAAATTCCAGCGCCAGGCAGCATCGTACTGGAATTGGTAATCATTACCTGACCAGTACTCATCAGCCTGAGTGTAGGGAAAATACTTCAGGTTAATCGAAGGCGGATTACTTTGCTTGCGTGGGTCGCTGATGGAACCCAACTCATCGCGGGAGGGCATGCGCCAATCATTGTAGCCGCAATATTTGCTTTCATTGACGGCCTTTACAAAGGCGGCTGTGTCACATTCACTACCCTGGCATTCGCCGCCGTTTGGCACGCCCCGATAGTCCAGTTCACCTTCAGACGACTCCTCAGGGCTATACCAGGTGTAGGTGTTGCGCCAGTCACGCAGCCCGGGCAGATCGCTCTTAACTTCCCAGGTAAGGCCGATAAACTGGTCAAGCACACAATCGTTGTCTCCCGGGTCACCCGTAAGTGGCTGGCCTCCAGGGCCGATCGCGAGATACTTGGTGTCATGAATTTCCGGGCCGGGACCACTTTGCTTTTCGCAACCAGCGGTGAGCAACAGGACCGATATAGCCACTGACAGAAGCGGAAGTTTCATTTTCATCTTGTTTTCAATTCTCCGTTGAAAATACTGGTGCAAAAAATGCTGTTGCAACACCAGTGTAATTGACTTAAATCATAATTCGAAAAATAATTCATGTTAATGTTATGATGAGCTAATATTTAGTTTAAGCTTAAACAAATCAAGTCGGAGACCATAAATGAATCAGGAAACTACTGATACCAAGCAACCGGAGCGCGTTCCTATTATGCAGCGTATCATCGATAACCCGTTCTTATTATTATTCATAGGAGTTGTTGTTCCCACCGTATTTTATGTGGTTTGGGGCATCATGGAACTCGTAACAATCCCGCTCGCCAACTAACCCCTTAAACCCAACAACCCAACGAAAAGGTGACAATGTGACTTCTATTCAACCACCTGCAGAGGCGATCTGGTGGAAACAACCACTGGATCGCGTAGAGGGAACCTGGATCGCAATCGCGCTCGTCTGGTCCCTGATTATGTTCGTTATGATGCCCGTATGGCACATTTACGGAAAGCAGAATCTTTCTAATGAAGCCTATAGAACTACGGCCAGCGCATTTCAGGCCAAGACCCAGGCGATGGTCGATCAGTACACTGTTCGGACCATGACCGATCAGCAAATCCCGGTTGTCAAGCCGCCCCCCGGTAGCGACGTCTACCTGCTGGGCAGGCTATGGCAATGGTGGCCAATCCTTGAACTGGAAAAAGGTCAGACCTACCGCTTGCACATCTCATCCATGGATTGGCAGCACGGTTTCTCACTGCAACCACAAAATATTAACTTACAAGTTCTTCCGGGTTACGAAATGGTTGTAACCATTACGCCGGACACCAGCGGTGATCAGACCATTATCTGCAATGAATACTGCGGAATCGGACATCACACCATGGTAGGCAAAATCCTGGTAACAGAGGGTGGATCATGAAAACAGAATTATTCAGAACCTGTCCGGAATCAGGACTACAATTTCACAAGCCTGCAGAAAATCTGATGCGTATCCATGCGGTACTTGCCGTGGTGATGCTGTTGATTGGTGGCCTCTCTGCACTGGCAGTTACCCTGACGCGCTGGCCGGCTGTTCATTTGCTTCCAGCAGATAAGTTTTACCAGTTGCTGACTTTCCATGGCGTCAACATGCTGATCTTCTGGATCATCTTTTTTGAGATTGCAGTGCTGTATTTCTGCTCCTCAACGCTACTCAAGGTTCGCCTGGCAACACCCAGGATCGCATGGATCGGCTTCTTCCTGATGGTGGCCGGTGCCGTGGTCAATAACCTGGCGGTATTCGGCGGCAACGCCAGTGTGATGATGACCTCCTATGTGCCCATGCCGGCCAACCCGAATTTCTATCTGGGTTTGATCCTGTTTGCCGTCGGCGCACTGATCGGTTGTTTTGTCTTCCTTGGCACTCTGGTGATTGCCAAGGAAGAGAAAACCTACGAGGGTTCAATTCCACTGGTTACATTCGGCGCACTGACCGCCTGTATCATCGCAATCTTTACGATTGCCATGGGTGCGGTGATCCTGATCCCGACCTACATGTGGTCAATGGGCTGGATCAGCCACATTGATGCCGCCATGTACCGTCTCATCTGGTGGGCCTTCGGCCACTCTTCGCAACAGATCAACGTTGCAGCACATGTGTCTGTCTGGTACGCCATCGCAGCGATCGTGTTCGGTGCCAAACCCCTGTCAGAGAAGGTCAGTCGCACAGCGTTTGTGTTGTATATTGCCTTTCTGCAACTGGCATCCGCACACCACTTGCTGGTTGATCCGGGCCTGAGCTCCACATGGAAGATATTCAACACCTCCTACGCCATGTACCTCGCAGTACTGGCCAGCATGATCCACGGACTGACTGTGCCGGGTTCAATCGAGGTTGCCCAGCGCTCAAAAGGTTACACCAAAGGTTTGTTTGAATGGTTGCGTAAAGCACCCTGGGGCAATCCGGTGTTCTCCGGAATGTTTATCTCGCTGATAGGGTTTGGCTTCCTCGGAGGTATTTCCGGCGTCGTGATGGGCAC
This sequence comes from Gammaproteobacteria bacterium, assembly GCA_024277815.1. Classification (GTDB taxonomy): domain Bacteria; phylum Pseudomonadota; class Gammaproteobacteria; order Xanthomonadales; family SZUA-36; genus SZUA-36. The sequence goes on from JAJRUM010000003.1 coordinate 224,831, forward strand.
CGAGCAGATCAACATCATTATCCATAACACCATCTACGTACCTGGCCACTTCCATGCCACGGTCGTGATTGGTACCACGCTGGCATTCATGTCGCTGACCTATTTCCTGATACCGGTACTGTTCCGGCGGCAGGTGTTTTTACCGGGTCTTGCCAAGTGGCAGCCATACATATTCGGTATCAGCATGATGGTGTTCACACTGGTCATGATGGGTGCAGGCACGCTCGGTGTTGAGCGCCGCCACTGGGATATGGCGTTTACCGATGCTGCACTGGGCTTTGACTATCCAGCCAGTGCCTATACTTTAATGGGCCTGGTGGGTCTTAGCGGAACCGCAGCCATTGTGGGGGGTGCGATTTTCGTGCTGATCACAGTGGTGTCTGTGTTCTTCGGCAAGCGGGTCGAATCAGAATCCAACTATGGTACGGCGACCACGCGCTTGCTTAAAGCCGAGCCGACGATTACACCTGCCGGTGGTCACGAGGCAGCAGGTAAATTTGGTTTTGCCGCACCGGGAACCTTCGCCATGGCGATATTCTTCCTGGCTGTATTCGTCGTGTACTACGCGGTCAACTGGAAGTACCTGGCCTCGGTTTGGCCGATGTCATAGACTTTATTGACCCGACCTGACGAAGGTCTTAAAAGCGCCGGGCAACCCGCCCGGCGTTTTTTTTTGGGTATAATTGTGCGTTCAGAACTCCACTATAATTTTCGGAATCAAACACCAGTGACTACCAACAGGTACCATCTGCCCAAGTACATTGTTTATGTTGTGATGATATTGATCGCAACATCGCTGCAGCTTGCCTGGGGCCAGGCAGAAGACGGCTCATATAGTGAGGATGAAGCGCTGGAAATATCCCAGGCTGCCATCGGCCGTAAACTGGCCGACCTTGAGTTTACGGACAGCTATGGCAGGCCCGTCAAGCTGGAAGACTACCGCGGCAAGCCACTACTGGTCAGCCTGATATTCACATCTTGCTACCACGTCTGCCCTGCACTCACAAAATTCCTTGAAAGCGCCATCGATGCTGCACGGCAGGCACTTGGTACTGACACCTTCAAAATCGTGACGATTGGTTTCGACACTCGCAATGACTCACCGGAAAGAATGCGTGAATTTGCCCGGGACCAGGGCATTGAGGATCCTGACTGGGTCTTCCTCAGCAGTTCCGCCGAAACCATGGCACTGCTGACTGAAAACGTGGGGTTTATTTACTTTGCCACGCCACGTGGTTTCGACCATATAACACAACTCACCATCGTGGATCGCGATGGCATCATTTACCGCCAAGTCTACGGTGGTACATTCGAACTGCCATGGCTGGTTGAACCGCTGAAAGACCTCATTTTTAATCGTCCACAGTCTGCACACAACCTGTTTTCCGGCATGATCGACAAGGTCAAGCTGTTCTGTACGGTCTACGATCCCAATACCGGACGCTATCGCTTCGACTACTCATTGTTTGTGCAAATTGCCATCGGGGGCTTTGTAGTGCTTGGCGTAATCGCCTATCTGCTGATTGAAGCGCGCCGCGCCAGGCGAAAAAAGAAAGGCGTCTGACCCTTGTTAAACACCCTACAGAAAATCGGGCAACTCGCCTTTGAGTTACCGCAAAAATGGCTGGACCGGGCTTTTGGTAACAACCTGAATCCGCTCCGTCACCTCGGCTCAATGACCATTTTCTTTCTTTGGATCGTGCTGGTCAGTGGTATCTGGATCACCATATTTTTCCACACCAGCGTGGTGGGCGCATTTGAGTCTGTTGAGTACATGACCATTGATCAGTGGTACCTCGGCGGCATCATGCGCAGCCTGCACCGGTACGCGTCCGATGCGGCAATTGTTACCCTGGTTTTGCATGTCTTCAAAGAGTTTGTTTTTGACCGCTACCGCAGCGCACGCTGGTTCAGTTGGGTGACGGGTGTACCATTGTTGTGGTTGCTCATTCCACTGGGCATCACCGGCTACTGGCTGGTATGGGACCAGTTGGCTTTATATGTGGCACTGGTGTCATCGGAATTACTTGATGCCTTACCCATATTCACCGATTCAATGGCTCGAAACTTCCTCAGTGTCGAATCACTCAGCAATCGTTTCTTCACCTTGATGGCGTTCACGCACATAATTGGGCTGCCTATCTTCCTGGTGTTTTCCATTTGGATTCATGTTTTTCGGATCAACCGGCCGAGGATAAACCCGCCGCGCAAAGTCATGATTGGCGCCATGTTGACCCTGCTGGCACTGTCTGTCGTTTACCCGGCCCTGAGCCAGGGCAAGGCAAATCCTGCCCTGGTGCCGGAAAGCCTGGCCCTGGACTGGTACTACCTGCTGGTTTATCCGCTGCTGAAATACTGGCCACCCGCATCGGTCTGGGCGTTGCTGATCGGCTTCAGCCTGCTGCTGTGTATCGCCCCGTGGTTGCCGCCAGCGCGAAAACCTGCAGTAGTGCGGGTAGATCTGGAAAACTGCAACGGCTGTGAACGTTGCGTGGAGGATTGCCCTTTCGGCGCACTGGAAATGGCGCCGCGCAGCGATGGTGAGAAGTACGCGAGCGAGGCGGTCGTTGATGCAGGCCTCTGCCTTAGCTGCGGTATTTGTGTCGGTTCCTGTCCCACGGCCACACCTTTCCGCACACGTTCGGTGCTGTCGGCCGGCATAGACTTACCCGACCAACCGGTGGCCGCGGTTCGCGAGATGATTATTCAATCGACACAAAACCTGCAAGGCAACCGGCGCCTGCTGATTTTTGGCTGTGAGGGCAGCAAGCAGCTCGACAGGTTTATCGACAAAGAAACCGCGGTGGTAAACCTGACCTGCATGGCACAACTGCCGCCAGCCTTTATTGACTGGGTGCTCAGTCGCGGCCACGCCGACGGCATCGTCCTGCGTGGTTGCGCACACAGTGATTGCCAGTACCGCCTGGGTGCCCGCTGGACTGAACAACGAGTCAGCCGCGAACGTGACCCCCGACTGCGTAAACGCGTGAACACGGAACAACTGGCGCTGTTGTGGACCGAACCCTGGTGTGACTTTGCCAACGCATCTGCGGCGATTGCCGCGTTCAGGGCCACGTTGCCGGAGCCACTGGCAACCACAGAACAAAAGGCATCCACGGGTATTACGATCAGCCGCCACCGCTTGCGTCCTGTTGCAGCGACATTCGCATGGGCCCTGTTTGCTGCCTCAGCCCTGGTATTTACAATATGGCCACGCTTCAGCCAGTTGCAGGAAGGCAACGCCATTGTCTCCCTGACCTTTTCCCATGCCGGCCAGCGGGTCGCAGAGTGTCGCAAGCTTAGCCAGCAGGAACTGAACAAGTTACCCCCGAATATGCGCAAACCGATGGATTGTCCACGCGAGCGGCATTCCGTTGATGTTCTGTTCAGCGCAGATGGTCAGGTACTGTATGAACATAGCCTGGCCCCCAGTGGTTTCTGGAAGGATGGGGAATCTACCGTTTACTATCGTATGGAACTCCCTGCTGGCAGGCATGAGTTTTTTATCGGCATGCGCGACTCAGGCCGGGAAAAGGGTTTTGACTATAGCGGCGAAACAGCATTCACGCTGGCTGAGGGGCAGCACGTTGTAGTCGAGTTTGACCCGCTTGGCAAAACATTTATATTTAGGTAGGAGGACTCATGGCACTGCTCGAATGGAAAGCCGAATATTCTGTTGGCAATGTGGCGATAGATCACGAACATGAACTGATGATCCGGCACATCAATACTTTGTATGAGCAAATCAACAATACTGCCGGGAACGATGCCACCAGCGTTGAAGCTGTGCTTGGCGAGATTCACGCAGACATTTCCGCCCACTTCGCACTTGAGGAACGACTCATGCGGCAAGCCCGCTATGGCGAGTATGAGGAACACAAGGAAGACCACGAAGACTTACTGGACCAGATCCATGACCTGATAGATGCCTTCTACCAGGACCCGGCAGTAGGCGAGCAGCGACTCAAGTCACGGTTATCGGGCTGGTTCGGCCGCCACTTCTCAAGCTTTGATTCGCGCCTGCATCGCCAACTCGGCTAACCGGGATCAACAACGACTGCGTCAGGCAGGTGCCAACAGCTTTTGCAAGACCTCAAAGCTTACCAGGGCAAGCACCAGAAAAATTACAAAAAATACCGCCTGGCGTTGTTTCAACACCCCACCCCGCCGCTTTTCAATCCAGCTAACCAGCCTGTCTGCAACAAGGTAAACAACGACTGCATTCAATGTAAAAAGGATAATGTCTGACATTTCAGGGTTCCGTCTGGTTAAACAAAATCAGATTGTACACAAAGTCAGGTTCTGCCTCCGCGAATCGACTTGTAGGCTACCACCAGAAACAACAAGCCGCCAATCACCGAAATCAACCCGCCCAGTCCCATCAGGCCCATGCCGGCGATCTCACTGGCTCGCTCAAGGCCCTGTGCGAGCCCTGCGGTTTTGCGCTGTACACCATAGCCGCCGGTCCATGCCAGGCCCAGAATATGTAGAATCTGGCCACTGCTGTAAATGATGGGCTGCCAGTACGCCATCCGCGGTGGTGGTTCAGCAAACCCCAGGCGGGGCAGCAGGTAATAGCACAAGCCCATGAATGCAATGGTCACACCGACCGTGGAACCGTGATAATGGGCCGGAATCACAATATCCAGCCCGGCAATCATAAAGCCAAGCACCCCGCCAACAGCAAAAAGTGCCATCGAAGACAACAGCGCCGAGCGCAGGTAACGGCCTTCACCCTCTGGTTTCCCGGCCTTCCACAGGCTGGCCACAACCGCCAGGCCCAGTGGCAAACTGGATAAGCCGCCATACTTCATCAATTCAGTGAATGCCAGCCGGTGTCCCGGGGAAACAACATCATGAGCAAGATAAAGAAATGGCACGGTGATGACGGGTAATGCCATCAACAGGAAATAAGTCAGCGTCAACCGCGGCGTCAATGTAAACCTGCAATTACTGTTGCTGGCCAGCAGTACCCACACCACCATCATCAGTAATGTGTGGGTGAACTGCAGCACGTGGCCGCCACCCCAGAACAGGAACTCAAAATAGGCCTGGCCCTCCATGCTTTGGGGCAGGTCAGCAAATGATGCAGCGAAGGCGCCGATGGCCACGAATGTTGTGATAGCGGCCAGCTTGGTCCCAACCTGCAAAGCCGCCGCACCACTTAAATGCATTGCCAGGCCGGTGAAGGTCATGGCTGATCGCAACAGGTGCGAAAGTATTCCCAGCGTAAAGAGGCCGAGTCCAGTATAGAAAACCGGGTGACGCAACACCGGCACATAATTGTTCATTAAAGGGTCAGCGGCGCCGATAAACGGGGAGATTATGACGATTGCCGTCCCGCCGGCTGCCAGCCAGAACGAAAACCGGTCCCAGGCTGGTCGGTCACGGTCTGTACTCAAAGCCCATAACACGCCGGCAATTGACAGCAACCAGATGAGCACCGACAAGTCCACATGCACAACCAGCGCCACGCGGAAAAAATCTATGAACGGTAACCATTCCTGCACCGTGGGCGTACGCGCCAGCACCAGCAACAGTGAAAATACACCGGCGCCGACCAGTGAGGCGAGACCTAACATCAACCACGCAGTCGTTGTACGCCGGACCGTATCGCTGCTTATTGGAAAATCATATTGCTCAGATGGCATGGAAATCTTCTGTTAACAGGTCAGCATCGCAAATTACCGGCCTGCGGGCACGCTGTCAACGATGAATTCAACGGAATGTCAAAATTGTAACAAGCGGGTCACACAACGTTTGCGATAACCCCGCCCAATTACAAACTCGTAGCGAATTCTTTATACTTGAACAACACTTCAAATACCTTATAAAGAGGGACTTCCAATGAACCTGCGTATTGCTCTGACGAGCCTGATAGTTTTAACCTTTACCTCACCAGCATTTGCAGCTGGAGTGTCCGTCAATCCCGGCGAATGGGAAATGACCAGCACCATGACCATGTCGATGCTGCCTGAACCAAAAGTTCGCACTTATACGCAGTGCATTGAAGAGGACCAGCTTGATCCGAGCCAGCTCACCATGGATGAGGACAACCCCTGCAACATCAGTGATGTTGTCATGGACGATGATTCTGCCAGCTGGACAATCAATTGCCCCTTGCAAGGAGACATGATGATGGCGGGCCAGTGGAATTTTACCTCCAGTGGTGAAACCATCACTGGCAGTGGTTCAATGGCTGTCGACGCAGCCGGTATGAAAATGGAACTGACGATGAGTTGGGATGGCAAGAGAATCGGTGATTGCCCCTAAGCTCAGCACAGTGCTGTTTCCGGAGGGCGTACAATGACGACCACGCTATTGATACTGGCGTTTTTAGCGCTGCTTGCAGGCGTGCTTCTTTACAACGATCTGGTGCGTAACCGCAACCTGGTCAGCGAAGCCTGAGCAGGCATAGATGTGCAACTGCAAAAGCGCGCAGAACTTGTTCCCAACCTGGTGCAAACGGTCAAAGGGTATGCTGCCCATGAATCCAGTGTATTTGAAGATGTGGTGAAAAACCGGAGTGGGAGTACCCATTCAGAAACACAGGTCAAGGCGCGGGGTGCGCAGGAGTCTGCACTGTCGCAGTCGCTCGGCCGGTTATTTGCGCTGGTCGAGGACTATCCTGACCTGAAGGCCAGCGATGGCTTCCAACAATTGCATAGCAGCCTTGTAAAGATTGAAGAGCAGCTTCAGTTTGCCCGTCGCTATTACAATGGTGCCGTGCGGGACAACAACAATGCAGTGCAACGACTCCCATCCAATATCATTGCCAGGTTATTTGACTTTCCGCCTGCAGAGTTTTTTGAAATCGAACTTGCCAGTCAGCGCTACGCACCTGCTGTAGATCTCCAGCGTGCGTAAACTGCTGGTATTCATATTTCTGCTGACCAGCGGGCTGGTATTGGCCGACGAGCGCATCCTGAGTTACCATTCCAACGTCATTATCCACGCTGATGGCAGCCTCGTGGTCACCGAGACCATCCGTGTCAGAGCCGAAGGCGAGAACATCCGCAGAGGCATCTACCGTGATTTCCCGACCGCCTACAAGGATCGTTATGGCAACCACTATCGCGTGACCTTCAACGTTATGGAAGTGCGGCGTGACGGTCGTAGCGAGGCGTTCCGCAGCCAACAGCAAGCCAATGGTGTGCGTGTATACATTGGCAGTTCCGACCATATGCTTACCCAGGGCGAGTATGAGTACCGCCTGCGCTACCGCACCACCCGCCAGTTGGGGTTTTACCAGGACTACGACGAACTCTATTGGAACGTAACCGGCAACGGCTGGATGTTTCCCATCGACCACGCGAGTGCGAGCATTGAGCTACCCGACGCCGTTGAAGCAGACGCTTTACGCACGGCATTTTATACCGGCGTACAGGGCAGCGACGGACAGGATGCCAGGGTGCAGTATATCAACGCCCGCACAGTCGGGTTCCAAACCACCCGGGTTTTGTTACCACGCGAAGGACTTACCGTGGTTGCCGCATTTCCAAAAGGTGTGGTCAAACCGCCCACTGACCGTGAGCGACTGGGCTATTTCCTGGATGACAACGGCGCAGCACTGGTGTTGCTGATTGGCCTGCTGACCAACCTGAGTTGGTATTTTTGGGCCTGGAACCGCTTCGGGCGGGATCCGCGAAAAGGCGTCATCATTCCCCGCTTCAAACCACCGACGGGGCTGACACCAGCTGGCTGTAGTTACATCCGCAAGATGGCTTTCGGCAAACAGACGTTTGCGGCAGCTATTATCAGCCTGGGCGTCAAGGGCTACCTGGAAATTCACGAGGAGGATGACCAATTCACCCTGCGCAAGAAGCAACAGCCAGATGGCGGACAGGCAAGCAAGGGCGAGCGTGCTGTGCTGGATGAATTATTCACCGAGGGCGGTGAAATTGAACTGATTCAGGAAAATTATCAGTACTTCAGTCAAGCCCACAGTGTATTGAAGAAGGCGCTGAAAGCCGAACACCTGGGCCGCCTGTTCAACCTTAACCTGCGTTTTGCACTGCCGGCGCTGGCAATAAGCCTGGTCACCATTCCTGTTGCGGCCCAATTCAACGGCGGCGCACCAATGTGGATCGTGTTCATTGTGCTGACGATCACGTTACATCTGGTGTTTGTTTTTCTTTTGCGCGCACCTACCCCGGCCGGCCGGAAAATCATGGATGATATCGAAGGCTTCAGAATGTACCTCGACACGGCGGAGCAGGACCGTCTGGAGCGCATGCAATCACCGCAACTCACACCGGCCATATTTGAAACCTTTTTACCTTTTGCGTTTGCACTGGGAGTGGAGAACAGTTGGTGTACACGATTTTCCCGCGAATTCCCGGAAAATATGGCAACCAGCGGCGGCTACCAACCCGGTTGGTACGTCGGCAGCTACAGTGGCGTCACTGCCCTGGGTCACTCTGGCGACAACTTCAGCAGCAGCTTTGCTTCAGCAATTTCCTCGGCCTCATCCCCACCCGGATCATCCTCCGGTTCTGGTGGTGGCGGTTTTTCCGGCGGTGGTGGCGGTGGCGGTGGTGGCGGTGGCTGGTAACCCGGCATGATAACTTTTCAGCTGGCAAAACAGGCTTATGCACAAGGCCAATACCAGCAGGCAGCCAGTGCTTGTGAGCAGTTGCTTACACGCCTTGGTAAACGTGACGACCTGTTAAATCTGAAAGCATTGTCCTGCCTTGCACTGGGTCATCTGGAAGATGCGGAAGAGTCAATCCGCCAGGCATTGAAACTGAACCCCAGGGTAGCCGGCATGCACCTCAATGCAGGTCGGATTTACCTCGGTTTAGCACGTAACAAGCTGGTCAAACGTCACACGCGGGAAGGGGTGCGCCTGGCATCCAGGGACCCCGCAGTGCTGTATCAGGCCGCCCTGCTATATCGCGATTGCAATGACTACGAACAGGCTTTGCGTCACATTGAGCGCTGCCTGATGATCCAGCCCGACCTGTCCCATGGCTGGCAACTGAAGGGCTCCATCCTGACTGACATTGGCGATTTTGAAGCTGCCCGGCAGGCCTTTGAGAAATCGGTATCACTACCCCCGGGAAATGTCCGTGCGCTAAGCACCCTGGTCAGGATCAGGGGCGACCGCCTGGCCGATACGCACACAGTTGCAGCGCTTGAACGCCTGCGCTTCGGTGCGGAATCCCTGTCAGACCGCGGCACGGCAACTTTTACGCTGGCCGACATGCACCGGCGCGAGAAAAAGTATGACACAGCGTTTGAGCTTTACCGTGAGGCCAATCAATGCATGGCATCAATCATGCCATTTGCTCTCGACGCCTGGGAGCAGAAGGCAGAAAAAACCATATGTGATACCGCCAGGGCCGGTAGTTTCACCCCATCCACGGGCAGTACAGGTGCAAAACTGGTGTTTATCATCGGCATGCCACGATCCGGAACTTCGCTGTGTGAACAGGTGCTCAGCGCACACGCCTCAGTTTTGGCCTGCGGCGAATTATCTGCCATGCAGAACATCGAAGACAGCCTTGAGCGCAGAGGCTTTGAGCCCAACAAACTGCAGGCGCCGCAACTGGAATCAGCGGCTTCTCAATATTTATCCGCGTTGCCAAAGGAACAGCAGAAGTATCTGCGGGTGACCGATAAAGCACCCATGAATTTCGAACGTATCGGCCTGATCAGCCAGGTGTTCCCGGCTGCGAGATTCCTGTACTGTACGCGCCACCCTCTGGACACAATCCTGTCCTGCTACATACAGAACTTCCAGGCCGGGCTGAACTTTGCTTTCAGCCTTGAGCAGATCACCCGCGTTTATATCGGCCAGGTGGGACTCATGCAACATTGGCAGGACTTGCTTCCCAAGCGCATTCACACCGTAAACTATGAATCTCTGGTAACAAACCTGGAATCGGAGGTGCGGGCGATGGCTGCTTTCCTGCAACTGGAATTCGAAACCGGCATGTTGCAACCACACCGTCAGCAACGCGCCGTCACCACCGCCAGTAACCTGCAGGTCAGAAAACCGGTTTACACCTCTTCAATCGGTAACTGGAAGAACTACAAGACCCAGTTGCAAGTGGTCAACGATATGCTGCAGGCACATGAATTGATCACCTAGCTACCCGGCTCCAGCACTTCACACAAAGAGACATTGTCTCGCGCAACCCGCTTTATCACGACAGTGCCCTTCAGATTGACCGACGGAATGTCATATTCGACGGTACCTGCATTGCAACCGGAAAATTTCAGCACCATGGTGCCGTAAACATCCTGGGTTACTTTGGTGTTGTCATCAAACAAACCGCCATAGGTGTTGTAGACCTCAAGCGATGCGCTGTCTTCAGCATAACTTCCCACTGCTGTGAGCCAACGATGGCCCGGGTCACCGAGGTTTGCTTGCGCGCCCTGAGGCGGCAATGCAGTGTCGTAGGTAAACCAGGCCAGCGATACCACTCCCAGATTCGGAAATACGGTAATAAAGAACCCCTGTCCGTCCGTGTCCGGGTTGTACCAGGCATCATTCAGACCGGCATTGATCCGGAAAGCGCGCTCGCCCAGTGCCAGTGCATAAAAGTGATCGTATTGTTTTCCTGCCAGCATCACATAGGCGTCGGGCGTCAGGTGAATTGCATCAGCATAGGCCGGGGCTGGGCCGGGATACTTTGGGTCAGGCAGGGAAGGATCTCCCGCCGCAATAGCCATGGGCGGGTCAAACGATGATGGCTGCTGGCCATCAAACCCGTATTCAACCTGGGTCAGCCCGTTAAAGTCCCCATAGGTCAATGCATCACCCTTACTTTTCGCGAGCGCTTGGGCTTGCATCGAAAACCGCCGGGAAGCCAGATTGACCTCTTCAGGTGTGCCAATAAGCAATGGCCGCGGAAAATCATAACTGGACCAGTAAATCCTGATATCGGGTCGCTGTGTCAGGATATGGTCTACGATCGCCTCAACATCAGCCAGGATATCGGTAATCAACTGGTTTTCGGCACCGGCAGAGAAGGTGGCGTTCCAGGTGCCCAGAAAATCGTTGCCACCAACACTCAAGTGTACCAGGGTCGCATCATCATTTTGTTCGAGAGCAGTTGTAATGTCCGCCAGCCATGCGGGGGTATTGAGGTTTTCTGCGGTTTCGCCGCCCACAGCGATGTTGGCGACCGTGGCAGTGCTGCCTTTACTGGCCAGTGCGGCCTGTAGCGCCGGGCCGGCAGCGACCCCCCAACTGTCACCGATCACCAGAATACGTGCTGCGTACAACGGACTTGCTGCCAGCAAGGCGATGGCGACTATGGCTGCCGAAATTGATTTACTGTTGATCGCTAAAGTCCGTGTCTTCAAAACCCTGTCCTTGTTTGACTGTCGGTGCGCAGAGTCTACCCGATGAGTTGACCAAAGTTCTGACCTAGTGCAATGTTACATATATACAGATTTATGGCAACACACCTTCAATGCGTCTTATACTCTAACAACAGCGCGTGCTTATACTTCGCCAATTGGGTACACGCCCTGATTTGCAGGGTGGACATTCATGTCCATCGGGCAGGTGATTGATCAGGATTAATAACTGATAGTGAGGATTTAACGTGCTTGATTATGTCGCCCTTGGAATTCTGATTTTTGTCGGGATCACCATATTCTATGGAATCATCGTCATCCACGACATTCCCTATGAGATAGCCAAGCATCGCAATCACCCGCAGCAGGATGCAATTCATGTGGCCGGCTGGATAAGCCTGTTTACTTTGCATGTGTTGTGGCCGTTTTTATGGATTTGGGCCACCCTGTACCGCGAAGACCGCGGTTGGGGGTTTAATGATGGCAAGTCTTTAAAGGACCATGAATCAGCGTTACAAAAGAAGGTCGATAATTTAGAGGCCAGACTGGCGGTTCTGGAAAAGGGGGAGGCTGAATAATGGATTTATTACTCATACTCACCTATACGGCGATTTGTGTTGTTATTTTCAAGGTTTTCAATATTCCACTGACCAAGTGGACAGTGCCGACGGCGGTATTGGGCGGCGTTGTCCTGATCGGCACATTGGTTTTCCTGATGAACTACAACCACCCCTATTCAGAAATCAGCCGCGAGTATTTTGCGACAACGCCCATTGTTCCGGCTGTGACCGGTACGGTGGTTGAAGTACCGGTAACGCCGATGACCAAACTGAAGCAAGGTGAAGTCCTTTTTAAAATTGACCCGATACCGTTTCAGAACCGGGTTGATTCATTAACGGCCCGGATCGTTCTTGCCCGCGCAGATGCTGAACGCGCAAGAACATTGTTAACTTCCAGGAATATCAGTCAACGGGACGCGGATGCTGCATTCACCCGGCTCGAAAATCTGAACGGGGAGCTACTGACAGCTGAGTTCGAACTCAACATGACCACTGTGCGCGCACCCACTGATGGTTATGTCATTCAAGTGGCACTAAGGCCAGGTATGCGTGCGGCATCCCTTCCACTGCGCCCTGTCATGATCTTTATGCATCAGGAAGGTAATATCTTTGTCGGCTGGTTTCGGCAAAACAGCCTGCTGCGGCTGGAGGAGGGCAATGAAGCTGAAGTTGCATTTGACGGGATACCAGGCCGGGTTTTTTCAGGCAAGGTGAAAGCAATGATGCCGGCACTTTCTGCAGGCCAGATCCAGCCATCAGGCGATATCATTCGCCCTGCGTCAGCGCCTTATCCTGGACGCATAGCGGTCGTGATCGATATTACCGATCCTGAGTTTGAACAGTTCAGAGGGAAAGTTCCAGGAGGTGCTTACGCCCAGGCAGCAATCTATTCGAAGCATTTTCACCATGTGGCTATCATGCGCAAAATTCTACTGCGCATGTCAGCCTGGATGAACTACCTCTTCCAGTTCCATTAATTTGCAGGAGTGATAGAAACAGCGTAGGCCTGCTGAAAAGCTTGTTCTATCGCGAATATATTAAGCAGCCTCTGGATTGCTGATTGAAGTTGAACATCTGTGATTTAGGCTGATTCCCACACGCTGAATTGATACCTTCTGAGGTCTCTGTCCGAGCATATTTTTCAACCAGATTAAGGTGTTTTAATCCATCTTCTCAGGCGTTCTGGAACTTCCTCCGATGTACACTGTTAACCATCTGCTATGGCCTGTTGCCCGCGCCTTATCATACGTTAAGCGTATTAGGCAGATGCATATAGTTCATTGGACACAAGCTATTCCCATGGCATAATTAACTGCATAAAAATCATAACTGCGGCATGAATGGGGAAGCTGGTAAATGGAAAAATATAAATTCAGGGATTTACAGCAAATTTTGGGTGGCGGCGGGAAACTGGAAGTCAGTCTCAATGACCTCTACCCCAAGTCGGAAACGGATGTGGACGGTAAGTTTGTTCCCGCCGTAATCGGACAAGTACACTTTGATAAGAGTGAAAAATATAGCTTGCTCAAGCCCTACGTATCTGTGCGGTTCATGGATCAGTTCAAGGCCGTAGTGCCTTTGGCGGTTTACCTCGCATTGTTTTTAATCCTGGTATTGCGTCAGTCAGTTGACGAATCTCTGCTGATTACCGGCGGTTTGTTTGCGGTCATTGTTGGCCTGATGTTCTTTATGGAAGGTCTGCGTATTGGCCTGATGCCATTTGGAACGATTATTGGACACAGTCTTCCGCAGCGTTCACCTTTGCCACTGGTGTTATTGGTCACATTCCTGCTGGGTATCGGAGTCACGTTTGCCGAACCCGCAATCGGCGCGCTGCAGGCAGCTGGTGCCAATATTTCGGTTGAGCGTGCGCCTTATCTTTATGCATTACTGAATGAATGGTCCGGTGTGCTGGTTTTGGTGGTTGGCGCGGCTGTTGGTCTTGCTGCAGTTCTGGGTACCTTACGGTTTTTGTATGACTGGAGTCTGAAGCCCTTGATTTACGCAGCACTGTTTCCGGTGCTCGCTCTTACCCTGTACGCCTCCACCGATCCCAACCTGACCAGTGCCCTGGGACTTGCCTGGGATGCAGGAGCTGTAACAACCGGACCAGTGACCGTACCGTTGGTGCTGTCTCTGGGTGTCGGTATTGCTGCGGCTGTAGGCAATGGGGACTCAGGCCTTTCCGGCTTTGGTATTGTCACACTTGCATCCTTGTTTCCGATTACAGGCGTTTTGCTGTTAACACTTTTCCTTGTAAACACGGTAACACCGGCCGAGATCATTACATCAGCACACACCGCAGCAGCAGCGGTTGATGCAACGTCACTGGCCTGGTATCAGCGCAGTCCGGGGGTTGAGATCATACTTGGTATACGTGCCATTTTGCCGTTGGTCCTGTTTCTTTTCCTGGTTCTTAAATTTCTCCTGCGTGAGAAGTTGCCACATGCACGGGAAGTGTTTGTTGGCATAGCTCTCACCATTATCGGAATGTGTATTTTCAATATCGGGCTGACCTATGGGCTGTCCAAACTCGGTGATGTTGCAGGCAGCCTGGTACCTTCGGCGTTTATGGGTATCGAAGGTGTTGAAGACTCACCGATATTCAGATATGGCGCGGGCTTGTTGATTGCCCTGATTTTTGCCTGGATATTGGGCTTTGGCGCGACTGTTGCCGAGCCTGCACTCAATGCACTGGGTATTACCACCGAGGAGTTGACCAATGGTGTGTTTAAAAAGAAAAAGCTGATTATCTCGGTTTCATTTGGTGTGGCATTTGGTATTTGCCTGGGTCTCGCCAAGCTGATATTTGACTGGCCGTTGGTTTGGCTGATTGTTCCAGGATATTCCATTGCTATCGTGCTGACTGCATTTTCCAGTGAAACCTTTGTGAATATTGCCTGGGACAGTGCCGGGGTAACCACTGGACCTATCACGGTACCGTTAGTGCTCGCCATGGGGCTTGGTTTTGGTAACGCGACCAATGCGGTTGAGGGTTTTGGTATTTTGTGTATGGCTTCAATCGGGCCGATTATCAGTGTGATGATCACTGGTTTGTGGTCACAATTCATTGTATTCCGTCAGGCAAAAGCTGCAGCAAAGGCAACAGAACAGGCTGCGGTCATCGCTGTTTAAACAGAGGGGTGAAAGATCATGAGTGAAAACAATATTTCATTATTAACCGATGTGGTGCAGATCACCTGTGTTGTTGCAAACGGTAAAGGAGAAGATGTAGTAAAGGCAGCGCAAGGCGCTGGTGCTGCTGGTGCACTTATCCACTCGGCACGCGGAGTAGGTGTACGGGAACGGGTAGGACTACTGGGCATTGCCATCGAGGCTGAGAGAGACGTCGTCGAGATGCTGGTCGGCAGCGACCAGGCCGAGATGATAGCCCACACAATCTTCCTCACAGTCGGACTCGGCCAACCGGGAGGCGGATTCATTTACCTTACGCCACTGGAATCGGCAGCCACCTATCTACCCAAGGAAATCCGCAATCGGCTTAAGGAACAAACCCCATGACTGTTAACGCCCAGGGCAGTTTTGATTCGGAGGGTCCACCTTCTCTCGCCAGTCGTAAAATTACCTGCGTGCTTCCTGATGACGGCACCGACAATTTCCTCATTCAATCACTGCGCGAGGAGAAAGGCATATTGACAGCCACCAGCAAGCCTTGCAGGGGCATCGCAATGCTTCGTCCTGGTGTAGCCAAACACGGACGGTTGCCGGAATCAGAACTCGTGCGCAAGGTGGATGTTATCGCGCCGGACGAGGCAATTTATCAATTGTTCGAGTATATCTTTGATGTCGCCGGTATCGGAAAACTCGGCGGTGGTGTGATGTGGCTTGGGCCGGCTGTCACTGCATCAAGCTATACATTACCTGAAGATGTGCCTGATGAAGCCAGTGTAGTGTCAACCCTGTAACGTGATTGAAATCACAATCTAAAGAGGATCTATCCCGAATGTTTCATAAACCCCTCTCAAGCAAGAATACCTCAGTTGAATAGCCGGTAATAGCCGCAAATATGTTCAGTCGTTCAATGCACATGCCGGGAACCGCCTGTTCAGGCAGCCCGAAGCTGTAGTTGAGTGAAGTCAAAGCCATAATTTCAGGCCTGTCGGCACGGGGGCGGCCTCCAGGGTCGTGAATGCAGACACCGGATCATTGTTGCCGCAGGGATCATCAGGCGCTATGGGGCGGCGGCGGACGGATCTGATACAGGATTTCAGTGACCCTGCGAAGCAGGGATTTGACCGCGCAGTGAGTGGGCAGTTGTAGCTTGATGCGATCCTTATATTGCACCACTCGCACAGCAAGTTTGAACAGTTTCAGAATAACAGTAGAGGGCTGCGCCTGTGCCAGTTCGGTATACGCGAGTACTTCGGTCCGGAGTGCGTGGTGCAGCACATAGGCGGTGCAGGAGAAGAACAGGCGCATATGGTTGGCCAGGAAACTGGGGCTGGAGGTGCGATCAGATGCGAGGTCGTTCTTGATCATTTTAATGAAGTTCTCATCCTGGCCACGCGCACAGTACAAGTCCCGGTAGAGTAATTCAGGGGTGGGCAGGTCAAGGGAGGTGACGATAAAACGGGCATTGTCACCCAGCGCCATGACCTCGGCCTTGAGGATGACCCGGAAGGGCTGTGGCCAGGAGCCGGCAGCATACTCCATCTCGTGATAACTGCGGGTGGAATGCGGCACAGCCGCCTCTGCCTTGTGGGCATTTTCACAACGAACCGCATGCTGATGGCGGTTGCTATCAAGAAAAGGCCTGGCAAACGCATTGAGCAGGCTGTTACCGGTCATGCCAAAGATGAAATCGGTATACCGGTCATCCATTGCCAGTTGCATCAGTTCGGGGTTAGAAAAATGGCCATCACCGCGCAATATGATATGGGTCTGTGGCCAGGCGCTACGCAGGCGTTTGAGTATCCGTTTAATGATCATCGCATTCTCTACCCCTTTGGGGCGCTTGCCTGGACGCAGAATGGCGCTGATGAATTTGCCGGAAATGCCTTCAAACACGAACAGTGGCAAGTAGCAATAGCGGCGGTAGTGATGATTATAGAAGCTCAGTTCCTGCTGCCCATGGGTTGGATCCTCAGAATGATCCATATCGAGAACAATCAGCTTGGGTGGTTTGGCGTAGCTGTCGATGAACTGATCGATGAAGGCCCCGGCCAGACGATGGATGTCTTTGCTGGATGCGGCATTCTCCAGTCGTGAGAATGTGGCTGCGCTGGCCAGGTCGGTGGTTGGATCCAGTGGGTTGCGTTCTAAGCCCATTTTGAATACGGGGTCGGTTCGGAGTGCATTGGCATCATTGCCGTCCACATAGGCGCAAGCAATTTGATAGCTGCGTTGAGCAAACAGGGTATGCAGGTCATGGGTTGTATATGAAGTGTGGCGCTGGTCATTGAATGCTTGAGCCAGTCGTGAAGTCAAGCCGATATGACGGTCAAAGCCACGCAGGATCATGGGGCCAAAATCTGAAGATAGGGCGCCACCATCAAAATCACCGCGTACGCTCAGGCCATTGACAGGAGGAAATCTTAGCTGCTCTGGGGTAGAATTGGACATGGGCGACCTCGTTTAGCTTCTCCGAAGCGTTTTTGGTAGAACACCAATTATATCAATTGGTTGAACGATGGTCGTCTTTTTTTATGAATAATCCGGGCTATATACGTCTTCTGCATTTTCACTTGTTAAATTCTTTGCCTCGTCAGAAAAATACGTGGGTAGCTTTCGGCACAGGTAAAGCTCCAAGCGCATGATACAACGCAATTTCAGCTGCGCGATAGGTTCGAAAACCGTGCGCTTTTCTGGTAGTCAGTTTTTCTTTGGTATTAAAACCCTCAACAATGCCACTGGAAAACTGCTTTTTTGCCCGAAACCAGTTGAGCAACAAAGGCCGGTGCCGTCTTAGCATTCTGGCCACTCTTTTCATCGGTTCAATCTTTGATCGCATGGTTTTTGTACACCACTTGTCCAGAAATTCACCCGCCCAGTAAGGCGAGATGTATTGCCAGAATAACTGGAATTCTTCTTTTAACAGATAACTCCGAACCGACCTTAAATTGTATCGCAGCAGATCCGCCAGTCGTGTCTCCTGTCTGGCCGTCAGGTTCTCCGGTCGTTTCAACAAGAGCCAGCGGGTTTTGGTTAAGACCGGTTCGTAACCTTGCTCAAGTGCGTCATGATATGAAAGCGATCCAGAATGTTCAGTGCATTGCCAGCCTTTTTGGCAATCACCTTCAGGTACGGCCTCCACATGTCACTGCAGATAAACTTCAGTGCCTGGCTCCGCTCTTTGCCAAACCAGCGAAAGAATCTCAACAAGGTCTTGACCGTGCGTTTCTCGCCGATCCACAGCAAGCGCTTACTGTGTCCGTCAATCTGGTAGACCAGCGTCAAATACCGGTGGCCTCGCTGCCAGGCGATCTCATCGACCCCAATCGCCTCTATACCCGATAAATCCTGATGCTTACGCCCCCAGATCACAGCGCGCTCTACAGAACAAAACACATGATCCCAACTGGTACGAAACGCCACTGCCACCTCCTGCCAGCTCAAGCGTTTTGCCCAACCGGCCAGAAACCAGGCATACGTCTCAGTCAGTCGATGCTTGCCTTCTACCCAGGGCATCTTCTCTACCCGGATTCCGCAGTCAGGACATTCAACTCGGCGCGGCGCATACACAAAAAAAACCTTGTGGCCCCACATCGGGATGAACTCGAAACGCCGTTCAGGCAGGCTATCGTAGCCAGGCCTTTTGCAGCCGCAGCCGCTACACAGCGGGCGGCTGTTCAAGCGGGCTTTTATCTCAACCTCAAGCGTTGGAAACGATGTATTTTCAATCCAACGCACGTTCCCGTAAACAAATGATTTGAATTTTTGTACCCGATTGAGGATAGTCTTGATCTGCATCCTGTTCCTTTTGTTCTGTCCGATGGTGGGTCGCACTTCCATCTTGTCAGAACAGGGGCAGGATGCTCTACCCTTAACACGTAAAACTATCTCCTTTGCCGCGAATCCGTTATATTTTTACCCACTAATTTTACTGAAGAGCCTAAAGTGTTAAGTTGGTCAGGCCTCCTGGTCTGGCCGGCTCCACCTGGAAAGGAAACAGAACGGCTGAAAGGATGAAAGAAATACTTGACATAGTATTCAACATATCCGTGAATACCCTTGTTGCGGGTAGTATGGTAACGATGGGTCTGGGCCTGGCCATTTCGCAAATCATCCAGCCCATAAAGAATGTAAGAATGGTGGTTCTTTCATTGCTGGCCAACTTCTTGATCGTTCCCCTGTTTACCTATGCTCTTGTGAGCTTGCTTCCGGTTTCGGAAGGGGTAAGAATAGGCTTGATACTACTCGCCCTGGGCAGCGGGGCACCTTTCATTCCAATAGTAGTGAAAACGGCAAAAGGTCACCTGGCCAGTGCAATCGCGCTTATGCTGCTGCTTTTGGTCGTAACGATTCTTTTGCTACCAGTTGCTGTGCCAATGATATTTTCTGGTACGGAACTGAGTTCACTGACAATAGCCCGGTCTTTAATTCTAACGATGGTGATTCCTTTGCTTATTGCGCTTGGTGTCAGAGCCTGGTTGCCAGATGTTGCAGCACGAATACAGCCTCTTTCTCAATGGGTGACAAACATTGCTGCTTTGATACTGATTGTTGCTGCATTGTTTCTGTATACCGAAACAATCATTTCAAACATCAATGTTCTGCCGGTCATTCTGCTGTTTTTCCTTGGGTCTATGACCATTGGTTACTTTGCGGGCGGAAAGGACAAAAAAATACGTATTGTACTTTCAGTAGGCACGAGTCTTCGAAACCCCGCGGTTGCCTTTCTGGTGGCAAGTGATAATTTTTCCAGCGAACCAATGGCGTCCGTGATTCCATTACTGTTTGTTATTATTGGTCTGTCGATATCGTTTCCCCTGGCAAGAAGAGTCGGAAAAACCATACCGGACCCGGGGCTATAAGAGATTTTCCAGTAACTACACTATTCGCTCCCAATGAATTTATCCGTAACAGCACAGGAGTCCATCAAAACTGTCCTGGCGATGACTATGCAAGAAATAATGACACATATGGATCATGTTTTGAGCAGTTTCATATTACATTAATCACTTGTCGGGTTAGTGAATGGGTCCCAAATGTACACGGTATATGCCAGACCAGAGACTTTGATCAGTTGGAGATTAACTGATTCTATCATACATTTTTTTTTAAAAAAACACTTACAATTCCACTAGATATAACACCAATAAAATGCAAAATCGAATTCTGGAGATTCCTCCGATGTATTCCGCTAACCATCTGCTATGACCTGTTGCTCACACCTTATCATACGTTAAGCGTATTAAGTGGATGCATATAATTCATTGGACACTATATTCTCCAATGGCATAATCAACCACATGAAAATCTATGGTGAAAGGTTAAGTCGAACGGAGCGTGTATTGTGGGCTGCTGACGAATGCGGGCTGGAGTATGAGCATATTCCAGTGCCGGTCAATGGTGAAAAGGGGGAGGCGTTGTTGGCGATCAATCCCGACGGGGCCATACCTACTATTGATGATGACGGCTTTGTTATTTCCCAGTCGTGGGCCATTAACCAATACCTGGCTCTTAAGTATGGCGGCGATCTTGCAGGAAAAACCGCGGAGGAAGAGGCTGACATTCTTCGCTGGACCTTTTGGGCCGCGTGCGATGTCGAGTCGACGATCATTGACATGATCCATGCCACAGGCATGCTTCCCGAAGACACCCGTGACCCAGAACGTCTGGCCAGCAATACAAGCGATTTGCAACGACCATTCGCGTCACTGAACAGGGCCCTTGAAAACCGCACTTACGTTGCTGGTGAGCGCTTTACCATAGGTGACCTCAACGCTGTGTCCATCGTTTCATGGCTTGTCTTGACCGGCTTCGATTTCGGGGACTTTCCGAATATCAAGCGCTGGGTCGATCTCTGTGCAAAGCGCCCTGCTTTTCCCAAACGAGGATGAGAACATTTCAGAAAGAGTTTGATGCAATTGTCGTAGGCAGTGGGCCTGGCGGCGCATCCGTGGCGAGAGGGCTGTCAAAAAACGGCAAAAAGGTGCTCATCCTGGAGATGGGTGATTATGAACCTACAAAGGGCACCTTCACACAAATGTTAAGCCGTGGGTGGATCCCCGGGACAAAAATGCCACTTACCACAGGTGGAAAGCCCATTATCAGGGCAATTACGACTGGCGGGACCACAAATTTTTATTCGGCCTGTGCCTATGAGCCACCCTTTGAGATGCTAACGAAATATGGCATTGATATCACTCAGGAAATTGCCGATCTCAGGGATGAACTGCCCATTGATAAAATCTCGGATAATCTGATGAATCCGGCAGCGTCCCTATTTATGAAAAGTGCGAGAGAACTGGGCTACGATTGCCAGAAACTGGATAAATTTATCTACCAGGATAAATGTATAAGAAATTGCCATTCTTGCACGTATGGATGCCCCAACGACGCTAAATGGAACGCCCGTTATTTTGTAGATGAGGCCGTTGAAAATGGCGCCAAAATAATCAATCACGCAAAGGTCAAAAAGGTCATCATCGAAGACGGCGCCGCTATTGGTGTTGAGTATAAGCGCCGTGGGAAAACTTACCGAACCTATGCCCAACAAATAGTCATTAGCGCCGGTGGCATTGGTTCTCCCGGCATCTTGAAAAAGAGTGGCATTGAGGGTGTGGGACGCAATTTTTGCACCGATCCGCTGTTGTTGGTTATGGGGAAGATTGAAGGCTTAGAGGGAACGGGCCGGGCTGTTCCCATGATGACGGGATTTCATCTGAAGGAAGAAGGTGTCATGTTGGCCGATCTTCACCTCCCGCAAATTCTGAAAGTTCTTTTTGATGTGCATGCATTCAACTTCGGAAATGTGAGTGATTTTTCCGATGTCATTCCGATCATGGTCAAAATCAGGGACGATTTTTCCGGAAGGATAATAAACAACGGCCTTGTCTCCAAGAAAATCTCTGCGGAAGACAAGCAAAAGCTTGACCTCGGTGAAACCATTGCCAGCAAAATTCTTATAAATGCCGGTGCCAAAAGGACCTATAGCAGCCGAGTCGTGGCGGCACATCCTGGCGGTACGGTGAAAATTGGCGAACACCTGGACAAGAACCTGAAAACTAAATTCGATAACCTCTATGTGTGTGACTGCTCCGTATTCCCGGAACCCATGGGCATCCCACCAACATTGTCGATCCTTGGCTTAGGCGCACGTCTTGCGGCACATTTGCTGGAAAAAGGACAAACTGCCAATAACCTCAATGCCACATAAACAGAGCCAGTTCAGCGTGGGCAGGGGCTACTTCAGACTTTCGGTCACTGCCTTTTCGGCAACTGCGCTTATGGCATTCCAGTTTTCTCTCTCGATCTCTGCCGAACATCAGCTCAGGGGCAGTGGAGATGCCGGGGATTAGCGATAAATGGCAATATTGGCACCAGGTTGAGGCAAGACAGCAGCCTCCCTACGAATTTGCTGGAAAGGAAAAATGATGGCATATCTCGGATTAATCGCAAGCGTTGTCGTGCTTATTTGGCTGGCGTTACGGGGTGTCAATATTATTCTGGCCACCCTGATCAGTTCTGTCATCGTCATTGTCACCAATCAGCTGAGTATTGCAGATGCCCTGATGCAGGACTATTCACTGGGTTCGCTGGGTGCCTTCACCTTTGCCGGCAAGTTCTTTTTGCTGTTTGCCGCGGGTGCAAGGTTCGGTCGCGTCATGGGCGAGAGTCACGCTGCAGCCAGCATCGCCATGGCACTGGTGCGAAAGATGGGTGCGAGGCGCTCACTGTGGATTATCACCGTGGCCTGCGCACTACTGACCTACGGCGGCGTGGTGGTGTA
>JAJRUM010000043.1 GCA_024277815.1 Gammaproteobacteria bacterium
GGTCAAGTACGAAGAAGTTTACCTGCATGCGTATGACACGGTCTCTGACTCACGAAATGGTATCGGTAAATACTTTGATCTGTACAACCAAAGACGGCCTCACTGCGCTTTGGGACGCAAGACGCCAGATAATGTATATTTTTCTCAGCAGTCGCTAACCTTGGCTGCTTAACCGATGGGCTGGAATCCACTTATAGAACTGGGTTTAGCTGTCCAAACAAACGGGGCCACCTCTGTTGTCCAAACAAACGGGGCCACCTCTGTCAGTGATAAGGTGCACATCCATTGAGTAATTTTGCATTCTCCGACTATTCATCTTCTGCTGAAAGGGAGTTGACTTTGCTGCTTGGAAAGGTCACTCACCATATTCACCCAGATGTAGTCACTTTAATACGCGATGAAAACATAAATTTTCGAAGTAAATTTCAGAGTTTCTGCAGATCCAAACTTGATTTGGGTTCATTCTTTTATCCAAATTCCGATTGCGTGTTTCCTGGGTTTCGACGACCAGTAAACTTTGAAAAGACTGATAACTGGAAGAATAACGTCTACGAGATTGATGGAACTATACTTAATGACAATACATTCCCCCGGCACATTTGGGCATTCTTAGCAATAAATCGCCCTTACTCAGGTGGAGCTGGTGGTACGTGGAACCCTAGTGGTTTAAGTAAATTTGAACTTGCTCATATATTTTCACACAAGCCTGATGAACGGTTAGTTGAGTCCATTCTTTTTCAGACTCTTGATCAAGGCATCAAGCCATATGGCCTTTTTACTTCGGCCTCAAATGTTGTCTTAATTCCAAAGGGATTCGCAAAGCCTACTGATAGCATGAAGAGTGTAAAGGCATGCTTCTACAAAAGGCATATTGACCTTTATGGATACAACATATGCGGTGCTAAATCATTAGACGAATCTATCATCCCTAGTTGGTATGGTGAGATAGAGTGGTTAATACCTGAGTTACCAATTGACTGGAAAAGTAGAATAAGAAAACTCATGCAATATCGAGAAACTTACCTCAAACGTAAATATGGTTAAAGAGGCCATCAAATACGATCGAGTAATAACTGAACCCAATGGGGGCATCTCTGGATGATAGGATTTAAAATAACCGTCCAGAAATTGATGCCAACAAGCGGTGCATGGGGGCATAAATGGGGGCAGCTAAAAACAAAGCAAAGTTAAATACATTATATATCTAGATGTTACGAGTGTTATTCGGTAGCACCCATCACCACCATATTTTCGTATATGTCAGTGTTCCCTAAGATCTATACACCCTGATTCTCCCCCGGTCTGTAGCGGCATAAGTTAATTGGGCCACCACACTTTTCGATAAGCAATAAATCCAACCATGCCTAGCAAGAAGATTAATAATATCAATGACCATTCTGACAAAGTTGGTACCGGCGTTGGGGATAGAGCTAGCGCAACAGTTGTTGAACTGGAAATGGTTGCATTGCCCCCTCCAGTAATACGATCTCCATTTTCAAAAACAATGTCATTTGCAGTGCGTAGTTCATTTATAAATCCAGCCACGGGTCCTTGTGGAACAATCAATGTAGATAAATCATATGCAGTACCAAAAGATAAATTCGAGGTCGTACCAATAGCGGTAAAGATGGTGCCAAAGCTACCGGTAGAAGTGTCTGAGAATCCAAAAACCGAGCCTCCAAAATACAAGTAAGTATTAGATGTAACCCTTTCGTGATTTAAGCCCAGGCCCGTAGAAGTAAAAAATACATCGACGTCATAAAAATTCTGAAATGATCCAAAACCTACGCCCAGGTTTGGAGTATCTGTATCAACGACAATTGACATCACAATGCCGCCAGTATTTTGCGTTACACCATTAAACTCTATGCTTCTATCATCAAATGTGTAGTCTATAGACACTATTGCAGCATTTGCACAGCTAAAAAACAAACCTAAAATTAAACCTAAGCCTACCTTCTTCATGTTCTTCATAGGATTCCCCGAATTCAAAGTTTATACAAGGCTTGTTCGATTAATCCAGCCTCTACCGCTGACTCTACATTAACAACTGCACAATAAAAAGGCTCAAACGCCCATCACCACCAATAAAGTCAAGCTGCCAGCCTCACATGTGCATCAATCACATCCCATGGCACAAGCAACAATCCATCTTCAGATCGTTGAATAGGTCCAACCTCTTCTAGCGAAGTGATGTTGGCATGTACATTAGGAAGATGAAATAGTAGTAAGCGCCCAAATAAAAATCAAAACCCTATTTAAGAAATTTGCAAAGGGAATCAACACTATTGAAATAGCCCACCCCATCAGCCACCATGGCACATTCCCCCGCAAAACCAGAGGTAATACCGATGCGCCAGATACATGTGATGCTTCGCGTGGTTGATCTCGACAAGATGATCAAATTCTATACCGGTGCCTTGGGTATGCAACTGCTTCGAAAGGTCGATTTTCCGGAGGGACGGTTTACGCTGGCATTCGTTGGCTATGGTGACGAAAAGAACCATGCCGTTATCGAGTTCACCTGTAACTGGGATACGGGCAGCTATACTAAAGGTGACGCGTTCGGCCATATCGCGATTCTATGCGATGACCTTCAGGCCACCTGTGAACGCGTCCGCTGCAGCGAAGGGAAACTGATCAGCGAACCTCATAAAATGAAGGGCGGCCCGGTGATGGCATTTGCCCGTGACCCCGAGGGCTATGAGCTTGAGTTGCTGGGCCCCGATGTTTTTGAGCTTCTGGAGAAGGGTTTTGACAAGTAGCTTATCCTGCTGACGAGCCAACCCAGTACCCATCTCAGTTAAATTTGGGGGGTTGCCTCTCTACTTAGTAACCTTCAACGTTGGTCTGCACAAATTCCGTCAGATCTGAATGCAAAATATTCTCCAATTCAATAAAGTTGTCTTCCCTGGTCTCGGTGAACAGGAAACCAAAAACAGGGTACCGGGTATGGTCAACCTTTCTCAGCTCCAGCGGCCTTTCAAAACCTGACAGTAGTTTTGCATAATTAAATGCTGCAATTTCACCTGCATCCATCCCGGTCGAGTTGTCCAACACGACAATACTGAAAAGTTTGCCTTCCTTGCCTTTGAGGATTTCCGGCCAGTCCGGCTTTTCCTGTGCGTAATAACACAGGTAAGGGTTAAGTCCATACGCCAGGAAAGACACATCGGCGGTAGTACACCAGCCACCAAATCGCATCGGGTTGACTTCGATGGGCAGCAAGGTGCCATCTTTGTCCCGTCTGAGCTCAATATGAACGGGGAAATTTTTTACCCTTGCCAGCTCACCGATTTTTCTTGCGAAATCTGTAAATTCTTCAAGGTTGTTCTCGATAATCTCTTTCGATGAAATGTAAACCCTGTCGCTGACGTCATCCTCTGACGAGAAAACGTGCTGCAGAATACTCAAAATGACGGGTTCACCAGTCGCATTAAAATATGCATCGAAGGCATATTCCTCGCCATTGATAACTTGTTCAATAATAAACCAACGGGTGTTCAATACAGCTTCAGGGTATAAATCCTTGATCTGGTCAATCTCTACGTGCAGTGCGGCAATGGTGCTTGCCCATTCATCGGGGCCCGAGACTTTGTAAACGCCCATACTGAAAAAACCAGCTGTGGGCTTGATGATGAACGGCAGTGGCAAGTCAGCAAACTCGATTTGCTCCAGGTCCTCAAGCCGGACCCCCTTGAACCTGAAATCAGGGAAAAGTGATTTTGTCAGCTCACGAAACTTCAACTTGTCTTTAAATAGCGCTATTTTCGCGGGAAGCTCACTAAATACCAGGTGCTTCGCGATCCAGGCTATGGAGTTTTCTGAGGTGGTATAAATCGCAGGAATATCTGCCGTTCTGGCCAGTTCGACCGCTTCATCTTCACCGATTAAACGGGTGCCCTGGTACAGGTCCAGGCTTCTGGCTACTTCTGTATCCACGACAGGGATGGCATTGTCCCTGACAGTCAGCTTAAAAAAATCCGATACATATGGTTCATCTGCAAAAAACATTCTATATGCCCCTGGTAAGGCTCACACGTACAAATTCCCACCGGATGGGTATCTATCTGACTTGAAGGGATTGGGTGCATTATATTTCGTTTTGTTGCAATGAACACCTCTGGCAATCGCACCTGCCCCTGCAAGGATGTGGCGGCCTGGTGCATCGGCGGTGCGGCAGTATTTACATGTATCCAGGATGTCAGTCATGTATAACCCCATGGTTTTCAGGCAAACATCACGATCCATTTACTGGAAAGAGCTACACCAGTAGGTTATAGAGTATAAGCACCGTAGTCTGAATTGGGAGTGATTATGAGGTCAGTACTGAACAGGTTTTTCTTTGGGTTGGTCATGTTTGTTGCGACGGCGACTCCTGCATGGGCGCAGGCGCCAGGCGGCCAGGTTAGCTACCGGCCCGTGGCTTTTATGCCCGTACCGGCGTTGAGCGGTATCGCGATGATATTGCTCGCGGGGTTGTTGATACTGGTGGCATGGCGTCTCGGCCGCTCCGGACAGTGGATGAAGCGGGTATCCAGCGTAGTTATCCTTGTCGCTACGGCGGCTATTTCACTCACGGTAGGCATGAAAAACATTCATGCAATCGCCGTGCAGTCCACGGTTCTGATCCAGGGCAGCGAATGCAGCACGGAAACCACCGAGTCTTATGATCCGTTTGCGACAAGTGCAAGCCTGACAAGCGAATGTGGTATCCAGGTCGAAGTGACCGCGATCGAATTCGCGGCAGATTGTACTCCTGCCGGCCTCGGCACCGGCGCGTGCGAGGTCGGGACCAGTCTGAATAACGGCGACTCCTGTGATTTACCCGTGTGCGAGGCCCAGACTCCTACGAGTGCATGCCAAGGTGGAGCTGTAAAGCTCTCGACCAGCCCCGGAGGCGACATGGTGGTCTGTGATGACCCGGTCAATGCGACCTGTGAGCAGGATATGGAAACACTATGTCCAGTCGGGTGGCAGCTTTGTTCGTATCAGCAGCATGTCGCGCGTAACGATGGCTGGACTTACCCGCTGACTCCTGCCGGAAACATAGTTGTCGGGGAGATATACTGTCGTGCAGGTTCCGGTGCCGGACATTTTACTCTGGGTACTTTTGAGAGCCCGGCCAACCTGGGCGTCGACATACCTCAAAACTGTCACTACGGCAGTTCCCGGCCATCCTGCACAGCTACCTACGGCTGCAATGAAAAAAATGTTCAGGCCTTGTGTTGCCTGTCTTCTCCAACTTGCGGCAATGGCATAGTAGATTCGCCCGAAGAGCAATGTGATGACGGTAACCAGGACGAAAGCGACGCCTGTCTGAACAGTTGCACCTTCCGGGTGGGGAGTGGTCCCGGCTGCTAAACCCAAAAGGGGCGGATACATTTTTAAATGTATCCGCCCCCTTCAGTGTGTAAGTACAGGCGGGTCATGCCGGAACAAGCCGGTTACCACTCAACTACTTAAAACCAAACAACTCAATTTCAAATATCAGCGTTGAATCCGGCGGTATCGATGGTCCGCCGCGACTGCCGTAAGCCAGTTCCGGCGGGATCATAAAAACAAAGACACTGCCGGTCGGCATCAGCTGCACGCCCTCTATCCAGCCGGGTACCAGCCGTTTCAGGCTGAATGAAGCCGGCTCATCGCCGTCGTATGAGCTGTCAAAAGTCCGGCCGTTGAACAGGAAGCCCCGATAGTGCACCGTGATCTTGTTCCTGGGCCGGGGTTTGCGGCCTTCCCCCATGATCAATACCTTGTACTTAAGGCCGGATTCTGTCTCGATGATGGGCTTGTCGATCTCATTCCAGACGCGTAGACCCACCAACTCTTCAGGCTCTGCGGCCGTCGCGGGAGAGGCCGCCAGTACAATGAGTAATACCGTGAGCAGTTTGTGCATCAATCAATCCTGAAAAAAGGTGTTTTCGATAATAATGAATTTTGTCGCCACATCGCCGAAGTAAAGTGCGCCGCTTGCTGATGCGACCAGGTGCAGTCGGTCGCGCTCCGGGTCGGGCCGTTCAATGTCCAGCGCCCAGGTCAACCCGTCACTGCCCACCAAGCGCATATCCTGCGGCGACTGTTCTTCGTCTTCTTCTTCAGCCAGCGCGATGACCACGCCATCAAGCGGGTACTCAGATATCAGCAACAACTGCAACTGGCCACCATCGCGCGGTTCAGCCGTCATGCTCAGTTCAAAATCAGCATTCTTCAGGCCGCACTTGCCACTGCTGTAACGGCAGTTCGGCTTTTCAACCAGTTGATAGCTCTCGCCCGCTGAAGCGGCCTTAGGCTTCTCGCCAACGAGGGCGTTGATGCCAAAATAGCCGATCAGAGACAGCACGGGTGCTACCACCACAGCCATCATCACGTGTTTGTTCTTGAACATGCTCATGTTTACTGCTCTTTTTTGAAGTCGGGCTAACGCCACCAGCTCATACTATATACGCCTTTACAGCCCGCGCATCCACTCCTGGCGCAACGGCACTGAGCCCGGGCGATCAAGCGCTTCGCGTACCGTTGCCAGTAAACGCGTCTTATCCTTGCCCAGCACACCTTTCAGTACCAGGTAGTTGGAGGCATGATCGCTGCGGAAAATGGTGTTTTCCAGTTCCAGCGCGTCCAGTAGCCAGTACATCTCCTGGAACAGTCCGTTTTTATCCAGCGGTTCAAACTCGCCGTTAAAACCCTGCTGGTAACGCTCCATGCCGGTCGGAAAACTAACCACCAGGGTCGACAGGTAATCCGGTTGCGCAGCCGACATCAGCCGGCCGGAGTTGACGGCATGTTGCTGGCTGTAACGCTTACCACCCATGCCATTGAGTATCATCACCGAGCTTTTTGCGCCAGCGGCCTTGATTTTCTGCAGCGCGTCCAGCGAGGAGGCAAAATTCTCGCCCTTGTGTACCCGCTCCAGCACCAGGTCATCACCGGATTCGCAACCCACGTAAAACAGGCTCAGGCCCATGGCTTTCAGCTCAGCCAGCTCCTCCACTGTTTTGTGCTTCAGGTTGCGCGGCAGGCAGTACGAGGAAACCCGCTGTACATCGGGCAGGTATCGATTGATAACCTGCATGACCATTTTCAGGCGGCGGAAAGAAAGCGTCATCGCATCGCCATCGGCAAGGAATATCCGCCGCACCGGCAGATCCTCTGCGGCAATCGCTGCCAGTTCCTTTTCCAGCTCTTCTATGGGTTTAAAACGGAAATGCTTATGCGGATGGGTGTACATCTCGCAGAATGTACAATTATTCCAGCTACAGCCAATCGTGACCTGCAATATCAGACTGTAGGCCTCGGAGGGTGGCCGGAATACCGGCTCAATCATGGGTAACTGGATCATTATATGAGCACCAGGTTCACAGCTCCGCCGCATAATTAACTAGCAAAGCACGCATACTTTTCTCCTGGGTTCTCTGTGCCGGAAACTTTGGGTTAGGATAATAATATGAATATCATCCTCTACGCCATTCCGGGGTTTATCATCCTGATTCTCGCGGAATGGCTTTACGGCCTGGCCCGGGGCCGCAACACCTACCGCGTGGCTGATACCATCACCAGCATATCACTCGGCAGTATCAGCCGTTTACGCGGTTTGTTGTTCCTCGGCTTCGGCAGCTGGTTTTACGCCCGGGCAGCTGACGGCTACCCATTGCTCGACCTGCCTGACGAGGGTGTTGGCATCTGGCTGTTCGCACTGCTGGCCTATGATTTCTCCTACTACTGGTTTCATCGCATCAGCCACGAGGTCAACCTGTTCTGGGCGGCACATGTGGTGCACCACCAGAGTGAAGACTACAACCTCGGCACCGCGCTGCGCCAATCCGGCAGTGGTTTGTTCGGCTTCATTTTCTACCTGCCCTGGCTGTTCGTTGGTATCCCGCCGGAGATCTTTTTTGCCAGTGGTGCAATCAACCTGGTTTACCAGTTCTGGGTGCACACCCAGCATGTGACCAGAATTGGCCCGCTGGAGTATATCCTGGTGACGCCCTCAAACCACCGCGTCCACCATGCGCAAAACAGCCTGTATATTGACCGTAACTATGGCGGGATTTTGTGCATCTGGGATCGAATGTTTGGTACTTTCCAGGATGAGCTGCCAGACAAACCCTGTATATATGGAATCAGAAAGCCCCTCAAAAGCTACAACCCTTTCTGGGCCAACGTGCATGTGTATTGGTCCACATTGCTGCTCTCATGGCATACCGCGCGCTGGCAGGACAAAATAAAGGTATGGTTCAAGGGACCGGGCTGGCAGCCGGAAGGCGTGGCAGGCGTCCACCGGCAGGAGCCCGCACCCCTCACGGAATTCTATAAGTTTGATCCACCCGCTCCGGTACCCGCCAGGGCCTACGCATTCTTCCAGTTTGTTTGTACAACACTTGCCGGGACCGGCATGCTGATCGTGGCCAATGGCTGGGCTGCTTTCGATGTAGCACTCGCCACTGGGCTGATTTTTCTGAGTTTCTATCTGCAAAGCCTGTGGACCGAGGGCCGCAGGGTTGCCGTGGTGCTGGAGTGGTTAAAGCTTGGTTTGATATTTGCAGCCCTGGGCTATTTGCCTTTGAGCCCGGTGTTCAGCATACTTTTCCTTGCTTACCTGATCACAAGTGTACTTTCACTGGCTTATTTAACCTGGCAAAAACAGCCGGCCACAGGATTATCATGAAAACAGACCTCTCACGCAGACACGCGCTCAAACTCGCAACCGCCACCGGCATTGGCAGCTTGCTGCCGGGCAGCCTCTGGGCTCTTGCAGGTAAACCGGCAGATGAATTCTTCCAGTTGGATTCAATTTCTCAGGCTGCGCTGGTAAAACGTGGAGAAGTATCACAGCTTGAGCTCACCGAAGCTGCCATTGATCGCATTGAACTGTTGAACGGCAAACTTAACGCAGTCATCACACCTATATTTGAACCGGCACGGGAGCAGGCGAAAAAGGGCTTGCCCAACGGGCCATTCACGGGCGTTCCGTATTTATTTAAGGATCTGATGGAGTACAAGGGCTACCGCACCGCCTTCGGCTCACGGGCAACCATCAATCATATCTCTACCGAAACACACCCCTTTGGCGTTCGCACGCTGCAAGCAGGTCTCAATGTACTGGGCAAAACCAACACACCGGAACTCGGCTTGCTTGCGACGACTGAACCCATCGCCTTCGGGCCCTGTCGCAACCCCTGGGACCTGAGCCGTTCATCCGGTGGCTCCAGTGGTGGCGCGGCCGCTGCTGTGGCATCAGGCATGGTGCCGTCAGCGCAAGGCAGCGATGGTGGCGGATCACTGCGTGTGCCAGCTTCCAGTTGTGGCATATTTGCCCTGAAACCCAGCCGTGGCCGTGAAATCAGACCTGAACCACCTGCGCCATGGGAGCTCGCCGTCAAGGGGCACCTGACCCGCAGTGTGCGTGACAGTGCTGCACTTTTTGCGCTGACCGAGGAGCGGGGTGATAAGGCAGCCTTTCCGCCTGTCGGCTTAACCCGCAACCCGATCGACAGAAAGCTGAAGATTGGCCTTGCCATGCAAGGCATCAACAGCAAGGGGCCGGCGGCTGATGTTGAGGCTGAAATACTCAGAACAGCAAAACTCTGCGAAAGCCTCGGCCACGAAGTCATGGAAGCCAGCTTCCCCACCGATGGGCAGCAGTTACTGGATGCATTTGTTGCCATGTGGTCCGCCGGTGCGGCCGGCTTCAAGGCTGATATTGAAAAACAGACCGGTAAACCCGCCGGGGATGACCTGCTCGAACCCTGGACGCTTTACATGGCCGGGTACTACCAGTCACGAGGCAAGCAGCACATGCAACCAGCGATGGCCTATTTCGCTGAAGTCACCAGACTGATGGATACCATGTTGCAGGAATACGACGTCGTATTGTCACCGGTACTCTCCACAGCCGCGCCGAAGCTTGGATTGCAAGGCCCTCTGGTGCCCGGTGACCAGCTGATAAATGATGCGCTCAACTACGTTAACTACACGCCGATATACAACATTTCCGGGCAACCGGCGATGTCGGTACCGCTGGGGTGGAATGCCAGCGGTCTACCGATAGGCAGCCAGTTTGCAGCCAGGAGTGGCCAGGAAAAAATGCTTTTTGAGCTGGCCTACCAGTTGGAGGCAGCTCGCTCATGGCAGCAACGCTGGGCTCCCGTGTCAGCTGCAAATACAGGCTAGCAGGTCACTTACTTTCTTCGCGCCAGCTATGCGTTATTGGGTGTGCTGTGCATATTTCAGAAGAAAACCTGTCGGCAAATATCGGTAAACAAACAGGTTTTGAATTGACAGCTTTAGTCATATAACGTAATTTTGGCAGCTGTCTGACTGGTAACAACTGGTCAGCATTCTTACAAGAACTAAATAATAATTAACTTTCTCTATTAATATCAGGGTGATAAACATGAGAGTACAAACAACAAAGCTGTTGATTTGTGTGGCAGTCAGTACCGCACTTTTCGGTGGAACCGCAGTGGCGCAAGAGGAATCCAGTGATGTGGCCATTGAAGAAATTCTGGTAACGGCCCAGAAACGATCTGAGAGCCTCACAGAGGTCCCCATTGCCATATCAGTATTCGGTGCTGAGTCTATTGACCAGACCGGCGTCCAGGAACTTCGCGATCTGGGTGAATATATCCCCAATGTGAATATTTCCCAGGGTTCAGACTTTGGCGCACAAATCAGAATTCGTGGTGTAGGCGCCAACTCCCGTAACATCGGCTTTGACTCCCGCGTTGGTGTTTACCTCGACGGTGTCTACCTTGGTCAGGGCCCTGCCCTTAACCAGGATCTCGTCGACCTCGAACAGGTTGAAGTATTGCGCGGTCCCCAGGGTACGTTGTTTGGTAAAAACACCGTTGCAGGTGCCATCAATATGATTTCAGTGAAACCGGGACCGGAATTCACTGCGGATGTCACCGCCAATGCCATGAACTACAGTGGACTGGAGCTGAAAGCCGTCGTCAATATCCCCCTGAGCGAAACCGTCAGCGCCAGGATCTCGTATTCAGACCGCAGCCGTGATGGCTATGTAAAGAACATCTACGACCCCAGTCACCTGCCAGATACCTTCAATATTGTCGTGCCCGGCGTTGGCCCGATATTTGGTATCCCCCTGTGTGATCAGTTTGGCGTAACCACACCGCCAGGTTGCGCCGCCAACCAGGTGGGCCCGGATACGGCTCCGAACGTCAAATGGCTGAGCAATGTAGATACTTCGTCTTATCGCGCCCAGTTGCGCGTGACACCCAGCGACAAGCTCGATATCAACTTCGCAATTGACGGCCTGACCTCAGATCGCGACATCATCAATGGCGAGCCGTTTACCGATACCTTCGGCTCCACCGTTGACCGCTTTGCACCTAACCCGCTGGAAGTCAGTTTCAGTGAAGACAGCTTTGAAAAGCGGGATATCTTCGGCGGCAACCTGAACATTGATTATGATTTCGACAACGGTTACGCGTTGCGGTCAATCACCGCATACCGTAAAACCGAAATGCTCCATCACAATGACACGGACGCCTCGGCTTTCGACTTTCTCTATATCGATTACCAGGACGAGTACAAGCAGACCACCCAGGAATTCCAGTGGATTTCGCCTGATGACTCCGCCTTCAAGTATATTGCCGGCTTCTACTACTACAACCAGGATTCATATTCCAAGCGTGATGCCGTTACCGGTAACGCCGGTTGGCTGTTCAGGCTACCGCCGGGTGCCGGCGCCTTCAGTGAAGGCGATGTCGAAACTGATAGCTGGGCACTGTTCCTGAACGGCAGCTACGACTTCAACGATGCGTGGAGGCTGGGCTTCGGCTTCCGCTACTCGGACGAAACCAAGGATGTGGTTTACCATCTCGACGGCACACGCTCGGGTGTATTCGGCATTGGTACTACCCCGCCGGAAGGTTATATCGACTCGGACACCTACACCAATTTCTCGCCGATGCTGACCATTGCTTACGCACTGGGTGACAACACCAACCTCTATGCCAAGTACTCCACAGGTTTCAAGTCCGGTGGCTTCAACCTCGACTATGTCACCCAGGCTGACCTGGATGCAGGTATCACTTTCGATGAGGAGACCGTGGACAGCTACGAGATTGGCCTGAAAGGTATTTATCTGGATGGCAAGTTGTCATTGAATGCAGCCGCGTTCATTGCCAACTACCAGGACTATCAGGTTAACCAGTTCTTCGACCTTGGCTTTGACCCGGCATCCGGCACACAGCTGACGTCCATCAGGATCACCAACGCAGCTGAGGTTGAAACCAGCGGCCTGGAACTGGAAGCGACTTATCACGTCACTGACAACCTGACTATTAATGGCTCATTGGGTTTGCTTGACGCGACCTTTGCTGATTTTCCTGGCGGCACATCGATTGAACAGCCGGATCCGACGGTTCCGGGTGGTGTGATAAAAGTGCCGGTAAACGCCAAGGGCAACCGTTTGCCAGGCGCACCAGAGGTCAACGCAACGCTGGGCTTCCAGCACTACGTGAGATTCAGCTCCATGGATCTGCTGATTCGTCTGGACGTACTCTATACAGGCGATTACTTCACCACGATCGAGAATGAAACCGTCAGGAACCTTAACGGCGCACACGGGGCAACGTTTACGTTTGACATTGGCTCATTCCTGCGGCCGAACACCATTGACTACGGCCACGTGAAATCATTCACCACGCTCAACGGGCGGGTTGGCCTGATTGACGGTGGCGACAAATGGGAAGTTTACCTGTGGGGCCGTAACCTGACGGATGAGTTCACTTACGTGGATTATTTCCGTGATTTCTTCGGTTCATTGTCAGGGGTACCAATGACACCGCGTACCTACGGTATCGAAGCGACCTATCACTTCTTTTGATTGATCGCGCCATACCTGAATGACGTACTGAAAAGGAGGGGCAACCCTCCTTTTCTTTAGCTGCGTAAGGAGCAGACATGACGAAACGATGGAACTACACCAGCGGTTTGCATGCACTCGGCAACGGCGCCTACGCCTGGCTGGCACCGGATGGCAACTGGGGCTGGAGCAACGCGGGCCTGATTGTGGACGGCCGGGAGGCGCTGCTGGTAGATACGTTATTTGACCTTGCCATGACCAACGAGATGCTGTCAGCCATGCGCGCCGCCGAACCGCGCGCAGCCAAAGACATTGGCACGCTGGTCAATACCCATGCCAATGGCGATCACACCCACGGCAATGAACTGGTACACGGTGCGGAAATCATCGCCTCAAATGCCTCGGCGGCGGAAATGGTCGAAATACCCCCTGCCATGCTGGCAGCAATGATGGCGGAAACAGACGGCAACCCGGCACCCATCGCGCGGTTTCTGCAACACGCTTTTGGTGCATTCGACTTTAACGGCATTACGCTGACACCGCCCACCCGCACTTTCGATAAGTCCCTGAGCCTCAAAGTGGGTAACAAAAACGTTGAATTGAAAGAGCTCGGACCGGCGCACACACGCGGGGATATCATCGTTCACGTAGCCGAGGACCGCACTGTGTTCACCGGCGACATCCTGTTTATAGACAGCACACCGATCATGTGGTCCGGCCCGATTCAGAACTGGATCGATGCCTGTGACTACATTACCGGCCTGGATGTTGAGACTATTGTTCCCGGACATGGCCCCATTACCGACAAGGCCGGGGTTGCAGCGGTTAAGGGCTATCTTGAATTTGTCCGGCGCGAGGCCAGGCACCGTTATGACGCAGGTATGGATGCTTTTGAAGCTGCCAGAGATATCGCTCTGGGGGACTATGAATCCTGGGGCGACGCCGAGCGCATCGTGGTTAACGTTGACCGCCTGTACGGCGAGTTTTCAGGCCAACCCGGACCGCCCGACATTCAGAAACTGTTTGCCCAAATGGCTGCTATTGCGAAGTTCTAAACGGGCGGGTCCCGGAGGCTCTGGATTTCTTTCTTCAGGGCTGCCTTGTCGACCTTGCCGGTGGCCAGCAACGGCAGTTCCGGACGCAAAATAAACCGCTTGGGGATTTTGTAGTTCACCAGTTTTTGCTGGCACAGCTCCAGTAACTCCCCGGCCTCTGCCCGGGTACTAGGCTGGCGCATGATGAATGCCCAGCCAACTTCCTGGTAGAGGTCATCCGGTACACCAATCACAGCGGCAAAAAGCACCCCGGCGTGGCTTTCCAGTACTTCCTCAACCTCGCGGGGAAACACATTCTCGCCACCTGTCTTAAACATTTCCGACTTGCGACCGGTAATGAATATATAGCCCTGCTCATCTTTCCAGGCCATATCGTTGGTGGCATACCAGCCCTCGCCATCCAGCACTTTTGCGGTCTCCTGCGGCTTGTTCAGATACTCCCGGAACATGAATGCGCCACGTACCAGAATCTCACCCACTTCGCCATCCGGAAGTTCGTGGCCTTCCTCATCGACGATTTTCAGTTCAAAGGGATGGGCAATTTTTCCGGCCGAACGGGTTAACTGCTGCTGGCTCGCATCCGCCCCGGTATAGGTAATAAAGCCGCAAACCTCGGTGCTGCCATAACCCGTGATAAGTGTTGCACCGGTCTTCGCACAAATGCCACTCAACACATCAATCATGGCTTGCGGGGCTGCAGCGCCTGCCCAGACAAATTGTTCAACGCTGCTGAAATCTGTTGATCCGAACGCTGGCTGCTGCATTTGCAACAGGAACATTACCGGCACCTGGCCGAGCAGGGTGATCTTCTCCCGCCCGATCATTTGCAGCGACTCAAGTGGATGGAAACTGTCCATCATCACATTGCAACCACCGGCCATGACAGCCCCAAAACCAATCTCCACATCAGCTGCCACGTGGTTGATCGGAAAATGCAGCAGCGCCCGCGAATCGTTGTGCAGGTTAAACTTCTGCGCCTCCACCCGGATGTTCTCGATAATACTGCGGTGCGTGTGGACCACACCTTTTGGCCGACCGGTGGATCCGGAGGTATACATCAGCAACGCGCTGTCCGTTCCTTTCCCGGCCAGATTGCGGTCTGCCAGTAAAGCCTCAAGTTCCGGTCTGGGGTGGTGTGCAAATCGTTTAAAGTTCTCCGCACCTGCAAAGGCCTCGCCAACAATCAGAACCTTGCGAATAAACGGAAACTCTTCCATCAGGCTGCTGATGGCCGGCTCAAGATCCTGCCCCATGAACTCACGCACGGCTATCAGCACCACCGGTTGGCTGTCACTGATCTGGTAACGCAATTCATCGAGTGTGAACTTGGGGTTCAGCCCCAACCACACCGCACCCACCTTGTTGGCCGCCATGTAGGTGGTGAGAAACTCATTACTTGCCATGGATAAAAAGGCCACGCGATCGCCCCTTTCCACGCCGATATCCAGATATGCCAGGGCAATATGATCCATCTCAGACTTGAAGGCCTGCCAGTTCAGGCGCTCATCCCCAAACACCAGCGCCTCGGCCGCCGGGGTTGCCTGTGCCCAGAGCTCAACATACTGCCAGGTCTGATCCAGTACTGGAGCTGTCATAACCGACCCCCTGATATTCTTGCGTAGCCGTCTTCAATAACCACCTTATCTTCATCTCCCAGCACGTCAAAAAATAAGTCTGTATAGCTCTCTTTGTCGTCAGCACTCAACAACCTGACCGTGATGCCGGCCGGCGGTAAAACCATACCTGTAAATCGGCAACCAAGTACCTGCAGGCGGGTAGGGTCACGCTCAGCATTGCGGTTGACCAGTTCCCTGGCCGCGTAGGCAAGCGTCGCAGTGCCTTGTAAAAGTAACCCCGGCAAGCCTGCCTGGTGGGCAGATTTCCTCGAGGTATGAATGGGAAAGTGGATATCCGTGCAGCCGTCATATATATGTGCACGTAGCGCATCAATGGGTATCGACTGCTCCCACTGGCTCGTCCCGGCTGCCGGCATAGCCGGCATAGCCGGCAAGGTTTCAGCACCGGCACCACCATCCTCACACTCCACGCCACGCATAATGCCACCGAAGTATTCGGTGTAAACAGGTGTCCCGCATTGGTTGTGGGCTTCGAAACGAAGCACGATATGTGTACCTGCACGGTGCGGAAGTATCGCAGCAACGACACCCTTGATGGTCAGTTCATCACCCGGCCTGACCGGTGCATGAAACTCCAGCCACTCGCTGTAATGTACCTGGGTATGAAAAACCTCCAATGGAAAATCATTGGCCTCAATATTCTCCGCCAGGCGGCCAACTACCCGCCAGGTGGCCGCCACACTGAACATCGGCGGCGCGATAAGGCCTGCCGGACGCAGGTCATCAAAATATTGCTCATTATTATCATCAACAGCGGCCGCATAATTCATGCTGTCTCGCCAGCTGACGATCATGCGATGTTCCCTGATATTCAGGCCTGTGTACTTTGAACTGATCTTCATAAGGCTCAATCTACTTCCAGCAGTATTCCATTGCCACAACTCTCCGGCCAGATTCTATATAAATCCACAGAATTTTTGGCGTTCAACACCTGCATATCGATAGAGTTCATGATGTAAATCATGTGCCAATTGCTGCACAGTGGCTATCCTAGATAACAGGAAGGGCTCGGGGTGGGGCCACGCGTATATGAATCTGATATCCAGAGCACAATTTCTGCGCGGCGACTGGCGAGGTCGAAAGCCGGGCCTTCGGCCTCCCTGGGCGCTGACTGAACCAGCATTTTCAGACCGCTGTGATGGTTGCGGCAAGTGCGTAACAGCCTGCCAGGAAAAAATCATTGTGATGTCGCCCGGAAAGCTGCCGCTGCTGGATTTTTCGTGCGGCGGTTGCACCTTCTGCGGGGCCTGTGTGGCAGCCTGCGAACCCGCTGCGCTTCAAGCCGGCCAGGCAACAGGGCGAATGCCCTGGCAACTACAGGCCAGGATAGCTGATAGCTGTCTGGCCAAACACGGCACCAGCTGTGCACGCTGCATTGAGGCCTGCGAACTGGATGCCATCGTGGCCAGGCCCGTATTGGGCGGGCGTCTGAAGATCAATATTGACCTGGACACCTGCAACGGCTGTGGCATGTGTATCAAGCCATGCCCGGTAGACGCAATTTCACTCAACCAGTCCGGCGAAGAGCAACCACCGGCCAGGCAACAATCAGGAGAGCATGTGTGAGTAATCTTTGTATCAGCAGTCTTGTGGTGCGGACCAAACCGTCATCACTCCCTGCAGTCAGCGACAGAATCGACGCCCTGCAAGAAGCAGAAGTGTATGGCGCAAGTGAAGATGGCCGATTGGTGGTGGTACTCGACACCTCTGACAACCGCAAAGCCGCAGACATGATTACCGACATACAAAATCAGCCCGACATCCTGTCGGCAACACTTATTTATCAATATGACGACCAGTTCGGCAACCAGGTGGAGGCCCCGGCATGAGCATCTCAAGACGCAGTTTTATCAAGGCAAATGCGGCAACAGCAGCAGCGACAGCAGTAGGTATCAGCATCCCTGCGCTCAAACCCGCACTTGCCGCTAACCAGGACACTATCCGCTGGGACAAAGCGCCCTGCCGTTTCTGCGGTACAGGCTGCAGCGTCCTGGTGGGCACCAAAAATGGCCGTATCGTAGCCACCCAGGGAGACCCGGAGTCACCGGTCAATCGCGGCCTGAACTGCATCAAGGGCTATTTCCTGTCGAAGATTCAGTATGGCAAGGACCGCCTGACAACACCATTGCTGCGCATGACCAATGGTAAATATGACAAGCAGGGCGAGTTCACCCCCGTGAGCTGGGACCAGGCCTTCGATGTCATGGCTGAAAAATGGAAAGCCGCGTTGAAAGATAAAGGCCCAACCTCGGTTGGTATGTTTGGTTCCGGTCAGTGGACCATATGGGAAGGCTATGCTGCATCCAAGCTGTTCAAGGCAGGCTTCCGCACCAACAACCTCGACCCCAACGCTCGCCACTGCATGGCTTCGGCTGTCGCCGGCTTCATCCGCACCTTCGGCTCAGACGAACCGATGGGTTGTTATGACGACCTCGAACATGCAGATGCCTTCGTGCTGTGGGGTTCTAACATGGCGGAGATGCATCCCATTTTATGGTCTCGCCTCACCGACCGGCGCCTGACCCACGACAAATGCAAAGTAGCCGTTTTGTCCACCTTCAGGCATCGCAGTTTCGACCTCGCTGACAACGGTCTGATATTCAAACCACAAACCGATCTCGCGATTCTCAATTACATTGCCAACTACATCATTCAGACTGGTCGTGTAAACCAGGATTTCGTTGCCAACCATACCAACTTTGTGATGGGCAATGCCGACATCGGTTACGGCTTACGGCCCGAGGATCCGCGTGAGAAAAATGCGGTCAATGCCGGCAAGGCCGGTGGCTCGAAGCCCAGTAACTTTGAAGAGTTCAAGCAGTTTGTGGCGCGCTACGACGTAGATTATGTCTCTGAACTAAGCGGCGTGCCGAAACAGAACCTCAAGGACCTGGCCGAACTGTATGCGGACCCGGACATCAAGGTTGTTTCTTACTGGACAATGGGCTTCAACCAACATACCCGTGGTACCTGGGCCAACAACCTCGTCTACAACATCCACCTGCTGACCGGCAAGATCTCGGAGCCCGGCAACGGCCCGTTCTCACTGACCGGCCAGCCATCAGCCTGTGGCACAGCGCGTGAAGTCGGCACCTTTGCCCATCGCCTGCCGGCCGACCTGGTGGTCAAGAAAGAAGGCCACCGGGCATTTACCGAGAAGGTCTGGAAGTTGCCGCCGGGAACGATTGTCGGCAAACCCGGCTACCACGCTGTTTTACAGAACCGCATGCTCAAGGACGGCAAACTCAATGCCTATTGGGTGATGTGTAACAACAACATGCAAGCGGCCGCTAACCTCAATACCGAAACGCTGCCGGGCTACCGGAACCCGGACAACTTCATCGTGGTATCCGACCCGTACCCAACCGTGACCGCAATGGCAGCCGACCTGATTCTTCCCACCGCCATGTGGGTGGAAAAAGAAGGTGCCTATGGCAACGCCGAACGGCGTACGCAGTTCTGGCGCCAGCAGGTCGATGCACCCGGTGAGTCACACTCTGACCTGTGGCAACTGGTTGAGTTTTCCAAGCGCTTCAAGGTTGAAGAAGTCTGGCCGGAGGTGTTACTTGCGAAGATGCCGGAATACCGTGGCAAGACGTTGTATGACGTGCTGTATGCCAACGGACAGGTGGACAAGTACCCGCTCGAAGATGTCACCGATGAACGCGGCCTTGTATATAACAACGCCGAGAGCAAACACTTTGGCTTCTACCTGCAAAAAGGCCTGTACGAAGAGTATCGGATTTTCGGCCTCGAAGGGCCCAAGAAAGGCCATGAGCTTGGCGAATTTGATGCCTACCATAAAACCCGTGGCATGCGCTGGCCAGTAATCGATGGCAAGGAAACCCTGTGGCGTTATCGCGCCGGCTATGACCCCCATGTGAAAGAGGGCATCAGGTTCTACGGCAAGCCGGATGGCAAGGCGGTGATATTTGCGCTGCCTTACGAGCCACCAGCCGAATCACCCGATAGTGAATTTGATCTGTGGCTCTCTACCGGCCGGGTACTGGAGCACTGGCATTCCGGGTCCATGACCCAGCGGGTTCCCGAGCTTTACCGCGCCATGCCGGACGCAATGATCTACATGCATCCAAATGATGCCGGCAAGCGCGGATTGAAACGCGGCATGGTCGCCAAAATCGAAAGCCGCCGTGGCCACCTTAACGCAGAGGTGGAGACACGTGGCCGTAACCGGCCGCCGGAAGGGCTGATATTCATGGCCTGGTTCGATGCCCGGCGCCTGACCAACAAACTGACACTGGACGCAACTTGTCCGATCTCGAAAGAGACCGACTACAAGAAGTGTGCCGTCAAAGTCATGCAGGCCTGATCGGATGGCTGGCAGAACTTTACCCGACAGGCTGGATGGCAGTGCTCCGGTTTCAACAGCAACCAGAACAATGATCTGCTTCATCCCTGAACAATTCGAATACCAGGAGGCCAGGATATGAATGGCAAACGCATAATTGTAGTCACCTTGGCACTGAGCTTCGCGACCTGTGGCGGGCCGCTGCTGGCACAGGAGAACCTACAGTCTCTACGTGGTACAACGCCAATTGAAAGTACTTCGGCAACCCCGGAACAGAAGCACTGGCAAGGCAAAACCGACCTGATCATCCGGGAGTTCATTGATCAGCCTCCACTGATTCCACACAAGAGCCAGAGTCAAAAAATCAACCTGCTGACCAACAAGTGCCTGACCTGTCATGGTGCAGACACTTACCAGAAGAAGAAAGCGACCAAGGTCAGCGACACGCACTTCAAGGATCGCGATGGCAAACAGCTTAACGGTGTCTCAGCGTCGCGGTACTTTTGTACACAGTGCCATGTTGAACAGCGAGATGCAGCACCCCTTGTCGCCAATGCGTTCAAACCGGATCCGGCCTGCGGCCAATCAAAACCAGGATGCTGAACCCTTCCCAACAGGAGTTTTCCCACCTGGGGTCGCCCAGGGATCTGCGCGCCCGCCCCCTGCGGGATTTGCGCATCTCGATTCTCGACCGCTGTAATTTCCGCTGCAGCTACTGTATGCCGAAAGAGTCGCTGTGTGGCAAACACTCATTTCTGCCAGCGGATGAACTCCTCAGTGATGAAGAGATTGAACGCATTGTGCGGGCATTTACCAGCGTTGGTGCAACCAAGATACGCCTGACCGGTGGCGAGCCGTTGTTGCGGCCTGGATTACCCGCTTTGGTAAAACGTATTGCCGCAATTTCAGGTGTTCACGACCTGTCGATGACCACCAACGGCGTACTTCTGCCCAGGCTTGCAGTCGACCTGGCGGATGCCGGGCTTGATCGCATAACCATCAGCCTCGATAGCCTTGACGAATCGGTGTTCAGTCTCATGACCGGTGGCAAAGCCAGCGCCCGCCAGGTACTGGAAGGCATTGCCGCCGCTGAAGCTGCAGGCTTCCAGCAATTAAAAATTAACTGTGTCGTCAAACGTGGCACCAATGACCATACCGTGATGGACATGGTCAGGCATTTCCGTGGCAGCGGCCATGTTTTACGGCTAATTGAGTATCTTGATGTTGGCAACAGCAATGACTGGCAAAAGGGCCAGGTTGTAGCAGGCCACGAGTGGCTCAGGCGCATCCACCATCACTGGCCTCTTAAACCACTTAAATATCAGCAAATTGGCGAAACTGCCCAACGCTATGCCTTTGAGGACGGCGAGGGCGAGATCGGCTTGATTAACTCTATTACACAACCATTTTGTGGCTATTGCAGCCGTGCCCGGGTCACTGCGGACGGCTTGTTGTACACCTGCCTGTTTGCCAGCCAGGGGACAGCACTTAAACCCCTGCTGGGCAAAGCAGATGGAAACACCGATCTCGAAGCACTCATCCATAAAACCTGGAGCAATCGCGACGATCGTTACAGCGAAACCCGCCACCTTGTACCTGGCCGGGATAAGGGCCAGGAAATGTACCGCATGGGTGGTTAAAGGGTAAACTACCAGCGGGTTCCAGTCCCGGCACCCTGAAAACCCGCCGGCCACGAGTTAACGTCATGAAGTTCAGACAGTCATTCCTGAGCGCAGCCCTGAGCGCTGGCAGCTTGTGGGCTTCCGCGGCATGGCCTGGTGGCTTCGGGGACTGGTTCAGCGACACCTTGATTGACCCGCAAGACGGCATGCTGGATGCCAGTGATTACCTCGCCAGCGCGACCGGTTTCCTGCCGGTACCCATCGTCATTACAGAACCGGCTGTAGGCTTCGGTCTCGGCGTCGCCATCGCCTACTTTCATCCGCCGAAAAAACTTGACCGTGAAGTACACCAGCACCAGGGACCTCCCAGTATCAGTGTTGGTGTCGGTGCCAAAACTGAAAATGGCACGTACTTTTACGGCGGCGCACATCTCGGTGTCTGGAAAGACGATCATCTGCGTTATCTGGGCGTAGCAGGCAAGGTCAATGTAAACCTGGCCTTTTACGTCGACGGTCGCCCGGACGGGTTTAGTCTGGACAGCGGACTTGATTTTAATATTGACGGTACAT
The DNA here is from genome assembly GCA_024277815.1 of Gammaproteobacteria bacterium. Classification (GTDB taxonomy): domain Bacteria; phylum Pseudomonadota; class Gammaproteobacteria; order Xanthomonadales; family SZUA-36; genus SZUA-36. Next base: position 22,029 of record JAJRUM010000043.1, read on the forward strand.
TTCTTCTGCAGGAGGCAAGGTTTCGGCTCGGTGAATCCCACTGGTGGGCGGGTGGCCACTACCTGTTCTTTGCCGCCAAAAATACTTTTAAACTGGGCGAATTGCTACCACCCGAATTGCCTGACCCGAGCTTTGATATTGACCTGGGCGGCATTGGCCTGTTCGTTCAGTACGACGACAGGGACAGCATATTCACCCCCACGAGTGGCCTGTCGGCCCGGTTTGAGTATAAGAATTTCGATAACAACTGGGGCAGCGATTTTGATTACAATGATTACCAGGCAAGTTTATTTTACTATACCCCTTTTGGGAGCTACTCAAGCCTCGGTCTGAGGCTCGAGGCACAGGCCGTAAGGGGCGATGCGCCCTTTTTTGCTTTCCCGTTTGTCGGCTTGCGGGGTATCCCGGTGCTGCGCTACCAAGGGGAGAGCGTTGTGACCGGCGAGGCAGAATACCTTTGGGGCCTGACACCACGCTGGACGATGGTGTTTTTTGGTGGCATTGGCCACACTACGGCGATCAGCCAGTATCTGGGGAAGAACCAGACAGTCGGGGCGGGTGGACTGGGATTCCGGTACCGACTGGCCAGAAAATTCGGGCTACAATCCGGTATTGATATCGCCCGGGGGCCTGAAGACACATCAATCTACCTCACCGTCGGCAGCGCCTGGGGATTCTGATCATGCTTGTCAAATATCAAGCTGGATAATTTCTAACGAACGGATAGCCATATGCTCAAGAAAATCTTCATAGCTGTAACCACGCTGGTCGTTATCGCCGCCATCGTCGGTTTTATATTGGGCCCCGGGTACCTTGAAAAAGGACTCAACCAGGTCGCTGATCATCAGCCCTACGACATCAGTGAGGAAGCCCGCACCCTGCACTCGTCATTGCTGGTGGCAGACCTGCATTCTGATACGCTGCTATGGAACCGCGATGTGCTGGAGCGGGGAAACCGCGGACATGTAGATATACCAAGACTGGTAGAGGGCGGTGTGGCTGTTCAGGTTTTCTCCACCGTTACCAAAGCACCCAAAGCCCTCAACTATGAGAAAAACACCGCAGATTCAGACCAGATCACCGGTGCGGCGATACTGCAGCGGTGGCCGATACGTACCTGGGACAGCCTGTATGAACGAGCCAAGTACCAGGCTCTGAGGCTCGGTCGGGCAGCACGCCAATCCGATGGCGGCCTGATTTTGCTACTCAACAAGCCAGATCTGGAAACGGTGTTGCAGGCCCATGCCAACGGTTCAGATGTGGTGGGCGGATTATTGGCCACCGAGGGCAGCCATGCGCTGGATGGTTCACTTGACAATATCCAGAACCTGTACAGCGCGGGCTTCCGCATGATGAGCCTGCATCATTTTTTTGACAACAAGCTGGGCGGCTCCCTGCATGGCATTAGCAAGGCAGGCCTGACAAAATTTGGCCGCCAGGCAGTGCAGGAAATGAACCGGCTCGAGATCATAATTGATGTTGCCCATTCGTCCGAAGCTGTGGTGGATGATGTGCTCGCACTTTCGTCATCACCGCTAGTTGTTTCACACACAGGTGTGCGCGGGGCCTGCGACAGCCCACGCAATATCTCCGATGACCACATGCAGCGCATCGCTGCACGTGGCGGCTTGATTGGCATCGGGTACTGGGAGAGTGCGGTATGTGACGCCACACCTGATGGCGTTGCCAAGTCCATCGCCTACGCCATTGACCTGGTGGGTGAAGAGCATGTTGCACTGGGCTCGGACTACGATGGCGCTATAACGGTTTTTTTTGACACTTCCGAACTTGCCGCACTGACCCAGTCGTTGCTTAAACAGGGTTTTAATGCACGCCAGATTCGCGCCGTGATGGGTGGGAATGAAATCCGCTTCTTCCAACAACAACTGCCAAAATGAGCAACAGCTGTTGCACGCGTGCACTGGTCAGCCTGGTACTTGCCTTATCGGCAAGCTGCATAGCCGCCAGCCCCGTCTACGCTGACTTCGAGCAATGCAAACAGGAACTTAAGGCCACCGCCAGGGCTGAGGGTGTCAGTGGTGGGGTTGTCGATCAGGTCCTGGATGCCGTCGTATACAACCCCCGCGTAATTGAACTTGACCAACAGCAACCAGAATTCACCCGGACCTTTGGCAATTACTATCAGCTAAGAGTTACGCCTTCGCGTGTAGCGCTCGGCAGAGTCCTGCTGGCAACACATCGTGAACTGCTACGCCGGGTACAACGGCAAACCGGTGTACCGGCGCACTACCTGCTGGCATTCTGGGGCCTGGAAACCAATTTTGGCAGTATATTTGGCAACATACCGGTACCCGATGCGCTGACCACACTGGCCTGCGACCCTCGTCGCAGTGATTTCTTCACGACCGAACTGATGGCAGCCCTGAAGCTGATCGAAGCGGGTGATGCCGAGGCCCGGCAAATGCCCGGCTCATGGGCCGGTGCCATGGGCCATGTGCAATTTATGCCATCAGCTTATTTGCGCTACGCCGTTGACGGCAATGGCGACGGGCGGCGGGACCTGTGGGGCAGCATTGCAGACGCCATGTTTTCAGCCGGTAACTTTCTCCAGCACCTTGGCTGGCAAACGGGGGTTCGCTGGGGCCGGGAGGTTATCCTGCCAACCGGGTTCGACTATACACTCGCTAATACTGGCAAGGCTCTACCATTGACCTATTGGCGCTCACTGGATATCAAGGATGCTTTTGGGCGACCACTCGCCGATGCAGATATTGCCAGCCGGTTAATCGTACCTGCCGGACAGCATGGCCCGGCCTTCATCACCTACCAGAACTTTGATGTCATCATGGGCTGGAACCGTTCCGAGTATTACGCTCTGACCGTGGGACGGCTTGCAGACCGCATCGCCGGTGCAGGCAGGCTGGCCAACCAGCCGCCCGATGCCCAACTGAAGTTTTCCTGCCAGCAAGTATTACAGGTACAACAGTACCTGAACACGCTGGGCTTCGATGCGGGAGAGCCCGATGGTATTCCGGGACCCATGACCCGCTCGGCCGTCAGCCGGTATCAGCAAGCCAACGGGCTGGTTGCAGACGGTTACCTGGATACCGACCTGTTTGAAGCCATCAGCCAGTCGGTGGCTGGCAAAGCTCCATCAACCGATCAGGGCATTTAAAACAGGCCGGTTATTTTCTTATTTGCGTCAACATTGATGTTTTCAGACGATGGTTTGCGGGGCAATCCCGGCATGGTCATGATCTCCCCACAGATCACCACGACAAACTCAGCACCCTTGGCCAGACGTATTTCCCGGATCGGCACATCGTGGCCAGTTGGCGCGCCGAGCAACAGCGGGTCGGTGGAGAAGCTGTACTGGGTCTTGGCCATGCAGATGGGGAAATGGCCGTAACCTTCCTGCTCGAACTGGGCGAACCGGGCACGCACTTTCTTATCAGCAATGATGTCTTCAGCGCCATACATGGTACGGGCAATACGCCGGGTCTTGTCCCACAGGCTCAAGTGATCGCTGTACAGCGTGCGAAACTGGGAATGCTGGCGCTCAATCATATCGACCACGCGACCGGCAAGCTCAAGCGCGCCTTCGCCACCGTTTTCCCAGTGTGAAGCAACCACGCAATCAACACCGAAGCTGGCGCAGAACTCCTTAATGACTTCATGCTCAGCCCCGGTATCGCTGCTGAATTGATTAATCGCAACCGTGACCGGCACACCGAACTGGCCGAGGTTGCGTATATGCCGGCCAAGGTTATTACAGCCTGCGCGCAACGCATCAATGTTCTCTTCCAGCAGCTGGTCTTTCGCCACCCCGCCTTGCATCTTCAAGGCCTTGGTGGTCGCCACCAGGACAGCTGCATCAGGCGTCAGGCCTGCTTTCCTGCATTTGATGTTGAAGAACTTCTCTGCACCCAGATCTGCACCAAAACCAGCCTCGGTAACCACATAATCACCAAGCTTCAGTGCCGTGCGGGTGGCCATCACAGAGTTACAGCCGTGGGCAATATTGGCAAAAGGCCCGCCGTGCATCAGCGCCGGGTTGTTTTCCAGTGTTTGCACCAGATTGGGTTGGAAGGCGTCACGCAACAAAGCAGTGACTGCACCTTCAACATTGAGCTCCCGGACGGTCACCGGCTGGCGCTTGCGCGTATAGCCTATAACGATATTCGCGATGCGGGTCTGCAGGTCATCCAGGGAGGTTGCAAGACAAAAAATTGCCATGATTTCAGAGGCGACGGTAATGTCATACCCCGACTGCCGCGGCACACCATTGCCGGGCCCGCCAAGACCGCAAGTGATGTCACGCAATGACCTGTCATTCATATCCACCACCCGCCGCCAGGTGATACGGCGTGGATCAATATCCAGTTCGTTTTCCCAGTGGATATGGTTATCAATGACCGCAGACAACAGGTTGTGAGCCGCACCGATGGCATGAAAGTCCCCGGTAAAATGCAGGTTGATATCCGTCATCGGTACCACCTGGGCATAGCCGCCACCGGCAGCACCACCTTTCATGCCAAAACACGGCCCAAGGCTGGGTTCGCGCAAACAGATGACGGCCTTTTTGCCCAGCTTGCACAAACCGTCGCCGAGACCGACCGTGGTTGTCGTTTTACCTTCACCTGCTGGCGTGGGTGAAACGGCGGTAACCAGGATGAGTTTGCCATCCGGCCTGTCATCCAGGCCTTCGAGGAACTGATAACCTATCTTGGCCTTATCATGGCCATACGGGATCAAGTTACTTTCCGGGATGCCAAGTCCGGCAGCAACCTCCGTAATAGGCAGCTTGTTAGCGGCTTGGGCAATTTTCAGATCGGCGGGTACTTTGGTCATTGCGGTTTCCCGGTGGTAATGCAAAATGCAGTGAGGTGGAGTTTAGCAGTGCGTGTTTTCCGCGCCAATATCAAAAACCATCTGCCCACATCCGGTTTCGCCCACGACGATGCTTTGTTGACCTGCAGCACATACCCGATATACTTTTTCAAGTTGTGTTAATGCTCTTAAAATAGCGGATTCCGATACGTGTACACGCCAGCCCAAACCCAAACCGAGCCAGATTACACCTTTACGGTATCTGCGCGCAGAAAGGCCACCAACGTACCTATCTTCCAGTTCCTGCGCCATTATTTTGGCCACTTGCCCCTCAACCGTATCGAAAGCCTGTTCGGTTTTGTCGAAAAATCCACCCTGTACGGCGGCCGGGTTTTTGACCAGCGGGAATTATCCGATCGTGACGTCAGGCAACTGAACAATGCTGGCATTGGCATACGTTTGCCACTGTCCAATCATTTTGTCACACGCGAAGAGTATGACCTGAACCGGCCTTTACTCGAAAAATACCATCGCAAGCCCAACTCCGTGATCGTAACCAACGATGACCTTGCCCGCTGGATCGGTGCGGATTTCCCGGAGTACCGCATTGATGCCAGCGTGATCAAGAATATCGACAACAGCCGCAAGCTGGATAAAGCGCTGGAGATCTACGACGAAGTGGTCCTGCCGATGACCTCCAACGAAGATACTCAATTTCTGCGTAACATTGAGGAACCGGAACGCATCACCCTGTTTGCCAATGCCGGTTGCGCATTTACCTGCCCGTCCAAAACCTGTTACGTCTCGGTTTCAAAGATCATCAAGGAACAGGAGGACGCTGTTTTTACCTGCTCTCAATCGTTCAAGGAACGCGAACAGCTTGGTATGCTTGATTTTGAGTTGGAACCCCTGATCGATATGGGTTTTCGCAGCTTCAAATTGCTGCGCTCCCGGCCGGGTGGCAAAACCGGTTTTTGATCAGAACTTGATTGCCAGCACACCAAAACCACCCTGCCAGAACTGGCAAGTCGGCAACATGGATATATACTGACCAGTAGTTATACTCACCAGACAGCACATTCAGACCACCAACCGGAAACTCAGACCTTATGTTGGAACTACTACAGAACTGGCTGCTGAGCCAGGGCCTCAGTGAAAGCCTTACCTTTTATGTAGTACGCAGCACAGCGGTCATTACCGTACTGGTATTGAGCGCGATCGCCAACTTCGTGGCCAAACGCTACATCGTCACCACGCTCACCTACGTTATCTCCAGATCAAAAACCAAGTGGGATGACGCCATTTTGCGGCAAAAAACACTGAACCGTCTGGCACACCTTGCACCAGCCCTGATTATCTTTTTGCTCACACCGGTTGCTCTTGAAGGCTTTGACCTGACCATTACCCTGATCCTCAATGCCGCACAGATCTACATGATCATCATCCTGATGCTGGTCCTGGATTCCTTGCTGAACACTCTGGAGGATGTCTACAGGAGTTTCCGGGCAGCAAAGGAAATTCCAATCAAGGGGTTTATCCAGGTATTGAAACTGGTGCTGTATTTCTTCACAGCAGTGCTGGTAATTTCCATCCTTCTGGATAAGACACCGATCTATCTGCTCAGCGGAATCGGTGCACTGACTGCCGTTTTGATGCTGGTGTTCCGCGATGCCATCCTCGGCTTCGTAGCAGGCATCCAGCTAGCTGCCAACCGGATGGTGGCGGTCGGTGACTGGATTGAGATGCCAAAGTACGGTGCCGACGGCGATGTGCTGGAAGTAACACTGACAACCGTCAAGGTGCAGAATTGGGACAAGACGATCACCACCATCCCGACCTATGCGCTGATCAGCGAGTCATTCAAGAACTGGCGCGGCATGGATGAGTCCGGTGGCCGGCGCATCAAGCGCACGGTCAATATTGACATGAGCAGCATCCGCTTTTGTGACGAAGAGATGCTGGCACGGTATGGGAAAATTCAGTATATATCTGAATATATTGAAAAAAAGAGACACGAGCTGGAAGAATTCAACCAGTCTGCAAACATCGACAATGCCAGCCTTGCCAACGGCCGGCGCATGACCAACATCGGCACCTTCAGAGCCTACGTGGTGGCCTACTTGCACAATCATCCAATGATCAACACGGAAATGACCTTCCTGGTGAGACAGTTACAACCCACCCAGTACGGTCTGCCAATTGAAATCTATGTATTCAGCAAGGATAAGGCCTGGGCCAACTACGAGGCCATACAGGCCGATATTTTTGATCATATCCTGGCGGTACTGCCGGAGTTTGATTTGCGCATCTATCAGAACCCCACGGGGGCTGATTTTCGCATGCTGAATGCCTGAAAGAAAAACTCCGGCGTGTTGCCGGAGCCTGATTTTTAACCCGGAACTGCTCAACAACTACAGGAGAGTCTCAGGGATTTGCCGGGAACGGGTTTGGGCGCTTAGCCACCCAATATTTCGAAGCGTACTTTCACGCTGAATATTGATGTCTCACCGGTCAGGCCCGGCGATTCGACCACACCCACCGATACATCGTGGTCATGCACCAGTGGGTCCTCACCTGGCTGCGGACAGTCTAACGTGACATCCAGACTGGTCTCGCCAACATCATTCCGGAACAGGTCAACTTCGGTCGCTTTCAGATGAACCTTGATCTTGAGTTGCTGGCCGGCTTCACCCGCAGGTATCTCAACAGCCGCAGGAGGACCCGGGGGTTGCTGGGTGGTACCTGTTGGCAAGGAATGTTTTGCAACCGATATTTTGCCGGTACCCTTGAGTCCCTGGTTGAACACCTTGGCTTCAATCCAGTATTTCCAGTCATCACCTATCGGGCCTTCATGGCTCTCTTGCAAAATCGAAAATATTACCTTGCCTGCCATTTTTTCCTCCTTCTTGTTGGGGTGCGGCCAAGCTTGTCCGGGCGCTTATGTTAGCAGTGAATCTCAACCATAGCATACAACGTCTTGGCGGGTTGGTGACTGCGAATGCTAAAATAGATATCTGCAAATTGCCGCCGGATGCTGCCGTGAAAACCTATTACCTGGAAATGCTTTCACCTGACGACCTCAACGGAAAACCGCCTGTGCAGAACCTCCGGATTGTCGAACGCAAAAGCCGGGACTTCGAGTTCAACAAGCGTCTATATGCACTGGTTGGCCAACAGTGGCAGTGGCTCGATAAGCTCAGTTGGTCGGAGGAGCAGTGGAAGGCCTATGCGGAGGCTCCCGGCTTACTCACCCATGTCGCCTACTTCGAGGGTGCGCTGGCCGGCTATTACGAATTGCAGGAGCACGCCGGAGGCGACGTGGAAATCACCTACTTCGGACTGCTGCCCGACTTCATTGGCCGTGGCCTCGGGGGCTACCTGCTGACCAGCGCGATCCAGTTCGCCTGGGGCACGGGGGCATCACGGGTCTGGGTACATACCTGCTCACTTGACCACCCCGGTGCGCTGGCAAATTATCAGGCCAGAGGCATGCGCCTGTACAAAACCGAGACCAGCTAAAGCCCCGGACTATCAGTCCTGCACGCCATAAGTACTGAACTTATCGAGTACGACAGCCATTTCCTGCTCATCAAGGAGCTTTGCCTCGCCGATGGTCAAAATCTGGCTGTAGACTGCAGCAAGGTGCTCAACCTCCAGCGCCAGCGCCAGCACCCGGGGCAAATCCTGGTCAAAACAGGTCAGCCCATGGTGGGCCATCAGACAGGCCTTGCGATTTTCCAGGGCGCTGACCACGTACCCTGATAATTCCTCCGTACCAAAAGTTGCATAGTCTGCACAACGAATATCCTTGCCGCCTGCCACCGCAACCATGTAGTGAAATGCAGGTATTCCTTTGCCAAGACAGGCCAGGGCAGCACAATTCTGCGGGTGGGCATGCAAGATTGCCTGCGCCTCCGGCCGGTGCTGGTAAATGGCCGCATGAAAGCGCCACTCGCTGGAGGGTTTACGCTTGCCCTGATACTCGCCCGCATAATCCATCCACACGATGTCGTCCACAGTCATTGTGCCGTAGTCCATGCCCGAGGGTGTAATCAGCATACCGTCTTGCGAACGAACACTCAGGTTTCCCGACGAACCCTGGTTCAGTCCACTGGCGTTCATGGTCCGGGCCGTCTCAATCAGTTGTGACCGCAGCGTGTCAGTCATTTGTCCATGTCCCCGTACTCTGGGTAGAGGCTCAACAGCCCCGCCTCGCTGGCTGCGCAAACCCCGCGCTCGGTAAAAAGCCCGGTCACCAGTCTGGCCGGCGTCACATCAAAGGCATAGTTGCATGCGCTGACCCCATCAGGTGTGATTTGCACCGAATCAACCTTACCGGCAGCGTTCTTGCCGCTGACATGGGTGACTTCCAGTGCTTCCCGCCGTTCAATCGGAATACCTTTTACGCCGTCATCCATTTGCCAGTCGATGGTGGGGCCCGGCAAGGCCACATAAAACGGCACACCATTATCATGCGCAGCAAGCGCCTTCAGGTAGGTCCCAATCTTGTTACAGACATCGCCATTGCGGGCCGTGCGATCAGTGCCCGTGATACACATATCCACCTGGCCATGCTGCATCAGGTGACCACCGGCATTGTCGACGATCACATCATGCGGTATTCCATGCGACAACAACTCCCAGGCTGTCAGGGCTGCTCCCTGGTTGCGCGGCCGGGTTTCATCCACCCACACGTGGACCGGGATTCCATCATCCCAGGCCTGGTAAATTGCCGACAGGGCAGTCCCCCAGTCCACTGTTGCCAGCCAACCGGCATTGCAATGGGTCAGGATGTGAAATGCCTCTGAGCCGGCAGGTTTTTTTTGCCATAGCTCGCGGATTACAGTCAATGCATGGCGACCGATATCGTAGTTGATAACAACATCTTCGTCGCAGATCTCTGCAGCCAGTGCGTAGGCTCTTTCAACCCGCGCACCTGACGATGTTTCCGCCAGATCCGGCTGTATGCGAGCCAGTGCCCAGCGCAAATTGACTGCTGTGGGGCGCGTTGCAAGCAGTGTCTCGCAGGCAAGCTGGAGATTACTGTCGCTGGCATCTTCCCGCATGGCAAGTGCCACGCCATAGGCGGCAGTCGCACCGATCAGAGGAGCGCCACGAACGCGCATGGTGCTGATGGCTTCGGCGGCATCCTGCATGCTTTGCAGGGTCTTGACAACAAACTCGTGCGGAAGGCGGGTCTGGTCAATAATATCCGCGCTCCAGGCATTTTTGTTCAGCCAGATTGAGCGGTAAGGCACACCATTAATTTTCATGCGGAGATCGTAACATCTTGTGCTCTTTTAATGTCACATTGACGGGGTACAGAGCATCGCAATTCCTTATACTATGCACCTGTCACCTTTTTAACCGGGATGGTTCAACCTATGCGCTTTCAGATCGTGTTTTGAAGTTTTTTTGTACTCGCAGCCTGTTCACAGGAAAGCGATGAATCCACAATGCTCCAGACCGGCAACGCAGAGAAAGAAACCTGGGACCTGGGCCACGATTACTTCTCCTTTGCCAATACCGAACAGTTTGTTACCGATCACCTGCAGTTGGATCTGGCGGTAGATTTTGACCGCACAGAATTACGCGGCATGGCCGTTCTGAAGATGCGCCGGCTGGATACCGCAGCGACCGACATTATTCTCGATACACGGGACCTGCATATCGATGGCGTTCTGGTCAACGGCAGTGAAGCATCTTTTGAATATGCGCAAACCGACCCGGTACTTGGACAGGCACTGAAGATCACGCTGCCCGCCGGCCTGCAGGACCAAACAAACCTGCGGGTGAAAATTCACTATCAAACCGACCCCCGTGCTTCGGCCCTGCAGTGGTTGCCACCAGAGTTGACTGCCGGCGGAAAACACCCGTTCATGTTCAGCCAGTCGCAATCCATCCATGCACGCAGTTGGGTACCCCTGCAGGATACCCCTGCGGTAAGAATCACCTATGGCGCCACCATTCATACGCCACCCGACCTGCTGGCAGTCATGAGTGCTGACAACGATCCACAAACACCCCGCAATGGTGAGTACCAGTTCACCATGCCACAGCCCATCCCTTCCTACTTGCTGGCCATTGCGGTGGGTAACATCTATTTCTCCCCCATCGGTGAGCGGACGGGTATTTATACTGAACCGGAACTGATGGATGCCTCAACCTTTGAGTTTGCCAGCACCCAACAGATGCTGGAAACCGCAGAATCCATGTACGGGCCATATCAATGGGGTCGTTATGACCTGCTGATCCTGCCACCCAGCTTTCCGTTCGGCGGCATGGAGAATCCGCGCCTGTCCTTTATTACTCCCAGCGTGCTGGCCGGTGACCAGAGCCTGGTATCACTGATCGCCCACGAACTCGCCCACTCCTGGTCGGGCAACCTGGTGAGCAATAAAACCTGGCGTGATATCTGGCTGAATGAAGGCACCACCAGTTATCTGGACTCGCGCCTGATGGAGGTGCTGTTTGGCAAAGACCGGGCAGACGAAGAACGCGTACTGTCTTATCGTGAACTTCAGCAGGGGCTCGAAGAAGTCAGCCCGGCCATGCAGGCACTGGCACCACGGGACAAACTCGATGACCCGGACGAGTCCCAGGGCAGCCTGCACTACCACAAGGGCCAGTTGTTCCTGCAGCACATGGAAACCATCTTCGGACGGGAGGTATTTGACCCGTTCCTGGCCGCCTATTTTAAGCATTTTGAATTCCAGTCCATTTCCAGCGAGCAGTTCCTCGACTACCTGGACCAGAACTTGCTGCTGAAGCATCCAGGCAAGTTCAGCCGTGCACAGGCAGAGGAATGGTTGTACCAGCCTGGCTTGCCAGCCGATGCGCCGGTACCCCATTCTGCAACCCTTGACCAAGCCGCACGCCTAGCAACACGTTGGGCAACAGGCGAGACTGCGGTACAGGATATTCCCCTGACTGACTGGAGTCCCCAGGCAACGGTGCACTTCATCAACAGCCTGCCCGTTGAACTCACAGATGCACAACTGGGTGAACTTGATACAAACTTTGGCTTCAGCCAATCGCGCAATGCGGAGGTCGGCCGCGCCTGGTTCATCCAGGTGGCTGCGCGCCGCTATCAGCCAGCATACCAAGCGATGGAACAGCACCTTAACCGCTACGGGCGCACCCGCCTGGTCAAGCCCGTCTACCTGGCCCTGGCAAAAAATGGTAAGGACGCCGACCTCGCAGACGAGTTGTTTGCCGCTGCACGCAGCAAGTATCACCCACTGACAATCATCGCCATTGAACCCACACTGGCCGCCCTTAAAAAAGAGAACTGACCATGAGTTTCATTTCACACCTGCAGTGCACCGCGTGCGGTGCGAAATACCCCGCTGACACCAGCATGAACCTGTGCCCGGTGGACAATCGCCCGGTGGAAATCATCATTGATCTGGAACAACTGACAACAGCGCAGCCTGATCTCGCCTGGTACCAGCCCGAGCGCAATGATATGTGGCGTTTTGGTGGCCTGTTGCCGCTGGATATCAATAACCCCGAAGATGCGCCGCATATTTTCAACCTTGGCGAGGGCAACACGCCCCTGCTGCCTTACGACGACCATGCTCTGGCCACCCAGACAGGCTTTACCCTGCTGGTCAAAGATGAAGGCAAGGCCCACCCGGGGCATGGTGCCAACCCGACTCAAAGCTTTAAAGATCGCGGTATGGCCATGACTATTTCGATGGCACACAAGGCCGGCATCACCAAACTGGCGGTACCCACCCAGGGCAATGCCGGTGACTCCATGTGTGAGTACGTGCTGGCAGCCGGTATGCAGGCGGTGGTGGGTATGCCGGACAACACCCCGGCACCGATTCTGGACCGGGTTGCAGAACTGGCCAGAACATCCGAGCGCTTCGATATCGAACTGGTCAGCGGCACCATCATGCAGGCCGGCGCGCTGTTGAAGGAAAAATGGCTCAACAAGGGATATTTCAGTGTCGCCACTTTCCAGGAGCCCGGCTGGCGTATCGATGGTAAAAAGACCATGGGGCTGGAGATCGCTGAACCACAAAATACCGGCGACCCCTGGGGCTTACCGGACGTGGTGATATACCCAACCGGCGGCGGTACCGGCGTGCTGGGGATGTGGAAAGCATGGAATGAACTGGAAGCCCTGGGACTGATTGATGGATTCCGCCCAAAAGTGATCTGCGTACAGGCTGAGGCTACCCAACCCGTGGTCATAGCCTTTGAAAACGGCGCCGATGACACCACCGCGGCAGAGTCAGGAGAAACACTGGCCTATGGCGTCAATGTACCGGGTGGCGTTGGCCATTTCAAAGTACTGGAGATCATCCGCGCTTCCGGCGGGGCGGCGATTGCCGTTGCCGAGCAGGACATCCAGTCGACCCTGAGCCAGGTGGTCAGGGACAAGGGCTGGTCAGTCTGCCCCGAAGGTGCGGCCTGCCTGGCTTCGTTACCCCAGCTGGTTGATAGGGGACTGGTAAAAGCGGGCGACAAGGTCGTCGTGTTCAATACCGGTGCGCTGGAAAAATACCTGCCAGACCTGCAACATTTACTCTGACCCAATGCTGTGAACAGGCAGGCGGCAACGGGCCCTGAGATAGCCTCATCAGCCAACGTGCTGATGCGCCTGCTGCGCTACGCGCGCAGGCACCACCAACGCATTCGATTGGCTTCACTGTGTTCCGTGCTGAACAAGCTGTTCGATGTCATGCCGGAAATCCTTATCGGTATGGCCATCGACGTGATCGTGCGGCAGGAACAATCCTTCCTGGCAGATTTTGGCATAGTTGACCCGTTTAATCAGATGCTGTTCCTCGGCGCAATCACCATTGCAGTATGGGGGCTGGAGTCGCTGTTCCAGTTTTTTCTTCAAATACTGTGGCGCAACCTTTCGCAAAGCCTGCAGCATGACTTACGGCTGGACGCCTACGGCCATATGCAGGATCTGGACATGGCCTGGTTCGAAGATACTTCCACCGGCAAGCTGGTCGCCATTCTGAACGATGACGTCAACCAGCTCGAGCGCTTCCTGGACGGCGGTGCCAACGCGCTGATACAGGTGGCAACATCCATCATCGCCGTGGGCGCAGTATTCTTCTATATCTCGCCACAGATTGCCTTGCTGGCATTTACACCGATTCCGGTCATCATACTGGGCGCTTTCTGGTTCCAGCGCCGGGCGCAACCGCTTTATGCAACCGTCAGAGAGAAAGTCGGCTTGCTCAGTGCCCGGCTGGCCAACAATATCGCCGGTATAGCGACCATCAAAAGCTTTACCCGCGAAAAATACGAGCTGGATCAACTGGCGCAGGAAAGCGAAGCCTATGTGGCTGCCAACCGGGGGGCCATTCGTATCAGCTCTGCGTTTATTCCGGTCATCCGCATGGCCATCCTCGCCGGCTTTGTGGCCACCCTGGTGTACGGTGGCAAGCTGACCCTCGACGGGCAGCTCAATGCCGGTGCTTACAGCGTGCTGGTGTTCCTGACCCAGCGCCTGTTGTGGCCCCTGACCCGCCTGGCTGAGACGGTTGACCTGTTTGAACGGGCCATGGCATCAACCCGCCGCATCCTGAACCTGATAGAAGTGCCGGTGCGAACCCGTGGTGGCTCCATGGCTTTACCTGTCGATCAGGTTCGTGGCGAAATTACCTTTGATGACGTAAGTTTTGCCTATGCCAACGGCGCTAAAGTCCTGCACGGGATCAACCTGCACATCGAAGCGGGTGAAACCATTGCGGTCGTTGGCCAGACCGGGTCAGGCAAAAGCACTTTAATGAAGTTGCTGCTGCGGTTTTATACGCCGACCAGCGGCAGCGTAAAACTCGATGGTACGGACCTCAAAAAACTGCGCACACCCGACCTGCGGGCGGCATTCGGGCTCGTCAGCCAGGATGTATTCCTGTTCCACGGCAGCGTGGCGGAAAATATCGCCTACGGACGTGCCAATGCCAGCCGGGACGAAATCGAAGCGGCAGCACGCGCCGCCGAGGCACATGAGTTTATCCTGCAGTTGCCACAGGGCTATGACACCATCGTTGGCGAGCGTGGGCAAAAATTGTCGGGCGGCCAGAGACAGCGTGTATCGATTGCCCGTGCCGTGTTGAAAGACCCACCCGTACTGATGCTGGATGAGGCAACTTCTGCCGTTGACAATGAAACAGAGGCGGCCATCCAGCGCTCCATGCGGGTTATTACGCGGGGCCGCACAACGCTGATGGTTGCGCACCGGCTCTCAACCATTGTCAACGCGGATCGGATTTATGTGCTTGATGACGGACGCATTGCTGAGCAGGGCAACCATACCGGGCTATTGGCCGGCGATGGCATCTATGCTGCTCTATGGCGGGTGCAGGCGGGTATGGGTAACAGCCGGGGCTAACCGGCTCAGTCGTGCTGATGGCCCCCGGGGCCGTGTGCGTGGCCATGCTTGGCTTCTTCCTCGCTGGCATCCCTGATGTCTGTGATTTCCACATCGAATGTCAGTGTTTCGCCCGCCAGTGGGTGATTGGCATCGACATCCACATTAAAGCGCCCCATTTTGACCACGGTGACCTGCACCGGACCTTTGTTGGTCTGCAGGTTCAGTATCTGCCCAACTGCTATCTTGCCGAGCCCTTTCAGGCGTTTCAGGGGAATCCGCTGGATGTTGTCTTCAGCCCGCACGCCATAGGCCTCTTCAGGCTCAACCGTAACGCTGAATTTGTCATTGACCTCATGCCCCAGCATGGCTTTTTCCAATCCGCTGATAATGTTGTTGGCACCGTGTAAATAACTCATCGGGTCGCGATCCCGGGAGGACTCCATCTCGTCCCCCGCGGCATTCTTTAAGGTGTAGTGAAAAGTCACGACCTTGTCTTTTTCGGCGATCATTCAGTATCTCACAAACAGTTTTTCCGGAAGGCTTATTATACCTGCTTGGTGGTGCATTATTCGGGTGGGTGCGCTATGGTTTCCACACCAACTTTTTTCGGAAGTACGCGGCATGATCAGAACTGGAATACTGTTTTTATTGCTTTCCTGCACGCTGCCCGTCTGGGCCCAGCCCACTGAAAACCCACCCGGCAACGAGGACAGCCCGCTGAATGCTGATGTGCTCAATGCTGACCCGGGGGAAGTCGAAGTGATGGTCAGCCCGGTGGTTGATGAACCCATCGAGGTCACCATCAACGAATGGCCGGTACCCTGGAAGGACACCCGGCCACGTGACCCGGACGTGGCGCCCAACGGCGTTATCTGGCTGGTCGGGCAGGGTGGCGACTACGCCGCACGGTTTGATCCCGAAAAAGAAATATTTACCCGCAAAGTGCTGCCACCGGGCAGCGGTCCACATAGCCTGATTATTGATCCCAAGGGCACTTTGTGGATAGCGGCCAACCGCCAGGCGTTTATCGGGCGTATGAATTACGTAACCGGCGAGCTGAAACGCTTTCCAATGCCGGACGAAACCGTACGCGACCCACATACGCTGGTGTTTTCCGGCCAGGATGAGATCTGGTTCACATCACAGTGGGGCAACAGTGTTGGGCGCATGAACAAACGCAGCGGCAAGATCACCCTGGTGCCCATGCAAACCGAAAAGGCCCGCCCCTACGGGATAAAAATGGATGCTGAAGAGTATCCCTGGATCGCATTGCTGGGGACCAACGGCCTGGCTACCATTGACCCACAAACTTTGCAGTTGAGCGTCATACGCCTGCCACGCCAGGAGGCCCGGTTACGGCGCCTCGCAATTACCCGCGACGGCATGGTCTGGTATACCGATTATGCAGGTGGATTTTTTGGCCGTTATGCTCCACAAACTGGCGAAATCAAAGAATGGAAAGCACCCAGTGAGCAGTCCGGTCCCTACGCGATGGCCGCAGATTCCTATGGCCGCATCTGGTTCGTTGAAACCTGGCCGCAACCCAACCTGCTGATCGGTTTTGATCCGCTGACCGAAATGATTTTCAGCATTACACCCATCCCCAGCGGTGGCGGCGCGGTCAGGAATATGGTTTTTGACCCACAGCGCAACAGCCTGTGGTTCGGTACCGACACCAATAACCTGGCGCAGGCTATTCTGCCCTGACAGCAGCCGTCAGGATGACGATTCAGTTATCCAGCGGTCAACTTCATCCTCCAGGATATCCAGCGGCACTGAGCCCAGCGAGAGGATGAAATCATGAAAAGCCCGCAAATCAAAACTGGCACCAAGGGTGTCTTCAGCCCGGTGGCGTAGCTGCCAGATGGTGTACTCGCCCAGCTTGTAACTCAGTGCCTGCGCAGGCCAGGAAATGTAACGGTCAATTTCCGTAGTCACTTCGTGTATTGATAGCGCCGTATTGCCAGCGAGATAATCCTGGGCCTGCTTGCGGGTCCAGCCTTTGGTATGCACACCCGTATCAATAACCAGACGACAGGCACGCCACATCTCATAACTCAGGCGCCCAAAGTCCTCGTAGGGCGTCTCGTAGATATCCATCTCAACACCGAGCTTCTCAGCATACAGCGCCCAGCCCTCGCCATAAGCAGAGATATAGTCATTGCGCCTGAAGTCAGGCTGATCAGCCAACTCTTTGGCCAACGCGACCTGCAGGTGATGCCCCGGTGAGGCCTCATGGAGCGTCAAAGCAGGCAGGTTGTATAGCGGTCGGCTTTTTAGGTCGTAGGTGTTGACCCAGTAGTAGCCGCCACGGTGTGCGGATAACGGTGAGCCAACATAGCGCCCGGCCGTGTAGAAGGGCGCGATGTTGTCCGGCACCGGTGCCACACCATAGGGTTGGCGCGGCAGCTTGCCAAACAGCTGCGGTAAGCGGCCATCCACTTTCTTGGTGATGTAAGACGCTTCCGCCAGCAACTGGTGCGGCGTGGTGGCATAGAACTGCGGGTCGTTGCGTAGAAAATCGATGAAAGCGGCCAGGTCACCATCAAACTTCAACGCCCGGATAATGGTTTCCATCTCTGCCCGGATGCGGGCCACTTCACTTAAGCCCAACTGGTGAATCTCATCAGCACTCATATCGACAGTGGCATAACGAAAAATCTGCTCCTGATAGTAACGCTCCCCACCCGGCAGCTTGCTTGCCCCGAGCGTTTTGCGGGCTTGCGGAAAATACTCATCCATGAAGAAATCCAGCAGGCGCTGGTAAGCCGGAACGACGTCCCGCATCACAACCGTGCTCGCCTGTTGCTGCAGCTCTTCCCGGGTTTTGGCTGGAATATTTTTGTTCAGGTGCAAAAACGGCTGATAAAACGTGCTGCGTTGCGGCTTCTCAACCAGTTGTTTCCTGACCGGCACTTCACGACCATCGAGTATCACACGCGGCTGGGTCATACCCGTACGCAGGCCCTCGCGCATCAATGCAATGTATTCATCCATCACCACCGACATTTCCTGCAAACGCAGCAGGTAATTCCGGTAGTCTGCTTCGGTGCTGAGTTCAGCCTGTTCGCCCCAGCGCGCCCATGACAGGTAAAACCCCCAGTCGCTGTTAAACGGGATCAGGTAGTCGCGGGTCTCATAATGTGCCAGGAACTGGTGCATTTGCCGTTCGAACATCCGATAGTTGATACAACCCTCACGGCCCAGCTGATCACAGGAAATGGCAGCCAGATCTGTCTTGATCTGCTTCCAGAACTCATAGCGCCGGCGTTGATCTTTCTCGCTTACGTGGGTGATCTTGCCATCGAAACCCTGCAGGTTGTTTTCCCGTGCAAGTGCCGGAAATTCCTGCGTGCGGAAGCTCCAGTCCTTGTCGAGAAGCGCCTTGAATGCGGCCTCATCCGCGTTGGAGTCATCAGCACTGGCATTCAATGCCAGTGATACAGCTAACAGCAGCGTTACAAGATTCTTCATATTCTCGCCCTCAGGACACCAGGAAACCCTGCCAATAAGGATCATCTTGCGGATCAACACTGATGGTGTTATCACCATAAATCCGCGCCCAGCCTTCAATGGATGGAATAATGGCAGGAAAATCGCCAAGCTGCGCCAGGGCCTCAATACGCCCGGTGAACTGGCTACCAATATAGCTCTCATGAACAAACTGCTCGCCGACTGCCAGCTTACCGCGTGCTGCCAGTTGTGCCATACGTGCAGAAGTACCGGTACCACATGGCGACCGGTCAATCGCCTGATCACCATAGAAAACCGCATTGCGTGCATCAGAGCCGGGCTGTTGCGGTTTGCCGGTCCATTCAATGTGCGTCAGAGAACAGATTCGCGGGTCTTCAGGATGGACAAAACTATATTGCTGATTCAGGCGCTCACGCAGCAAGGGGCTGATGCGCAAAATGTCACTGGCTGACAGGTCCTGCAGGTCACGGTAATGGGTCTGAGGGTCAACGATGGCGTAGTAAGCGCCGCCATAGGCGACATCCACCTTCAGCTCACCACCCAATTCCGGGCAGTCCACAGATAAATCCCGTGCGTGCAGGTAAGAAGGAACATTGGTCAACCTGACCGTCTTCACCTTGCCGTCCTGCTCGGTATAGTTGGCCACAACCTTGCCTGCAGGTGTCTCAAGATGCAGTTCACCGGCCTTTTTTGGTTTCACCAGGCCTTTTTCTATGGCGACAGTCACCGTGCCAATCGTGCCATGACCGCACATGGCAAGGCAGCCGGAGGTCTCAATATACAGAATGCCGACGTCGCAATCCTGCCGCTGGCTGGGGAAGAGCATGCTGCCGGACATCATCGCGTGGCCGCGTGGCTCATACATCAATGCAGTGCGTATCCAGTCATACTCCCGCAGGAAATGCCCGCGCTTGTCCAGCATGGTGTCGCCTTCCAGTGCCGGTGCACCACTGACTACCACGCGTACGGGGTTGCCGCAGGTATGGGCGTCAATGCAGTGAAAAGTTGTCGCTTGGGGCATCAGGTCTTACGCCCGCTCAGCTATTGGTAAACCGGTCAAAACGAAACGGCGTGAGATCGGCTGTTGGCTCAGCACCTTCAACCAGGTCGGCGATGTGACGTCCGGTTGTCGGACCCTGGGTCAGCCCGTAATGACCATGGCCAAAAGCATAAAACACATTGTCGTGAGCGGGTGAGGCTGAAATCACCGGCATTGAGTCCGCCATCATGGGCCGCTGGCCCATCCACTCGGTTACATTGTCAGTTTTAAGGCCGTCAAGATAGTGGCTGGCATGTTTGACCAGTGCTTTTGCGCGCCGGTAGTCCGGCTCGGCCTCAAGCGCCGCAAACTCTGCTGTGCCGGCTATCCTCAAGCCATCGCTGAGCGGGGTCATAACGAAAACCCGGCTCAACGACATCACCGGGCAACTCAGCTCAACACCCGGGTCGGCAATCATGCTGTGATAACCCCGCTTGGCGATCATCGGTACCGTGTAATCCAGTTGTTTAGCCAGGCTGTTTGACCAGGCGCCGGCAGCCACGACCAGCTTGTCAGCTGTAATTGACTGGCCGGACTCTGTCGTAACACGTACCGCTTCCCCATCTGCTTTCACCAGCGTGACACGATCCTGAATCCAATTCGTGCCAGCAGCGAAGCTGTGCTCCGCAATACGCAAAGTAACTTTCTCCGGGTCCAGCAAGTGATGCCAGCCCGGCATCATCATCGCCACTCCGCCATGCAGGTTAACGCAGGGCGCCAGTTCTTTTACCTCGGTAGTGGTAAGTCGCTGCGTTTCAAAGCCAAAGCGTGCCCGCAGGTCTATTTGCCACTGGTTGTCCCGGTACTCTTTTTCACTGTCATAGATATGAATCGCCCCCCCGGCATGGCGCAAGTACTGAGAATCTGTCGCGTCCAGTATTTCGTCAAAATCTGCAAAAACCGTGTACATCAGCTGTGCCTGAGCGGCCGCAATGGCTTCAACTTTCTGCATATTGCTCACCCGCCAGAAGCGCCAGAACCATGGCAGCAAAGCCGGAAAATCCAGCGGCCGGATACGCATCGGGCCAAGCGGATCGAGCATCCAGCCAGGCACCTTCCAGATCATGCCCGGATAAGAAAATGGGATGATGGAGGATGTTGAGATGCAGGCAGCGTTTCCGGAGCTACAGGACTGCCCCGGGGGCACGTGGTCGATCAGGGTAACCTCAAGACCTCTGCGCCGCAGGTGCCAGGCACAACTTGAACCGACGATGCCCGCGCCGATCACCACACAGTGCTGTTTCGAATCTTTCATTGCAGCCCAATTCATCACGGAAAGGCACGTGTAATTGTAGCTGAAACTGTGCGGAATTAACGGAAATTCCTCTGCCTGATATATGTGCCAGTGGTCAAAGGCCATCGCCACCGATCTGTTCACTCACTTCGAAAAACAGGGACTGAGAAATCTCCGGACTGACCGTGTCCATACCTTCCATGCTATGAATTTAATGGAAGTTTTTGCCGAAATCATTTTCACATTGCATTCAAGGTAGTGTACAATCGCCCGCCGGAACGGCCCTGTGAGATTACTGCTTTACAAAAATTTACCTCTCGCTTACCCGGTAAAACACAGCAGGAAAATATACTGCCTGCGACACTCCAGTCCCAATAAGGAAACCCCGACTTGAAACGATTTAGCTGTAGTATTCAGACATGTATATTGATCCATGCTTTGCTGGTTAGCGGCGTTGTATTCGCCCAGACCGGTGCGGTGCCTCAGCTACCGGTGGTATCCTATGAATATGCCGAGATCGATTTGCCCGATCACTTTACCGGCACGAACCTGCCGGGTGGCGTCAGTCCTCCCGGTGGAAATGTCGCTGGATCAGACAACACCCCCGCCAACAACCCCATCAGCAATGCGGGCGCGACATTGGGGCGCGTGCTGTTCTATGACAAACGCCTGTCTGTAAATGAAGCCGTATCCTGTAGCTCATGCCACCATCAGGATCATGGGTTTTCTGATCCGGAAGTGCTGAGCACAGGCTTTGACGGAAGAAAAACAGCCCGCCATTCTATGGGGCTTTCAAACGCACGCTATTATCAGCGCGGGCATTTTTTCTGGGATGAACGCGCCGACACACTTGAAGACCAGGTGCTAACGCCGATCCAGGACCCGGTCGAAATGAACATGAACCTTGACGACCTGGTGGCAAAGCTTGAGCAAACGGAGTTCTATCCGGCTCTTTTCCTCGCAGCTTTTAATGACGAGACCATTACCAGTGAGCGCATTTCACTGGCGCTGTCCCAATTTGTACGGAGCCTGGTTTCCTACCAGTCAAAATTTGATTTGGGTTTCGGAAATGGCGGGGCTAACCCGCTGACTGAACAGGAGCGACTCGGCCGCCATTTGTTCAGTGCCAGTCCGAATCAGAACCCCAATATGCGGACACTGGGTTGTGCCCGCTGTCATACGAGCGCTGCTCAAATCAGTGTGGATGTGAAAAACAATGGCCTCGATTTGAATACAGATGCTGACCATGGCGCCGGTGATGGCCGTTTCAAGGCCCCTTCTTTACGTGATGTTGCCACCCGCGCACCTTATATGCACGACGGTCGCTTTAACACTCTGGAAGAAGTCGTCGAATTCTATAGCAGTGGTATTCAGGATCACCCCCAGCTAAGTTCCGAGTTGCGCGAGAGTCAGGATCCCAATGGCGCAGCGGTGAAGCTAAATATGAGCGCAGAAGAAAAAGCTGCTCTTGTTGCCTTTCTTGAAACTTTGACAGACCCGTTTTTGCTCAATGACATTCGCTTTAGTGACCCGTTCGGTGAGCCGGTTGCCAGCCTGGATGTGTTCTCAGGTAGTTGGTACGACCCCACGCACGATGGCGAGGGCTGGATTGTCGAAGTGCTGGATGACGATTCTGCCGTGATTTATTGGTTTACCTATGACCAGAACGGCAATCCGGTCTGGATGTTGGGCGTGGCAGAACGCAACGGCAAGGCACTGACCGCAGACATGCTCATGACCTCGGGTCCGCGTTTTGGTGCGGGTTTCGACCCCGCTGATCTTGAGTATACGACGTGGGGTACGCTGACTTTTACCATGGAAGGTTGCCGTTCGGCCACGGTTGAATACGTCTCGGAAATCACCGGGTTCGGATCGGGGTCACTTAAGCCACAACGCCTGGTCAGCCTGGATGGACTGAATTGCGAACGGCCGTCTGAAGCACCCGTCAGCCAGTTCAGTGGCTGGACCGGTGCCTGGTATGACCCCTCACATGATGGTGAAGGCTGGATCGTTGAAAGTATTGATGATACCAAGGCCGTCGTCTATTGGTTTACGTACGATGACAAGGGTGATCAGGTCTGGATGCTTGGTGTTGCGAATCGGGTTGATAACAGCCTGCAGGTAGACATGCAAACAACTTCCGGGCCGACTTTTGGTCCACAGTTCGACCCTGCTGACATCAAGTATGCAGACTGGGGCTCGGTGCAGATTTCATTCACAAATTGTGACAATGCCGTTGTGGACTACACATCAGACCTGCCTGCATTTGGTAGTGGTCAGCTACAGCCGAAGCGACTGACACGGCTCAGCGGTATTGAGTGTCAGTAAGCACCCGGTATCCTGATGCTCACCTGCTGACTCCGCCAGGCTAATTGCTGCGTATTTTCACTGACCCGTTCAGTGTATCGATATTCAGCCTGGCGTTACCGTCGCCGATGCGGCCATTGAGATCGCTGCCGACAAAACCTTTGTCGGCCTTGAGCCCAAAGTCGCTGGCGTTGATGCTGCCGTTCAAAGTGTCTGCGCTGACGTTAACATCTGCATCTTCAGGCAACCATACTCTGACGCTGCCATTAACCGTTTCAATCGCCACTTTTTGCTCGCCCTCAAGCTGCACAAAAGTGGCGCGGATGCTGCCATTGACCGTTGAAAGACTGGCGCTGGAGGCCAGATCACTGAGATCCAGCCCACCATTCACTGACTTGGCGACGGTTTTTCCGGAGACCCCGCTGATAGTGATTCCACCATTAACTGTCCGGACTGAATCCAGGCCGGTGCCAGCCGGCACGGTAATCTCATAACTGACTTTGCTGTCATTGTTGCGTTTGCCAAACCAGCTACTGGATTCCGGCAAGTCCGTTTCGATACTGATGCTATCTGCAGAATGGGAAATATTGACCTCAATCTTATCCAGTGCCTCCTGGGTGTCTGCTTCCTTGAACGCAACAATCACAACCTCATTGCCACTGCCGCCCGTAACCGTGATCGACCCATTGGTGTTTGCAACGCTGAGGCGGCCGCCATCATCAAGCTTGAAAGACCATGTCTGCTCCCCGGTAACCTTCGCTTGCAGGCCGGTTGATGCCAGTAGCGCAGCCACCAGCATGGTTGTTTTTACTAACATGGTAAATTCTCCTTTGTATATGATTCGGTATTTTATATGATGGCTTTGATGAGCGTGGTTACCAGGTGGTTTAAATCCAATGCACGAAAAGACAAATAAAACTGAGCCTGTCCTGCGGCCAATCAGGGAAAGTGACAACCAGGTGGTGGCAGAAATCATTCGCACCGTGATGACAGAATACGAGGCGGTTGGCTGCGGATATTCGATCGCTGATTCCGAAGTTGATGATATGTGCAGCGCCTATCTGGCCGGGGGTTCGGCCTACTACGTCGTTGAAGTTGACAGCCGGGTGCTCGGCTGCGCGGGCTATGCCCGGCTGATCGACGGCGACGAATTCACCTGCGAGCTGCGAAAAATGTATTTTCTACCCGAATTGCGGGGCACCGGCATGGGGTCAAAACTGATGGCTTTGTGCGTGCGCGAAGCCCGCCGGGATGGCTACCGCTACTGTTACCTTGAGACCACAGAAGGGATGACGGGGGCTCGCCGCCTGTATGAGAAGCATGGCTTTACTTACCTGGACGGTCCGATGGGCAATACTGGTCATACCAGTTGTGGCATATGGATGGGTAGGGCGCTGGCCTGAGCACAAAACTCAAACAGTCCTCACACACAAAAACCAGTTCTTATTGTGGAAACAAAGCCCGTGGCTTGTCCTCTCCCATCATTTGCTGACGAACCAGCGGAATCGGCGGGCCGCCATAGCTGAGGAAGGCGTCATGGAATTCACGCCACGCCGTTCTGCCGCCACGGGTTGCGGTCCAGTCATCACGCAAACGTTTGATCATCAACTTGCCCATCGTGTAGTTCAGATAGGCAGGATCGTAGGTGCCCCTGGCCGCCTGCTGAATGGCCGTACCCTCGCTCTGATAGCCCTCTTCAATAAAGAACCGCTTTGAGTCCTCAACTGACCAGCCCCGGGTATGCAGGCCGATCGTAGAAAGGAAGCGTGCGTCCCGCAGCAAGGCATTGCTGATCTGGCCGATGCGGGTTTCCGGATCATTGTCCCGCAGGCCGGCCTCAACCATCATTTCTTCGGTATAGTGCGCCCAGCCCTCTGCGTAGGCATAGCCAACAAATACCCGGCCAAAAAACCACGGCGCCCGGTTCGCGTGCAGAAAGTTCAGAAAGTGTCCTGGCCAGACTTCATGGACCGATGTGAACAACAGGTCTGCTTCACCGGCAATGTAGTCCGCCTGTACATCTTCAGGCCACGCCGGGTGGGGTGGTGAGATGTAGTAGACCGACGGCTGATTCTCTTCCCATGGGCCGGGGATATTGATATAGGCGAAATTGGAGCGGGCATAAGGTGGTGACTCATTCACCAATGCCAGTTCCTGGCCTGGAATGCTGACCAGGTCCTGCTTGACGATGAACTTGCGCATTTCTTCCAGTTGTCTGCGAGCCGCCTCGACTGAACCATCTACAGGTTTGTGGCCGGACATCTTTGCGAAGCAATCCTGGAGGTTATCTCCGGGAGCAAATTCAGAGCAAGCGGCACGCAGATCTTCCAGGTTCCGCGCCATGTCAGCACGGCCGATCGCTTCAAGTTCATCCAATGGGGTATCAACCCGTTCGGTATCCCAGAGCATCTGTTTGAACAGCTCAGGTCCGAGGGCAAAGTCTTCAGTTGCAGCCGGCATATTGGATGTCAGCCAGTCCGCCATCGACTGCATGGCCGAAATCGCTTTGCTGTTGGCACTGGTGAACGCCTGTTGCAAGGCCTCATCTTCAACGGCCGACCAAACCGCCGGCACCTCGTCACGGAAATAGGCAGCGTAACCACCAAAAGCATCAACGCCCAACTGCAACCAGGTGCGTGGCATTGGCATGGCCAGGTTCTGCCGGATTTGCTGCACGGCCAGTGGAACATTTTCCAAGTACCGGGTAAACGCCTGCATACGTACATCGAGCGGCGCGTAGTTCAAAGCAATGTATGCACTGGGATCCAGTGAGTCACTCATCCAACCCAGATAGTACTGGGGACTGCGAAATGGCAGGCCTGCTTTTTCCATCCAGAACAGATTCTGATCAATCCTGGAAACAAAATATTCAAGCTGGTAGCTTTGTTCCGCGCTCATTTGCGCTTCGGCAAAGGCCAGGGCTTCGTCACGGGCCTGGTGCAGGCGGGCGATTTCTTTCTCTATACCCACCCGGCTCCAGTCCGGTAACTGACCATCGTATTCATGCCGGCCCTGGGTAACCGCCCACTGTGGATGGGTGCTGACATGGGCTTCTATCTGGCGGTCAATGAACTGCTCCCAGGTCTCCACCTGCGGTGGGTTCTGGGCCTCTGTCAACAGTGTTGGTTCTTCAGCCTTTTGACAGGCGCTCAAAGCCAGTAACGAGGATAGTACGAGCACAGTCCGCGCATGAAAACTGATCATAGTTGAAACTCCGGAGAAGGAAACGCCGACCCGGTTAAAGGTCTTCGTCTTCCAGGTTTTCGATGCTGGCATCAGCATCATCTTCGAGTTCGAATTTGTGGATCAACTCTGTAACCTTTGCCCACATGACATCATCAAGGTCGGCTCGGGTCAAGTTTGAAATAATGTTGATTAACACGGTTTTTTCGGCCTGATCAAACTCACCGTTGCTGCAACCAATGCTAACTATCTGTTCCAGTTCATGAACATCCAGCCTGCCGTTAGCTTCGAAGGCATCAAAGGCATGCTGCTTCATACGTTCCCAGTTGGAGCTCTCAGCCATATCAAATCCCTGTTAACACGGGTCTATCAAGCTACAGTAATTAGCAGGTTATAGCATATTTACGACTGCTTTTACATTCGCTGAGGTCGGTCTGGCTGGCGTACCAGGCGTCAAACCCCGGCACTTTCAGCCGCTATTCAGGTGTCGCAAAGTATTGATATCTTGCGCAGTGCCCGGTCCACAGCGGCATCACTGTCAGCGGCTGAAAGCTCCTGCTTGGCTGCCACGCACTCCTGTGCTTCTTCAAGCATTTCATCCTGCAACTCAGCCACAACCGCGGCGGAAGCGGGGTCACAATAGGTCGCTGCCACACGCCTGATATTGGCATTTTTGCCACCTGGCTTCTCAACGATGACACAATCATCAACCTGGATTTCTGTCTGGTCCGATATGATCACAATAAGACCCGTTGCCGTTTTAACCTGGTACTCACGTGCGGCGCGGCTTCCCTGAGCGGCCGATGCTGTTGCACCACCAACCACAGCCCCGGCAGTCGTCCTCCTGAACTTCTTACCTGACGATTTTCCCTTGCCGGCATAGAGGCCGATGGCACCGCCGATCAGAGCGCCCTTGCCCGCATTGGATTTTTCCTGAACATACTTGGATGCAACCACAACACCATATTGTATCTGTATGGATTGGCCACTTTTCTGCGCCATTAAGGGGCCGCTGAACAACACCAGCAAAAATGTAGTTTTTGCCAGTTGCTTCAAAGAAATATTCAATTCAGTACTCCAGACCGGTTGGTTTCATTATCAATCATAGACGCATGGAAGCGTAGTTCAAGTGTCGCAGTTGACGCCATAAAAAGCCCCGGCAGATGCCGGGGCTCTTCATCAAACCATTTTGAACTTACTTTACGCCATGCATCAGCTTGTTGATGGCCGGCGCAAGCACCAGGTAGGCAACACCAAATACCAGGCCAATCCAGAACAGTTGCATATAGACACCGGAATACTGGGTGATGGTGGCGGCAACAGGTGCCCCATGCCCACTGGTGGTGCCACCGGATGCGATGGCCGCGATCAGACCGGCTACATACTGCGCCATGGCGATGGAAAGGAACCAGCCGCCCATAGCCAGGCCAACCTCTTTCTCATCAGCCAGCTTGGTCACCATGCTGAGCCCGATCGGCGACAGACACAGCTCACCGGACGTATGCAGCAAATAGGTCAGTGCCAGGAATATCCACGGCACCAGGCCCGCTGCATTTTGCATATTGCCGATGGCGAATACCAGCAACAAGAACCCCAGAGCAACCTGGATGAGGCCCAGTGCAAACTTGCGCGGGATGGAGGGGTTCATATTCATCTTGTCCAGTTTCGGCCACAGTATGGCGAACACCGGCGCGAAAATCAGAATGTACAGCGGGTTAAGTGACTGGAATATCCCAAAGCCACCCGCCTGCCACGTTTCCATACTGCCAAACATGGGTGTAACGAACTCGCGCGCAAAGAAGTTCAACGAACTGCCAGCTTGTTCAAACAGTGCCCAGAAGCAGGCGTTTGCCACGAACAGGATCAGCATCGCAATGTAACGCTGCATCTGCACCTTATTCTTTGAGCGGATACCCGACATAATAAAATAGACAATCAGGCCCGCCATAATCGTGACCAGCAGATAGCCCAGGATGGTGCTTTCTGAAAGCAGGAAGTAAACGATTCCAGCCAACACCAGCGCACCGGCACCCACGGCGAAAAACCGCCCCCAGCCTTCTTTGCCTTCTTCCGGCAGGCCGATATGACCCAATGATTTCTTTGCCACTTCAAGGAAAAGCGTTGACAGGATCATGCCAATACCGGCCGCGAAAAAGCCCCACTTCATGCCCCAGGTCGCACCGATCCAGGACGCGGTTACCAGTGGTGCGATCATCGCGCCAAGGTTGATACCCATATAGAAGATGGTAAATCCGGAATCACGCCTGACATCACCCGGCGCATACAGTTTGCCAATCATGGTGGAGATGTTGGGCTTGAACAGGCCATTGCCGGCGACGATCAATGCCAGCCCTATCAGGAACCAGTTCAGGTCTTCTATCAGCAACACAAATAGACCCGCCGCCATGATAATGGCGCCAAGCAAAATCGAACGTTGGTAGCCGAGTACGTGATCAGCAATATAGCCACCGGCCAGACCGGTCGCATAAACCAGGGCGGTGTAACCACCGTACACGAGGCTGGCCTCCGCATTGGCCCCGGCACCGAGGTGTGCGAAAAAAGTAGTCGCTACATAGACCGCCAGTACCGCGCGCATGCCGTAGTAGGAAAAACGCTCCCACATCTCAATATTGAATAGCTGCCACAGTGCAGTTGGGTGGCCCATGAACTCACCGGAAGGCGGTCCCCGAAAGGCAGTGTTTGTTCCATCTGTTTGATTGGTCACGTTGGAGGCTCCAAATCTGTTTTAAATGATTGTTTTAACCAGGCCGCGGGATTTGTGCGGCAAAAATAAGGGGCAAGCATACCATTGCCGGCCACCTGAGGCCTACAAACCAGCAAGAGTATTCATGCACGACCATGTGCGTGCGATAATTGCACCATCATTCAACCTGACGGAGTACCTGATTCGTGGACCAACAAACAGCACAAAAATTTATCGACGAGTTGTGGGCGGATTCCATCGTCCCTGAATTGGTTGAGTACATTAAGATACCGGCCAAATCTCCGCACTTTGATGCCGACTGGGCCAGCAACGGCTACATAGAAGCTGCCGTCCAGCAGATATTCAGCTGGTGCAAGGCCCAGGATGTAAGCGGCATGGAAATCGAAATTGTGCGGCTTGAAGGGCGCACCCCTTTAATCTTCATGGAGATTCCGGCACATGGTGCGGCAGATCCCAATGACACCATACTGATGTACGGCCACCTCGACAAACAGCCGGAGATGAGTGGCTGGGACGACCAGCTCGGGCCATGGAAGCCGGTGATCCAGGATGACAAGCTGTATGGTCGCGGCGGCGCCGATGATGGCTATGCAGCTTACGCCTCGTTGGCTGCCATCATGGCCGTACAAAAACAGGATCTTCCACATGCCCGAATCGTGGTCATAATTGAGGCCTGTGAAGAATCTGGCAGCTATGATCTGCCATATTATATCGACCACCTGAGAAGCCGCGTTGGTGAACCCTCGCTGGTGGTGTGCCTGGATTCAGGTGCGGGCAACTATGAACAACTTTGGCTAACGGTCTCGTTGCGTGGCATGGCAGCCGGTACGCTGCGTGTCGATGTCCTCAACGAGGGTGTGCACTCCGGCTACGCTTCCGGTGTTGTACCTTCCAGCTTCCGGGTCATGCAGCAATTGTTCAGCCGGCTTGAAGACCAGTCCAGCGGCAAAGTACTGCCGGAATATCTTTATGCACCCATTCCTGAGCAAAGGCTGGAGCAGACCCGGGCGATGGCTGCCGCGCTGGGAGACCAGATCTGGCAGGCCTATCCCTTTGTCGATGGTGTTGAACCCATGGCCGATGACAACGTAGAGCGTATCCTGAATCGCACCTGGCGACCGGCACTTTCGTACACCGGCGTCCAAGGCATTCCTGCACTGGAAAATGCCGGCAACGTTTTACGACCCTACACAGCCATGAAACTTTCCATGCGCTTACCGGCAACCGTGGATGGCGAAGCAGCATCACAGATGATGAAGCAAACCCTGGAGGTTGATCCACCCGCCGGCGCAAAGGTCAGTTTCGAAACAGACCAGGCGGCGTCCGGCTGGAACGCACCAGAAGTTGCCCCATGGCTGCATGCCTCTCTGGAGAAGGGCTCACAGGGCAGCTATGGCCGCAGTGTGATGTATATGGGTGAAGGCGGCACGATTCCATTCATGGCCATGCTGGGTGACTTTTTTCCACAGGCACAATTCATGATTACCGGTGTGCTGGGGCCTCAATCCAACGCCCATGGGCCCAACGAATTTATCCACATTCCGTTTGCCCGCAAGCTGACCACCTGTGTTGCTCATGTCATTACAGACCACTGCCAGCGCGAAGACTGATAAAGCAAAACAGATAAGTACGGAGGACCTAGTCGGCGCAGTTATGTGACTGCAGGCAGGTCACATCATCATCGCCACGCTCAATCTGGAAAGTGGCGTGTGATATTCCAAAACGCTCATGCAGCTGTTTTGCCAAATCATGCAGAAATTCGTCACCGGCAGGCGGTTGTGGCATTAACAAGTGCACGGTCAATGCAGTATCGGTCGTGCTCATGGGCCAGATATGCAGATCATGCATTCCCACCACCCCTGGCTGGGCAGCCAGCCAATCACGCACTTTCTCCGGATCCAGCCCGCGTGGCACCGCGTCGATGGATAAGTTAAGTGAATCGCGCAACAGGCCCCAGGTAGACCAGAATATTACGCCGGCAATCAGCAGGCTGCTGAGGGGGTCAAACCAGTTCAGGCCAAACTTCCAGATTACGAAACCTGATATAACAACACCGAGGGAAACCAGGGCATCTGCCGCCATGTGCAGATACGCACCGCGAATATTGAGGTCGTTATCTTTACCCGAAACGAAAAACCAGGCGGTAACCGAATTGATAATTACACCAATACCGGCCACCATCATGATGGTCCTTCCCGCCGGTTGTACAGGCTCGGAAAACCGGCCGAAAGCCTCCCAGCTGATCACAACGACGGCTGCCAGCAATAACAAACCACTGAACATGGAGGCCAGGATGGTAGCCCTGGAGTACCCATAGGTGCGCCGCAAAGACGGTTGCTTGCCGGCCAGATAGCTCGCCCCCCAGGCCAGCAAAAGGCCCATCACGTCGCTCAGGTTATGTCCGGCATCGGTTATCAGGGCAAGGGAATCAGCAATCACGCCATAGGTGACTTCTACCACTACGAAAATAATATTGAGCGCCACACCGACCGCAAACGCCCGGTTATAGTCCGGAGTGGCGTGGTGATGGTGATCGTGGTGTGATTCCCGGTTCATATCCCGTATCTTAAACGTAAAGGTTCTGGTAAGTACTGCTATATATCATGATCAGACGGCGCTTTGCCAGCCATGATAAAAGGTCACCATCCCGATCACGATAAAGGCTGCGCCGGCAATCATTGACATGAGCCTGGCGTTAATCACTTGTGACAGCACCGAACCCAGCAATACTCCAATCGCACTGGCGAGCACCAGTGCCAGTGCCGAGCCAAGAAATACCGTCAACTTGCTGACATCCTTGTCGGCTGCAAACAGCAAGGTAACGAGTTGTGTTTTGTCCGCCATTTCAGCGATGAATATGGCACCGAACACGGTCGCAAACAGTTTCCACTCCATCTTTTCTTTCTCCGCTTTCCACTGATCCTGTAAATGTATTAGATGGTACTTGAACTGGCTACTGCATGGTTGGATACTGCACCCTTGGCAACAAGCGGCAGCGACACGGACTCCTGAAAGATGACCATTCCATTCAAAATCTGGTTCAACGGCAAGTTGCGTGACTCTGAAGATTGCAAAGTACACGTCCAAAGCCATGCTTTGCACTATGGTTCATCAGTATTTGAGGGCATTCGTGCATACCAGACGCCACAAGGCACGGCTTTCTTTCGCCTGGATGACCACCTGGAAAGACTGTTTTACTCTGCAGCCATTTACCGGATTCCTATTCGTTACAGCCATGAAGAACTGCGCCAGGCCTGTCTTGACACCGTACGTGATGCCGGACTTGAAAGCGCCTACATCAGGCCGCTGGTCGCACGCGGCAATTGCGGACTCGGGGTTATACCCAAAGACTTTGGCGCCGTTGATATATCCATCATGGTGGATTCATGGGGAGCTTACCTTGGAGAGGAGGGCCTGAAGAACGGCATCCGTGCCTGCATCACCTCCTGGCAGCGGGTCGCACCCAACACCATTCCCACAGGTGCCAAGGCCGGCGGCAATTACCTGTCCGGTCAACTGATCGGATTTGAGGCCAAAGACCGCGGGTTTGACGAAGGTATCGCCCTCGGCCACGACGGCCTGCTCAGCGAGGGCGCCGGGGAGAACCTGTTCATTATTCGGCAGGGCCGTATTTTAACTCCGCCCGCGTCCGCTTCGATTCTCGGTGGCATTACCCGCGATACTGTTTTCTCACTGGCCAGCGACCTTGAGCTGGAAGTTGTTGAACAAACACTTTCGCGTGAACAACTGTATGGGGCCGATGAGGCCTTCTTCACCGGTACTGCTGTCGAGGTGACACCGGTACGGCAGGTTGACCACATGACCATTGGCAACGGTGGCTGCGGACCGCTCACCAAGCGCATCCAATTAGCATTTTTCGGCCTGTTTAAAGGCACCACGCCGGATCAACGGGGTTGGCTCACCTACCTCTGATTCCACAACACCGCGCGCTGACAATTTGGGACAGGCAATAACTGACAATTATTGTCTCTGTCCGACACACTTTGACAGCCAGCCCGCAGTCACCACCACTCTCAATCCCCTACCACAAATCTATCCTGTTGTTATATAAGTATTATTCTAAACCGTGCCTGTCTTGGCGTGATATTTGCATCTAAGGGGGGGCAGATGGTTTTCTCTAAGAAAGCACATCTTCTTCCAGGGACATAGATTTATGGACATGGGGGTTGTTCACCAACTGTTTAAAGCAAGCTGTACCAACCGACAGCTACTGAAGCGAACTGAACCAACGACAGTTACTGAAGGCGCTAACCCAGAATCTGGGACAAACAGGAATAAGGTAGCTAGGGGGACAAGCAAAAGTGGTCAGGTATACCAATGGGGGTTGGTAATATGATCACGAAAGGGGAGCGTGAACGTTTGCTGTAAAGGGGAACGTCTCACCTGGAAAAAACCCGCCCAGACGGCGGGTTTTTTTTATGCCGGCATTTATCTCCTGACTTATCTGACTGAATCCACGACAGAAACTGACAAATATTGTCAGTAAGCCGACACTTTACGACAATTCAGGGTTTTCAGTGTAGTCTGCCAAAAATATGAAACTTTGTATATCATTGATATATATGTATATTATATAAATAAGTCGTATTGGCACGATAACTGCATGGTAAAGGGGGCAGATGTTGTGTTGAACCACACCATCACCTTCCAGTCACGGTATATAAGAATAGACCAGGAAGTCATAACAATAAGGGATGAGTTAGTCGACAAGGAAGTTTCGAAATTACATGGAAGTTTAGAACAGGGAAGTTCTAACAAGACAGGGAAGTTTGTCGCCACCCAGAAAACATGTTGTTGAAAAACAGCATTAAAGAATAACCCTAAGGGAAAAAGGGGAACAAGACCCACGGAGTGAGTCAGAATTTGTAGCACGGATGCCTGCAGACAAGGATGCTTGCAATCGCGCAAAAGGGGTAGACCAGCATGTCATTTAGAAATTGACAGCGCATGGTCGATCTAAGGAGAGGAGGTGGACATTTGATGCAAATCAAATCGAACCCACTAAAAAAAGACCCGCGAAAAATGCGGGTCTTTTTTTATTCAGGGAAGCCTGTTGGCTGTCAACCGGTCATGCACCCGCATAGTCGCTGATGATATAACCACCCGATTTCTGATCATGTTCCAGCGTGACCATTTTCTGTTCTTCCATCCGCTCAAGTAACTCACTGAAAGACCGGAACCCATGGTATCGCTCGCTGAAGCCGGGTTTACGCCGCTTTAAAGCCTGCTTGACCATCGAGCCCCAAACTTTTTCTTCGGGGTCACGTTCACTGAACAGGTCATCCATGGTCTCGAGCACCCAGGCGAAAGCCTGTTCCTCACGCCGCTGGTGCTTCCCAACTGCGGACGGAGTGTCGCCATTCTCCTTCTTGCCATTGGCCTTTTTCTTTCTGGGCTTGCGTCGTTCGGACTGGCGAACAATATCATCGTAATAGATAAACTCATCACAATTGGCGATCAGCAGATTTGAAGTTGACTCCTTTACACCTACGCCAATAACAATTTTATTGTTCTCACGCAGCTTGGACACCAGCGGCGAAAAATCCGAGTCTCCGGAAATTACTACGAAGGTATCGACGTGCGCCTTGGTGTAACACAGGTCAAGTGCGTCCACGACCATGCGGATGTCAGCTGAATTCTTACCCGACTGGCGCACGTGCGGAATTTCGATCAGCTCAAACGAGGCTTCGTGCATATCGGCTTTGAAATCTTTGTACCGATCCCAGTCGCAGTAGGCCTTCTTGACAACGATATTGCCCTTGACCAGCAACCGTTCAAGAACTTCCATAATGTCAAAGCGCGCATACTTTGCATCTCTGACACCCAGCGCAATATTCTCGAAATCACAATAAAGTGCCAGGTTATTTGACTTGTTTGGCATGCAGACAGGTACCTCGAATGGGGCTTGGCCGGATCAGCCTATTCTACTGCTAAAACAGGACATCAAACAGCGTTGGTTTCAATCGCAATAGCCTCGCTGAGAATTGCCAGGCCGGTTTCCAGTTCCTCACGCGCAATGGTCAGGGGCGGGGCAATCCGGAACACGCTGGCCAAGCCTGGAAGGTTGGCGATATTCATACTGAGCCCCAACTCCAGACAGCGGGCAGTAATACGGCTGCCAAGCTCAGGCGCCGGTGTTTTCAACTCACGATCCAGCACAACTTCCATCCCACGCAGCAAGCCCCGCCCACGCACGTCCCCAACGCAATCATGTTGCTCTTTGATGGCCAGCAACCCATCTGCCAGGTGTTCTCCCAGACGGGCTGCCCGTGAGGCAAGCTTATCCCGAACGACTATTTCCAGTACCTTCAACCCCACCGCTGCAGGCAACGGATCGGAAACATGCGTGGTATAGAACAGGTACCCCAACTCGTGACAGCGGGCTTCTATTTCCGCCGAGGTAATGACCGCCGACAACGGCAGTCCGGCCCCCAGCGTCTTGGATAGCGTCAGGATGTCGGGCACAACATCATCCCGCTCAAATGCAAACATCTCTCCTGTTCTGCCCAGACCGGTCTGGGCCTCATCCAGAATCAATAACATGCCACGGTCGCTACAATGCTGCTTCAACTTCGCAAGGTAGCCTACTGGCAGGTCAATCATTCCCCCCGTGCTGAGAATCGGCTCCGCGATAAAGGCGGCCAGCGCCCCCGCCGATTGCCGGTCAACCAGCTGGAAACCATAGTCGAGTTCGGCACGCCAGTCTGCGCCGCTGACGGAGCCGAATGCAGGCCGATAGGCATTGGGTGCGTTGATTGCCATGGCCCCTGCCGCATGCGGCCCATAGCCACTGCGACCCGCGGCATAACTGGCTGCTGATGCTGTGCCGGTTACGCCATGCCAGGATTGGCTCAGGGCCACAACCTCGTGTCCACCGGTGAACAGCTTCGCCATGCGCAGTGCCGCGTCATTGGATTCACCGCCGGTACTGAGCAAAAGCACACGATCCAGGCCGGGTGGCAGCAATTCGCACAGGGCTTCTGCCAACTCCAATACCGGGGCAGACAGCATGCCACTGAACAGGTGGTCAAGGCTGCGAACCTGTGTGCATACCACCTGCGCTATCTCCGCGTGACAATGCCCGAGGATCGAGCTCATCTGCCCGGAAGTGAAATCGAGAATTGCCCGTCCACTGCTGTCATAGATATATGCACCCTCGGCGCGGCTTATCTCAACGGGGGAAAAGTCAGGCCCATAGCGCACCAGGCAATTGGCCGCTCTTGCCAGAACAGATGATTTTCGGGAGTTGCTCACAATAATGTATTGTAGGAAAAATTGTACTAAGCTGCACGTTACCCATCAGTTCACCGGCATATGACGCAAAACAGCGAATCTACCACCCCTTATTACCGGCTTGACCCGGATACCGTCATCCAGGCAATCGAGTCGGTGGGGCTGGAATGTGACGGTCGCCTGCTGGCACTCAACAGTTATGAGAACCGGGTGTACCAGGTCGGCATTGAAGATGCCCTGCCGCTGGTAACCAAGTTTTACCGACCGGGCCGCTGGAGTGACGCACAAATTCTCGAAGAGCACGAGTTTTCACTGCAGATCGCAAGCGCGGAGATTCCATTGATACCTCCCATGGAGATCAATGGCCGGACACTTCACGAGCACGATGGCTTCCGCTTTGCACTTTTTGAGCGCCGTGGCGGACACGCACCGGAACTCGACCAGAAAGATACCCGCATCTGGTTGGGAAGGTTTCTCGGCCGTATCCACGCAGTTGGCGCTGCACAGGATTTTGCTACACGCCCGCAACTGACGATTCAAAGATTTGGCCATCAGCCAGTGGAGGAGCTGCTCGCGGGGCAATGGCTTCCGCCACACCTCGAAACCGCCTTCGAAAGCCTTGCCAGTGACCTGCTGACATCTATTGAGGCCAGCTTTGAACGCGTGGGTGAATTTGCCGGCATCCGCCTGCACGGCGACTGCCACCCCGGCAATATCCTATGGCGTGACGGACCGTTGTTCGTCGACCTGGACGACTGCCGCAGTGGCCCTGCCATACAGGATTTGTGGATGCTGCTGTCAGGAGAGGTCGAGGAAATGGCTGGGCAGATGAAAGACGTGCTCGAAGGATATACCCAGTTCTACCACTTCAGCCGACGCGAACTGGGACTGATAGAAGCACTGCGAACCCTGCGCATGCTACACCATGCTGGCTGGCTGGCCAAACGCTGGCAGGACCCGGCCTTTCCCATCGCATTCCCCTGGTTTGGCGAACCCCGTTACTGGGAAGACCTGATTCTCAGCCTGCGCGAGCAACTGGGTCGCATGCACGAACCCGCACTGCAAATTCCATTTTAAGCAAAGGTTCCCACGATGGCTAAATCACCCTACCGACCTTTTACACCGAACCCGGAGCAGCTGGCCCTGATGCCCAAAACTTCGGGGAACACGATCAACGGCATGGGCGAAACCGAGTACCGACGTCCATCGCGTATTTACTGGCACGATCCTGACAAAATAAAGCACGGTAAATTACAAAAGTGGTTTTACACTCAGGACCCGGACAATCCCGCTATCAATGATGCGCGTGAGGCCCGCGCAAAAATCCTCGCCATCGAAGTGCCGCCCATCAGTGGAGAGCCGCTGCAGCAACCGGCGAAGGACTGGTCGCAGCAATTGGCAGCATATGCCGATACGCTCGATCTGGAACGGCTGGGTATAACCGCTTTCAAGCCTGAGTGGGCTTACGACGGCATCACGCTGGATTATAAATGGGCTATCGTACTGGGCTTTGCTCACGACTATGAGCAGATGAAGTCCGCACCGGAAGCACCGGCCGGCGCCGAAGTGGTGCGCCAGTATGGGAGGGCGACCAAAGCCTGCAAGGACATTGCCAC
This sequence comes from Gammaproteobacteria bacterium, assembly GCA_024277815.1. GTDB lineage: Bacteria > Pseudomonadota > Gammaproteobacteria > Xanthomonadales > SZUA-36 > SZUA-36. The sequence goes on from JAJRUM010000043.1 coordinate 60,000, forward strand.
CTGGATCAGGGAGCGTGGCTGGGATGCTGCTCCGCATGCGGGCCCACTGGCCGGTCCGCTGCTGATGATCCCGCCCGCAATAGCCTGCGGTTTTGGCGTGCTCGGCAAACACGGGTCTCTGATCAGCAAGGAATACGGCTCATCTTTCCGGCTTGCATGCGTACTCACCAACATACCCCTGCAGCCAACCCCCAACACCATTGACTATAACGTTGATGACTTTTGCAGTCGCTGTCAGGTGTGCGCCAACGCCTGTCCGCCTGAGGCCATTCAAGCCGAAAAAGTACCGGTCCGCGGCAAGCTGAAATGGTACGTTGATTTCGACAAATGCATTCCGTTTTTTAATGAAAACTTCGGCTGTGCCATCTGCATTACCGTCTGTCCGTGGAGCGCACCGGGCCGGGGTCACAGGATTGTTGAACAGCTCAAACGCCGCGAACTGCGTGGTAAATCGCCGCACCGATAAAACGCGTAAACCACCCTGCCCGAATGTTTCATCCGGGCTACAGGCTAATAGTGCGGCGGAACCTCATCCTGGGCCTGGGCGCCCGGTGCCGCTTCACCCATGTCTTTAAGGCGCTCGAACAACAGGCCCACATGCCGCTTCAGTTCCATTATCTCACTGTCCTGCCTGGCGACTGCCGCATTCAGGGTCTCGTGTAACTGGTCCTGAAAAGCCGCCTGGCTCTCCAGTTCTTCGATACGCTCACGCAACTTTTCCCGGGACTCGTTCATGTCTCGGCCTGCGGTATTTTATCAGGTGGTTCCCACAACTCAACACGGTTGCCATCAGGGTCAATTATCCAGCCAAAACGACCGAAATCATGCTCCTCTTTTTCCACTATGACCTCGCCGCCCCCGGCTTTGACATTCACCAACGCGGCGTCCAGGTCGTCGACCACCAGATTGATCATGAACGACTGGCCGGAGGGGCCAAAATATTCTGTATCCGCTGCAAATGTGCTCCACACGGTAAATGCATTGGCAGGCATCGAGTCCGGTGAAAAACTGGTGCCATGTGTGGTTCCCCAGGCCTCGATGGCCAGCCCCAGCGTATCTCTGTACCAGTTGGCGAGACGTGCCGGATCAGCTGAACGGAAAAATACGCCGCCGACACCCAGCGCTTTGCCTTTACCTGCCTCAGTCATTTGATTTGCTCCCGAAAACTTCTTCACAGGTCAGGCACAAATGCGCCCATGAACTTTCATCTGCCAGTGGGTTATAGGCCAGTGGCAAACCATATTTCTGACCATTGGTCGTTGCGACCGGATTACTGAAACCATGCAGGGCGCCGGGCAGGCGGATGAAATCGTAGTTGGCGCCGGTCTTTTCCATCTGCGCCTTGAAGCCTGCGATCTGTTCATCGTCAATCAGCACGTCCGCTTCACCGTGATACACCATAATCCGGCAGTCGATCCGCTCCGGTCCATCTACTGCCGCCAGCCCAATCGCACCATGAAATGAGCCAGTGAGATCAAGCGGCGCGCCCATGCGCGCCATATGCGTGACCACCCCACCACCAAAGCAATAGCCAATGGCGCCGGTGCGATTGGCATCAACCATTTCATGCGCCTTCAAGCGTTCCAGTGCTGCCATGAAACGACTGCGTGTACCTTCCATATCTTCAGTGCGGCCCGCCATCAAGCCACCGGCTTCATCAGGGTTGGCTGCGACACGACCGGCACCATACAGATCCAGTGCCATACCCGTATAGCCGGCCTCAGCGAGCATCCGCGCCCGCCGCTGGGCGTACTCGTTACAGCCCCACCATTCATGCACCACCAGCATACCGGGCCGTGGGCCCTGCCTCTGGTTGTCCCAGGCAATGTAACCCTTCATTTCTATGCCATCGCCCTGATAGGTTATTTCTTCGCTATGAATATCTGCCATCAAAAAACTCCGCTGGTTGCATGCAATCTACAGCTATTATAGTGCCCCGGCCCGTCGTTTGAGTACGTGCTTGCGTTTTCCACCCGTTGACCCCACCTCGTGATACATCAAACAAAGGAATTATTTATGAGCCAGATGGAAACCAGCCCTGAAATTAATATGGATGCGACCGCACTTGCGCGTGAAGAGGTTTACACCGACAGTCGTGTTGGCACCATTCGTAAAATGACACCGGTCACTATTGATGGTGAAACAGATAACAGCCGACCGGTACAGTTTATTGGCTCCACGCAAATCATGACACCCGGCGGCGCACTGCCGCTGACCTTTGAAATTGAAGCCGACAGCCTCGAAAGTGCTGTTGCGGGCTTTGGCGAAGCTGCCCAACAGGCCGTAGAGCGGACCATGGAAGAGCTGAAAGAAATGCAACGCCAACAGGCATCCTCTATCGTCGTACCCGGCCGGGAAGGCAGCAAAATACAGATGCCCTGATGTGACAGCCGTCACGCCCGGCAGTACACTGTCACCGGTAGATATCAGATACCGGTGACACCATGAACAAACGCCCCAGGCTTCTCACTACCCACTGGATACCACGCTTGCTCCCGGAATGGCTGCAGAAGTAGGCGACAGCGTGCAAGCGCTTGTTGACCACGCCATCCGCTTAGCCCGTGCAGGGCGACTCGAGCAGGCAATGGCAGTGGCGGAGCAATTACCCGCATCACCTGCCACTTTCCAACTACAAATCAGTCTGTTAAAAGGCAGCCATAAACCCGCAGACCGGCAACGGGCGAGGGATATATGTGCGCAATGGCAGCAATCATCCCCTCACTCAGCAGAACCATTATTTGAACTGATCCAGTTGTACTGGAGCGCCGGCCAGGCTGAATTGACACTACCCCTGGCCACCCGGGCCGCAGAACTGGAACCCAACCATCGCCTGACCCCTTACTATCAGGCAGTGTCCCAACAGCTCATTGGCGAAGTCGACAACGCCATCTCAAACCATCGACTTGCCCTGCTGCGCAATACCAAACATCCGTTCAGCAAACTTGAGCTTGAACTGGAGGTCGGAATTGCCGCCTATGACGTGGCTGCCGGCCACTACCCGGGATCCCCTGGGCTGAATGAAGTTGCCTTGGTGGACGAACAATCAATTTGCACTTTTTTACAGAAACATCTGCAAAGCTGGCTGGACTCAGGACCTGACTTTTCCACGCTTCGCCCTGACCAGGTTACCCGCTACGGCAACGCCTGCTACAACCTGGGTTGTATGGAAGTCAACCGCTATCACGGTCAGAACAGGGCACTGCAGTATTTCCGCACAGCCCTACAGGTAAACCCTGAACATGTTCTGGCGCGCGCAAACTACCTGTTTGTAAGCAACTATGTTCCAGCTCTGAACGGCCAGGCTGCACTGGATCTGCATCGAGCAACCGCTGCTGCATTGCGGCAACAGTATGGATCACCAAAAACCTCTTGGTCAGGCGTTCCGGACCCGGACCGGGTGTTGCGGATCGCTTATCTTTCTTCTGATTTCCGCCGTCATTCGGTAGCGCACTTCATCATTCCCGTGCTGGAGTCTCACTCGCAGGAAAATGTACACATCAGCGCTTGGTACACCGGCCATAAGCATGATGAATGGACACAAAGGGCAAAAAATGCTGTGCAAAAATTTACCCCTGCGGGAAACGTGACTGATCAGCAGTTGTACCAACAAATAACTCAGGACCGCATTGATATTCTGGTTGATTTGAACGGCTACACGCAGGGGCACCGGATGGGTGTCCTGGCACGGCGTGCAGCACCCATTCAAATCAACTGGATAGGCTATCCCGGTACCACGGGACTCGATGTTATGGATTACCGGATTGTTGACAGTATCACCGACCCCCAACCTCAGGCGACCGGCCATTCCAGCGAGCAACTGATATACCTGGACCCCGTCTTCTCGGTCTATCTGCCGGCTAGCCCACTGCCTGATATTGCGCCTCAAACGCCCGCAACAAGTAACGGGTGTTTTACTTTTGGCTCATTCAACGCGCTGCCCAAACTCAATCCGGAATTGTTGCAGCTGTGGGGGCGAATTCTGGCCCGGGTCAAAAACTCAAAGTTACTGGTAAAAAACAGGATGCTGGACCAAATATCGGTTCGTGAGGAGGTCAGCAGCGCTCTTGCTGAAGCGGGCATTGCCGCAGACCGGCAAATACTGCTGGGCCGAACGAAATCTCAGTACGACCATATGCAGACTTACCGGTCAGTAGACCTGTGCCTTGACAGTTACCCTTACAACGGCACTACAACAACTTGTGACGCGCTTGTTATGGGCGTACCGGTCGTAACACTGGCCGGCACCAGGCACGTCAACCGGGTCACTGCCAGCCAATTGAATTGTGTTGGCCTTAATGACCTGATCGCGAACAATGGCACAGAGTATGTAGACATTGCTGTCAATCTGGCCTTGAATACGGCAAAGCTGAATGATATTCACAAGGGGCTCCGCCAGCGCATGCAGCGGTCAGCCCTGATGGACTATCGCGGGCTCACACAGCAACTGGAGAAGAAATACCGCAAGATCTGGCAGATCTGGTGTGCACAAACGACTGCTTTGGGTCGACCATAAAGGAACACAATATTGGTGGGTGTAATTAACGGATTAATATTTCTGCTGGTCAACGGTTTGCTGACTGTGTCCAGCTGGCAACTGAGCAGTTGCCTGCTCAAAGAGCATCAGTCGCTGTCCTTGAGGATGGTAGCAACCCTGATGCTGTCGTTTGCCCATATCACCATCGTGGTTTTGTTACTTGGCGTCGCCTTGCGCTACCTGAATGCCTGGTCGATTCCCCTGCTGAGCCTGCTGGTTTCAATAACCGTCCTGTTTCGTTGCAGAGCCCATCGCCAACCTTTCTTGCCAATGCTTTCGCAGGCTCTGACAGACACGTTTTCAAAGCGGGACTATTTTCTCTACATCATTGCCGGCCTGCTGGTTGTTCAAATAGCAATTCTGCTGCTGAAGGTCCTGTGGCTGCCGCCGCATATCTGGGATGTCTTTGTGTACCACCTGCCACCCGCTGTCGAGTGGTATCAGCGTGGTTTCATTCCACCCGTGCTGGAAACCACTGTCAACCGCATCAATGGCGCCCCGCTGGGAATGACCGTGCTGGCATACTGGTTCTTCAGTTTCTTTCAGGATGATTTTCTGGTTGAGATGCCCATGTTGCTATGGGCTCTGACAATACTGCCCGCCAGCATTGCCGTGATGCGCCAATCCGGTGTATCCCGGGCATGGTCATTTAAGTTCGCCGCCGTGATTTTCTTTTTGCCCATTGTGCTGATGCAGGCAACCACCAACAAAGACCACCTCGGACTGAATGTCGGCCTGATTGCCGGCCTGTTGTTCCTGGCAGAGTTTATTCGGCACCGGAACTATGCTTTGTTACCGTTGGCCGCAACGGCTTTTGGGTTGGCGCTGGGTTACAAGATTGCCGCTCCCGTACATATTCTGGTTGCCTTGCTGGTATTTTCAATCATTGCGGTTTCCCGGCACCGGGACTTGTTCGCTGACGGGCTAAATCTTCGGCTACTGTTCAGGTCCGTTGGTCTGTCCGTGGCCATCGGTGTTCTTATTAGTGGCTACTGGTATGTGCGTAACCTGATGGTGTATGGCCGCTTGCATGGCGCCTATGGAACCCGCTTGAATGAGGCCGGTGAAAGCCTCGCCAATGATGCAGGCGCAATTAACGCCATGGTCGGTGGATTCCGAAATTCAGATTTTCTCCTGTTAAATGTGAAGGAATTCCTGCCACGGGTATTTGACTATCAAAATGGCTACGGCGCTGATCTTGTGCTCGTATCAGGATTTGGTCCGCAATTTGCGACCTTTGGCCTGTTGGCCCTGGTGCTGGCAGTGGCTGCTCTTTTTAGTGCCCGACTACGCCGGCAGCCTGTGTTTTTGTTGTCCAGCGTTGCGGTACTGCTGTTCGGGGCACTGATGTTTATCAATTTGAATGCCAACAGCTACCGCATACTAAGCTTTTTCCCAATGATTCTGATCGCCTATGCTGCCGTGCAGATTTATCACAGTGGCTGGCTCACGGAGCGATGGTTCAGCACCCTGACCAGCGGCCTTATTGTTCTTTCAATGGTCTGGTCAGGCCTGATCTTGCTACCGCCACACTATACCAACCTGATGCGCCTCAAAGAGTTTGTTTCACTGGACCATGCGTCCAGGACGTCAGCAAATTTCACCAGCTGGTTTATACGGCCAAGACCAAATTTTTACCGCATAATCGATGCAATCCCCGTATCTGAACCGATCGCTCATGTTGCTTATCGCGGGAGCTTCTCAGCGGGTGAGGCTGGCTCTGACACCTGGTCGTACCTGTACATGGACCGGCACTGGCAGCGCAAGGTTTACAGTTTGTATTTACCGCTTTACTTTGATTGTCAGGACAACGGTGACTGTGTTGCAAAACCGGCCCTGAAGACGTTCCTGAAACAGAACCAGGTGTCTTTGTTGAGTAGCTGCAAGATCAATCGATGTTTGAACATCAAGGATGATGCCCTGATTGAAATCCTGCCGGGGTTTTACTATTTCCTGGGTGGCAAGGGATGACAGTTAAGCTACTTAAATGGCTTGTCACAGGAACGGCATTAATATTGATGGCGGTATTCCTGTTGAAGAACGGTCCAAAAGCAACCACCCTCGCTACACACTGGAGCGATATCCGCTCGGGCTCAGCAGCCCCCGTGGCCAGTGTAAAACTGGGTGATTACACCATCTATCAACAACGCCTGAAGACTTCCGGCATCTTCGATGCGACAGGAACCCGGCAGCTTGTCATCCTGCCTGTACCCGGGGATATTTTTCGAAAAATTGAAGCGTCTGCAACCACTGCCCGACTGTCCATCAACCAACAGGACGTTCCTTTGTCTGGCTCAACCGGTCATTCCGCATTTCTCGCTGTAACAAAAGACCGCAAAATCTACCTTGTCTCCGACGACTCAGTAAAACCAATGATGACGATCATCTGGAATGAACAACGCCAACTCAACAACTTCGTCCAGTGCAAAAACCGGGAACTATGTAGCTCTGTGCGTATTTCCAGCCGTGATTGGGGGCCGGTGGAGGGCCCATATTCTGATACAGATATTAGTGCCGACCGCCGTGGTGCACCCCGGGGGCGATGGGTGAGAGGGCCAAAAACCTTGCTTAACATTCAGTCCAGGGCACGGCAAAAAGTGGCGCTTCAACTCAATATGCTGGCGGTGGACCAGGACCAGGAAATCACATTCAGGGGTGGCGCTTACCAGGTAAGAAAGCTAGATACCAAACCAGCTCCTGTCACCGTTGGAGGCAGGACGCTATACCTCGCTGTGTACATCGTTTTACTTGATTTGCAGCCCGGCAACAATAGCCTGGAGCTGAATTACTCTGTATGGGATAAACCTGCCAGCAAAGGCGCAAATCCGCTGGCTGCTTATATAACTACAATTGGCTTAGACCGGTGACACCATGAAAAAATACCTCAGGCTCTTCTCAACCCGCTGGGTACTGCTGGCAATTCTGCTGGCCGGACCCGTTATTGTATTTGCACAAGACGACCTTGTCTGGAACCCGCTCGACCCCGACGATACGGTCTACCTGCAGTTGCAGGAAGGCACAGTAGTGATTGAACTCAACCCGACATTCGCACCGAAAACCGTGAAGCAATTCAAAGTATTGCTTGAAGATCAGTTCTACCGTGGCCTGAGCTTCTACCGTGTTATCGATGGATTCGTCGCCCAGGCAGGCGATGAAAGTGACATCGACGGCAGCCGTGACTCACCAACACTTAAGGCTGAGTTTGAGATTCAGTGGCCCATGAAACCAAAGGACAAGAAGGAAGCCAAACAGTGGTTCCCATTGCCATGGACCCTGGTGCAGAAAGAAGATTTGTTTGCGCCGTACACCGGTTTCATCAACGGCTTTGCCGCTGGCCGTGACAACAACAAGGGCGGTAAAGCCTGGCTCACCCATTGCCCCGGCACCGTGGCGATGGCACGCGATACGGACGCTGACAGCAGCAGTACGGATTTCTATATTGTCATTGGTCAGGCACCACGCTATCTCGATCGTAACCTGACCGTATTTGGCCGCGTAGTATGGGGTATGGATGTAGTGCAACGTATCAAGCGTGGAGCAACAAAGGAGAATGGCTACATCCAGGGTGATATGCAACGAACCTGGATAAAACGCATGCAACTTGCCAGCAGCCTTGATACAAACGAGCAGTTAAATATTTATACTGCTGACACCAACAGCAAGGGCTTCAAAGCCATGCTGAAGGAACGCCGCAACCGTGGCAGCAAGTTCTTCAGGCAACAGCCCCCCAGGGTACTGGATATCTGTCAGGTTCCCGTGCCGGCCAGGCTGGAGAAGAAATAGGCCTGCGAAAACAACTAACTACCTGGCTCCGAGTGGCCACCTCACAGCGTGACGATACGAAACAGGACGTTCAGCAACTTGACCGCTTCACTGCTGGGCATGTGGGTCATCTTGCTGAAGTCGACCAGCGTATCCCCAAACCCGGTCAGCGATGCTTCGCTGCTGAAAGTACTGCGAACCAGGGTAATGGCTTCACTTTTTACTGCGTGCTTGCTACTCCAGTACTCCTTCAGGCCAGACATAACCTCTTCCGGAGACATCGCCAGGCGAAAAACCAGCGGTTGTGACCTGAGGCTGATCAGCGTACCGATCTGACGACGATCATGTACCAGTGTGACAAAGCGGCTGCCGGCCCGACGATACTTGATCTCCGTACCCAGGTACCAGACCGAACGCATAAAGACCTTTTCCAGGAACGACTCAACCAACGGGCTGCCGCCAACATTGTTGTCATGCACACGTTGGATAAACCAGTCACGCGGCCGTTGATAACTCTCCACGCTGGTAATTTTTGCCAATTCCATTACCGCCAGCACCGGTTGCAACTCCCGGGTATCAATCTGCCCGTCATCGTTCTCATCAAGCAGGCTGAAAAGGGTGTCAAAATAGGCCGCTATCTAAATTTTAACCCGGTCCCTGTCGGATGAACGCTCGAACAGGCTGGCCGCTTCAGGCAAGCTATCAAGGTAGGCCCAGCTTTGCAGGCTGGTGACCGTATCGACTGAAGGGTCACGAACCAGGTGCTGGAATAATTCCGGCCAGGCAATCTGCATACTGACCAGAGCAAACAGTATGCGGAATTCATTGCTGGTCGTATCCCGGCCAGCATTGTGGTGGTGAATTCTTTCCAGCAAGTTAGTGTAGTTGATCACACGCTTGATGCTGCGGGGATTACGGCCCACGGTGAAGCGTGTGATATCAAGGAAAAATTGCCGACTGTCAGCATCGGAACCAGCATCCTGTACACACGGCATGCCGGCTTTCTGCAACAAGCCAAATATGTAGTCATCAAGTTTGTACGAAGTGGTAGGTACAATGAAGGGCAGCTGCACCAGCTTGTCAAAAAACGCCTTGCCGCTGGCTTTCTGCAAGTCATGACCAAGTTTTTCAACCATGCCGCGCTGCACAACTTCATAGTCCAGCGCCATGACAAAAACACAACCGGGCACATCGACAAAGTTCTTGATGGCTTCCAACAACTCAAGCGCCCTGGCGGGCCGGACCCGATCCAGGTCATCAATAAAAATAACAATCCGGCGGCCTTCACCGCTTTGTGTCCAAAGCGATACCAACTTCTCGAACTCAGCCCTGAACACCAGCATCTGACTGGCAATGTCGATGTGTGACACCTCTGCCAGCGAATCGTTGCTGCGGCCCTGGGACAAATCCCGGATCTGCTGCATAGCAATCAGGAGCTTACGCCTGGCTGCGTTCAGGCAGGCCTCAACAGCAGCAGGTTCCAGGGCCGGGTCCTTACCAAGCGCTTCACCCAGCCTGCTGGTCAGGGCGTACAGGCAGGCAACGGCCATATGGGTATCCGGGTCAAACTGAGCATACGGCCAGCTGTCATAACTAATGGCCTTACACAGCGCGGTATCAAGCAATCCCGATTGCTCACCCTCACCACTACCACGCAGCATGTTCATCAGGCTGGTACGCCCAACCCCCCAGTCACCCTGAATTCCAATAGTCAATGGTGTTTCACACTGATAGATAAAATCCCGCAGGGCTTCCGCATACGGAATCAGGTGTAAGGTATCAGCCGCGCGTGCTTTATCATTCTCTTCAAGGCTCGAGGAGAACTTCAGAGGCGCTTCACGTAATGTGCCATCACTCATTTTCAGACCCTGTGCTTGCTAATTATTCACAAGCATAGTCTACCCTGAGTGAATTTGTAGGAACCACGCGTACTCAGGTATCCCCGAACTGGAGTTTTGCCAGGCGGGCATAAAGTTCGCTGCTCTGCATCAATTCATCGTGGTTACCAATCGCAACAATCCGTCCCTCATCCATAACCACAATACGATCAACTTTCTTGACCGTCGCAAGCCGGTGAGCAATAACCAGCGTGGTGCGGTCCTGCATCAAACCTTCCAGCGCCATCTGCACCAACCGTTCACTTTCAGCATCCAGCGAGCTGGTCGCCTCGTCCAGCAGCAGGATGGGCGGATCCTTCAAAATCGCCCGGGCGATAGCCACACGCTGACGCTGACCACCGGACAAGCGGGTGCCGCGTTCACCAAGGAAGGTGTCATAACCATCCGGCAAAGCAGTGATAAATTCATCCGCCGCCGCCGCAACTGCCGCCTGTTCTACTGCGAAATCATCTGCATCCGGCTTGCCGTAACGAATATTCTCGCGGGCGCTGTCGCCAAACAACACCGTATCCTGCGGTACCAGGCCAATTTGCTGCCGCAAATCGGTGGGCGATAACTGCGCGATGTCTACACCATCAATCTCAACACAACCCGACTCCGGATCATAAAATCTCAGCAGCATCTGAAAGCTGGTACTTTTACCGGCACCCGATGGCCCGACAATGGCGACGGTTTCACCCGCTTCAATGTCCAGAGAAAAATCTTCCAGTGCTGCCGTGTCCGGTCGCGAAGGATAGTGAAACTTGAGTTGCTTGAATGCAATGCGGCCACTGGCACGCTCAGGCAGCGCCAGGGGTTGCTCCGGCGCCCGAATTACAGGGCGGGCCAGCAGTAATTCAGACAAACGTTCCATTGCCCCGGCACCACGCTGTACCTCTCCCCATACCTCGCTGAGGCCGGCTGCGGCAGAACCGACAAACATTGAATACATCAGGAACTGTGCCAGTTCACCACCGGTCATTGACCCTGCCAACACCGAACGGGAACCCGCCCAGAGGATGACGGTGATGGCACCAAACACCATCGTAATACCCAGTGCCGTCAGGAAAGCACGTGTTCGCACGCGACGTATAGCAGCTATGAAACTCTCCGTAACCGCCTCGCTGTAGCGCTTGCTTTGCAGCGACTCAAGGGTAAACGCCTGCACCGTTTGTATGGCATTTAGGGTTTCATCAGCGAGACCGCTGGTATCAGCAACCCGATCCTGGGTGGTACGCGACTGGCTTCTGATTCTACGCCCGACAATGATGATCGGCACGATCACTATCGGTATGCCCATCAGGATGTACAGCGTCAGTTGTACACTGGTCATCGCCAACATCACCAGGCCGCCCAGCAGGTTAAGCAGCGAGCGCAAGGCAATTGAAAGACTGACACCAGACACACTCTGTACCAGCGTAATATCTGCGGTCAGCCGGGACAACACTTCACCGGTGCGGGTGGTTTCAAAAAACGTTGGGTCCATGCGAATGACCCGGTCATATACTTCGGTACGAATATCGGCAACCACGCGCTCTCCCAACCAGGAAACCAGGTAATAGCGCAGCGCTGCGAAGCCGCCAAACAGGGCTGCAGCAGCGAAAAACCAGCCAAAATAGCGGTTGATCGTTCCAATATCATTGGCGGCAAAACCGTTATCAATCAGGTAGCGCAAAGCGATCGGCAAAGCGAGCAACGACGCTGATGCCACCAGCAATGCCACCAGTGCCGCTATCAGCGTACTCCGGTAAGCAAGGATAAATGGAACCAGCGACCGTAACGGTTTGAGGGAGCTGCCCTTGGGGCGCTCGGTAGAATTCTTGTCAGCCATCTAACACAGATGGGGCTCATCAGAAGACTTTAAAGGCGGCAGCCCTTCCCGCTGCTGTTGTAAGCCCAGCCTTTGGTCTTGTTTCCCGGCTTCGATGCGCGGCGACATGGGGTACCTCTCCCCGAGGCACGCTGTGAATACGTCCATGTACGCTCGGGGCCTGCTTGGCCCAGGCCAGCCTCTCGACCAGTACACTGGTCTCACCTCCCCCTGCAGGCCACGGCCTCAGGGAGAGGTGCCCCATATCCCCGCTCGGGTTCCGGGGAAACTGACACATCTAATCTCAAATACCCCGCCATACTGAGCGGGGGTACGGGGGGTTGCGCTCTGAGACCTTCACAAACAGGGATGTTTGTGATGAGCCTACAGGGACGTATTCACGGCGTGTCTCAGAGGGCAACCCCCCGTGGCGCCGCGATTCGGAGTTGCTAAGCTCAAGAACCGGCCGTGAGGCCTGCTTAAATCATGTACTGCCGACGTGCCGCAGAGGATGGTGCCACACACCGGAGCATTAAACCTAAACCCCCGGCTGTCGAAAAGACCTGATCTCTGGCAAGGGTTGGTCAAACAGCTCAACTTCGACCAGGCAACTGTGCGCCGTCGGGCCCTGGCCCAGCTTCGAAGTGCCAATGTCGCGGGTCAGCACATTCGGGTTGCCATGAGTCTCCAGGCTGTTCGGGTCGCTGGCATCCAGCGGTTCGTACCAGGAACCGGTCGGTAACTCAATGACACCGGGCCGGATATTATCCGACAACGCCACGCCGGCCAGGCAGGCACCCCGGTCGTTGAAAACACGTACGACATCCCCCGCCTTGATGTTGCGCGCGGCCGCATCCGACGGGTTCATCCGCATCAGTTCGCGGCCTTTTACCTTGGCATTGCGGCTGGTTCGGCCATGGTCTAACTGGCTGTGCAAGCGCGTCCTCGGCTGGTTGGATACTAAATGCAGCGGGAATTCGGCACTGCGCGCTCCACCGGGGAACTCATCCTTCTCGAACCACATCGCGTGGCCTCTGCAATCATCGTAGCCAAACCCATCAATGGTCTCTGAAAAAATTTCAATCTTCCCCGAGGGAGTGTCAAGCGGATGAGCCACAGGATCATGCCTGAACTTCTCCAGCGGAAAATCCACTTCGGCAAGCTGATCCTCAACTGAAAACTGCTGCCCGGCCCAGAAATCATCAAAAGCCGGGAGTGACACACCATTGTCGGCTGCATCGCTGCGGGTCTGGTCATATAAAAACCTGATCCACTCCATTTCACTACGGCCTTCAGTAAACTTTTCCTCAAAGCCTAACTGCCCGGCAATGCAGGAAAACACTTCAAAATCACTGCGGGACTGTGCATATGGTTCTACAACCTTCCGCATTGGCGACAACCAGTGGTCATAGCTGCTGCCGCCGAGGTCGTTACGTTCCAGCGTGGTCGTGCATGGGAACACGATATCGGCCTGGCGGGCCGTGGCTGTCCAGACCTGCTCGTTGACGATAATGGTTTCCGGTCGCTGCCAGGCTTTCCGCAGACGATTCAGGTCCTGGTGATGGTGAAAAGGGTTGCCGCCCGCCCAGTAAACTAACTTGATGTCGGGATAGGTTACACGCTGGCCATTGAAATCGATCACCGCGCCCGGATTAAGCAACATGTCACTGATACGGGCCACCGGAATGAAGGTCGACACAGGGTTCTGCCCCTGGGAAAACTTGCCGGTAGAAAAGGCCGGCAGCTTGCGCCCCAGAAAACCCATGTTGTGGATACAGCCATAACCGTAAGCCACCCCACCGCCAGGCTTGCCAATGTGTCCCAACATCGCACCCAGCACGGTGATCATCCAGTACGGCTGTTCGCCGTGTTGCTGGCGTTGTAACGACCAGCTTATGCCCAGCACGCTGCGCTCGGCAGCCAGGTCGCGCGCCATCTGGCGAATGTCCTCAGCCGGGATATCGGAGAGCGCTGACGCCCACTGGGCATTTTTTGGCTGTCCATCGGTTTCCCCCATCAGGTAGGGCAGAAACCGCTCAAAGCCCTCGGTATATTTTTCCAGGAAGTCCCTGTCATGCAGACCTTCTTCTACCAGCGTATGAGCCAGCCCAAGCATGATGGCGACATCTGAGTTGGGGCAACAGGCCCACCATTCGGGCTCAATAAAGGTACCGCTGTGATCAGTGCCGACATCGTCGCGGACCGGGCTGACACAGATAATGCGTACACCGGCTGTACTCATTTTCAACAACTGGTCGCGAGCCGTGTGGGCTCCGAGGCCACCCGAATTGACCTGGGTGTTCTTCATGGCCGCACCGCCGAATAACAGCATTGTGCGAGCATGTTTTGCAACATCATCAGAAGTAGGTGCATGAAACACCAGACGCAAAAAAGACACACCCAGCACGTGCGGCATGATGGCCTGTGCTGCTGCCGTGGAATACGAGGCTACGGAACTTGTATAGCCACCGTACTGATTTAGAAACCGATGTAACTGGCTTTGCGAGTGATGAAAACGCCCGGCACTGCCCCAGCCATATGAGCCACCATATATGGACTCATTGCCATAATTGTCTCTGGCCCGCTTAAGGGCCCGGGCCGCAAGTGCGGTTGCCTTTTGCCAGGTGACCGGCACAAACGGTTCAATGCCACGCTGGCTTGCATCGCTGTTCCACTCGTCTTGCAGGTAGCCGGCTCGCACCATCGGTTGCGGGATGCGTACACCTTTATCCAGAGCATCCAGCAATGACTGGCCAATCGGCGACGGGTCCGGATCTTCGGCATAGGAATGGATCGCAGTGACAACATTACCCTCAGCTTCAACCAGGTAGTTACCCCAGTGGCTGCAAGTTGGGATCAAGGTGGTGTTCTTGGTGGTTTTTGACATTCAGGAATTTTAACGTGTTTTGAAGTATTTGAGGTTTTTTCACTTTTGTGTGTAAATAGCCGTCCAAATTGAATGCCAGAGAAATCCAAAGGAAGTGTAAATTGAAACAACTACTTACTCCGATCAGAATTTTATTTTCAGTCGCATTGACGATAGGTGCGAGCGCAGCGCTGGCCCAGATCCCTGTCACTGAAGATACCAGGGAAGTCCTGCATGACGCCTATTCGGGCAAGAGCTACTCGCCTTATGCGCAGCGTGGCTTTCCCAGCAATGTCTATTGGGGTGACACCCACCTGCATACTTCACTGTCAATGGATGCTGGCGCCTTTGGTAACCGACTGGGCCTGGAATCGGCTTATCAGTTTGCCCGTGGCGATGAGGTTGTCTCTTCAAGTGGTGTGCCAGCAAAGCTGTCCCGGCCACTCGATTTTCTGGTCATCGCGGATCACTCCGACAACATGGGTTTATTCCCCGACCTGTTCGCCGGCAAACCGAATATCCTGGCTGACCCGACCGGCAGGGAATGGTATGACAGAATCCAGGCGGGGGATGGCGTGGGTGTAGCGTTGGAACTGATCGGTAGATTTTCGCAGGGTACTTTTCCGGAAGGTCTGATTTATGCGCCGGACGGCGATGCGTATAAATCTGTCTGGCAGGGAACCATCGCCGCGGCGGAGAAGTATAACGACCCCGGCAAGTTCACCGCCTTCATCGGCTTTGAATGGACCTCGCTGATCAAGGGCAGCAATATGCACCGTGTCGTCATGTACCGGGACGACGCAGACAAGGCCTCGCAGATAGTTGCTTACACAACCACGCCACCATTGGGCAGCCCCAATCCCCGGGATCTGTGGAAATGGATGGCCAACTTCGAAGACAAGACCGGCGGCGATGTGCTGGCGATTGCACACAATGGCAACCTGTCCAACGGCATCATGTTCCCGCTGGAGGTGCAGTACGATGGCCGTAAGCTGGACGAAGAATACGTCACTGAGCGGGCCAAATGGGAACCGGCTTATGAAGTAACCCAGATCAAAGGTGATGGCGAAACCCACCCCTTCCTGTCACCGGATGATGAGTTTTCCGACTATGAGAACTGGGATTTCGGCAACCTCGACCTGTCACAACTCAAGACCAATGAAATGCTGGCTGGCGAGTATGCCCGTGAAGCACTGAAACGTGGTCTCCAGCTGGAAAAGAAACTCGGCACCAATCCCTATAAGTTTGGTCAGTTGGGTTCCACTGACAGCCATACTTCGCTGGCAACCGCACAAGAAGATAATTTCTTCGGAAAACACACTGGCTATGAGCCAAGCCCGAGCCGCATGGAGCATCCCATGATGGTATCTCCGGACAAATCTGTACGTATCGATGGCTGGCGCCTGGTGGCGTCAGGACTGACCGCAGTCTGGGCTACGGAGAACACGCGTGCGGCACTGTTCGATGCCATAGAGCGTAAAGAAATCTATGCCACCACCGGCAGCCGCATGGCTGTGCGTTTCTTCGGTGGCTGGGACTTCACTGACCAGGATATGAACAGCCGTTCGCCGGCCTTTAACGGTTACCGCAAAGGCGTGCCGATGGGCGGAGATCTGCCACCCAGGCCCCAAAAAGCCCGCGCTCCGACCTTTATGGTTTACGCTCTGCGTGATCCGATTGGCGCCAACCTTGACCGCATTCAGATCATCAAGGGCTGGATGGACCGCAAAGGCAAAACACACGAGCAGGTCTACGATGTAGTCTGGGCAGGTGAACGTGAGATCAACAGCAAAGGTAAGCTTCCTCCCGTGGGTAACACCGTGGATGTCAAGAATGCCAACTGGACCAACACCATCGGCAGCTCGGAGCTGACCACCGTGTGGACCGACCCGGATTTTGATCCCAGGCAGTCAGCTTTCTATTATGCTCGCGTCATCGAAATTCCTACACCTCGCTGGTCAACCTATGATGCTTTCCGTTTCGGCATTGATGTACCGGAAGGTGCTGACACCTCGACACAGGAACGTGCTTACAGCTCACCGATCTGGTACTCACCGGAAAGTTAGACAGGAAACGTAATGTCAAATAAATGGCTGCGTGAACCCCTGCTGCATTTCTTGCTGATTGGGGCCACGCTGTTTTTCCTGTATGGCCTGCAAAATGACCAGCCTGTAACGGATGCCAACCACATCGTCATCAGCGAGGCAGACATAGACCGCCTGCTTTCCCAATGGGAAAAAAGATGGCAGCGCCTGCCAACCCCTGCTGAACTTGACGGCATCATCGCCGCACAGGTGCGTGAAGAAGTGCTTTATCGCGAGGCTCTGGCGATGGGGCTGGACAAGAACGATGCTGTCGTTCACCGTCGCCTGGCTCAGAAAATGGAGTTTATTTTTTCTGATCTGGCCTTGCAGGCGGAACCGACCGAAGACGACCTCAACAGCTATCTCACATCCCACCCGGAGCTATTTGAAGAACCTGCACGGATCAGTTTCGTACAGATATATTTCAACGATGACCAGCGAGCTGACCGGGTGGAACAGGATGTGGCGCAAACATATTCCGCACTAACGGCACCGGGTTCGATGATCGACGCGGCCAACGCCGGAGATACCTTTATGTTCGGTCAACAGCACAATAACCTGAGCAAAAAACAGGTCACACGATTATTTGGCAAGCAATTTGCAGAGCAGGTTTTTAATCTGCCGGTAGATGGTTGGCAGGAACCGATTGTTTCTGGTTTTGGCATACACCTGGTCAAAGTTGATGCAAAAACAATAGCCCGGACACCCGAACTTGATGAGGTGCGTATCAGGGTACTGAATGAGTGGCAATCCTGGCAGCGCAAACAGGTAAATGAGCAGTTTTACCAAAGCTTGCGAGCACGTTATGAAGTGGTCATTGAGGACCGTGAGCCGGCAAACAAAGACACGACAGGCGAAGCGGAAAATCAGTGATGACTTTCAGAGCTGTCATTGGCCTGCTGCTGATTTTGTTGATCCCACCAGCTTTTGCTGATGAGATTCGGCCAGGCTACCTGGAAATCAAAGAAAACGGCCCGGATGTTTTTTCCATACTGTGGAAAGTGCCAGCCAAAGGTGACAGAAAACTGAGCCTGCAGGCCCGGTTGCCAGGCAACTGCAAGGACTCAACCGAACCCACCGTCCGGTTTGTGAACGGTGCATACCTGCAGCGTTGGCTGGTCGCCTGTGAGGGAGGCCTGTTTGACAAAACACTTACTATCGAGGGCTTGCAGGCAACCAGCACCGATGTCCTTTTACGGCTGGAGTTTGCTGATGGCACTTCGCAATCCGCAATGCTTACACCCACCGCACCATCATTCCTGATTCCGGCCAGCCCCGGGCCATTACAGATAAGCGGCACCTACACCTGGCTGGGAGTTACCCACATCTTGATGGGCGTGGATCACTTACTTTTCGTGTTTGCGCTGCTGATCATTGTTAATGGCAAACGGCGGTTATTGTGGACCATCACCGCTTTCACCCTGGCCCACAGCCTGACGCTGGCAGGCGCAACGCTGGGCCTGATACATGTACCCCAACAGCCGGTAGAAGCCGTTATTGCACTCAGTATCCTGTTCCTGGCCATTGAGATCGTCCATGGCAAACAGGGCAGGCGGGGCGCGGCGGCGCGCTGGCCATGGCTGGTGGCGTTTGTATTCGGCCTGCTGCACGGCTTTGGCTTCGCCGGAGCACTGGCTGAAGTTGGCCTACCGGAGCAGGCCATTCCGCTGGCGCTGATATTTTTTAATGTTGGCGTTGAGTTGGGACAACTGCTGTTCGTCGCGACCGTGCTGGTACTGGGTTACCTGCTGCACAAATTAAAGCTGCCAAAGCTTCTGGATTGGTCCGAAACTGCCGCCATTTATGTCATCGGCGGCCTGTCTTCATTCTGGCTGTTCGAGCGTATCAGCGCCTTTTAACCCAACTTTTTCAGGACTTCTCCGGAGGCGCCCCATTGCTCCAGCACCGTGCGAAGATCAGCTTCAGCCGGGCCGGCGGCGCTGCTGATTACTGACCGGGTACGTGAAAAGCGCGGCGCGGGGGCCGCCTGAGGGATGCCTTCTACCGTCACAAATGTTTCACGCGCCTGGTTGTGAGGATGCTGCATGGCTTCCCGAAGTTCTAACACCGGTGCAAAGCAGGTCTGGGTACCCTCCAGAATTTCACACCACTCGTCCCGGCTGCGGGTTTTGAAAAGCCGCTCAAAATGCCGCTCAAGCTCACCCCACCGCGACTGTCTGTACTGGTCTGCGGGATCAAAATCGTCTATACCAAGTCGCTCGAGAAGCGCTTTAAAAAAGCGATTTTCCAACGGCGCTATGGCAATGTACCTGTCATCGAGAGTCCGATATGAACGTACGAAAGGGGCGCCCCCGTCCAGAATATTACTGCCTCTTTCTTCCTTCCACATGTCTGCAGCCAGCAGGCCGTGAACAGAGGTGAGCAGTGATGCGGCACCATCGATCATCGCGGCGTCGACCACCTGGCCCTGCCCGGATCTGCCGGCTTCCAGCAGTGCCGCAAGCATGCCCATCACCAGGTAGGTGCCGCCACCGCCCATATCTCCCACCAGGTTCAGCGGGTAGGCAGGGGGGCGATCCTTTTCGCCAATGCTGGCATACACGCCAGCCAGCGCAATGTAGTTCGGGTCATGCCCGACGGTGTCGGCCAGTGGCCCGTTTTGACCCCAACCGGTCATGCGTCCATAGACAAGCTTTGGGTTGCGCGCAAAACATGCATCCGGGCCCAGGCCCAACCGCTCCATCACACCGGGACGAAAGCCCTCAAAAATGGCATCAGCATCGGCGCATAAATCCAGCACCAGCGCGACACCTTCTGGCGTCTTCAGGTCCACCTCAATGGTCGGCCGGCTACGGTTCATGAGGTCAAAACGTGCATCAAGATCCAGCTCGACCCCGGCGTGGCCTGGCCTGGCCAGACGCACCAGGCTGGCGCCCATATCTGCCAACAACATACCGGCAAACTGACCAGGGCCAACCCCGGCAATTTCGACAATTTTAAAACCTTGTAATGGTCCCATTTGCTGATTTACCCACCGCGTTTTATTAAGTGTAGCAAAATGGAGTCAGGTAAGGTTCCAGAGTAAACCGGCCGGCCTGTTCGGATGGCAAAACTGAAACCCACTCTGGCACTTTACTCCGACCCCTTCTAAAATCAGCTGCATGAAACCATTAAGATCCGATACCACCACTCGCGGGCCGTTGGCCGCTGCTTCACGCTCTCTTTGGCGTGCCACTGGCATGCGCGGCAGCGACTTTGGCAAGCCCATCATTGCCATCGCCAACTCTTATACGCAATTTGTACCCGGTCACGTGCACCTGCAGAGCGTCAGCGCTCTGGTTGCCAGCGAAATTGCGGCGGCAGGTGGAGTATCTAAAGAGTTCAATACAATAGCTGTAGATGACGGTATTGCAATGGGCCATGATGGCATGCTTTATTCGTTGCCAAGCCGCGACCTGATCGCAGATTCAGTTGAGTATATGGTCAACGCACATTGCGCGGATGCACTGGTTTGCATTTCAAATTGTGACAAGATCACCCCCGGCATGCTGATGGCGGCGCTGCGGCTGAACATCCCGGCCGTGTTTGTCTCCGGCGGGCCAATGGAAGCCGGGCGCCTGCCAGGCAGTACTGATCAGCCCGAGCGCGTAGACCTCACCGATGCCTTTGCAGCAGCAGTGAACATGGATGCCTTCCCTAACCACACAGTGGAAGATGTGGAAGAAAGCGCCTGCCCAACCTGTGGCAGCTGTTCCGGAATGTTTACAGCCAACTCAATGAACTGCCTGACCGAAGCGCTGGGCCTGTCACTGCCAGGCAATGGTTCACTGCTGGCTACACACCGTGACCGTGCAGCACTGTTTCTTGAGGCTGGACGGGTCATCGTCGATCTGTGTGAGCGCTATTACCGTGATGATGATGACTCGGTGTTACCAAGGTCGATCGCAGACTTTGAAGCTTTCAGCAATGCCATGGCGGTGGATATCGCCATGGGCGGGTCCACCAACACCATATTACATCTGCTGGCGGCAGCCGAGGAAGCCGAAGTCGATTTCAACATGTCGCACATTGATGCCATGTCCAGGCGCATCCCGCATTTATGCAAGGTCTCACCGGCAACCCATGAGTATTTCATGGAGGACGTCCACCGTGCGGGCGGCATTATGGCCATCATGGGCGAACTGGAAAAAGCCGGCATGGTTAACCGTGAGGTGCCAATGGTACACAGCGCCAGCCTCGGTGAAGCACTGGATAAGTGGGATATTGGCAGAAGTAAAGCAGACGATGCCATACGTTTGTATTCAGCTGCGCCCGGAGGCGTGCGCACATCGAAAGCCTTCAGCCAGGACAAACACTGGCAGCCCGACCTGGACCGCAGCGCCGGTTGCATCCGCGACCTGGAACACGCCTACAGCACCGAGGGTGGCCTGGCCGTTCTTTTCGGTAACATTGCTGAAAAGGGCTGTATCGTGAAAACTGCTGCAGTCGCCACCAGAATGTACCGCTTCAGTGGCCAGGTGCGCCTGTTCGAAGAAATGGAACTGGCCCAGGAGACCATCCTTGCTGGTGGCATCAATGCAGGTGATGTAGTCGTCATCCGTTATGAAGGCCCGCGTGGCGGTCCGGGCATGCAGGAAATGCTGGGGCCAACTATTGCGCTGAAGTCCATGGGCCTCGGGGAGTCCTGTGCGCTGGTGACTGACGGTCGTTTTTCCGGTGCCACAGGCGGCCTTTCGGTCGGCCATGTTTCGCCCGAAGCCGCCAGCGGTGGCCTGATTGCACTGGTGGAGGAGGGTGACACTATCGCCTTTGATATTCCAAGTCGCAGCATCGAGCTGCAAGTGGATGCCGATGAACTGGCTGCACGGCGGGCTGTGCTGGAGGCCAACGGGGCTGAGCAACCATACCAGCCAACAGCGCCCCGGCGACGGCGCGTAAGCAAAGCCCTGCGCGCCTATGCGGCCTTTGCCAGCAGCGCCGACAAGGGCGGTGTGCGGGAACTGTAATTAAGGGATGAACGTCAATGCCAAACCTCAGCAATGCACTGAATATTGAAGATCTGCGGAAAATGGCCCGCAGGAGGCTACCTGCCCCGCTGTTCAACTATATCGATGGCGGCTCCGATGACGAATCCAACGTACTCGGCAATGTGCGCGCCTACGACACCGCCAAACTGATACCGGAATATCTGGTAGACGTTGCAAACATCGACCTCTCAACCCGGGTGCTCGGCCGGGACATATCCATGCCGTTGTTCCTGGCACCCACCGGCATGTCGCGCCTGTTCCATCACGACGGTGAAACTGCAGCAGCCAAAGCTGCGGCCGAAGCCGGTACTTACTACTCACTATCGACCGTCGGCTCCACGACCATTGAAGATGTCGGAGCGGCAACAGACGGTCCAAAATGCTTCCAGATCTATGTCATGAAAGACCGTGGGCTGACACGCGAGTTTATCCAGCGCTGCAAGGATTCAAAGTTTGACTCACTGGCGCTGACCGTCGATATACCGGTCGCCAGCAACCGTGAGCGTGAGCTTCGCTATGGCTTTACCATGCCACCAAAGCTTAACCTGCGAGGTATGGCCGGGTTCGCTGCCCGACCAGGATGGGTCTACAACGCGCTGACTCACCCAGGTGCGCAACTGGCCAATGTTGCGCATAAGATTCCTGAGGGCAGCTCAAAAAGCACCTCGCTGATGGAATATATCGCGAAGCAGTTTGACCCCTCTGTCACCTGGGACGATATGGAGTGGATGATTTCCGAATGGGGCGGCCCGTTTGCCATCAAGGGCATCCTGTCACCGGCCGATGCACGCAAAGCGGTGGATATCGGCATTACGGCGATCATGGTTTCCAACCATGGCGGTCGTCAGCTTGATGGTGCACTGTCCGTATTTGAGGCCCTTGGACCGATCGTTGATGAGGTGGGTGGTGAGTGTGAAATCATCTGTGATGGTGGTATCCGGCGCGGCACGCACGTATTGAAAGCGCTCGCCCGTGGCGCTACCGCCTGCTCAATGGGAAGGCCCTACCTGTTTGGCCTGGCAGCGGCCGGGCAAGCCGGCGTGGCCCGGGCACTGGATATTCTGCGTACCGAAATTAAGACCGACATGGGATTGTTGGGCTGTCGCAATATTGGAGAAATTGGCCGCAAGCACATCACCTGAAAGCCCGGCCATTTAAAGCGTGGCAATATGGTGGTTCCGGCGACTAATGAACCAGACCCGCCTTCAGTTCTGCCAGTTTCTCTTTAACCACAGCGGCATTGGCGCTGCCCATACGGATCAGGGTTTTCTCCCCGGCTGTCATCGCTTCAAGTGCCGGGTCTGCGAACAGGTAAACAGCCTCTGGCTTGGTCAGGTATACCGGCCCGGGTACATCGGGGGTCTCCAGTAAGTGGTCGATCACGTGAACCAGTCGATCACCGAACGCGCCTTCACCACCATTCTCTTCCCAGGCCTGCTGGAATAACGGCGCATAACGGTGGTACACCGCCAGCACGGTGTCACTGTCGAGGTTTTGCAGTAATGCGACATAGCCATCATAGCGGCTGAAGTTCTGCGCGCTCATAACCATGCTGGCGCCATCAGCATGCGCCATAAACTTACCATCTGCAGCTTTGACCGGATTAATCGGCGCAGGCACCTGACGACTGGTCAGGCTATCAACAGCCGCCACAAAACGACTGATAAGCTGGTCTTTGACCAGATACTCTGCCAGCACCTCACTGCCCACGGTGTCTGCCAGCGCGGCAGTCAGCTCAGTATCGCTGTCATTCAACAATGGTAATGGATCTGGCTCGATCGCCGGCTCATCCACCATATAGCCTTCAAGGTCCTGCGGTGGCAATGCCGCCATGGGCTCTGACTCAACCACAGGTGCCACGGGTGCCAGTTGCGGCGGCGGCAGTTCGGAAACCGGTTCCGGCGCCTTGACAAATGAATACCAAGCCGCGGCCCCAAACAGGGCAATAAGCAGAATTATAGGTGCTGTCTTTTTCATGGTTGTAGGTCGCCTGTACTTGTATATTGTATATGACCGTCCCGCTGTATCAGCAGTTCCTTTAATGATAGCTGAACTATCTGCTTGTGCCGGATCGATTAAACAAGTGAAAGACTTGTACTTGTCCGTCGGTCTGGTATATTTCGCGGGCTCGGAAAAGCCAAACACCATGACCCAGGATTGCCGGAATATGTTAAAACCAAACCAAACCAGTACTTTGCTGTTAACTGGACTGCTCTCTGTTTTACTGGTGTTGCCGCTGGCAGCGCAGGCAAGGACAGTAATTATCGGCACACCGCTGGGCGACATCGAAATAGAACTGCTGGAGAACGATGCCCCGCAAACCGTGGCCAACTTCCTCAACTACATTGATAATAACCGCTACGACAACGCGTTCATTCACCGCAGCGTGGACGGGTTTATCATCCAGGGCGGTGGCTATACTTTCGCCGACAATACCGCGACCGAAGTTCCCACCTTTGCGCCGGTACCGAATGAATTCAAGATTTCCAATACCCGCGGCACCGTGGCCATGGCCAAACTGGGGAACCAGCCCGACAGTGCCACCAGCCAATGGTTTATCAATTTGGGTGATAACTCCGCCAACCTGGATAGCCAGAATGGTGGCTTTACCGTTTTTGCCAGAGTGATCGGTGACGGAATGGCTGTTGCAGATGCCATCAACCAGCTACCGACCACCAACGCTGGCGGACCATTCACGGATATGCCGGTCATCAATTTCAATGGCACCGGCGATTTAACCACAGACAACCTGGTGATGACCGCCGTCGCCGAGCAAGTCGTGGTTGCACCGTTCCAGATGAACCCCGGACTGAATGACGCCTGGTATAACCCCGCCACCGATGGCCAGGGCTTTTTTATCACCGTCTTTCCCGATCTCAACATTGTACTGCTGGCCTGGTTTACCTACGACACAACATTGCCGGCGCAGGGCGCGATGGCAAACCTGGGTGATGCAGGCCACCGCTGGTTAACCGCGGTCGGACCCATCAACGGCGACAGTGCAGTGCTGGAAATAGAAATTGCTTCCGGCGGTTTGTTTGACGACCCGGCCATGGTCGGACGTCAGGTAGACGGTAGTATCACGCTGACCTTTACCAGTTGTACCAGTGGCACTGTTGAGTACAACATTCCTTCCATTAACCGTCAGGGCAATGTCCCAATTGAACGCGTGGCCAAAGACAACGCTACGTTATGCGATGCCCTGCAATAGCCAGGCCTCCCGGGACCTTGTAAAGCATCATATAGGACACCCGCTGTTCGCGGTTGCCATCCACCAGCGCTTCACGGCTTGATGAACTTCAATGTCCAGCGATCGGTGTTGCCAGTAACTGTCTTACGGCCAACTTCATAACGCAGTTCATCATCGGCCCGGTAGTGCAGGTCAGCAAAGTCGGTGAACTCAAAACCTGCAGCCTCTATCTCGTGAATGGCCAGCACCGGATCAATCCTGCGCCGGTTTTCTGGATTGTCCTGCTCCATGTGGCGACGCGTATGATCAACAACCGCGTAGACCCCACCGGATTTCAGCGCATCAAAAGCGGCTTTGTTCATGGCAGCGCGCCCTTCGGGGCCAAAATTATGATAATTCCGGAACGTCAACACCATATCAGCGCCCGTAATACCCAACTCATCGACCTCAAGGGTGTACACCCGCGCGCCTTCCTTGCGATAAAGTTTCGAATCGGTGGCGATAATCTGCACATCTTCAAAACCCGGCTCATTGACCAGTGAACTGGCTATGTAACCGGTACCCAGAGCAGCGTAGAACTTACCTTTTTCACGCACTACCGGCGCCAGTAACTTGGTATACCAGCCACCACCGGGAATCAGCTCAACGATAGTCATATCATCCCGCAACCCAAAAAACTTCAGCGTTTCTATGGGTTTGCGGTTACGGTCTCGATCTTTTTCAGCGTCACTGCGAATATCGGCAGCCAATGCCGCCTTGAGTCCGGCTTCCACGGTATCAAAACCACCTGCGCCAGCCTGGCTGGCGAACATCATCAACAAAGCACTCAGAATATATCTCATCAAAACTCCTGTTTGTTAGTTGCTATTACGGTGTGTAAGCATAAAGGAAAATGCGTTCATCTGCGCTCCAGTTCGGCGATGCGATCCAGCAATTCCAGTGCCAGGGCAGCACCCGCCAGATTTACACCCAGGTCACGCTGCAGGTGCATAGCGGTTTTAACCCGCCTCAGGCTGGCAATGGTGAACCGCCAAGCTGAATCACCCCTGCCAACCGGGTCAAGAATGCCTTCCTGCACCAATAGCGTGACAGTGTCCACCTCCACCATACAGCTCCTGCACAAGTCAGCCATTGAGATCAGTTCATACTCTTCCAGCAGTTGCCCGGATAGTGTTTTATCAGTATTCATACTCAGGCTACCTCCATGCTGGCGCGCGGATTGAACGCCAGCTCATCCTGCATGCGCTTGTACAGTGCCCGCGCTTCGGGATTGTCTGCAGGCGGCAGCACAATTTGCAGAACTACGTACAAATCTCCCGGTGTTTTTGCTGGAATTCCACGACCTTTGAGTCGCAGTTTCTTGCCCGCCTGTGAATTTGGCGGGATTTTCAAATCAATGGCGCCAGCGGGCGTAGGAACCTTGACACTCGCCCCCAGCGCCGCCTCCCATGGCGCAAGTGGCAGTTCCAAATACACATCTGCACCCTCAACACGATAGTGGCTATGGGGCCTGAACTCAATTTCCAGATACAGGTCCCCGGCCTTACCACTGCCCATACCCGTTGCACCCTGTCCAGCCAGCCGGATTTGCTGGCCCTGGCGGATGCCCTTCGGAATACGCACTTTCAAAGTCCGGTTGCGGGTGACGACATGCCCATCGGCCGTAACCTCCGGCATCTGCAGTGAAATCGATCGGGTCACGCCATTAAAACTATCTTCAAGATCGATCAGAATCCTGGCGTGATGGTCTTCGCCCTGCATATGAAACCCCCGGCTGCCGCCAGCCCCGCCACGTTGTCCGAAAAGAGATTCAAAAAAATCGCTGAACTCACCCTGTCCGCCGCCCGGTGGCGCACCGTGGAACTCAAAACCACTGCCCCAGTCTGGTGGCGGGTGAAAGTCCTGTTGCGCTTTCCAGCTAGCACCCAACTGGTCATAGGCGGCTCGCTTTTCGGGGTCCTTGAGAACCTCGTGGGCCTCACCCAGTTCCTTGAACTTCAGCTCTGCATTGGCTTCTTTACTGACATCCGGGTGGTATTTGCGAGCCAGCTTGCGGTAGGCACGTTTGATCTCATCCTGGGTGGCCTTGCGGTCCACCCCCATGATTTCGTAATAATCCTTATACTCCACAGGCTTAGTCCCGCGTCATTTTAGAGGTTTTGGGGGTATAGGCTTCAGCTTCCTGGCGGGTAAGCTGCTCGACCCGAAGTGTCCAGTTGATGAGGCTGGAATTTACCTGTAAGCGGTAGCGGCCGCCCTCGTTGAACAGCTTTACACCGTTATCGATCCACTTGGTGGTGACAACCTTGCCAAGGTACTCACCCCCGGGGGAACTGACCAGGTTGACCTCCAGCGCCATCGATCCCGGATAGTCACCTGAGGTGCGCCAGTCCACTATCCACGGCGCCTTAACTTCAAATTCTGCGGTGGTTCTACTTTCGGAGCCTCTGAATTCTTGCACCAACTCTTTGCCCGAAGCCACGGATGAAAAACAGGAAAGTGCTGCAAACACGCCAATAACCCACAAGAATCTTTGCATTGTCATTCTCCTTATTCGGTGTCGTAATTTACATAGTGATAATAGTGATATATGGGTTTATTGAAATAATACCAGCAAGCCGCAAGGCATATATACTGTGTATTCATTCTCGCAATATGGGTCCTGCATGCCTCCAATCATACTGCTGTCAGCATTGGCCATTACAACATGCCGGGTGTCCGGACCACTTTCTAACAGGCCATAGCGACACATGATTCTGCTCATTACGTTTATCCTTATCGCGCTGGTATTTTCCTTTCTGTGCTCTATTGCCGAAGCTGTCATCCTCAGCGTAACACCAGCCTTCATCGCACTGCAGGAGCAGGATGGCAAGCCCTACAGCAAGCGACTGAAGACATTGAAGGCCGACGTCAACAAGCCCCTGGCGGCCATTCTTACGCTCAACACCATTGCGCATACTGTCGGCGCTGCAGGTGCCGGAGCGCAGGCTGCCATTGTATTTGGCAGTGCGTACCTGGGGGTAACCTCGGCGGTTCTGACTCTGCTAATCCTGGTGTTTTCCGAGATCATCCCCAAGACCCTTGGCGCACACTACTGGCGGCAACTGGCGCCCGCAACCACCTACAGTCTGAGAGCACTGATATGGATACTTTATCCGTTCGTCCTGCTCTCTGAGAAACTCACCGGCAGCATGATCAAAACCAAGACCATCAACGGATTCAGCCGCAGTGAGTTTGCGGCCATGGCGGATGTCAGTGCCGGAGAAGGCGTACTGGCCGAACGTGAATCCGAAATACTTAAAAACCTGCTGCAACTACGCAAAACAAATATCCAGGACGTCATGACTCCCCGCACTGTTCTGTTCTCGCTGCCGGAAACCTCCACAGTGGAAGCGTTTTTCCGCGCTCACGACCAGGTCAGGTTCTCACGTATCCCGATCTATGCCAAAGAACCTGACCAGGTAAATGGCTTCGTATTGCGCAGCGACATGTTGCTGGCCCAGGCACGCGGAGAATCCGGTAAAACGCTGGCGGACTACCGCCGGTCGGTATTGGTGCTGCCCGAGTCGATCTCCCTGGCCACCGCCCTGAACCAGGTGATGGCACAAGAGGCACACATTGCCCTGGTGGTGGATGAGTATGGTGACCTGCAAGGCATTCTGACGCTGGAAGACATCCTCGAAACCCTGCTTGGGCTCGAAATCGTGGATGAAAGCGACACCACCGTCGATATGCAGGAACTGGCGCGCAAAAAATGGCAGGCCCGGGCCAAAAAGATGGGCCTGGATCTGTGAGTCAACTACTCGTATCTGAGCGCATCAATCGGGTTTAGCTGTGCGGCTTTGGCGGCCGGCACAATACCAAAAATAACGCCAACAGCGCCACAAAAGCCGAAACTGAGCATGACCGCCCACAATGGCACATGGGCCGGCGGGAAGCCGGGCAACATGGCCGCCACCAACGCACCCAGGCCATAGCCAATGGCGACACCTACCAGCCCGCCAATCATGGTCAAGGCCAGCGCCTCGATAAGAAATTGCAATAATATATCCTGGCGGGTTGCCCCCAGGGCCTTCAGGATGCCGATCTCGCGGGTCCGTTCAGTGACCGACACCAGCATGATATTCATGATTCCAATGCCGCCGACCAGCAGGGATATGCCGACAATACCGATAGAAACAGCCGTAATGGTGTCGATGACCTTATTGAACGATTCCGTCAACTGTTCAGCTGTCTGCACCTTGAAGTCATCCGGCTCACCGGACTTCAGACCATGCGCCTTGCGCAGTATCCGGCGAATCCGGTCCTTGACCTCGTCCTGGCGATTCATGTCGTCCACCAGCAACTGAATCTGGATATCGAGACCCCGGGATGCCCCCATGATGCGCTTGGCAGTGCCATAAGGCAGCAACACATAGTCATCCTGTGAAAACCCCAGGAGTTCACCACGCTTTTCAATCACACCGATAATCTTGCACCACTCGTTACCGACCCGAAAAAATGTGCCAATAGGATCGTCCGGAATCTCAAGGTTATCCAGCACATCAACCCCAACCGCACATACCAGGCGTCTGCGCGCATCGTCATCGGCGGTAAAAAAACGCCCCTGCTCGGGGTAGACACCGTTGACTTCCAGGTAGCTCGGGCCAATACCGATGACCTGCGAGAAAGACGTCTGCGAGCGGTAGCTGATCGCACCGCGCCGGCCACTTTGTGTGTACAGGATAGGCGTAATGTGGGAGATGCCATCAATGCGCTGCGATATGAGTTGTAAATCGCTGTCGCGCAGCTTGGCGAAACGCCCCTGCAGTTGTTTCTTGAAAGGCGTGTAAGAACGAACGGTCAGCGAGTTGCCACCGAGGCCGGCAAACTGGGCATTGATGGTATAGGACAAGCCCTGCACGATCGACACCACCGCAATGACCGAGGTAACACCGATGATGATGCCCAGCGAAGTCAGCAACGAGCGAAACCCATGGGCACGAATTGACTCGAGGGCTGAACGGATGCTTTCAAGCAACATGAACATCAGTGTTTTACACCCTGCTGCTGCGTATCAGAATTGATTTTGCCGTCTTCGAGGTGAATCACACGATCACAATGGGCTGCGATATCCGGCTCATGCGTAACCATGATGATGGTCTGTCCCTGGGTATGCAGCTGATCGATCAGCATCATGATCTCGCGGCTGGTTTTGCTGTCGAGGTTGCCGGTCGGCTCATCCGCCAGCAATATGGCTGGTTTTCCCACCAGTGCGCGAGCGATCGCCACCCGCTGGCGCTGCCCCCCCGACAGTTGGTTGGGGCGGGATTCGAGGCGATCACCGAGACCAACGTGCTCAAGCGCTTCACTGGCCATGCGTTTGCGCTCCGGGCGGGGTATTCCCCGGTAGACCAGCGGTTGCATCACGTTCTTCAGGGCTGAAGCGCGCGCCAGCAGGTTAAAACTCTGGAATACAAAGCCAATTTCACGGTTACGGGCTTTGGCCAGGTCTGCCTCGGTCATCTCACTGACCGCCGTGCCATTGAGCCGGTAGTCACCCTTGCTGACGCGATCCAGGCAACCAATGATATTCATCATGGTTGATTTGCCGGAGCCCGATGCACCGATGATGGCAATATACTCGTTACGCAAAATTTCCAGACTGACACCATCGAGTGCATTCAGTATCTGGTCACCCATCTCGTAGGTCCGGTAAACATTCTGCAGTTGAATGACTGGCGCTTGCATAGCAACCATTAGCCCAGCACAACCCCGCCTTCGTTCCCGTCGTCCTTTTCTTTGCTCTTTTTCTCAACCGCCTCGCCGTCCTGCAGATGCCGCAATATGCGGAATGGCCCGATAATAACCAATTCACCCTCCTGCAAACCTTCGCGTATCTCCTGGTCGCTGTCGCTGGAAATACCGGTCTCAACATCTTTGCGCAATGCCTTACCGCTTTCCATGACAAATACAAAGGCCTGCTCGTCTTCACCCTTTGCGTCCTCATCCAGCACTTCGTCGTAACGCACCGCCTGTACCGGCACCGCGAGCGTCTCATCGCTGCTCTCAGTATATATATCGGCACGCACACTCATGCCCGGGCGAATCGCCATGGTGTCCTGCTCATCGAGAAGAATTTTTACCAGGAAAGACAGGCTGGCCTGACCAGACTGCGCCCGTGCGACCGATGCGATCGACTGGATCGTCCCGGACAGTGGCGTATCCGGGTAGGCGGCGGTATAAATATCAGCCTTCTGGTTTTCTCTGACCTGGGCGATATCTGCTTCGTCCACTTGCACTTCGGTCAGAGTTTCAGACGGATCAGCGATCACCATCATGGTGGAACCCGGGATATTGGTAGTGCCGGCAATCACCGTTTCGCCGACTTTGATATCGACCTGGATAACGACCCCGTCAATGGGCGACAGAATGCGTGTCTTGCCCAGCAGTTCCTCCGACTGATCCAGCGCAGCGCGGGCTTGTAACAGGGACTCCTGAAGTGAGCGCTGGTCCACGTGCGCCAACGACAATTCACTCTCCAGCGCCTCGTAGCTGTCCTGATCCACGAGGTTTTTGGCAAACATGGATTTTTGCCGTTCGAAGCGATCACTGAGCGTCTTTATCAGCAGGCGTTGACGTTCGATCGCAATCTGCGCAATCCGTACCCGGGCCTCAGCCTGCTCCACCTGTGCCTGGTAGGTCTTGGGATCCAGGGTAATCACGGGGTCCCCTATTTTTACCTCGTCCGCCTCCTCAACGTGAACCGCGATGACCCGGCCAATCACCTCGGAACGCAGTTGCACCTGCTCTCGAAAAGCGAGGGTGCCCGAAGCCAGGATTGAACTCTTGATCAGGGTATATTCAACCGGCTGGACCTCAACCTGTTTGGCGTCCGTGCCGCCGGTTAACTTCGACAACAGCGGGAGACCAACCAGCAACACAGCCAGAACAGCGAATATCAGCACTTTTCTCATGCGACTTTATACCAGTTTGATCGCGGCCCAAATGCCAAATATCAACACCCAGGGCAGCGCGGCGATGACCCAGGACTTGACCGTGGAGGCACCGGTCCAGCGTCCAAAGCCCAGGGCTGACAGGAAAACACTCCAGAAAGTGAGCAGACTCAGCGAATTCGCCCAGGTGTGCCAGTCAGAGCTGGGACTGGCGTGCACCAGCAAAGCATTGATCGACAAGGGCTGCAGGCTGGTGGAAGGCAACTGGTTGGAGTCTGCCGTCAAAATCACTATCAGCGCCGCGATGGAGCCAAAGATACCCACAAAACCGACCCAGACACTGAAAGAGAACCACTGGCCAAAGCGAATATCCGAGCCCGATGTCATTTTGTTTGCCAGGTGGAAATATAAACCCTGGATTGTATAAATTACCATCGACACCACCACCACGCCGACTATCGTGATCCACATGGTCTGGTCCTGCTTCATGAACTTGCGGATTCCCTCAGCTGCCTCCGCACGGTTATCTGAGGGCAGTTGCTGGATTGTCCACTCGATCAGCCATGGAAAATCCACCCAGCTGTAGTAGTACCCAAATACTGCAGCAGCACTGACCAGGCTGATCAGCAACGGCCACCACATCCATGCAGTATGTTCTTTAACTTCGTCCAGGGCTTTACCCGGCGAGGCGATGATGTCCGTCATCGCATTGAAAACTGAATAGGAATTTCCCGTCATAATCATTCTCCCACCTGATTCGCTAATCTATAACCAGCCGCAAGTATCCGCGCATTACCAGCGCAGCAACAGGGCCAAAAGTCGGGGGTCGGGAGAACTTCTATAGCTGACCTTCCGGCAAAATTCGTGACAGAAATGCTTTGAAACGCAGCCACTTACCGGCCTGTGGTTCATTCTTTTCGACCACCTCTTTGCCATCGATCTGTACCGTCCATCTAAGCTTGCCGCTTTCATTTTCAGTCACGCGATAGGCGAACCCCGGCAAACTGGCAAAAAACCTCTCAGCTATTCCGCCGGCAAGATCAGCATTGTCTATCAACACGCCAAACTCGGTGTTGATATCAATGGAGCGGGGGTCCAGGTTCAGCGAGCCAACGAACGTAAGGCGACGATCAACCAGTAACCCCTTGGTATGCAAGGTCATGGAATCATAACTTGCCTGAGCGCTGCCTTCCGGAAGCTTTGAGGAATCCACCCTGACCTCGTAAAGCTCAGCCCCGGCGGCGATCATGGCGTGGCGGTAACGGGCGTAAGCCGCGTGCACAGGCACATGATTATTTGAGGCCAGTGAGTTGGTAATCACTACAACCCGTATACCCCGGTCAGCGATACTGCGCCAAAACTGCACACCCCTTTCTCCGGGAATAAAATACGGTGTAATTACCACCACTTCGGAAGTAGCGTCATCAATAACGGCAGCCAGCGCTGTCACCAGCAGTTGATGATCCACTGATATTTTCTGCAGAAGCTTTTCCGGATCATCGGTCAGCACCTTACCGTCCGCAGGAAACAGCTCGACTTTGCGGTCGAAAACATCCCGCATCAGTGGTGATGCCAGGGCCCTCGCATAAATAGAGTCAGCCACCTCCAGCGCAGCCTGGTCCAGCTCTGCCCGGGCCGCAACCAGGTCCGGCAGCGCCTTGTTACCAGCAAAAGCTTCCATTGGAACGGCCAGTTTGTGGTTCCAAAAACGATCAAAGGTTGCAGAAATATCTTCAGCCACCGGCCCGGCGGCGAATATATCAAAATCTCTGAATTCCGCTTCTTTCAGCAATTCAAAGTACTCATCGGCAATATTGCGACCCCCCACCACACTGACCCGGTTGTCGACGGTAAACGACTTGTTGTGCATGCGTCGATTGGCGAGCTTGAAATTTCCCAGGTAACTCAGGTAGTAGATACCGCCACGGCCCACCGGGTTGAACAGGCGAATCTCGATGTTGGGGTGCTGGTTCATCACTAAAAATGCCGTATCATCAACGGTGGTGAAAATATCATCGAGCAGGAACCTGACCCGGACCCCGCGATCAGCGGCCTCCAACAATTTCATTGCGAACAGGGCGCCAGCTGAATCCGGCTTCATCAGAAAGTACTGAACATCTATCGAACGCTCGGCGCGGTCAATCATGGCAAGCCTGACACCCAGGGCATCAAGGCCTTCCAGTAATGGGTAGAAGCCTGACTTGCCGTCATGTGCTGCCACCCAGTCAGTAACATCCCTATCAAGGGACGTTTTACCTGTAACTGCCATTGCTCTGCTCTCCTGCCGGGGGAAATCCAGTGGTGCTGACACGCAGCCAGCCAGTAGAAGCGCCAGCATGAGTACCACGGAAAAGCGGAAATGATCGTATCGATTCATGCAGCGTATACTAACTGATCTGCCATCAATCGCGTGGACTGCCGGTCGAGTACGATATCAACCACTCGATAGGTAAGGAAAAACCATGAAGAAACTATTCTCAACACTGACTTTAGGCCTGGCACTGCTGGTATCCCAGGCGGTTGCTGATGATGCTTTGGCACCATCATTCACACTGGCAAATCCCGCCGGCACTGAGGTGACTCTGCCCAGCAAGCAGGATGGCGTAGACCTCTACCTGTTCTGGGCGACCTGGTGTCCCTATTGCAAAGCGCTGATGCCGCATTTACAGAGTATCCAGCTCGAATATGGCAATGATGTTCGTATTTACGCGCTTCACGTCCGTGATGAAGACGATCCGGTCACGTTCATGCAGGAAAATGGCTATGATTTCCAGCTGCTGCCAAAGGCTGATCCCGTCATGGAGCTCTATGGGGTACAACCCATTCCTGCCGTTATCCTGATCGATAAGGCGGGTAAGATTCGCTTTAACCTCTATGAAACCATCTTTCAGGCGAGGGAGGATTTCAAGACGCTGAGCCACAAGCAAAAAGCCTCGCGACAGGCACCGTACTGGGCAGCAAGAATTCGCCAGACGATCGACCAGATTCTCGCTGAAACCGGGGGCAACTGACACTGGACCCTTTATGACATCTGCCACCAAGCCAATCTACCTTGACCACAACGCCACCACACCGGTGCTGCCGGAAGTCATCGATGCCATGCTGCCGTGGCTAAAGGAACACTTTGGCAACCCTTCGAGCGATCATATCTATGGCCACCGGGCCCGTGAGGCGGTGGGCAATGCCCGGCAACAGGTTGCCGACCTGATTGGCAGCTCAGCTGAGGAAATCTGCTTCACTTCCGGCGGTACCGAGTCGAACAACCTGGCCATACGCGGCGTTGCGGCTGCGCATCCGGAACGCAAGCACATTGTCACCTCAGTCATCGAGCACCCTGCGACTGAAATGCCATGCAACTTCCTGCAACAACACGGTTATGAGGTCAGCCGCGTGGCGGTGGACGAAGCCGGCATGGTCAGGCTGGATACGATTGAATCCGCGCTGGGTGCGACAACAGCGCTGGTCACAGTCATGCACGCCAACAGTGAAACCGGCACCCTGCAACCCATTCGGGAAATTGCCGCCCTGGCGCATGCGCAGGGTGCGGTAATGCATACCGATGCCGCCCAGACGACCGGTAAGCTCCGTTATTCAGTCACAGAACTGGATGTCGACCTGCTTTCGATCGTCGGCCACAAGATGTACGCACCGAAGGGCATAGGTGTCTTGTATGTTCGCAGTGGCACCGCCATTGAGCCCCAGTCCCTCGGTGGTGGCCACGAGCGGGGTCTGCGGGCGGGAACAGAAAACGTGCCCTATATCGTGGCACTGGGCCGGGCCAGTGAAATTGCCCGCAAAGACGGCGAAGAAACCGAGCAACGTATCGCCGGCTTGCGGGATGAATTGTGGCATCGCCTGCGCGAAAAGATTCCAGGCTTGCAGTTGAATGGTCACCCCGACCGGCGCTTGCCCAATACGCTGAATGTGCGCTTTCCCGGGGTTTCCGGCAATACATTGTTGGCCAACACCCCTGAAATTGCTGCGTCAACCGGTTCTGCCTGTCATGCGGAAGACGCGTCAGCCTCCACCGTGATAACGGCCATGGGGCTTTCTGAACGGGAGGCGCTGGAATCCATGCGACTGACCCTGGGCCGCGGCACCACTGCTGTGGATATTGCCATAACGGCCAATGCACTGTGGCGCGCTTACCTTGCTGAAACGGGCGGCTAATTCACCTCCTGGTCTTCGTGCACCAGTGCCTGCCATGGCCGATCGTAGTAGCCGGCTAACTCCAGAGGTGCGTCTAATTAATTCTGCGACCGGATAGGTCAAATGAAATCCTGAAATCCTGCCCATATAGTCTAATCTATCTACAAACAATCTCAGCTTATGAGAATACAAGCAGTATGATAACCGCATGACTTCTTCCAACCCGGAACTGCCCAGCAAGGTAGTGGATCACCAGGCCCTGTTCGAGCGCCTGCAGGCGGGCAATACCCTGGTGACCGGCAACAGCCGGCTGGCCCGGGTGCTGACCGGTAAATACAACCAATGGCGCACCGATCAGGGCGACCGCCAATGGCCGAGCCCCACCATTCTTGCCTGGAACCCATGGCTGGATCAGCTCTGGGAAAGTGCCAGTTTGCAGGGTGTCGAAAGGGCTGGATATGCCGTGCCCAACAACAGGCAGTTGACCAGCTTGTGGGAAAGCACCTTGCGCAACGAGCAGCTCAGGCACAACCTTTTGCGGCCTGAATCGCTGGCCAATCAACTGCGCGACACCCGCAGGCTGGTGGTTGATTGGCAACTGGGTTTAAAAGACCCGGCCTGGTTCAGCGAAGACAACGAAAACTGCTCGGCTTTTTATCTTTGGAACAAGGCCTTTGAATCGCTGTGTAAAAAACATCAATGGCTCGCGGCGGAAGACCGCACGGCCCTGCTCTGCAATGCGCTGGAAACATCCCGGCTGAGGGTTTCCGGCAATATAGACCTGCTGGGTTTCGACGAACTCAACCCGGGGCAGGCCACCTTGTTGGCAGCATTGGCGCAAAACGGCGTAAATATTTGTCAGCTGGGCGTGCAGTCGCACCAGCAAACAGCCGTCCTCTGGCGCAGCAAAGACAGCCAAACCGAACTGCAACAGATGGCCCGCTGGGTACGCCACTGGGTTGAGCAGGAACCACAGGCAAGTATCGCTGTCGTGGTCCCGGACCTGCAAAACCGGCGACATGAGATTGAACGGCAACTTGCAGAGGTCCTGACACCCGGGAGTTGCGCGGCAGGACACCAGGCCCAACCCTGGAACTTCTCTATGGGTATCCCGCTGACACGCGTACCCATGGTTGCAGCAGCGTTCAATTTACTGAAGCTGCTGGATACAAACTTTGACATCCAGGATGCCGGACGGGTGTTGCGCTCTCCCTGGCTGCTGGGTGCAGACAGCGAACGCAACAACCGGGCATTGCTGGAGAAACGGCTACGGGAAAAGTACCCCCGCCAGCTAAAGCTTGAACAGCTTGCGTTCCGCGCCAGTGAAATCAAAAAGTATGACCACCAGCGCAATGAGCTGCCGCCAGAACAACATCAGCCGCAGCCGTGGAACAGCCCACAACTGAGCATCGCTCTTCAACGACTGGGTCGGTTTGGCCGCGAAAGCAACGGCCCACGCGCTGCCTCTGGCTGGGCGGAAGCATTCGATCAATTGTTGGCAAGCCTGGGTTGGCCGCTGGATGGTGACAGCCAGGACGAGCACAGCCGCAGTGCAGCCTGGCAGGTACTGCAAGCCTGGCGCGAAGCACTGTGTGAGCTCGCCTCGCTCGATGCCACCATCCCCGGGCTTGGTTGCAAGGCAGCCATCAGGCAGCTCAGGCAGATCTGCCAGGACAGGATTTTCCAGCCACAGTCACCCGCTGCTCGCATCCAGGTGCTTGGCCTGTATGAAATCAGCGGGCTGCGCTTCGACCACCTGTGGGTGGTCGGACTGCACAACAAAACCTGGCCGGCCAGCGCCAGGCCCAACCCCTTCATTCCCGGCACGCTGCAACGCCGGGAAAATTTGCCTAACTCCAGCCCCCGACGAGAGCTGGAGGTGGCTGGCCTTGTCACCGAACGCTTGCTGCAGACTGCCCCGGATTGTGTATTCAGCTACCCGGGCCAAATGGACGGTGAGGACGTGCTTCCCAGCCCTCTGCTCAAAGACATTGCAAACATCGACGACAGCGACTTGCCCGGCTGGCGGGGCGAAGACTGGCAGGACAAGGTATTCCAAGCCGAAAAACCACAGATTGATCCGCTACAGATGCCCGGCACACTTGGCCACGACACTGCCCGCGGCGGCAGTTCCATCCTGAAGCACCAGGCGCTATGCCCTTTTCGCGCCTTCGCCAGCAACCGCCTGGGTGCTGATGGCCTGCAAACCCCGGCTGACGGCATCAGCCCGATGCTGCATGGCAGCCTGATACACAGCGTGCTGGAATACTTCTGGCAAGAGACCAAAAGTCAGTCCGCATTGTTGAAGCTGGGCGATGAAGCCCTGTCAGCGCGGGTGCGCAAACACGTCAAACGCGCAGTCGAAGAGGAGCACGGACTGACCTTGCGGCATGCTTTTCGCCAGGTGGAGGCCGACCGCCTGCAGCGCCTGGCACTGGACTTCCTTGAAGTTGATAAAACACGCTCTCCGTTTGAAGTGATTGGCTTGGAAGAAAAGACCGCTCCTCAAATCGAAGGTCAGCCTATACGGCTGGTTATCGACCGTATCGACCGCCTGTCCTCCGGCGAGCAGGTCATCATTGACTACAAAACCGGTAAGGTTGACCCCAAAAAGTGGCTGGGTGAGCGGCCCGAGGAACCGCAACTACCACTGTACGCCATCAGCACCCAACCACCCCCGGATGTGTTGATGTTTGGGGTTGTACGCGACGACGGCTGTGAATACAAAGGCGTGGTTGCGCAGAAGAATCTGCCTCCTGGCTTGCCATCAAAAGACAATACCAGCCAGGAGCTTATTGACGCCGGTCAAGATATGCCAGCCACCATAAAAGCCTGGCGGCGAACGCTGCACGACCTGATGACAGGCTTCCTGGCCGGCAAAGCGGAAGTTGACCCGAAAAACGGCCTTAATACCTGCAAAGACACCTACTGCCAACTGCATTCGCTGTGCCGTGTGGGCGAGCTGGTGCAGCGCCATAAACACGGCGGGAGTGTGAAATGACACAGCCAGCAGATTTGCAAGCCAGAGAGGCGGGCATTGACCTGCAGCATTCCTACATTGTGCAGGCTCCGGCTGGCTCCGGAAAAACCGAACTGCTGATCCAGCGCATGCTGTGCCTGCTGGCGCATGTCGACAGCCCGGAAGAAGTGGTGGCTATCACCTTTACGCGTAAGGCAGCCGCCGAGATGAGCCGCCGCCTGGTGCTAAGCCTGCAGGCAGCCGCCAGCCAGCCTGACGACAACGGACTGAAGCCCCATCAAAAGATCAGCCACAAGCTGGCACAGGCTGTATTGGCAAATGATGAAAAAAAAGACTGGGGCCTGCTGCAACAACCCAACCGCTTGCGCGTCCGTACCATTGACAGCCTGTGCAGCGAACTCGCCCGCCAGCTACCGGTACTATCCGGGCTGGGTGGCGGCCAGCAAATCGCCGATGATGCCGAGGCGCTGTACCGGCAAGCAGCGATCCGCACCATGGCAGCGCTCGAAGACGATGGTGATGAACTGCAAGCCGATGTCATCTGCTTACTGAATCGCTATGACAACCAGTATGACAAGCTCGTGGAGTTGCTGACCGGCATGCTGGCCAATCGCGAGCAGTGGGCTGGCCACTTGTTGGATTTGCGCAAGGGCAGCGGTTTTGACCGCCAGGGGCTGGAAGCCGCCTTACGGTTTTTGATCGAGACCGAGCTTGAGAAAGCCCTGCAATTGACACCTGATACGCTGCTGGCTGAGCTGCCACAGTTTTTTACTTTTGCGCTCGGCAATTCACCCGGCGATGAAACCCGGCTGGGTGAATTGCTGGCAAGCTGTGGCAGTGGCAATGGCGGGCCACTGAACCTGTCCGCTACCGCAGAAGCGCTGCCACACTGGCAAACCATGATTAACCGCCTGCTGACGCAGGGTGGGGAATGGCGAAAAGACCCGAATAAATCTGCAGGCTTTCCTTCGCAAAAAGATGCCAAAAAAGAGGACAAAGATCGGTTTAAGGCCCTGAAAGCCGGCTTCCGGGCTTTACTGGATCAACACCGCGAAAACGACAGGCTGCGCAGCATCTACGACACCATCCGTACCCTGCCGAGACCCGACTATGAAGACGAGGCCTGGGAATCACTTGAGTCGCTGATGCGGCTATTGCTGCGTGCGACACAGGAATGGAATGTTGTGATAGCCGAAAGCGGCGAGCTTGATTATGGTGAAGTTGCTCACCGCGCTATTGAGTCGCTGGGTTCTGCAGACGCGCCCAGTGACCTGGCCCTGCGTATGGACTACCGCATCCAGCACCTGCTGGTGGATGAATTCCAGGACACCTCAAGCAGCCAGGTTGAGTTGCTGCAACAACTCACTGCCGGTTGGAGTGACGGCGACGGACGCACACTGTTTCTGGTCGGTGACCCGATGCAGTCCATCTACCGCTTCCGTAAAGCTGAGGTCAGCCTTTTTCTGAAAGCCTGGGATGGTGATTTGTTTGATCATATCCAGTTGCTGCCGCTGGAGCTCAAGGTTAACTTCCGCTCAACCAGGCCCATTGTAGAGTGGGTCAACGAGGTGTTTCCCACCGTCATGCCCAGGGTCAGCGACCCTGTCATGGGTGCCGTGCATTACTGTACGGCCCTCACCAAGCCTGATGTGTCAGCCGACGGCGGTGTTGCTATTGAAATCCTGCCCGAGCGTGATGACGAACAGGAAGCGCAGCAAGTCGTGGCGATTATCGAAAAGAGCACAGCTGGACAGTCCATCGCCATCCTGGTGCGATCACGCAGCCATGCCAGCGAAATTCTGGCTGAGCTGGACCGGAGAAAACTGCAGGAACCCCGGTTTCGTTACCAGGCAATCAAATTTACCAAGCTGGCAGATACCACGCTGATCCAGGACCTGGTTTCGCTGACAGTGGCACTACTACAGCCAGCAGACCGGCTGGCCTGGCTGGCAACACTACGCGCGCCGTACATCGGTCTCAACCTGGCCGACCTGGATGCGCTGGTAGCCGGCGACGCTGACCGCATTCTGCTGGATAACATCCGTGCGTACGGAGCCGGGCAGGGCGAACGAAACCCCTTGGGCAAGGATGGTCAACTGCGACTACTGCGCACTGCTCCCATACTCAAGGATGCTGTTGACCGCCAGGGCCGGCAATCCGTCAGGTCACTGGTGGAGTCAGCCTGGGTCAGGCTCGGCGGACCGGCCTGCGCAGAAAACGCCAGTGAGCTGGATGACGCAGCAACTTACTTTGGCCTGCTCGACTCGCTGGAGACCGAAGACCTGCCCATTGACCGCGACACGCTTGATGTGCACCTGGAAAAACTCTATGCCGAGCCGGATTCCGCTGCCAGTGGCGAACTCCAGGTCATGACCATTTATGCCGCCAAGGGCCTGCAATTCGACACCGTGATTTTGCCCGGCCTGAACCGCCGGACAGGCAATGACAAGGCGAAGCTGCTGCACTGGTTTGAATTGGCAGGGGAAGACAAGATTGTCATGTCGCCGATGCGCAACACG
Source organism: Gammaproteobacteria bacterium (assembly GCA_024277815.1). GTDB lineage: Bacteria > Pseudomonadota > Gammaproteobacteria > Xanthomonadales > SZUA-36 > SZUA-36. Next base: position 101,694 of record JAJRUM010000043.1, read on the forward strand.
GAAGAAAAAGAGCAACAGAAAAAGGGCGGCGACCTGATCAGCTATATTACTGACATCGAAAAACAGCGCCAGGGCCTGGAGGCAGGCCGGGTACTGTATGTCGCCGCTACCCGGGCAGTGCGTAACCTGCACTTGTTCGCTGCTATCAAGCCATCAGCCAAAGGCGAGATCAAACCACAGTCCGGTAGCCTGATGGGATGTTTGTGGCCGGCAGTAAAGGCCGCGCAAGTACCGCTGCTTGAAGCGGCTGTTGATACCGGGGGGCCGGCAGAAACCGGTACACCACCGGTGGATGATGGTGGCGGCCCGGCTGTTGTCACCCTTGACCTGCCCCGTGACTATCGCCGGCTCAGTGCCGACTGGAAGTTGCCTGCTGCACCGGCATCAGTATCGCGCGCCACCGCTGAATACCCTGACGAACATGACTATATCGAATTCAGCTGGGCAGGCGAAGACGCCCGCCTGGCTGGCAATCTCGTCCACCGCCTGCTGCAGCTTGTTGGTGAGCAGGGCCTGGATAGCTGGAAGGCCAGCGGCGGAATCTCAGCGCGAACCCCCTGGTGCCGCCAGCAGCTTGCCAGTGCAGGCATACAACAAGGCAAGGCCGACACCATCATCGCCAACGCTGCCAAAGCAGTCGGGAATTGCCTCATATCCAGGCAGGGCCGGTGGATACTGGCAGATCATGAAGATGCCCACTGCGAATATGCCATCACCGCAGTCACTGCCAGCCAACCACGGCGGTTGGTGCTGGACCGAACCTTTATCGACAATGACATCCGCTGGATCATCGACTACAAGACCTCCAGCCACAGCGGTGGCAACCTGGAAGGATTTCTGGACAGTGAGACAGAGCGCTACCGTGAGCAACTGCGGCGCTATAGGGAAGCCATCGCCATGACAGAAACCCGGCCAATCAAAACTGCGCTGTATTTCCCCTTGCTTGATCGCCTGTGTGAGGTGGACTAGTCAACCCAGTGCAGCACGTTGCGGATAATTGACCAGCGAGGCTCTTCGGGCTCGGCACCACCACCACTGATCCAGTGCTTGAATAACTTGTCCACCGTACCGCCTTTGACATTAATCTCGATCCAGGTAGCAATAAACGTGGACCACGCAACATCACCCCTGGGCAACGGGTAGGCCATCGGGACTTTTACCGCCGCGCCCTGCGGCACAACGATACTGTAGCTGGGGTATATCAAAGTCCACGCAGAACCACCCTCTGCTGAGTAGATGACCGCATCCAGATCTTGCTGCTCCCCCCGCAGGAAAGCCCGTGGTGAGGGGATTTCCACAAATTCTGCCAGCGGTAACCCCAGCTGTGCCCGGCGTGTGAAAGCCGGGTCGGAAACCACAACGCCAAGCTTCAAGCCCTTGCGTAAACGCAGATCATTCAGACTCGCAAATTTTTTACGCTGATGGTCAGGCACCAGAAAACCAAGGTTTAAATCCAGCGGAGAAGGGCTAAACGCCCATTGTCTTGCACGCGTGGGCGTCACTGCTAGCCCTGACATCACAATGTCGATCTGGCCGCTGTCGAAAAGCTTGACGATATCCTCCCGCTCAACCCTGACCAGTTCGAGTTGCACGTCCAGATCCAGCGCCAGATGGTGCGCCATCTCAACATCAAAACCAACCACCTCACCCTGTTCATTGCGGAATGCGAACGGCAACGAATCCTTCAGATATCCGACCCGCAGGCTGCCACGGGCGGCAATGGTTGTCAGACGCCCGTCTGTACCCACCGCAGGCTCCAGCGCGGGCAGACTGTCGATGTACTGGCGAGCGTTGACCGGCCGGTCCATCCAGCGCATGGTAACCAGTTCCTGATCACGCGAGTACTCGCTGTCAATAGCGTAGGAAAGATATACCCGGACGGCCGCCAGGCTGCCAAAGAATACCAGCGCTGAAATCAACAGGGCTCTTGCCAGGCGCCGCATATCCAGCTTGAAAACACCACGCTTCCACGCAATGACGACGATGGCCAGGCTCAGCAGGTGAACCGCACCCAGCACCACGCGGATGCGGTCGGTGTAGACCGTAGACATGACGAATAACTCCATCATATCCGCCGGGATCTTTAACAGGTCCAGCAGAAAGGGAATGCCAATGATAGGTGCCACAAAACTGCTGAGGAAGGCGCTGCCATAGAACATCACCTGATCTGACAAGTCCAGACTATTACCAAGATACCAGGCCGAAAACGGCACAAACATCAGTATCGTGAAGGTGCCGAGATTGGGAAACGGATAAGCCAGCGGCAGCAATATCGCCGCACTGTGGTCTACGTCCTCATCTTCAAGATCATAGCGCCGGAACAACTGCTTGATGTTTTCTACCATCTGTGGGAGCACAACAATGATTTTTGCCGCAGCGAAAATAGTGATGAGCGTATCGCGTGGTATCGACAGCAGGTCGCGGTACCTGAACGGCGTGACTGCGGCCACCAATAGTGGCAAGACAACAAAGCTCAGCGTGACAGCAATGACGGTGTAAGTCACCAGGTAAGCCTGCAGTTTGCCGATTTCAGCAAGCGAGATCGTGCCTGCGGTGCCCGCGGCGATGGCAAACACACCAATCGGCGTCAGCTTGATTACCATCTTGTTGATCTCATTCAGGCCCGAAGCCAATACATCCAGCCCTTGCAACACCCCTTCCTTACCCTTGATGCCACCAAGACCAATCCCCAGCATAATGCTGAACAGCACGGAGGCCGGCACCAGGTTTTGAGCCAGCGATGCAAATGGGTTTGAAGGAACATAGAGTGTGACGAAATCGATCACTTTGGGCACGGCTATCAGGCTGGCGTTAAAAAACGAAGCTGAATCCCAGACTGGAAACGCCAGCGGCACAACCGCCAGCACCGCCACACCCAGCGCCAGGAAGCAAACCAGCACAAGCAGCGCCGCGATCACCAGCCCGCGCCGCTCGGACCAGGAAATCCCGCCAATATTACTGATCAGTGTCACCACAATATAGGGCAGAACCGTCATCTGCAGCAGGCCGATATACACCTCTCCACCAATGGAGAATGGTGCTGCCAACTCGCCGAGAAAGACCCCTGCCAGGACACCCAGCAGCAGACCGATCAGTATTTTTACTGTAAAGGACATGGGATAGCGTGAAGGCTGGCCTGAATACCGGTCAGCAGTCAGGCGGCCAGAACGAAAAGCGCTACACAGGAAACGATGCCAACCATCCATACCAGGGACCGTACCATGTCGATATCCTTAAGATATAGGAGCACATAGAGTACGCGGCTAACCAGGAATGTGGTGGCCCAAACGGCGCTCCAGTAGGCATCAGCCTGAAACAGGTGGGCGGTGATTACCGCAGCCGCAAACAGCGGCGTTACCTCGAAGCTGTTCTGGTGCGCCGCCAGCGCACGGCGGCCCCAGCCGGTCAGGCGCGCCTGCTGATCCCGGGGATTGCTGTTGTCATAACCGGAACCCCCTTCTTTGGCCATCGCTACCGCCAGCGGGGCCTTGGTCAGGTAAACGAGCAGGAAGGCAAAAGCCATGCAGTAAAAGGTGTAAGTCATGTTTTATTCCTCGTGTTGGTGCAACAAGTAAATAGCAGGGAGCGTTTTCGAGTGAGGTCTTCATTCCATACGGACAAAAATAAGTGATCCGCGCGCCTGGCGCAATGGCTGTCTCAAAAAAAATCATTTGCGTGACTTCAGCTCCTGGGTTATGCCGTTCACATGCTACCGCCCGGCGAACGGGTTCATAACCGTAACACCTGTTTTAGTGAAATCTTTTTCGTTCCGCGTAACAACTATCAGGTCGTGAATGAGATTTGCCACGTCTATATTTCCACCTGTATTTGTACGCATTGATATCAATCACAGCAATTTATGGTAAGGCAATACAGTCGAAATCCTCTTGAATATCTGTGGGAATACCCGATCTAAGCAGTGACACATTCAACGAAATACGTTTCTGCAGAAACGGGGCGACCGAAGCCGCCCCAATAACAAGACCGGAGTTAATGCACCACCTTCTCTAATCTGGCCGGCTGCTTGAATTTAACAGCTTCCTCTCCACCTAACATTCCTGCCACGTGGTTTTGTGCCTCAGTGACAACATCCAGGGCCTCAGCAATTGTCTGATTCATCAACTTCCTGCTCAGTAAAACTATTCCCAGGTAGGCCATTGGCGCACCTGCAATCAAGTGGTGTTTCAAGGTGAATTTTCCACCCGCAACTATTTCCTCATCAGGTGTAACCGAATAGTTAATCTGGCCGTTTTCCAGTTGATTCAACTGAACCGTGAGTGAGTACGATTTTACGACTTGCCCTTCGTGCGGAGGGTTGATTTCAGTAGTCATTTTCTATCTCCTCTTTAGTACTTCAGGCAAAATGCCCCGGCGTACAATCTGGATATCAAATGCCGGACCGGTTTTGTCATCGTGACAGGACCGGTCAGTCCCATTTTAGCGGGCAACAAAAAACCCGCGCAGCTAATGCCAAAGCGGGTTTGAAAGCTCCCACGCTTTAGCTGAATTTTTAAGCGCCCGCAAGCTGAATATCAAATCGGCGCTGGGGTTATTATACCCTATATAGCCGGGCTGGTAATACCCTTACCGGCCGCCATCATCCCCATAAATACTCAAACCCTGCCCATAAGGGTTATTCGGGCTATCAGCACGATAAGGGCTACCGGCGCCGTATTCGTTATTGATGGAATCCGGGCTGTACTTTGATCCGTAGCGGCCATAGGGATTGGAGGTTGAATCCGGATCATAAGGGTTGCTGCTTAACTTGCCCCGGTAATTGCCCTGGCTGTCATACAGCCTGGGTGTGTTGGTCGCATAAGGATTGTTGGCGCTTTTACTGGAATATTTTGAGCCGTACTCGCCATAGGGGTTTTTGATGCTTTTGCCGGAATACTTTGAACCATAGGTGCCATAAGGGTTGGAGGTTGAATCCGCAGCATAGGGATTCGCGCTTAATTTACCCAGGTAGGGGTCATCCGCGAGGGCAACTGTCACGCAGCCGATGCTTAAAATCGCTACCAGTAAACTTTTGTTCATCTTTCTGCTCCTGTTGACCTCTCCCCCTCACATTTGGCGCGAGGGGGAAGCAGGTCGTTGCAGCTTTTCCGTCTAGCTGAGTTACAGCATGCAACAGGTGTTTCTCAAAGCCTGAGAATAGAATTTCACTTTTCCGGTAACGTGCTGTGCCCCAGCCCTGCAAGCTGAGGAAATACAAACCACATCCAGTGAGACCTTTTCCGGCTCTGGTTCAGCTCGGAAAGGACAGCGCTATAAACGCTTTCCTGTGCTTTGACGAAGCAGTTCAAGTCATACAATGACGATATCAACCTCTGTTCACCCATTCACTACACGAATAACAGCTTTTGGGTCATTATCTACGACCTTAAGCAACACACTGGCCGGACCTCGTGGCGACCGCAAACCCTGTTCCCAATGACGCAAGGTGCCAAGGGATATTCCAAAAGTGGCACAGAACTTTTGCTGACTCATACCTGTCTTTTTGCGGATAGCCTTAACATCAATGCTTTCCGGCTTATGGACAACGGCCTTACTACGCTTGTTTTTTGCATGCTTGATAGCGTCTTCAAGCCCGGCATTAATTTCTTCAAATGCGCTGTTCATTGCCTACAACTCCAAAATTTAACAAGCTCTTTAATAGTCCCGGACAACAGTTTTTTCTCTTTCGCTGAGATGTTTGTTTTTTCATTTTTGCTAAATATCGCTAGCAAATAAAGTGGCATCCGTGCGCTATGGTAGAAGTAAATTACTCTTACACCACCACTTTTCCCCCGGCCTTGTCGAGCCCACCTGAGTTTTCGTATACCGCCTGCTCCCTGGAGCAATACGCCTGCATTTGGCTGCATAGACAAATAGGCAATTAATTCAGCTTGCTCGGCAACAGAAAGAAGGTGCCCGACCTTTCTTCTGAATGGGCCGGTTTCTGCGATCGTGATCAAATCATACTCCATTGGAGTATGCAGTCAAGGCGTTGACTTGATATTGATAAAGAGACCGTCACTCGCTCACTATGAGCGAGTTGTCACACACTGAATATCAGCGAATACTTTTTTTCTTGTAGGTAATCCCAGCAAATTCTGGCTGCTGACTTAACATAATATATTTCCGCAGAAACGCGGTGGTGCGTTGGCGCGCTAGTGTGCCAGTTTTACACTGGCAATACGGTTCAGACTCACACCTTATCCTCCCAATACGCTGCCCTGGCAGGAATAATATTCCGAATACCACCGCGCGGATCGGGCACATCACCCGCATAACGGGGAATTACATGGATATGCAGATGTGGCACGGTCTGGCCGGCCGCCTTTTGGTCATTAAAACCAATGTTAAAGCCTTCTGGCGAGTACTTTTCTTCAATGGCAGTTTTGGCCTGCTCGATGGCAGCAGCCAGGGCGGTCTGTTCTGCAGTGGTGATATCAAACCAGCGCGCGATGTGCCGGTTGGGGATGAGCAGGGCGTGTCCCGGGTTGAGTGGATAGGTGTCCCATATACCCTTCACCAGCCCGGAGCTGAAAAAGATTCTGCCCTCTTCAAGGTGGCAAAAGGGGCAGTTGCTGTTGTCGGGTGAGATATTCATTCCTGACGGATAAAAGTAAGTGATCCGCGCGCCCGGTGCAATGGCTGTCTCAAAGATACCCGGTTACCGGAATATCCTGCATATCGTTCACAAATGCGATCCGTATTTGCTCTTGCTGACAAAAGAGATTCACTTTTCTGGCAATGTGCTGTGTGCCAGTTTTGCACTGGCAATACGATTCAGGCTCACACCTGATTCCGCTTCTTTCATCTGACCGTTATGTCTTGCCAAGTTCTTCACGAAGAATCCGGCGCAAAGACTTGGTATCTACCGGCTTGCCCGCAGTTGTGAGATGCTGCCGCAGTGCATCATTGATGAGTGTTTGATAACCACGACCCGCTTTTTCACCCTTGGCCCGGAATGCATCTATGACATCATTATCCAGATGAATGGTGATACGGGTTTTGCCCCGGGTCTTTATCACGGCACCGCGTTTGCCCTTGCTAAAGTCGTATTCCTTTTTCATAAACTTTTTGCTCTGTTTTGCTCGCTCGCCGTGCCGAAATTAACCGGATGGCGTTATGCCGATAGGTGTACACAACAACAACTATCCGCCTTAGCGAATCCAACCCTACAACAACGAATCTGGCCTCATCTTGTGAATTCCCATCTTCAAAGCTAATCGAATTTGGATCGTAAAACACAGACTCAACTTCTGAAAAGTAAATCCGGTGCTTTAACCTATTAGATTTAGCCTTAACGGAATCCCATGTAATCTTCATTCTTATGGTATGTATATTATATGTATATGTCAACGAGCAAATTCATTGACTTAATATGCAGCAGATGCACACTTTTCGATAGTGGTGAACTGCCCGTATACTTGTAGGGGATTTCAAGTCACTCTACCACTGGATAACAAGCCTCACCCCAAACCTGCTGATAATCATCCATCATCAAGGGGATAACTATCAGCACCACCTGCCCCATGATTTCAGCGCCCTGAGTGCTGAGGTAAAGTCATCCCACGTATGGTGCCAGCGCCCGGACTCAACACAGGAAACCGGTATCACCGGATCCGGTGTTATCTCTTGCAGGCTGATACCGACTAACTTTTTCAAACCCTTCACCCCCCCGATAAGAAACATCTTTGGTTTTGCCGCAATCCCCTGGGCAAATCCACTATTTTTACGCATCATTTCCGCCCATTGTGCTTTATCAAACACTTGCTGATTAACCTCACGCCCCAATGTTTCTTGACAAGGAAATAACGCTTTCGCAACGTCTGCAAAACCGATGCTCCCAATCAGCAGTACATCCACATCGCTATAAGAATTTTCCTGACCCTGGGCCACCGAACCGAACAAACAGGCTGAATCAATCTGTGCTGCCAATGGCAACAAGGCGGCAGTTACCACATCAACCATTCATTCCGGATGTCTTGCGTAGAATGCTTGCCAGTTCTGTAAATACCGGGCAGTCACGGTTTGCCATGTAGAGCTTTTGATTCCCTCTGGCCTGTACGGTCAAAATCCCAGCGCGTGCCAGTTTGGTTTCTTGCTTACTGCTCGCGAGCAGCAAAGCTACTATCTCCTGCAATATTCACAAACTCAAATGATGAAACTGGTAGAGGGATTTCATCGCCATGCTCTTTCAAACTCTGCAAGTGTAATTCAATGGCTTCCTGGATAAGTTCAACGACTTCTTCACGGGACTCCCCCACCACGGCACATCCTGGGAGATCCGGTGCGTAAGCACCAAAGCTTTCGGGGCCTTTTTCTATGACGACTGCGTATTTCATATATTAATCATACTTCAATCTGGCTTGTTTAAAGATATTTTTAAGCGTGCCCACTGGTATTTCAACTCCAGGTTTACCTGCAACCGTTACCGTTCCAGGTTTTTCCGGGTGCCGGAACTGACGATGGCTACCTTTAGTTCGTACTTGCTTCCAGCCATCTTGCCGTAGCCGCTTTAATATATCTCTTACTTTCACAATCAAAGCTTGCCATCAGGCTGATCTTGCTAGCTATAGCAAACGGCATCAAATTCTGTAGGGGATTTCAGTTCACTCAACCACCGGATAACAAGCCTCACCCCAAACGCGCTGGCAATCATTCATCATCAAATGGATGACGATGGGCACCACCTGCCCCATGATTTCAGCACCCTGGGATATCTGGCTGCGGTTGATGCTGCTGTTCCAGGTGGCACCGCCGTGCAGCAATTGATTGCGGAGGGTGTAGAGGCGGTCGAACATGATACCCATGACTTTTTGGGTGTCTATCTCACCCAATGCATGGCGCGCCGCTGCCTTGCTTTTCTGAAACGCCAGTTGCCAAGCTTCTTCTGTTATCTGGCCATTGTGGTGATCCCAAAAGGGCTTGAACACGTACTTATTATCGATCATTAGTCGAATGGCACCGGAAAACTGATCCCATACCAGCGTGTACAGCAACTGCTCCGAGTCTGAATCGATTAAGCGCCCTAAAAACCCCTGGAAAAGTTTACGCTCGGAAAAATTCTGCCGATCGGGGATTTCATTTGCATAGGCTGCGTTGAAAGCGACCCAGAGGAAAATAAAGCGGGCATCGTGGTCTTCAGTTTCCTGCTCGGCGCGGTTTAGCCAGCTTAGGGCCCGGTGGACGCGTAAGGATAGGGGTTCGGGGAATTGGTTGCGGATTTCGCGTTGGCGGGTTTTGAGGTTTTTGTGATTAAGTTGATTCATAGTGTTTATGTAAACCCTTTTCAGTCGGACTTCAGGTTAATTTTTATTCTCACCTGAGTTAGATGCCCTGGATTATGGTTCGCATTCACACAAGGACACTTCGCCAACTTCTGTCCAGTGCAGGGTAATCATTTGGTTTGAGGTAGGTGTGAACCCTGGATTGCTCCCCCTGCTCATACTCTGATCAAGTTGGTGATTAACTCACCCTCGGAAAGCAGGCGCTGGAATTTGCGTAGAAACTCCAGGTCCGGGGGTGGGCTTGCTAACAGCCCAATGTTTTCATCGTCGAAATCTTGTGGCCTTCTAATTTGCAACCATTTGTTAACGTCAAATGGTTGTGGTTCATGTGCAGCCTTCCAAGTGTGATTCGTAGTTTGCAATCCATTGTTGTCAACCCATATTTTTAACACGGATAGTTGTCGAATTAAATCCAGATCCAGTTCTCTTCCCAATCTCCGTTGATTTTGCATTATCCAAACCAAATCGTAGGCGTCTCTTGAATTTCGAAGTGGAATGGGCCTGTTTGGACGCCCTTGATTGATTCAACTAATAAATCCAAAACGGCATCCATTTTCTCCCCAACATCACGTACTGAAAAATCCAGGTCTGTCGAGAAACGACCTGCTGTACCTGCAAACAATTTACGTAATGCGGTGCCGCCTTTGAAAGCCAGATTGTCCAGGATTCCAGTTGAGTTTAAGTGCATGAACAAATAATCCTGGGCAATGTCGATAATCGATGCTTCAAGCCCCAGGCTCCCATTTTCAGGAGCATGCTTCATCACATGTCCTATTGTGAGTTTTGAATTCACTTTCAGGTTAGTTTCAACGTTCTTTGGGGAGTGTGGTTGGATCAAAAGGCAAGATCGTATCGGCAACCTGCCATCGTTGGCTATGTCTTCGTAACTTCCCTCTTGGTCCAAACCAAACTTTCGTTTTCGCACTTATACCAATAATCTCTGACAACTCCGGCCAAAGCCCCTCTAAAAGGTATGCCAGGCGAACCCTAGTGGATTGAGAACGTCCTTTCAGTTCTAAAACAACGTCAGATGCCACTGCCTCAGCAACCAAATCAGGCAACCACTCCACGACTCCTCCCCACGAGTTGACTCTGGTAGGATTTGCCGCCAGATGAACAAGAATCGACTCAAAACGATGGACAGGTACGCTGTTCTTGACGTCTGGAGTTAGCCTCGCATTAAATCTTAAAATTCTTACTTTACGACTGAGGCCAGCCGGTATTGATTTGCCAGGTTTTACTGCTACTTCAATCTTTGGAGGTACGCGGTCAGCAAGACCGTGCATCCATGCAGCGGAACTCAATGCAATGGCGCCTGGGAAATCCGGCATTAATTGAAATATTGCGTTGACTGCTATTAAGGGGCCCCCACGACTATATGCACCTGCAAAGGCTGCTGGTGCAAACTCCCAAGCACCACTAATTCCCGTTTTGAGCAACCATCCACGGTTTACTAGCCGGTGCGCGATAAGAGTTGGCGCAGTGAAGACACCAGATGCAACCGCGATTTTCGAAAGTTTTTTGAGCGTTACAATTTCAGCTTGTTCCAGCTCAAGCCGTTCAATTATCGGTGCCAATGATTTTGATAGGTTTCGTGACATATATCTCACTTTAATTTCTATTTCAGAAATTATAAAGGTATTTATGACACTAATAAAGTGTCATTAGTTATCTATTTATTTCTATTATTGAAATATTGATGTATAAAATGACACCATAGAAAGGCAACTATGTAAATTCCAGAGTCCATCGTGAATAGTTCCTTGGTCTTAGTGTGTATTCCGGTCCAACCCGCAGCCTTAAATCTGAAGCCCGTCAATGGCGAAGGATCGCTTGCAAGCGACTCTCTGAATTGCTCCCCAAGCAAATCTCGATTGCCAGAAATACTCGATGAACTTTTCTGGGATGCTGGCCAGGGGCACGACCAGCCCCTTTCCATGACCTGTGTGTAGCGGTTGTTCTACGCTCAAATTGGCAAGTGCCTGCAACAGCGCAAAGTCGCACGTCGTACACTGATGATTCTGATTCTATCACCTCTCTCAGTGTGTGATATCACCAGCACGGATCCCATTCAAACTCAAGTGCCATGCTCAACCCTTAGTAGAATTACAGTCTTGTTAGAAGAATGTTTTTTTGGCCACGCATTACGCGTTTGTTGAGTCAATATGCATGAGATACGCCTGAATCAAAATGGGCAATCGCCCCTTTAACCTGTAAGTAATTTCAGCGTATTGATGTCAGGTCACCGAAACCCGATGGGCCGGCCCTGTAAAGCAGTATTACACTCCATCTCGTGAACCAGTGCTGAAAGCAGGTTTCGCTGGCTCCATTCCTGTTGAGAAAAACGCATTTTGCGCTGTGCTGTCGTAAAGTCACCGGGCGTCAACCGGTCGAGTCTCTCCAGGCCCCTGCGTGTGATAGCACTAAGACATTCTCTTAATCCGGCAGTTCGTAGCAGGTTTTTAAACATCATTAAGCGTTGCTCCGGAGTGAGGTAATCCAGTTTGATCTTCAGATCAAAGCGACGGATA
>JAJRUM010000044.1 GCA_024277815.1 Gammaproteobacteria bacterium
ACCGTTATATGCGGATACCCGGCGCGAGCGGGCATCGAACTGCTGCCACCGAGGACGTGGTCCCCGACTATCACATCAATGGACCAGGCCGGCGTGTTGCTGGGCGAAACCAGCAGGTCCAGATCATGCGCAGCCAGCAAGCCGTCAATTGTCGCTTGGCTGAATGTCTGTACCTGGGCCACAGCCTGCTTGTATTCAGCAGAATCCAGGCCGCCTTTTTCTTGTGCCTTAAGAAAAATGCCCTGGCCGAACCAGAACATTTCGGTATCTGCGTTCTGTTGGTTGAAGGCGATCAGTTTTTTAAGTGTCAATTGCCCGGCCTCACCCGGTAAGCCTGCCAGATACTGATTGAGATCATGTTTGAATTCATACAACAGCACATTGTAAGACGCCATGCCGAAGCCCTCCGGGTGGTGGGCAAACTTAAGATCATCGACAATCGTGGCACCGGCGGCGGCAAGGTCCTGCACAGCCTTGTCAAAACGCTCATCTACTACATCATGAAAACCGGCCAGCGAGCGCACTACGCCGATGCGTTTGCCCTGTAAACCCGTCGCCTTAAGGGAATCTGAATAATTCCGCGCAAAAAAATCTTTGCCGGCCAGGCTGGCTTCATCATCGGGATCAAACGATGCCATAGCGTTGAGCAGGTGGGCAGCATCCGTGACATTGAGTGCCATCGGGCCGGCAGTATCCTGACTGTGGGCAACGGGAATGATGCCGTGCCGACTGACCAGACCCAGGGTTGGTTTGATACCAACAATACCATTCACAGCGGCCGGGCAGATTATGGAGCCATTGGTTTCGGTACCGATCGCCAGCGGCACAATTCCGGCAGCAACAGCGACCGCAGAGCCAGCGCTTGACCCGCAGGGTGAGCGCAATCGGTTATAGGGGTTGCGGGCCTGGCCGCCGATTGCGCTCCAGCCGCTGGAAGATCGTTCAGAACGGAAATTGGCCCATTCGCTGAGATTGGACTTGCCAACAATGACCAGGCCGGCCTGGCGCAGGTTACCGATCAGGGTTGCATCCCGGCCGGTGTTGTTTCCAGCCAGTGCCAGTGAGCCGGCGGTGGTCGGCAGTTCACGCGTTTCAATATTGTCCTTGATCAGGATCGGTGCGCCATGCAAGGGGCTGCGCAACGTCCCTGCCGCTCTCAATGTGTCGAGTTGACGGGCATCTGACATCGCATTCGGGCTGATGGATATCACCGCCTTCAGTTTCCCGTTCCACTCACCGATGGCGTCCATTACCTGGTGGGTCGCCAGCAAACTGGGGCCCTGTTGTGCAAAAACAACCGCGCTGAACAGCATGGCAGCCGTCAGGACAGCCAGCTTGATGCGGGCTTTTTCCGGCTGTCTGCCGCAGTTCACCGCATCAGCGCCTGGCCTTTGCCGGGTAGTAAATAATTGATTCAAAACAGGATTGCCTGATATCCGTCTTGCTGCAGGCGGACGTGCGTGGTCATGGCGGAAACTGCCATCTTGATTCCGGGCAGTAAATCTTCCGCAACGTAGCCATTGTAGGCAGCTGATTGTCCGCAGACATAAAAATCGACTTCTGCTTGAATCAGTTTTTCAATCAGGTCCCTGCTGGGGTTAGCGACATCAAAGCGTTTTGCATAGGCCGCATCATTCAACGCCGAATGGATACCGGAGCCGTGCAGAACGAGTGCAAGTTTCAGGTTTTCAGCCTGGACGCCGTTGCGGGCATGCATATTCAGGAAACGAGCGGCAGATTCAATATTCCGGTTAAGCTCAGTACGGTCTTGCGGGCCTTTGGCAATATCCATCAGTATTTTGTACTTACGATCCGTTTCCAGGTTGAAACTGTTGTCGGGCACTGCATATACCGGACCATAGCCTTCAATGACCGGACCGGTAACGGTCTCCGAAGCGGTTACCTGGAAGGAGGTGAAGAGTAAAAAAAGACCAAGCTGCATGCTAATGCGTTTCATAGAAGTACCTGCGTATTGGGTTGGATAGAGTGCGCTTTTGGACAAACAGATTAAGCCTGTCGCCGTGTAAAAAAATGATCTTATCAGGAAATGGTTCTCATGCCCGTTTTCTTGCCGCCACACCGACTGGTAGCTACCAGTCTTTTGGGCTGTTGCAGATCAACTGCTGGCTGGGTTCGCACGTCGGGCCGGTAAATGATGTCGGTAAATTATAATATATCGTTCACATTCGTTTAACCGAAGATTAACTCATTCCCTTTTACAATACGTTGCACACAGGGATTAAGTTCAAGGGAGTGAGTTAATGTTAAGTTCACCAAGGGCAGTCCATTCCCTTGACGCACAGTTCTGGTTTTACCATTTCTGGCTGCCGCTGTTGTTGGTGGTACCCATGCTCTACCTGTTTGAGCACAGTTCGCTGGACATTGTTTTTGCAGATTTCTGGTATCAATCAGAAGGTGGCAACTGGGCGTTGCGCAAAAACTGGTTTACCTACGACGTAATGCACCACTGGGGAAAGCGGCTGGTTATTCTGCTGGGCGTGATCATGGTGGCATTGTATGGTGCCAGCTGGAAATTTGAGCGCTTGCGTCCGTGGCGCTGGTCATTTGCCTTTGCGAGTATCGCGATGATACTGTTGCCATCTTCAGTTGCATTGCTGAAACAGCTCAGCAGTGTCCCCTGTCCCTGGGATATCAGCCGGTTCGGAGGCCGAATGGCTTATATGCATAATCTTCAGTTCACGACTGCCGCCACTGCCGGACATTGTTTCCCTGCCGGGCATTCCAGTGGAGGGTTCGGGTTATTGGCAGTATATTTTGCTTTCGGGCCGTTTGTGAACAGGCATCGTTTATGGTTATTGTTGCCCGGCCTGGTGGTGGGTGTGGCATTTGGTTTTGCCCAGCAGCTCAGAGGTGCCCATTTCGTATCGCAGGATCTCTGGTCGGTGACCATTGTCTGGTTTGGGGCATTGCTGTTACTTAAGTTGGCGTGGAAATTTCAGCGGCCTGAGAACCACAACAGGATACAAGCAACGACTCAATGAGCGTATTCAAATCACTCTCTGCACCCGCGCGCGTCGCGGGTTTTCTATTATTGGTATTAACCTTGTCCCGCCTGCTGCTGGTGGCGTGGTACTGGGGGCGGGTTGCGCCCACTGACGGTACCTGGTTTATCCTGCTCCAGGGGCTCCGTTTTGACCTGGTATTGCTGGGTATGCTGCTGGGACTGGCGCTGCTTGCTGCACCCTGGGTTTCGGGGCGTGCTATCGCCGCAGGCGCGTTAAGGGTATATCTGGTTGTGGTTACGCTCTTTGTTGTCTTTGTCGAGCTGGGCACAGTGCCATTTATCAACCAGTATGATGCCCGGCCCAACTATCTTTATGTTGAATACCTGAAGTACCCACGCGAGGTGTTTGCGACCCTGATGGCGTCGTACGGCACATTGCTGGTCACCGTCACACTGATAGCGCTGGGGTCAGGTCTGCTGGTCTGGCGGCTGACGCGCAGGCTGACTGCAGCAACAGCAAAAGTCCGCTGGTGGCAGGCTTTGCTGGTATCACCGCTGATTTTATTGTTGAGCCTGATGTCGGTGCGTTCAACGCTGGATCACCGTCCGGTAAACCCAAGTACGGTGGCCTTTTCCACCGACTCGATGGTCAATCAGTTGCCGCTGAACTCCCCGTATTCACTGCTCTACGCGATCTATGAGCAGTACCGTGATTCAAAAGGAGGGGCCGCCAATTACGGTAAGATGGAAGCCGCCGAGGTGTTGCGGATCGTGGTTGAAAAGGCTGGTATTGCCGACGCCGTAGATTTGCACAGCGGCGCACCCAGCATGCATATGCAAACGGCCACGCGTACGCACGAGCGGCCTTTGAACCTGGTGATAATCCTGGAAGAAAGCCTGGGTGCGGAGTTTGTCGGCAGCCTGGGTGGCAAGAACCTGACACCTGAACTGGATAAGCTGGCCAACGAGGGCATCTGGTTTGAGCAACTGTATGCCACCGGAACCCGCTCAGTGCGTGGTATTGAGGCGGTCATTGCAGGATTTCCTCCAACTTCGAAACGCAGCGTGGTCAAGCTGGCAGAAACCCAGGAGAACTTTTTCACCATCGCCGGCCTGTTACAAAGCCAGGGCTACCAGACCAGTTTCCTGTACGGTGGCGAGGCCCATTTTGACAATATGAGGCGGTTTTTTCTGAACAATGGGTTTCAAACAATCGTTGATGAGAATGATTACGATGACCCACAGTTTCTCGCCTCCTGGGGGGTGTCCGATGAAGACCTGTTTGCGCGGGCACACGAGTACTTCAGCGCAAAAGGTGAGCAGCCGTTTTTCAGCCTGGTTTTTACCTCCAGCAACCATGAGCCCTTCGATATTCCTGCTGGTAAGGTCGCAACAGAGCCAGGGGAGGACAGCGGACGTGATACGGCGGTCAAGTATGCCGATTACGCACTGGGCCGGTTTTTCGAGAAGGCCCGCATGGCTGACTACTTTGCAAACACGGTGTTCCTGGTCGTCTCAGACCACAATTCCCGTGTTTATGGGGATCAACTGGTGCCGATTGAGCGTTTTCATATTCCGGGCGTTATTCTGGGGGCGGACATTAAGCCCCGCCGCATCAGTGGTATCACCAGCCAGATCGACCTGCTGCCGACCTTGTTATCCCTGATCGGTGTGAGCGCTCGCCATCCTGCTATCGGTCATGATTTGACCACTCCGGAGTATTTTCAGGGTGCCGGTCGCGCACAGATGCAGTTCAACAGCATTCAGGCCTGGATGGTGCCGGGAAGGGTCGTTGTATTGCAGCCTGATTTGCCGATGAAATCATTCCTGTATGCGCCGGGTGGTCGTTTGAGGCCGGATCCGGACCCGGATCGGGAACTGGAGAAACAGGCACTGGCGCATGCACTCTGGCCGCCCTGGGTGATTAAAAACAAGGCCTACCACCCCTAAATTACGTGAGTTAGTAGCTGCTGTGGCGTTATCATTGCCCGCTGAGGAATGAAAGTGTCACCAGGGACAACCATGACAACAGCAATTTTGGGTATATCAGCTTACTACCATGACAGCGCAGCGGCGCTGGTGGTGGATGGTGACATTATTGCTGCTGCACAACAGGAGCGCTTCTCCCGTAAAAAACATGATGCGGGTTTTCCGGCTGAGGCCATTGAATATTGCCTGCGTGAGGCTGGCCTGGAGTTATCCGATGTCACTCACGTGGTTTTTTATGACAAGCCCTTCATCAAGTTCGAACGCCTGATTGAAACTTACCTGGCCTTTGCGCCACGAGGGTTCAGGTCATTTTTTGCTGCCATACCGGTCTGGCTGAAAGAGAAGCTGTACTTAAAAAAGACGCTGAGGCGGGAGTTGTCTGCATTGGGCGGCATTGCTGAGAAAGCCTTGCCGGACCTGATGTTCACTGAGCACCATCAGTCGCATGCTGCATCTGCCTTTTATCCCTCACCCTTTCAGAAATCAGCCGTGATTTGTTTTGATGGCGTGGGCGAATGGGCAACCACCTCGGTCTGGCTGGGAGAGGGCAATGAGCTCACGCCGCAGTGGGAAATCGATTTCCCGCATTCATTGGGACTGCTCTATTCCGCATTTACCTACTACACCGGCTTCAGGGTGAATTCCGGCGAGTACAAATTGATGGGGCTGGCACCGTATGGCGAGCCCCGCTACAAAGACCTGATACTGCAGCATCTGATTGATGTGAAAGAGGACGGGACATTTCGCCTGGACATGTCTTACTTTGACTATGCCACCGGCTTGACCATGACCACGGATAAGTTTCATCAACTATTTGATGGGCCGCCGCGAAAGCCGGAGGCCGGGCTGACACAGAAAGAAATGGATATTGCCCGCTCTGTACAGGTAGTGACCGAGGAGATTGTGCTGAAACTGGCACACACGGTGCAGCGGGAGTTAGCGGTTGACCACCTTTGCCTGGCCGGTGGCGTGGCACTGAATTGTGTTGCCAATGGACGTTTGCAGCGCGAGGGGCCATTTGCCAACATATGGATACAGCCTGCTGCCGGTGACGCGGGAGGTGCGCTGGGGGCGGCACTGGCGATCTGGTATGACTACCTGCAGAACCCACGGACCGCCAATGTGCAGGACAGTATGCAGGGGGGCTACCTGGGGCCGGGCTGGTCGAATGAGCAGATCAGGGAATCGCTGCTGAGCACGGGTGGCGTGTATGAGTATCTTGAGGAAGACGAACTGCTGATCAGGGTTGCGCGCCTGATTGACGAGGGCCGGGTTATTGGCTGGTTCCAGGGGCGCATGGAGTTCGGTCCGCGGGCGCTGGGTAACCGGTCTATCATCGGTGATCCGCGCAGCCGTAAAATGCAGTCGGTGATGAATCTCAAGATCAAGTACAGGGAGTCCTTCAGGCCATTTGCGCCGGCGATTAAAGCTGACAAAGTGCGGGAATGGTTCCAGCAGGATTCTGCGAGCCCGTATATGTTGATTGTTTCTGCCGTGGCCGAAGACAAGTTGACGCCTCCGGAGGAGGCAGGGCAGGCGGTTGCCGGCCTGCAAAGGTTGCAACTTGCCCGTTCGGTTATCCCGGCTGTCACCCATGTGGATTGTTCGGCCCGGGTACAGACGGTCCACAAGGACACCAACCCGCGCTTTTATCACCTGCTTGATGCGT
The DNA here is from genome assembly GCA_024277815.1 of Gammaproteobacteria bacterium. Lineage (GTDB taxonomy): Bacteria > Pseudomonadota > Gammaproteobacteria > Xanthomonadales > SZUA-36 > SZUA-36. Next base: position 6,624 of record JAJRUM010000044.1, read on the forward strand.
TTGAACAATTGACAGCCTGCCCGCTGGTGGTCAACACTTCTTTCAACGTACGCGGCGAGCCGATCGTCAATACACCCAACGATGCTTACCGTTGTTTTATGCGCACTGAGATGGACTACCTGGTGATGGGCAATTGCCTGCTGGCCAAGCCGGAGCAGCCGGGTTTTGATGATGATGGTGCCTGGCGGCAGGAATTTGAACTGGACTGACATATGATTTCTGTTTATCAAAAACCTGACGCGAAAGGATTGCGGGTATTTGGTTTGTTGTTTGCAGCATTCTTCATCCTGGTGATTGGACTGCTGATCCCGATGTTGCGCCATGACCTGGGCCTGTTGTTCACTGATGCAGGGCTGTGGCCGCGCTGGCCGTGGGCTGTTGGCGGCGTAGTGGCTGCATGGGCCCTGTTGCACCCGGCTTCCCTGTACCTGCTGCATCGTCCGTGGATGGTCTTTGCCGATGTTGCCGGCTGGGTGAATACGCGCATTGTCCTGATCCTGATGTTCTATGCGCTGATCCTGCCGATCGGCCTTATAATGCGGCTGTTCGGGTATGATCCGATGCAGCGCAAGATTGATACACAACTAACCACCTACCGCAGCCAGCGCAAGCCGCAAAGCCGGGAACATATGAGGCACCCTTACTGATGTGGGAGATAATCAAAGATTTTGCAGGCTTTCTTGGCAAGCGCAAGAAGTATTGGCTGGCGCCCATCATCATCGTGATGTTATTGCTCGGAATGCTGGTAGTGCTGGCCAGTGGCTCCGCGATCGCACCATTTATCTACACAATTTTCTGAGCGCATGCCGGCTCGAAGCTTAAAGGCGGGGCGTTTGTGGTTTTTCTATCTTCTCCTCACATTATTGCTGCTGGGTTTCCAGGAGGCATTGTTTCGCTTTGTGTTTCCCGTGCCGGAAATAGCAAATTTCAATCGTATCAACTACTCGATGATGGTCAATGCCCAGGGCGGGGAAGACAGCCCGGAAGAGAAGGTTCGCCCGCTCTCCAATGAGGCGTACATATGGGCATCTGATCCAGATGGGGTGGAGTTTGTGCATCGTTTGAATCTGTATGGTTTTCGTGACCATGACTGGCCGGTAAGCGCCAGTCAGCGGGTGATGTTTGTTGGTGACAGCTTCGTGGAGGGTTTCATGGCCACGGATGACCAGACCATTCCACGTGGATTCGAATCGGCCTCTATTGCTGCTGACAGCCAATTGAAAACGGTAAACCTCGGTATTGGTGCCAGTGGGTTTGCTGACTACCTGGCAGTGATACGGGATGCAGTACCCATTTTCCATCCGGATCTTGTTGTGTTGGTGCTGTATGCAAATGATTTTCCAGTGCCGCAGTCCCTTGGCGGGATTCTGGAATCCGGTCAAGCGGTGCTCAAGTCGAATCGTTACTTGCCACGCTTGTATGGGGTGGTGTCCAGCCTGAGCCGTGGGGAGCGTGTTGCCACTCGCTGGCTGAAGCCGCCTTTTATGTATCTGCCCAACGCTGAATCTGTCAGGAGTCCGTTGCATGACCCGGCGTTGCTGGAGTATGCAAAAGGGTTTGTGTCGCCCGAAATACTACTGTCCATGCAACAGGGCAGGTTCAACCCGTTTGTTATCAATGAACAACAGAAGTATGAACGGCATTTGCGTCGCCCGGCAAATTTTTACGGGATCATCGGGCAGGTTAAAAGCTACGTTGAGGCATACGGGGGCCAACTTTTGGTCATCTATATTCCGTACAAAGGGCAGGTATCCGATGCGTATCTTGCGTTCACCAGCCAGTTCGACAGTAGCCCGGAGCCACTGTCGCTAACCGCGCCCACCTACCAGGTACATGCCAGTTTATTGCGTGAAGAATGCCAACGGGCCGGGGTTCCGTTGCTGGATATGACCTCTGTTTTGCGCCAGCGTGAGGCGGGTGGTGAACGCGTATACTGGAACTATGATGAGCACATGAAGGGGCAGTCGTATCTCCTGATCGGGGAAGAGATTTTTGCTTTCTGGCAGCAGTTGTGATTAATTCCTGTGGTTTGCCTCAATATCTGTTATAGTGCGCGCCTTCTTGGCGCACTTCGGTCTGCGCCTGCCGCCCCACTGCAAATACTGCATATATAGGGGGCACCTAAAGAGATTCAGCCCGGACCGGCCCATACCAGCAAATTGTTTGCGGTGCTTGGGTAGGGCGATCCCGGAGTAAAACAAACACATGTTATTTTCAGAACTTGGCCTTTCGGCCGAATTGTTGCGCGCGACCAATAAACAGGGTTACGAAGAAGCAACTCCCGTCCAGCAACAAGCGATCCCGATGATACTCGAGGGTCACGATGTCCTTGCCGGTGCGCAAACCGGCACAGGTAAAACCGCTGGGTTTACCTTGCCTTTACTGCAGCGTTTACAGCAGTCTGAGCAAAATGGCCGGCATCGTATCCGTGCACTCATCCTGGTGCCGACACGCGAACTGGCAGCCCAGGTCAGCGAGAGTGTGCGCACCTACGGCTTATACCTGCCTTTCAAAACCACAGTAATTTTTGGTGGTGTCAGTATCAATCCGCAGATAGCACAGTTGCGGCGGGGCGTTGATATTGTCGTCGCCACTCCGGGTCGTTTGCTCGACCACATGACACGCGGCACGATTCGCCTCAATGAGGTAGAGACGCTGGTCCTGGATGAAGCGGACAGGATGCTCGATATGGGGTTTATTCATGATATCAGAAAGATCATGAAAGCCTTGCCCTCAAGTCGCCAAAGCTTGTTGTTTTCAGCAACCTTTTCCAAAGAGATCAGCCAGTTGGCAAACGACTTGTTGAACTCTCCCAAGCAGATACAAGTTGCGCGTCACAACATAACAGCAGAACAGATTTCACAGGTTGTTCATCCGGTTGATAAAAACCGTAAAAGGGAGCTGCTGTCACATATGATTGGGGCCGGTAACTGGCGGCAGGTGTTGGTGTTTACACGCACCAAGCATTTGGCCAACCGTCTCAGCCAGCAACTGGAGCGTGACGGTCTGTCGTCCGCTGCGATCCACGGTAATAAATCCCAGGCGGCCCGTACTCGCGCACTGGCGGACTTTAAGCGAGGCAAGACTCGCGTACTGGTTGCCACCGACATTGCTGCCCGCGGCCTCGACATTGAACTGTTGCCACATGTGGTCAATTACGAGTTGCCCAATGTTGCGGAAGATTATGTCCACCGCATCGGTCGCACGGGCCGGGCCGGGCAGGATGGTCAGGCTGTGTCACTGGTATGTGTAGATGAGAAGAAACTGCTGGCCGACATTGAGCGCTTGTTGAAGCGGAATATTGAGAAGGTGGTTATTCCCGGCTATGAGCCTGATGAAAGTATCAAGGCGGTTCCGATCAGGAATGGCGGTAACCGGCCACCATCCCGCAAGCGGCGTGCAGGCGGCAGGCCCAACCCGCGGCCAGGCGCGAATGCCCGTGCCCGTAACAGCAAAAGCCACAGCCAGGGAAGACGGACACGGCGGGCTGCATAAGGCGACACCCATGTGGGCCGCGTCCGGTATTCCGGCTGGCGGCCCCGATTTATATTAGAATATCCTGAACTCAATTTAACCTGGACGAGGTAAGTAAGTAGCGATGAAAATCAGACAGATTGTAAGTGCTTTAGTTTTTGTTTTATGCGTATCCCCGGTTTCTCTATTGGCTTCTGAGAAAGCTGCTCATTGGTCTTATGAAGGGGCAGAGGGTCCAACGCACTGGGGCGAACTTTCTGATGACTATCATATGTGCCGGGAGGGCCGTAATCAGTCCCCTATCGATGTTAAAGACAATGTAGACGCAGACTTGCCCAAACTGGTTTTTGACTACTTCAGCACCCCGGACCGGGTGACCAACAATGGTCACACCATACAGTTGGATGTGGCGCCAGGCAGCTTTCTCCGCGTACCGTCACGTGATGCCAGCTTTGAACTGAAACAGTTTCACTTTCATAGCCCAAGTGAGCACAAAATCAACGGCCGCTCCTTTGCGATGGAGCTACACTTTGTACACGCCGACGAAGAAGGCGCGCTCGCAGTTGTTGGTGTAATGCTGGAGGAAGGACTGGAGAATAAGGTACTGTCCCAGTTGAAAAGCTTTATGCCGGATCACGCGGGGGAAAGTAAGGCTTTACCGGTGGGGATTGAAGAAACTGACCTGCTGCCGCCCACTCGTGACTATTACTATTACAGTGGCTCTTTGACTACCCCGCCCTGTTCCGAGGGGGTCAGTTGGATCGTGTTGAAACAGCCTGTAGAAGTTTCAGCAGCACAAATAGCTATTTTCAAGGAACGCGTAGGCCAGGTTGCCACCAACCGTCCGGTACAGCCCCAGAATGCGCGCATGATTATCGACTGAACTGGCCCGCATGGCGCCGGTTACGGCATGTGTCGGCCACGCTGCCCCAATGCCTGAAGCCCGAATATGATGGTCACATCCAAGGCGATTCCACACCCAACCCCGGTGGTATTGCGGGCCTTGCAATTACACCAGTCCGGCCGCTTGCAAGAAGCAGAAGGCCTGTATACGCGTGCTTTGCAGCTAAACCCGGAAGATGTTCACGCGCTACATTTTCTTGCTGTCCTGAGACACCAGTCAGGACAGGGCGAAGCAGCATTGGGGCTACTGAAAAAGGCAACAGGGCTTGCACCCGGCCTGGCCGATGCATGGTGTAACCTCGGCCATGTCTATCGGGATCTTGAACGTTACGGGGATGCCCGCAGCGCATATGAGCATGTATTGTCCCTGCAACCTGGTTTACCCGAAGCATGGAATGGCCTCGGCAGCCTGCACCAGCAATCCGGGGCGCTATCCGACGCTGAAACCGCCTATCTGAAAACACTTGATCTGCAGCCTGACTCTGCTGAGGCCTGCTATAACCTTGGTACCGTGCTGGCCCGTACCGGCCGTTGGAAAGAGGCTGCTGATTGCTGTCTGAAAGCGATCAGGCTGGCTCCCGGCCATGCTGAGCCGTACGGACAACTGGCTGATATCTATCTGAACCAGAACCGCACCGAGGATGCCTTGCAATGCGTGCGAATGGGATTGAAGATCGACCCCCGGCATTCGGAGCTGCAATATATTCTCGGTTTCGCACTCTCCATAAAAGGTGACTTACCGGCTGCAAGGGATGCCTGTGCGTCGTCACTGGATGCCAACCCTGATCATGCGGCAGCCTTGTCGGCGTTGCTGTATATCAAACGTCAACTGGCTGACTGGGCTGCGATTGACGAGCTCTCCAGGCGTCTCGCTGCCGGGCTGGAGCGCGGCTGGCAACAGATCAGCCCATTCTCCTTCCTGGCAGAACCTGCTGGCCGGCAGCAGCAATTGCGTTGTGCACGCCTGTGGACCGGCAATATCCAGCAAACCACTGGCCAGGCTGTTTCAGACCATGTTGCAAGGCAGCCTGGCAAGCGACTGACCATTGGTTACCTGTCTGCCGACTTCTATCGCCATCCGACCGCCTATCTCACGGCAGGTATGTTTGAGCACCATGACCGGCAAAGGTTTCAGGTTATCGCGTACTCAAACAGCCGGCACGATAAAAGTAAAATTCGCCAGCGCCTGGAAGCAGCATTTGACCGTTTCGTAGATATTCGCAGCATGTCGCCGGCACAGGCAGCGGCGCAGATCCGTGCAGACGGAGTAGATATTCTGGTGGACCTGAAAGGACATACTCTGGAGGCGGCCACCGCAGTGATGGCCTTGCGTCCGGCACCGATACAGGTCAATTACCTCGGTTATCCCGGCACCATGGGTGCGGCGTATATCGATTACATCATTGGCGACCCGGTGGTGACTCCATTTGATGAAAAAGATGATTACCTAGAGCATATTGTGCAGTTGCCGAACTGTTACCAGGTCAATGATGATAAACGCACCTGTCCGTCGGCCAGTCCGGGCCGCAAGGCGCTGGGCCTGCCGGTCGATGGTGTGGTCTTCTGTTGTTTCAATAACAGCTGGAAGATTACCGAGGAGGTTTTCGGTTGCTGGATGGCTATCCTGAAATCTGTTCCTGGCAGCGTCCTGTGGTTGCACGGACGCCTGTCCCTTGATGTGCTGAAGCACAACCTGCAACTGGCAATGAAGAAATATCAGGTGGATCTTGAGCGGCTGATCATCGCCGGACCGCAGCCGCTGGAATTGTATTTGCAGCAATATCATGAAGCCGATATTTTTCTCGATACACTACCTTACAACGCCCACACCACGGCCAGTGATGCATTGTGGATGGGCTGCCCGGTCATTACTGTCAGCGGGGACACCTTTCCCTCCCGGGTCGGAGCGAGCTTGCTGACAGCTGTCGGGTTACCTCGGCTAATATGCAATAACCTGGATGACTACCGGCAACTTGCTGTCAACCTGGCTCTGGATCCTGAACGGCTGGCTGTGCTTCGCGCCCATCTGCGACACGGGCGATCAGAGTTTCCTTTGTTCGATACTGCAGGGTTCACGCGTTACCTGGAGCAGGCCTACCTGGAAATGGCCAGCCGCTTCAGTGCGGGTACCACGGCTGCATTTGCAGTTCAGGGTTCAACCGGTCGCAATTGATAAGCTGCATGGCAGGCAACGCAGTTGTTCATGATCTGGCTTAGTTCGATCAGCAGTTCGCTGTCACTTGCCCCCTGTTGGGTGTGGGCTGCCAGGTCATCAAACATCTTGTGCGTTTGCATACCCATTTTCTTGAAAGGCAGGGGCAGGGCTTTCATTAAATCCAGGGGTACGCCTTGCTGGGCTGCCAGACCGACTTTGAGTGCAGATTTTTTAAACTGCCCAGAATCCTCGCCACCCAGTGCCTTGGTCATGTCGCGAATACTTTCGACAAACATACGCATTTCAGCCAACACGAGATCCCGCTGTTGTGCCTCAAGCCAGATAATTTCACGGCCATCAGCCGCCTGGCCGGTTTTATTCCCTGAAGCGATCATAAAGACGATTGCAGCGATGGCAATAACGGCAGTAACTAACAAAGTCCAACACAATTTACACATGAAAAGCTCCCGGCACTGTATAAGTAGTGCCTGCCAATTAAGTTGTAGGTGAAAACCAAAAATGGAATTATAGGTGAGCGGGTACGTGCAAAGCCAGCGTGCAGGCTTACAAAGACGGCTATCGGCAGGTAAGCTGGCAGCGTGAAAAATGAGCGGGTGATCATGATCGGACAAATACTCCGAGAAGACAATAACACTTAAGGAAAATACAATGACAAAACGCTATTTGGAACCCACGCAGGAATCGGGTGCAGCCCTGTTTTCCCGTCAACTGGCGGGCGAGGTTCTGATGTTGAACCTGCTGCGCTTCCGGGACATTGCAGATTATTCTGAGTATCCTGAACTCATGCCGGAGCAACCCGTTACCGGGCGAGAGGCATACCAAAAATATATGCAACACACTGCACCTTTCCTGCAGCAGAGTGGGGGTGAACTGGTGTTAATGGCAGAGGGTGGCCAATACCTGATAGGTCCGCCTGAAGAACAGTGGGATTTGATTATGGTAGTGCGCCAGAAGTCGCTGTCAGATTTCGCAGCATTTGCCGCAAACCCGGGCTATCTGGCAGGTTTGGGGCACCGCAGCGCTGCGCTGGAAGATTCCCGCCTGTTGCCGATGGTAGAACAGGTGGCTGACAATGCCGAGGGTCAATAGCTACATCTTATTGGTCTACGCGCCAGTCAAGCAGTGCATGGTTGGTCTTAGACAACATGCTTGCCGGCACATCTGCCAGTGTGATGGCTGCTTCGCAGGCGATTGTTCCATCAGGCAATATGATTTCACCCTGAGCTTTACCCAGCCTGCCGCGCAGGCGGATGATACGGCCTCTGATTGTTAGTGGCGTCTCGACCGGCACCGGGTGGCGGTACAGCACCTGTAGTTTGACCGACACCATGAAGTGATGGTGATCGCCGATCATTGCGACGCGGCCAACCACCTCATCCAGCATCGATGCCAGTATGCCGCCATGAACAATACCGGGGTAGCTCTGATATCGTTTTGCCACCGTATACTCGCTGATGACTTCATCCTGGCCGTTGTCATGAAAGTGCATGTACAGGCCGACAGGGTTATTTCGCCCACACACAAAACACATATCTGAATTGGGTTGCTTGACGGAGTGGCTACTCATTGTGGCAACCTGCGGGGGAGGGCAGCAGCATCAATATGTGTCACCCAATAAACCTTTCAGAACGATATCCGTGTAACTGACCAGGCCGATAATTTTCTGATTCTCAAGCACGGGCGCACGTGACAGGCCGAAGCGATCGAACAACCGGGTGCAATAGCGGATATCCATATCCGGGCTGACCGACAAAACAGGTTTGGACATGACTTCATAGATGTTCATGCGATTGGGTGACAGGTCCCGGGCCAGCACGCGCTTGGCCAGGTCGCGGAACATGACCACGCCATACTCATCGTCCTCGTGGCGTTTATCCACAATGATGGTGCGTGTATCCGGATATTTCATAGCCTTCATTGCTTCGGTAATCGTGCGCATTCCGTCCATGATGTCCACGTCGGGCTTCATCACATCGCGTACACGTATGATGTTTTTTTGCTTCTTCATAACCTATCCTCCACCTCTTCGACCAATGCTTCAATCTGGTGCCTGACACCGATCGCATCCTCAACATCTATCTGGAATGCAATGCCGGTGCCCGGCGTTTCGTCAAACTCCCCTGCAACCGCTACCCTTTCCATGATTTCCCTGCTCATGTGTTCCTCTGCAAGCAGCATAATGACGTCGACACGACTGTCAATACTCAATCCCAGGAAGGTCTTGGTGGGGCTCAGGCCTTCACCACGAGCCTGGTTGAGTACCGTGCAGCCGGTCGCGCCAGCATCGCGGGCAGCGCACAGCACGTTTTGTGTTCGTTTGTCCTCAGACATGATAATAATCAATTTAAAATGCATGTTTATACCTCACTTTCTGTCATTTCAAAGCTGTTTTTCTGACGCACGGTCCGGCGTGACTTCCAATCGACCAGTTGTGCATAACCCATCACCGCCATAATTGGAAACAGGCTGGCAAAAGCAATCAGTCCAAAACCGTCGAGAATTGGGCTGCGGCCGGGTATGGTCTCGGCCAGGCCCAGCCCGAGGGCTGCCACCAGTGGTACGGTCACGGTCGAGGTGGTAACGCCGCCGGAATCATAGGCCAGGGGAACGATACGGCTCGGTGCAAAGGCGGTCTGAATCATAACCACCACATAGCCGCTGATGATGTACCAGTGCAAAGGTGTGCCGGTTACTATACGAAATGCTCCCAACGCCACGCCCGCCGCTACGCCCAGCGCCACCGCGACCCGCAGGCCGCGAACCGTAATGGTGCCACCTGAAACCTGGTTTGCCTTGATGGCAACCGCCAGCAAAGCCGGCTCGGCAATGGTTGTAGCGAAACCAATAGCGGCAGCGAAGGCATACACCCACAGGTAGTCCAACCACTCGGTTTGCGTTAGTGCTGTTGCGCCTGAACCGTAAATAAACTCCGGTGCTGTCAATTGCTCAGCCATAAGCCGGCCGAGTGGAAACAGCGCCATTTCCAGTCCTTGCAGGAATAGTGTGAGCCCGAGCAGAACAAAAACCATACCAATAGCTACGCGGGCCGGGGCCTTGATCCGCTGACGTAAAACCAGAACCTGGAAACCGAACAGAATAGCTGCGATGGGTAATACGTCCCGCAGCATCGTCAACAGCGAGTAGCCGAAACTTGCCAGACCTTCCATCAGAACAGCATTCCGTAGGCCATGACGAATATCATCGGTGTTAACGAGGCGAAGGCGATAAGTCCAAAGCCGTCGATCAGTGGGTCGCGTCCATGAATAGTGGTAGCCAGCCCGATGCCCAGAGCGGCAACCAGCGGCACGGTAACGGTTGATGTGGTTACGCCACCGGAATCATAGGCAATACCAATGATCTCCGGTGGGGCAAAGAATGTCATGACGACCACGCCCAGGTAACCGCCAATGATCAGGTATTGCACCGGCCAGCCTTTGAGTATTCTGAAAACCCCCACCACCAGCGCGATACCAACCGCGAGTGCAACGGTCAGCCTCAGACCAATGGCATAGCTGCTTTGCGCTGCTGCAGTGTTGTCAATAACCTGCCCGGCGGCGGCGATACGGGCTGCCTCGTCTGAAATCGCGATCAACGCAGGTTCAGCAACAGTCGTACCGAAGCCCAGCGTGAACGCAAATACCAGTAGCCACCAAAGGTTTCCCTTACGCACAAAATTATGTGCCATTTCTTCACCAACGGGAAACAGGGCCATTTCAAGGCCGCGAACAAACAGCGCAAGACCGAGCAGTACCAGCACGGTACCCCAGAGCATTTGGGCCAAATTCGGGATGGGCTGGCGGAGCACAAATAGTTGGAAAAAAGCGATCACAAGCACAATTGGGAGCAGTGCCATGGCACTATCCAGTAGCGGCCTGGAAGCACGTCGCAGGATGGTCAATAAACTGATAATCGCCCCATTTTCCAAAGGTAAGAAATGCGTGGGCTATCCGCCGGGTGCATGGTGATGTTTTCAGGATACCACTGATTGATTGGTAATAACCTGCCATTATCCCAGATTTAAGCCGTCACAGGTATCCAAAGTGTGCTAAAAATGGATAGTAAGCCGCTCTAAACCGACTTACTTGAGATAAATCATGTCGAGTATCATTGTTACTTGTATTTGCTCTGCCAAAGCGCTATTTGAATATTAGGAAATACTAATATTTAACATAAAACGCAGGCATCACGGCTAGGGAATAGCATGAAAATGTCAAAACGCCAGTGGCTACCAGGATTGGTAGCAATTCTTTTTCTGCTTGGGCTTCCGGTTTGGTATTTCACCTCAGTTGAAGAGACTGTACTTGATGCGCCATGGGAAAACATGCCGAAGCGAGCAGCACATGTGGACCACAAGGACCTGTTTAACGGGGACTTCAAGACCGGACAGCAAGTGACGGCTGCTTGCCTGGGTTGCCACAAGGAGGCCGGTGAACAAGTTTTGCATACCGCCCACTGGCGCTGGCAGGCTGACCCGGTAGAGATCGAAGGCCGCGAAGGCCTGTTTGCGACTGGCAAGAAAAACACCATTAACAATTTCTGTATCGGCATCCAAGGTAACTGGGCAGCTTGCACCGCGTGCCATACCGGCTATGGCTGGCAAGATGAGAAGTTTGATTTCGAGAATACCGCCAATATTGATTGCCTGGTTTGCCATGACAACTCAGGAACCTATCGCAAAGGCGCTGCGGGTTTGCCGCTGGAGGGTGTTGATCTGTTGGCAGCTGCAAAAAGTGTCGCCGTACCCAGTCGTGAAAATTGTGGCGGTTGCCACTTTCGAGGCGGTGGTGGTAATGCTGTCAAGCATGGCGACCTTGACGAAAGCCTGTACTACCCAACCGGTGAGGTTGACGTACATATGGGGCGTTACGATTTCAAGTGTGTAGACTGCCACCAGACTAAAGACCACGTTATCGGTGGCCGTTCCATCAGTGTGAGTGTGGACAACAAGAACCAGATTGCTTGCACCGACTGTCACAACGCCAGATTGCACACCGATCAGCGCATTAACGCGCACACCGACACGCTTGCCTGCCAGACCTGCCATATTCCAGAGGTTGCTGTCAGGCAGGCGACCAAGACGCACTGGGATTGGTCCACAGCCGGGGATGCCGGGAAAGAAGAAGATCAGCACCACTACCTGAAGATCAAAGGCAGCTTCATCTACCAGAAGAATTTACGTCCTGAATACCGTTGGTACAACGGACTGGCAGACCGCTATCTGCTGGGGGACCCGGTCAATACCGGCGGTAGTACGCCCATGAATGCCCCAAAGGGGGATATTCGTGACCCCGATGCCCGTATCTGGCCATTCAAGATACACCGTGCCAAACAACCCTACGATACGGAACTCGAATATCTCCTGCAACCGGTCACTTCCGGCAAAGGTGGCTATTGGAAGGAGTTTGACTGGGATTCTGCCTTACGTCTGGGCGCGGATGCCACCGGGCTCCCTTACAGTGGTGAATACGGTTTTGCCGCAACGGAAATGTTTTGGCCACAAACTCACATGGTGGCGCCGAAGGAAAGGGCGTTGCAATGCCAGGCCTGCCATGCGGAAAATGGCCGGATGGATTGGCGAGCTCTGGGCTATGACGGCGACCCGATCAAGCAGGGCAGCCAGAGCCGCAAACGAGCGCCGGGAATTGAGCACCGGGCCGAAGGGGCAGATCATGAATAGCCGGCAAAAGTATTTTGTGTCACTTATTCTAGCTATCGCAGGGTGGGCTGCATTGACTCAAATGGCTTTCGCCAATGGCATGCACCCGGACATACCCCTGCTGGATAAAAACCGGGTACCGGTTGTGACCAGCGGCTTGCCGCTATCCACTATGCAGACCTGCGGTGGTGATTGCCATGACACCGCTTATATCGTGCGCGGCAGTGACCATGCTGATGCCGGTGCGAGCCACCAGCAGCAGGAGGGAAACGCGCATAGATGGCAACAGGGCGCTGGCTACTTCGGTGAATGGGATCCGCTGGCTTATGATTTTATTGGTCCAGATGAGTCCGGTGGCATAGATCTGGCAGCATGGTTGAAGCGCTATGGCGCAAGGCACGTGGGTGGCGGTCCTGTCGCCGAACTGGTTGAAATGGACTGCCTGTTATGCCACACGCGCATTGACAACGCCGCGCGTGAATCAGCCCTGGAAAGAGGTGATTTTGAATGGGCGAACTCCCTGCCTTTCAGCACCCTGGGTGTGCTTACTGCCGAGCAAGGTCAATGGCACTGGAACGCGGCAGATTTTCTGCCTGATGGCTCACTGCGCAAAGGACTGCTTGAGGTTGGCAAGCCACGTGACGAGAACTGTGCGCAATGCCACGGTATTGTCGAGAACAGTCTGGATGACCCACTGACCATTCCCGCAGATATCCGCAAGCGGCACAATACCGAGCGCACCGGGCAGCTGATTTCGCCACAAAAACTGCTCAACAGCGGCCTGAATATCTCTGGCAAAGAGAGCCTGAATTATCCTTTTGATGTTCATTCTGATCGCGTAGTGGGCTGTGTGAACTGCCACTATTCGCTGAATAACCCGGTTTTCTTCCGGCAACGCGAAGCAAGCCGGCCTGCTCACCTGAGCTTCGATCCGCGTCGCATGAGCAGTGCGGACTACCTGGAGCGGCCACTGCACCAGTTTGCCAAGGGTCAATCTACGCTCGGCCTGGCTGCGACTGACACTGAAAACAGTTTGCGGCGCTGCGAATCCTGTCACGACGCGAACAGCGTGCATGACTGGTTGCCCTACAAACAGGGACACTTTGCATCGCTGGCCTGTGAGTCCTGCCATATACCAAAGCTTTTCGGGCCCGGGTTGCAGGCGGTGGACTGGACAATGCTGGACAGCAATGCGCAACCGTTGAGGCAATACCGTAATGTCGAAGGTGACCCGGTGGCGGCTGACAGCCTGATCGAAGGCTTCCAGCCGGTGATTTTGCCACGTGTTGATGCGGACGGGCATTTCCACCTGGCACCGTTCAACCTTGTGGCATCCTGGTACTGGCTGGCGGGCGATCCCGCCCGGCCGGTATCGCGACAGCAACTGGAAGCTGCACTCTTCGTGGATGGTGACTTCCATCCGGATCTGCTGGCCGCGCTGGACAGCAATGGCGACAAGCAATTGCTCGGAGCCGAGCTACGACTCGACAATGAAACAGCTCTCAATGCCGTTCGCAAGCGCTTACAGACGATGGGTCTGGTGGACTTGCAGGTACACGGTGAAGTTACACCGTTCTCTATCAGTCACAATGTCGTGAATGGCCAGCAAGCGATCAGGAAATGTATCCATTGTCATGGCAGCGACTCCGTGCTGGGCAGACCATTTGCGCTGTCGGAGTACCAGCCTGGCAACGTACAGCCGGTCAAAATTGAGTATCCGGGTGTCGCATTGTCCGGAGATATAGGTAGTGATCTGAACGGCGCCGCAGGATTCACTCCTGACAATCGGGCTGCAGGCTTCTATGTGATTGGGCTTCACGGCCGGAAATGGGCAGATACATTGGGTTTGCTGATGTTTTTGGCGGTACTCGCCGGGGTTTCCATTCACGCGGTGGCGCGTTTTGTCTCAGCACGGAACAGGGCTCCGGTTGTGCGCGAGTATGAGCGCGTCTACCTGTACGACACTTATGAGCGCCTGTGGCACTGGTTGCAAGCCAGCGCAATCTTGCTGCTGCTGTTTACCGGCCTGATTATCCATAAACCACAGTTCTTTGGAATGTTCAGTTTTTCTTACATCGTCAGCGTTCACAATGTGCTTGGCTTTATCTTGTTGATCAATGCTGCACTGGCCCTTTTTTACAACCTTGCCAGTGGTGAGATCCGTCAGTATTTTCCTGACCCGGATGGCTTTATTGCGCGTTCGATGGCACAGGCCATGTACTACAGCCAGGGTATCTTCGCCGGCAAACCGCATCCGCTGGAGAAAACCAGGGCACACAAGCTGAATCCGTTGCAGCAGGTTACCTATCTTGTGATTTTGAACATCCTCTTGCCTGCACAGGTTGTTACCGGTGTTCTGATCTGGGGCTTGCAGAAGTGGCCCGGGGTTGCGGAGCAACTTGGTGGTTTACCGACGCTGGCACTGATACACACATTGGTAGCCTGGGCATTTGCCACTTTTATCGTAATGCACGTCTATCTGACGACCACCGGGCATACACCCAGCGCAGGTATCCGCTCCATGATTGCGGGCTGGGATGATGTAGAGAAGCATGACAACAGCGATGAACCCAATCGTCCGCAAGGAGAGACGAAATGAGTGATTCAAGCAGGGCAAAGCCCTATATGAACCCCTACCTGGCCGGCACCCTGCTGGGTGTTGTGTTGTTTCTGGCATTTTTTATCTCAGGCTCAGGTCTGGGCGCATCCGGTGGCCTTAACCGGATGCTGGTCTATGTGCAGAATGCGGTTTCACCGGAACATATTGACCAGGTTCCTTATCTGCTGAAGATGGCGGGTGGCGATACTAACCCGCTGGACAGCTGGATTGTGTTTCTGACCATTGGCACTGTGTTTGGCGGTTTTATCTCCGGTCTCATCGGCCGGCGAGTGAAATTTGAAACCAACAAAGGCCTGCAGATCAACAATGGCACGCGCTGGATCATGGCTTTTGTTGGCGGTGGTCTGATGGGCTATGGCGCACGCCTGGCGAGAGGCTGTACGTCCGGCCAGGGGCTGTCGGGTGGTGCGGGGTTGTCGGTCGGGAGTTGGGCCTTCATGTTCGCGGTGTTTGCCGGAGCTTACGCGGTGGCATATTTTTTCCGTAAACTCTGGAACTGAGGAGGATTACCATGACTGCTTTCCCACTTCCGCTGGCTGATATATTTGGCCACTGGGGATCTTACGGTGTTTATGCACTTATCGGCGTTGCATTTGGCATGACACTGGAGTCCGCTGGTTTCGGCAATTCAAGATTGCTGGCTGCACAGTTCTATTTTAAGGACATGCGTGTATTCAAGGTCATGTTCACGGCAATCATTGTCGCCATGACCCTGATCTTCCTGTCTTCCTCTTTCGGCTTGCTCGACTACAACCTGATATGGGTTCCGCCGACCTACCTGTGGCCGGGAATCGTTGGCGGTTTGATCATGGGTGTTGGTTTCATTATCGGCGGTTTCTGTCCGGGTACGTCACTGGTGGGTTTTGCCACCGGCAAACTTGACGCATTGTTTTTCGTCATGGGTGTGTTGTTTGGGATTTATATATTCGGTGAAACCGTCAGTCAATACGCGGTATTTTTCAACAGTTCGTACATGGGCCGGTTCACACTGCCTGAACTGTTCGGCGTCAGCTATGGCGTGGTGGTCTTCGTTATTGTGGTTGCCGCTCTGTCGATATTTTTACTGGCAGAAAAGGTGGAAGCACTGGTGAATAACCGGCCGGTCGCGGAGCTGCCCGGTTGGGCCAGACCTGCAGCGGGTACACTGATCGTGCTGGCAGCCATCGTGATGATTGTCGGCCAGCCAGACAACGGGGATCGCTGGCAGGCTATTGCAGCCGAAAGCCAGCCCAGGTTGGACGGGCGCGAAGTGCAGATAGCACCCGCTGAGTTATTGAAGCTGATGAACGACCAGAAAATCAAGGTCATTCCGCTGGATGTCCGGGCGGAAAAGTATTACAACCAGTTTCACCTGCAAGGGGCCGTGCATGTACCGCTTGATGAGGTGCTTGCTAAAGCGGAGGACCTGCAGTTTGAGCTTGCCAATACGGTCATCGTTACCATTAGCAATGATGAACTGGAAGCTACTGAAGCGTGGAAAGTGCTGAAGGCTGAAAGTGTACCGAATGTCTATATCCTTGAGGGTGGCATCAATAAATGGCTGGATACCTATGCCAGCGATCGTTTTCGCAAGGAAAACAAAATCCACTTACGGGAGCTTGAGCAACTGGCTTACCGGTTTGATGCGGCGACCGGCGCCAGGCACCAGGCGGCAGAGCCAAATCCGGATTTGCTCGACCTGGCGTACACGCCCAAGGTTATTCTTGAGTTAAAACGTGCGCCGGTCAGTGGAGGTTGCGGCTGACAATTGTTGACTTGGGTCATCGCTGCGAATCATCGTTTCGGTTTAGACTTGTAACAGGCAATACAGGAGCGAAGTGAAATGTTGTCCAGAATGTCAGTGGTCATTGCCATGGTTGCTCTGCTGATGGTTGCTGCCGGTGTGCAGGCAAAGGGTGACTCTCAGAGGGGTCAGGGGCTGCGCTATGATTGCATTGAATGTCATGGCATGGACGGAAAAGGTAATTTTGAGACACCGGAAATCGCGGGCCTTGACGAGGCTTATATCCTTGAGCAGCTCAGGAATTTCTATAGCCGTAAACGGGATTCGCTGGACGATATGATGCACCTTTACACGGAAGACAGGACTGATCAGGATTTGCAGGACCTGGCCGCATACTGGGCCTCAATGAGGGAACAGTAGCCAGATTGCTTCATTTTATAGCTTTGCTGGGCTTTAGTTGACACAGGTCATGATTTCATAAAGGAAAGGGGTGGTAAAAACATGCAGAAAAAGGCATGCTGCACCACATTGTAATAAATACAATTGCTCCCTGTTCAAACAAATGCTGCAGAGATAGTGCGAATGAAAATAACCCTACAATCACTGGTAGTAGCCTTACTCATTGCCTCGCTACCGATCGCTGGCTGGGCACAAAAGTCCGCCACGGTTCGAGCCATAGAGAGCCATGAACGCAAGGCGCTGTTTCCATCAATGGATACGATTAATCTTGGCCGGGATGTGGCTGAAAGCGCCTGTGCCGGATGCCATGGCATG
>JAJRUM010000045.1 GCA_024277815.1 Gammaproteobacteria bacterium
CACTACGTTGCTTAGCCAATCGATCAGCGGCTTCAAAGATATTGTCTGGTACGGAAACTGCGACTTTCATACCATTAGGGTATCACCATGGTAATACCGTTTCAACTGAACACATAACGCCGAGTTAAGCGGCGTAGAAATGCGCAGTATTTCTACGTCCGGTGGAGGGCCGCCGGCCCGGAACGAACTTGAACGCTTTGTTATGTGTCATAGGCCTAGTACCAATTTCAATCCTTCATCTACCCGTTCCAAAACCCTACCAGGAAGCATTTTAACTCGCTTGGTTAGAATTGACCGGTCGACTGTGATTACCTGCGAGATGTTTAATACAGACGGTTTAGAAAGACCAGCATCAGTTTTGGAAATGCGAACATTTCCTGGCGCGTGTGCCAGGGAAATATTAGATGTAATGGTAGCTACCAGAACGGTGGAAATTTTGCTCTTGTTGAATGAATTGGCTTGAATAACTAAAACTGGTCTGCGATAACCAGGTCCCGAGCCTATTGCTGGTGGCAGCGAGGCCCACCAAACTTCACCACGTTTCATGATTAATAGTGGTGAATTGAGCCTTTGCCAATGCTTCGTCAACTTCCGAAGATTCGTGACCATAGACTTCATTTAAAAGAGTCGTAACGGATTCTGAATTTCTTAATTCCAGGTATGCCGACAAAGCTTCGGCAAAAACCTGGCTGCGCGGAATATCGCGTTCCTTGGCCAGTTGCTCTGCAGCTTCAAATATTGGGTCTGGTATGGATACTGCAACTTTCATAGCGTTCAGAGTATCACTTCAGTAATACCAGCACAACTCAGACACATAACGCTGAGTTAAGCGGCCGCCTGCAAGGCGGTCCGGTGGAGCTAGCTTGCTGGCGGAACGAACTTGAACGCTTTGTTATGCGGCGACTTCCACATACTCGACAGAGCTGCTTGGAACCGGAATGGCTTCACCATCCTCTTTCATCCCTTCAATATGAAATTCGATTGCTTCTCTTATTTCTTTTTCAGCTTCTTCGGTTGTGGCACCTGTTGCAACACAGCCGGGAAGGTCAGGAACATACGCTGAATAATTTGAGTTTGCCTTTTCAATAACGATCGCATATTTCATGAAACCACCTCTATTTCCAACCTGCCTGCTTATAGATACTGTTTAGTGTGCCTGGGGCCAAATCGTGGCTTGGCTTACCTGGAACTGTTACCCGACCAGCCTTCGTATGATGTTTGAACTGACGATGGCTACCGCGAGTAGCATGAAGGTACCAGCCATCTGCTTTTAATAAGCGAAGAATTTCAGATACTTTCATCTACATAGAATAATCGTAACCAACTCGGTACGCCACCTGCACGCATAACGACTCAGCTCACGGGATTTTGTGAAGCGCAGCGTAACAAAATTCCGGTGCAGCGCCTTGTTATGCGCTTTGCTGGCAATGTATTGATAATTATTCCTCTGCTTTTGATAATGTGTTTTTAATATTTGCCAAGCATAAAAGAATATAGGCTGTTTCATAGTCCTCGCGACTTGAGATGACATGTTCTAAGTTTTCTGAATCTTTGACTGTGTTGTAATTGACTCCAAAAGGAACATACCCATTTGCAGGGTGTTCACGTGTTTTTAGATATAGCTCTTGGGTGCAGTAGTAAAGATAAGAGTCACTTAGTTTTATTTTCTTTGAGTATTTCCGTGCTTTATCATATATCCGCTGTAACATTTCGCTTTGTGCCTTTGATACCTCTGCACTAGTTATACTGCCTGCAACTATTAAACTTGAATATGAGAAGAAGATGCAAATGGCTAAACTTTTACATATTTTACTTAACATACGTTGCCCCTTTAAATGAGAAAGTAATGTTGAAATGATTTTTTGCGCATAACGTTTGAGTTAACCGGCCTTTTTATATGACGTGTAGCGAAGCGAAACGGCGTATAAAAAGGTCGGGTT
The DNA here is from genome assembly GCA_024277815.1 of Gammaproteobacteria bacterium. GTDB lineage: Bacteria > Pseudomonadota > Gammaproteobacteria > Xanthomonadales > SZUA-36 > SZUA-36. The sequence goes on from JAJRUM010000045.1 coordinate 1,941, forward strand.
GGACGATTTGTTATGTGCTTAATTAGCTACTAGATTACTTTAAATGTTCCTCACGTCGTAATTCTTTTATGATTTTTGCCTGTAGTGGGTTTAGCTTTGTACACACAGCCATTTCTTCAGTGAGTATATTTTCTAGAGAAACGGAAGGGTCAAGAAAACTCAAAGCTATTTTGTTTTTGTATGGATAGGCAATTGAATCGATGTAAGGATAGTATTCTTGTAAATTCTTTTTTTCATCCCTTGCTGCTTTGATTAAAACTGCGGCTGCCATTTTTGAGCCTCTCATATTGCCTTTGAAATTATCTATTATTTCTTTTGCCATGCCTTCTTTTTCAAATTGCTCTGCGAGTGCAGCATACTTTCCACTACACGCAGAAAATGAATCAGCTGTTTTCATAAGATTATCAGAATTTGTAGGTTCACTAGCATTACTCGCTTGCGGTATGAGCAAGCAGATAAAGGCTAATATATAAACTGAGTTTAATTTCATAAGGCTACTCCGTTAACTTTTTTTGCACATAACTTTCAATTAGGTGGAAATTAGGGCGTATCTGGCTAGTTTTCAGGATATGCCCACCTCGTTTATCTCATTCTGTATAGAAACTTTATGTTTTGCAAAGATATTTCTGCGTAGAGAGTCTGAATAGAGGGTCTGCATTAATCAATATCGGTAGTTATTTACCGCCAGGGTGCATAGATTCCTTACAAGAAGTCACGCAAGTCGCTGTATCTTCGTTTCGCGCATTCGCAATATGCTGGATTTTTGTTTTGAAGCCTGGCTATGTCAAAACTGCTTGAGAGCGTGAGAAACACACTTAGGGTTCATCACTATGCGCTGAAAACTGAGAAGTCGTATGTGCAGTGGATCAGGCGCTTTATTCTTTTTCATGATAAAAGACATCCGGCAGAGATGGGTAAGATCGAGGTGGAGCAGTTTTTGACCTGGCTGGCAGTGGAACGCAAGGTCGCACCTTCGACTCAGAACCAGGCCCTGCAGGCAATTTTGTTCCTTTATCGAAAAGTAATGGATAAGGAGCTGGCGTGGCTCGACGATGTTGTTCGGGCGAAGCGCGAGCGCCGCATTCCGGTTGTTCTATCCCGCCAGGAAGTAGCGGCAGTATTGGCGGCACTACAGGGTCAATACCAGTTGGTCGGCAAACTGCTCTATGGTAGCGGCCTTCGGCTAATGGAATGCTTACGTTTACGGGTGATGGCGCTGGACCTGGATCGTCAGAGTATTACGGTTCACGCAGGCAAGGGCGGCAAGGACCGGGTTACCGTTCTGCCCGAGAGTCTTTTGGTGGAAATCAGGGATCAAATTCATCGGGTACGGTTGTTGCATCGACGCGATCTTGCAATGGGCTACGCCGGTGCCTCCATGCCATCCGCCCTCACGCGCAAGTATCCCCGAGCGGCCTATGAGTTGGGTTGGCAGTACCTGTTTTCATCAAGTCGCATCGCTGTTGATCCACGTCGGCAAGGCCATAAGTGCCGCCATCATATGTTGGATTCCAGTATGCAGAAAGCCATGAAACGAGCAGTGTCGCTGGCAGACATCAGCAAACGTGCCAGTTGTCATACATTACGGCATAGCTTTGCTACCCACCTACTGGAGTCGGGTATGGATATACGTACCATTCAGGATTTACTGGGGCACAAAGATGTGTCTACCACCATGATTTATACACATGTTGTTAACCGGGGCGCGCTGGGCGCGCGTTCACCGCTGGATCGTTTTTGATTCAGCCCGGGGCATGTATGATAGCTGTCCATTGCCACAAAAATAATCACCTTCGGAGTTTTTGATCAAAACATGAGTTCTTTGCACGACACACTCCGGCAGGTCTTCGGCCTGGCGGAGTTTCGCCCTTTTCAGCAGGACATTATCGAGCAGGTTATTGCCGGTGGAGATGCTTTTGTGCTGATGCCGACCGGCGGTGGGAAATCCCTGTGCTACCAACTGCCGGCCTTGCACCTGCGTGGGTTGGGTATTGTCGTTTCGCCCCTGATTTCCCTGATGAAAGACCAAGTGGATGCGCTGGTGGCCAATGGTGTCAGGGCCGCCATGTACAACTCCACGTTGGAGGCGGATGAGGCCAGGTCGGTACTGGACCGACTGCATGGTGGTGAACTGGACCTGTTGTATGTGGCCCCCGAACGTATGATGCGCCCCGGCTTTATTCGCAGCCTGGAACACATCCCGCTGGCCCTGATTGCCATTGATGAAGCCCATTGTGTTTCCCAGTGGGGGCATGATTTTCGGCCGGAATATGCTGCGCTGGGTGAGCTTCGGCAGCACTTTCCCGAAGTGCCGTTCATTGCGCTGACGGCGACCGCAGACCCGCAAACGCGAGAAGATATTGTGCAAGTGCTGGGTTTGCACCATGCGCAGCAGTACATCACCAGCTTTGACCGACCGAATATTCGCTACTCGGTACTGGAAAAACACCAGCCACGCAGCCAGTTACTGCGCTTTCTGGGTGGTCAGGGTGATGGCTCCGGCATCATCTATGCGCTGTCGCGCAAGCGCGTGGAGGAAATTGCAGAGTTTCTTGTCGAGCATGGTTTCCCGGCAGCAGCCTACCATGCGGGTCTATCAGCAGATTCCCGCAAGTATGTGCAGGAACGGTTTATCCGCGATGAACTTCCCATCGTGGTGGCCACGGTCGCGTTCGGCATGGGTATCGACAAGCCTAATGTGCGCTTCGTGGTGCATTACGATTTGCCACGCCACATGGAAGGGTATTACCAGGAGACTGGCCGTGCGGGTCGTGATGGCCTGGCGGCGGAGGCGCTGTTACTGTTTGGTACGCAGGATGTGGCGACGGCGCGCTACCATCTGGCACAAAGCGCCAATGAGGCCCAGCGCCGTATTGATGCGCATAAGCTGAACGCCATGGTCGGCTTCTCTGAAAGCCTTACTTGCCGCCGCCGGGTATTGTTGGGCTACCTGGGTGAGCAACTGGAAAATGACTGTGGGAACTGCGATATCTGCCTTGATCCGCCGGAACGTTACGATGCCACCGAGGCGGCGCGAAAAGTGTTGTCTTGCGTGTATCGTGTCGGCCAGAGTTTTGGCATCAAGCACGTTGTCGATGTACTGCGCGGTGCAGATAATGAACGTATCCGCAAATTCAGCCATGAACATCTCACAACCTATGGCATCGGTCAGGAACATAACCATGCGGAATGGGTTTCACTGGTGCGGCAGTTGATCCATCGCGGGTACCTGCTGCAGGATATCGCTGCGTTCTCGGTTTTGAAGTTAACGCCGCAGGCACGACAATTACTGCGGGATGAAGAGACCCTGGAGCTGGCCCGGCCACGGGTCAGGGTTCGCAAGGTCACCAAGAAAAAATCTGCCGCAGCGATTGAGCTCAGCACCGAAGACTTGCGCCTGTTTGAAACGCTGCGTGAGATACGCAAGCAACTGGCTGGCGAGCAGCGTGTACCGCCGTACGTGATTTTTGGTGATGCTACGCTGGTAGAGATGAGTCGTGAACGGCCTGCAAGCGAGTCGGAGCTCCTGCAGGTCAACGGTGTGGGCCAGGTCAAGCTGGAACGCCATGGAGCCACCTTTCTTGAAGCTATCGCGAGTGATGAATGAGATGCAAACTACAACATTCTGGAAGTCTTTGAAAAATCTACTTGGCATTGAAATGGGTCCGGTCAGTCACCGTGAACGGCTGGCCTCAATTTCTGGCGGGTTTACCGGTATATTATTGATTTTACTGGTTAGCAGGCAGTTTGTTAGCGGTACGGATGCCGCCTTGATCGTGGCTTCGATGGGCGCCTCGGCAGTGTTGTTGTTTGCGGTTCCACATGGCTTACTCTCCCAGCCATGGCCGGTTTTTGGTGGACACCTGGTATCGGCCCTGGTGGGGGTCACCTGTGCCCGGTTCGTCGCAGATCCACTGTTGGCTGCGGCTTTGGCTGTTGGTCTCGCTATCGGGGCAATGCATTACCTGCGCTGTATTCACCCGCCCGGCGGCGCAACCGCGCTGACCGCTGTGGTTGGCGGGGCTGGGATTCACGAGTTGGGTTATGCTTTTATTTTCACGCCGGTACTGATCAATGTGCTGGTGATCCTGGCTGTGGCGGTGGCGTTCAATTACCCACTGGTCTGGCGCCGTTACCCTGCAGCACTTCGTACCCGCAAACCCGCGGCGGTTGAAACCGAGCCAGTGGATGAGATTTACCCATCAATCTCGCATGCAGATTTTGTTTATGCACTGAGTGAAATTGACTCTTTCATCGACATCAGTGAGCAGGATCTGATCCACATCTACGAACTCGCGACCCGCCGCAAAGTGAATTCACCCGACTCATCGTAGCCGGCAGGCTGTGTGAAACTCAGGGTTCTTGCCGGTCGGTGCTGATGACAGCTCGGGAGCCGGTAAAGACCTCACCTGTCTGGCCGTGGATGGAGAGGACATCACCCGCATGTACGGTGTGTTCTGCTTTACCATCGCTGCCAGCCAGGGTCGCATAGTCAGCGCCCACCCTTAGTTCCGGTACACCCAGTACGGCACTGTATGGCTTGTCCTCGATGCTGTGTACGCACACTGCCGCGTGAGATGTGGAACCACCGCGTGCGGCCAGCAAGCCGTTGACCGACAGGATCAGCGGGATTTCATCGGGTATCGGGTTTTCCAGTACCAGCAAGACACCATCCACGTCTTCGCCTTGATTGTCAGCCCGGGCACTGAGTTGCTTGACATCTGCTTCGTTGAAAGCGACCAGGCCGCGAAAAGCACCGCCACTGATGCCAATGCCCCGTCCTGCCGGGGTGCCAGGCTGGTCAAATGTGCAGGGACTGTATTGCTGGTCCATTTGTGCGCTGCGCGCCTGCAGGACACTGAGCACCCCTTGGTCAACGGTAAATTCAATCTCCGCATCCGAGCCAAAGAAGCGCCGCAACCGGGTGCTGATGTGGTTAAGTTTGCGCTCCAGCATAGGTGCCAGACTGTGCAGTCGTCGCACGGGCTCGAAGGACTTGGCTGCAGTCGTTCCGCCGACCAGGTCATCGCCGCAGGCGCTGAATTTTACGTCGCCGGTAAACTCCCTGAAGCCGGTAGTTTGCATGCGTGTATTGGGGATCACGCCGGTCAGTGAAATACGCAGTTCATCTATGCCTGGCTTCAGTTCCTGCCGGTTGGTGCGATTGCCGGAGGCCATTTGCTGCACGATGGCGGCGGTGTGCCAGCCTCCGCTGAGGTTTTTGATGGTGCGGTACTGCTCGGCACGTTCACTGTCCCAGGAATCATGCACTGCTCGCAGTGCGGTTTGTAACTGTAGTTCTGCATCATTGAGGATGGCTGCCAGTTGTTCCGCGTGACCAGCCTCGCGGATGGCATCCTTGGATGCCTCAACAACCTCGCGCATGGCGGTGCCGGGAAGGTCGGTTTTCAGGGCCACACCATGGCGTCGCTTGGCATTTTCGATCAGGTCGAGGGCCTCCAGGTCGAGATTCCAGACTGCCGATGAAAATGAGACCAGGAAGCGCCGGTAAGCATCCCAGGCATACCACTCGTCCTCCTGCGCCAGGGCGAAGGCAACGTCCTCGGTCATGCCAACGAAGACCATGGTCGCCAGCATGCCGGGCATAGAGAACACTGAGCCACCCCGAACGGCCAGCAGCAAAGGTGCCTGCGGGTCGCCGAGGTGCAACGTCGTGCCTTCATTCTGCTCAATATCACTTTCCAGCACGCGGACATGTTGCAGAACTTCCTGCGCTAACCGTTGTTGTTCAGAGTTGTGCAGGTCCAGGCGGGGCAGGACCGTTGGAATAATGAAACCGTCGCGTGTGGGAATTCCGAGGTAGGCAATGTACACCAGGCCACTTCCTTTGCCACCATAGCGTGCCTGCAGGCTGGCGGCTTCGCGGTCCTCGACGCGGCGCTTGATGTCGCTTTGGTGTGACAGGTGGACAAAATCCCAGGGATCCTCACCGGCGCCACCGGCATCCATATCTGCGATCTTCCGGCCACTTTCAGAAAAATAAGTGCGGGCGAGGTCTGAAAAATGCACCAGACTGTTCAGGTCGTGCATGGTGCGCTGGAAGTTGGCCAGTACGGCACGCATTTCATCTGCACCGTAGCCAAGGTGCTCGGCCATCACTTCATAGGCATTGCTGACGCGATGCACCAGGCGGTGGTAGTTACGCTGGATCTGTTCAAGTACATCCAATAGTTCCGAGGGGCTGCGTGCGGGGTTGACCAGCATCGCAGACAGATCCCACAGTTCGCGTGAGAACAGGCCGTCACGATCCAGGTTGCCGGCGCAGAGGTGGACGATGCGCAGGCACTGCTGAAGCTCGACGCCGTGCTCGAGGTAATCGGAAGCGACATGCCTGAGGGCAAAGAAGCCCAGCTCTTCCAGTATGCAGTCGAGTTGGTGCAGCAGGTAACGCTGGGTTGTGAACACACCGCTGCCAGCCAGTGTTTCCAGTTCACGCCGCAAGCTGCAACTGCGTTCAAAGGCCTCGAACTGCTGGCTGCCCTGGTAAAGCTCCAGTAGTTCATCCAGTGCTGCGAACAGGCCATTCTGGTGGTCGTGGCGGATTTGGGTGCAAAAATCATTCACCGCTGCTCGTGTTGTCACCTCAACCTCTTCGGCGCAGAAGCCGGTATCGCCGGGCAGCGTTTCCTGCAGCGCCTGTAAGCTTGCTGCGAATGCTTCACGGGCAGCGTCGCGCCAGTTGCCATCACGCAGTTTGCTGGCGAAGCTGCGCAGGCGGTGTTGATATACCCACGGATTTTCGGCCTGGATGCCATTGCTGACCATGGACTCAAGTTCATCTTCAAGGGTATTGGTCGACTCACAACGCACCAGCTCATTGGCGTAGGTTCCACGCCACTCGTCCAGTCGCCGTGCAATCTGCGAACTGCCGAGTAGCTGTTCCAGATCAGACACAATGCGTTTGACCAACTTGATTACGTCTGGCTGCGAGCGGGCGGAAAGGTCAGATGCACCGGGAACTTCGCGGCCCGGATCCGGAAAATCAGCCGTGCCGGTTTGCAGCCACTGCAGGTAGGCCTGCGCCAGCTTCAGCGTGTGCTTGCCCATCGCATGGTGGGTGCTTCTGCGAATTTCATTGGTGATGGCGCTGCCGCGCACATAAACCTCGGCCAGATCAATGGTGTCTTGCCAGACTTCGTCGATGAGCTTGGGTTGTGAAACCAGCCCTGAGATGCTGCGTACCAGGATGCTGGTTGGCAGGCGCAGGCGCTCGGCGAAGGGGCCGTTCATGAACTCAGCCAGTTCCATTCGCACGCGGGTAATCTCATGCTTGAGGTTTTTAGCACCCGGCATGCCACGGTAGGAACTGCTGCACAGGCGGGCAACCAGGAAGCGAAGCAGGTACACGGCCTCGTGTCGGCTGCCGCAGTTGTTCAGGCGCCTGAGCAAGCGGGCCAGGTCACGCAGGCGGGCAACCTGGATGGTCGGCATGTCATCGACGTGCAGGTGGTATATCTCAAGTTCAAGGTCAATGACCTCTCCTTGCGAGCCACCCAGTTCAGCGATCAACTTGTCGGTGACAAGCGTTCCGTGGGGCAGTTTCAGCTCATTGACGAGTTCTTCAGAGCCCTGGCGTAGCGCATAAACGGACAGTTTGCCATGGGCGTTATAGGGCACAATCAGCGTGTCATCGGCCTTGAATATCCGGTGGTTCGCAATTTCAAACATCCCATAGCGACGGCTGAGAAATGTCATCGTTTTCAGGTACAGGCGTAAGGTGGTCTTATACTCCTGCTGATGATCTTCCGCGTCGCCCGGCGTCAGGTAGGCAGCAACCAGTGCCTGGTTAAGGCTGCTGATGTGCTCATGCTCCAGGGTGTTGAAGGATTCCTCTATCTTTGCAGTTTCCGTTACAGTTGGTGTGAAAGGCACGGGTGCTTCGGCCTGCTCCCGGGGTTCGTGGTAGATACCGGTTACATCGCGCAAAGCCTGATAAAGCGGTAAGTCGCGGGCTTCGAGTAAGCGGTTAACTTTGCGCAGAGCAGTCAGATAGTCTTCAAAGCGACTGCCCTCAATAGCAACGCCATGGGCATTGGTAAGGTTTTCAATAATAACCAGCATTTCTTCGCGCAGAAATTCATACAGGTCCTGGCCACGGACATGCGCGACGCCACGGGCCATGGCCAGCGAGATAGACAGGATCGCATTCATGCCCAGGTTCTGTTTGCGCTGCATTACGCGTATCTCGCTCTCCCGGTCTGCATCAGTGGCCAGTTTGTCCCGCCGCAGCGCTGTCGACAATTCGAGCTTGAGTAGGGTTCGGTCGATATCAAACAGGTTCCACTCGGCGACGTTTTCACCTTCGAAACAGGGTGCGGCGAACTGGTGCACGTGGTCGACGGCATGCAGGCAGCCTTTGCCGTTGTAACGCTCAGTGCGCTTGAACAGTGTCAGCAGGGCAGGGTCGGCGACGGCCTCGATCTGGGCCCGGTTGACGCTGGTCTTGAAAGCGAACACACCGGGCTCAACCTCCCGGACAAATTCCGCGTGCCGTTCCACCGCCTCGAGGTATTCAGCGCGCTCAAACACGTTGTCCACCAGGTGTACCGCCTCACCCGTACCTGAAGAGGTTCCAAGGGGTGTTGCGCCATGAAACAATAAGCGTATCCGGCTGTTGGCGTGGGAGCCCGGGAAGGCCAACTGGACATCAACACCTACCGTCGGGATACCTGCATTGGTGGGTTCTTCTCGTGCCCTGAGTCGCTCGACTGTGGCAAATTCAGGCAGATCAGGTTCACCGACAGCAGCCTCCATGATGCGTTCCATTTGCGTCGTTACGGCCTGGTACTTGACCAGTCGCTCGGTGTTGGCACCGCCTCCCGCTTTCAGGCCCAGCGCGTTGGTTGCCAGGGCAATGTGGGCCTCCATGTCGTCGTTCGGGCTTTTTGACCGGTGTGAAACGATCAGGTTCAGGTCCTTGCCAAGTGTCACCAGCACCGCCAGCAGGGTTTCGTACAGCGATCCGATTTGATTGGCTTTCACCAGCACCGAGTTGATCAGGCCTTTGGCTGCGGCCATCTCGATGGTGCGGTCATTGGTGGTCACCAGGTCATCGCCGATCACCAGCACACGGTCTCCCAGTTTGGCAAGTAGCTTGTGCCAGCCTTCATGGTCGTCCTCGGAAAAGCCATCTTCAATTGACAAAATGGGTATGTCGTAGTCGACAATCGCCTGCTCATAAATGGCCAGTACTTCATCGCGGTCCATGACCTTCTTGGCATGGTCGCGCCAGAAGAGGTACATACCGATACTGTCCGGTACGTCGAACTCCTCACGATATGCGATTTCCAGCTCGGACAGTGCAGGGTCAAGCGCAATGGCGACATCCACACCCGGGCGGTAGCCACACTGCTCAATGGTCTGTTTCATCATGGCCCACAGGCGCAGTTCAGGCAGTTCATACTCGCCGCGGTCAATATACGGTGCGAGTCCGCCTTCGAGACCGATCCCCATCACCCTGCAGCCCTCAGCTTTTTCAAGGATCTCCTTGAGCCGGTTCTGCAGGCGCACGGTCATTTCCTGTGCTTCCTGTGAATCCACTGCGCCCAGAATCAGGAACATGGCCTCCTGCATGCTGATGTTGGATTCGGGGTATTCCTTTTCAGTATGGCGCCCGCCCATGCCGCAATTGCGGAACTGCCACGGTGCCTTGACGATCCCGAGGCGTGGGTGCGTGGCCTCCTGCATGCTGCGTTCGACGATGCGGCGCTTGGCGGCAGCCGCCATGCCAGCCCAACTGGCCGCATCCGGCAGTGTAGCTACGGCCTCGCTGGCACGCTTTTCACGCTGTTGGAACTCGCGATACTTACCGCGATCAGCCAGCAGGAAGTCGAGCCCGGTGACGATGCCGAGTCCGAGCAAAAGGCGCCCGAGGTTGAGAGCAAAAGACATATCCTGCAATAGTCCGATAGCCAGCAGGGTCAGTGCCAGAGGTAGCGCAACCATGGCGACCCTGAGGCTGGCCCGGGGTCCGGCAGCCGCCACGGCCAGATTGTAAGGCGCATCGGGGTAGTAGTTCAGTCCTTCCCGCTTGATGCCGTTCGCTCGCCCGTAAGGTATGCGCACAAACAGGTGTAGAAGATAAGCCCAGCGCTTAACCAGAGAGGCGGACAGCCGGGTTTCTACGCCATCCTGGATCGAGTCACTCAGTGCGCGCAGTCGCGCAGCCTCCAGAAAATGCCCCAGTTCATGCAGTGCGATGGCGGTATGGAACACGGCGTAGGTGAATAGGGCTGAAATGATGGTTTCAGGGCTGATAAAGATGAAATGCAGCACCGCCTCCCTGGTGGCGGCCGTGTCGGGAATGGCGAGCACCGAGGAGATAAATGCAACATGAAAGGAAACCAGGATATGGTTGGCGATGACCCAGCCTTCCTGCAGAAATGATTTTTGGTTGCCGACGCGCATGCTACAGCAGGCCGCATGGAGTACCAGCAGAAGAAAAGATCACTTGCCTGACTAGCGGTGTGGCGAAATTCATGGCGCCCGTACTCTTCAGATGGGCGCAACTATATCCATGCCGTAAGGTTGCAACAATGACCTGTGTCAACTGGCGGGGTGCGGTGATCAAAGTCCCGCTGCTTGTGAGCGCGCCTGATTTTAGTATTATTGACACATTCGTTTATCATAATGTTCTATGCTGTGTGTAATGTCGCCTGTCAGCAGCATGTTGATAATGTCCGGAAAACAGGCATTTTTTCCGGCATGACCAGACCCTACAGAGATTTAGTTTATGTCCAAGCCATTGCACGATCCGTTGTCCAAGAAGCTGGATGAAGGCGCCCGTATAGAGGTTAAAAACACCACCTGCTACATGTGTGCCTGCCGTTGCGGTATTCGCGTTACGTTGCGTGATGGCGAAGTCCGCTACATCGACGGCAACCCGGACCACCCCCTCAACAAGGGTGTGATCTGCGCTAAAGGCTCAAGCGGCATCATGAAGCAGTATTCGCCGGCAAGGTTGACCAAACCTTTGTTGCGCAAGGCGGGCAGCGATCGCGGCGACAATGACTTTGAGGAGATTTCCTGGGATAAGGCGTTCGCCATGATGGAAGAACGCCTCGCCCACCTGCGGGATACCGACCCGAAAAAGTTTGCCCTGTTTACCGGCCGGGACCAGATGCAGGCATTGACCGGCATGTTTGCCAAGCAATACGGTACGCCTAACTATGCCGCCCATGGTGGTTTCTGTTCCGTCAACATGGCTGCCGGCATGATCTATACCATCGGTGGCTCATTCTGGGAGTTTGGTGGGCCGGACCTTGAACGGGCCAAGTTGTTCGTGATGATCGGTACGGCGGAAGACCATCACTCCAACCCGATGAAGACCGCACTGGCCAAGTTCAAACGCCAGGGTGGCAAGTTTATCTCCATCAACCCGGTGCGCACCGGCTATTCCGCGATTGCGGATGAGTGGATACCGATTAAGCCCGGCACTGACGGCGCATTGTTCCTGGCACTGACCAATGAAATTATTCGCCAGGGCCTGTATGACCGTGACTTCCTGGTGCAGTACTCGAATGCACCTGAACTGGTCAACATGGACGAAGATTCCACCGAGTACGGCATGTTCGTTCGTTTTGAAGTGCCATTGGAAGAGGGCTGTTTCGACCCGCAGAACAAACTGTGGTGGGATCGCGACCTCGATACGCCGATTTCGACCCACACACCCGGTGCCGATCCGTATTTCCTCGGCGAATTCAAGCTCGATGATGGCACCCCGGTGAAGCCGTCTTTCCAGCTGTTGGTGGACCGGGTCAAGGAGTACACCGCTGAATGGGCTTCCGAAATTACCGGTATCCCGACTGAAACCATCAAGCGCCTGGCCCACGAGATGGGTATTATTGCGCGTGATGAGAAGATCGAACTGCCGATACCGTGGACCGATACCTGGGGCGATGAGCACGATACCGTAACCGGTAATCCGGTCGCCTTTCATGCCATGCGTGGCCTGGCGGCACATTCCAATGGTTTCCAGACCATTCGTGCCATGTCTATATTAATGAGTATTCTCGGTACCATTGATCGGCCCGGCGGTTTCCGCCACAAGGCACCGTTCCCGCGACCCATTCCACCGTGTGCCAAGCCGCCGAACGATCCACGTGCGGTGAAGCCCAACACGCCGCTCGATGGTATGCCGCTGGGCTGGCCGGCTGATCCTGATGACCTGTTTGTCAATGATGATGGCAGTCCGGTACGTATCGACAAGGCATTTTCATGGGAGTATCCGCTGGCGGTCCATGGCCTGATGCACAATGTGATTACCAATGCCTGGCGAGGTGACCCCTATAAGATCGACACGCTGATGATATTCATGGCCAATATGGCGTGGAATTCATCGATGAACACTGTTGAAGTGCGCAAAATGCTCAATGACAAGGATGAGGATGGCGAGTACAAGATTCCTTTTATTATTGTTGCGGATGCGTTTCAGTCGGAAATGGTCGCCTATGCCGACCTGGTCTTGCCGGATACCACCTACCTTGAGCGCCATGATGTGATGTCCATGCTGGATCGGCCAATTTCCGAGTTTGAAGGTCCGGTTGATAGTGTACGCATTCCAGTCTTGCCGCCAACGGGTGAATGCAAGCCATTTCAGGAAGTTATCATCGAGTTGGGTACACGCCTGAAACTGCCGGCTTTCGTCAACGCTGATGGCAGTCGCAAGTTCCGCGATTACCCTGATTTCGTTATTAATTACGAGACATCTCCCGGTTCCGGCATCGGCTTTCTGGCCGGTTGGCGGGGCAAAGGTGGCGAGAAGTTCATGAAAGGGGAGCCCAACCCCAAACAGTGGGAAATGTACGAGAAGAACAACTGCGTATTTCAGTACGAGTTGCCCAAGTCGTACCAGTACATGCGCAACTGGAACCAGGGCTACCTGGAGTGGGCCAAGCGCCATGCGTTGTTGCGTTATACCGAACCCATCAATATCCATATTTATTCGGAGATATTGCAGAAGTTCCGTCTCGCGGCGCAAGGCAAATCGGACACCAGGCAACCGCCGGATCACCTGCGTGAGCGGGTGGCGACACATTTCGATCCGCTGCCGTTTTATTCACAACCGCTGGAAACGCAGCAGTCTGATCTGCATAAGTACCCGCTCAATGCCATTACCCAGCGGCCGATGGCGATGTATCACTCGTGGGATTCGCAAAATGCCTGGCTGCGACAGATACACACCTATAACTTCCTTCACGTCAATACCGCCACCGCCACTGAGGCCGGTATTGAAGACGGTGGCTGGATGTGGGTTGAGTCCATGCACGGTAAAGTGCGCTGTCTGTGCCGCCATTCTGAAGCCGTGGAGCCTGGTACAGTGTGGACCTGGAATGCCATTGGCAAAGCTTCCGGTGCCTGGGCGCTGGATGGTGATGCCAATGAGGCCCGGCAGGGTTTCCTGCTCAACCACCTGATCAATGAAGAACTACCGTCATCGGAGCAGGGCGAGCACCTGTCCAACTCGGATCCGGTGACCGGCCAGGCAGGTTGGTATGATGTGCAGGTACGCATCTATCCGGCGGACGCTGAAGAGCCTGAGGTCAGTTCACCTCAATTCGATACGTTGCACCCGGTACCCGGTCA
>JAJRUM010000046.1 GCA_024277815.1 Gammaproteobacteria bacterium
CAGGTTTCAGCAGCAACCCTCACACCGCTGTCTTCACATAACCGGGAGACTGCTTCGGCAACGCTGATCATGCTCATCTCAGGTGTGCACCTGAGCGCGTCTGGGCAGCGAAATTACATGGCCTGTGGCGGCTGTCGAGCTGCTCGCCGAGGATGGCATTCCAGCCAGTGCGGCAGGCACCCGTTGAGCCCGGAAGGCAAAAAATCAATGTCTGGTTTGCCAATCCGCCAAGGGCTCTGGACTGCAGTGTTGAGCTGCCGATATCCTGATAGGAAACTTGTCGGAAAAGCTCGCCAAAACCTTCAATAGTACGATCAAATAACGGGCTAAGTGCCTCGGGTGTAGAGTCCCTGTCGGTCAGTCCGGTACCACCCGTAGTAAGAATAATGTCAACACCCTGATCGGCGATCCAGGCGGAAACAATTGCACGGCTGATGTAAATATCATCCGCGCACAAATCACGGGCGGCCAGCCGGTGACCTGCAGCCAGCAGCAAATCAACCAATGCCTGGCCTGAGGTGTCCGTTTCACTGTTACGCGTGTCCGACAGCGTCAATACGGCAATATTCAATGGGACAAAATCAGCTTGCTGGTGCATGGCGTTTACCTTTTAGTAAAAGTCTGACTCAGGCAGGCAGTCGGTCAAACCAATGCGCTGCAATTTTCAGATCCTCGGGTGTATTGACATTATAAAATGGCGGCGGCTCGGCTGATACCCACTCGACAACGATATGTGGCAATGAACGCAGCATATACTTCAGGCCGCCATCGCCACGGTTGACAACCGCATCATGTATTGCCGGCAAATGGTGGTTTTGCCACAATGAAAATGTCGGCTGCAGATAATCCTGATAAGAAACGACCACAACGGACGCCGGATTGCCAGCAGCTGCCCTGACCAGCTTCTCTACAAGATCCAGCGGAATAAAGGGTGCATCACATGGGCACAGTACAAGGCCGGCCTTCGTACCTGTTCGGGACAGGTATTGCAAAGCCGAGTACAAGCCGGTCAACGGCCCCTGGTAACCTGGCGATACATCGGCAACCAGCGGCAGACCATAGGATTCGAGGTCGGTTTCCGGTCCCCCGGTGCTCAACAACAATGAATCCAGCTGCGGCTGCAAGCGATGAATAACATGTGCCAGCAGGCTCTGACCACCCAATTCCAGCAAAGCCTTGCTGGTACCTCCCATACGGCTGGAACGACCACCGGCAAGAATTACCCCGGCGGGCTTAGCTGCCATCTTTGGCCTGCAATATTTCCAGTGCGCCACGCAGTTGCTGAGACAGGGCTTCACCATCTCCAGCCACATAGTCGAGCAGCAGTTTGCGCATACGCGGAGCCCAGAAGTGCTGCAAATGATCTGCAATGCGCACCTCAGCATCAGCGTGCAAACCAAGATTTGCAGCGATATCATTCGCCATGGTGACCAGGTGCGCTATTTCAGTGTTTGACATGCTCTCAATCCCGCCCATGACCGGCTACTCAGCCTGGATGCGTCCCTCAAAGGTGTAAATATTGTGCCGTCCCGGCCGACCAAACCCAACCAGTGTTATACCGCTGCGATAAGCAAAATCTACCGCCAGCGTAGTGGCGGCAGACACGGCAACCAGCACTTCAATTCCAGCGGCAGCGGTCTTATACAGCATTTCATAGCTTGCCCGGCTGGAAATGACCACAAACCCGGTGCGCGCATCAAAGCCCGTTCTGGCAAGGTGGCCAATTAACTTGTCCAATGCATTGTGGCGCCCGACATCTTCGCGTAACACTTGTATCTCGCCGCCCAGGTTGCACCAGGCAGCACCATGTACAGCGCCTGTAGCAGCCTGCAGTGGCTGATGATCGTCAAGCGCGGCAATCGCTGTCTGTATTGCATCATGGCCGATTTCGACCTCGGTGGGTACAACGGCCGGTGAACGCATGGCCTGCTCAAGGGACTCTGCACCACACAAACCACAACCCGTACGCCCAACCAGGTTACGCCTTTGCCTGGCAAGCCGCGCGAAACATTCCGCACTGACCGTCATGGCCACCTCAAGCCCTTCTTCACGCGGCAATACCCTGATACCGGCGAGTTCAGAGAAACCTTCAATGATACCTTCGGTCAGGCTGAAGCCGATGGCAAAGTCCTCCAATTCAGACGGCGTGACCATCATGACCACATGCGACTGTTTGTTATAGCTGAGGGCAACCGGCACCTCCATGGCAAGTTGGTCGTCACGCGACACACACGCATGCTTATCCCATTTGATGACAGAAACCTGACGTGAAATAGCTACCATTGCATTACATCCTGCCAGCCACGCTTCAGGCGTCTGCCTGGCGGGCCCGGGCCAGTAACTCAGCTTGCTGGCGGCTAAACTCCCGTTGCTGCTTTTGCCACGCCGAGGGCTGCGTGACCCGGTTTACCTGTACGGCTGTCACCTTGTATTCCGGGCAATTGGTGGCCCAGTCCGAATTGTCTGTGGTAACGACATTCGCACCGCTTATCGGAAAATGAAAAGTTGTGTAAACCACGCCGGGCTGCACCTTCTCCGTCACGACAGCGTGGAGTACCGTTTCCCCTGCCCGGCTGTTGATGCCCACCCAGTCACCACTGCTGATACCCCGGTCCTCAGCATCAACCGGGTGAATCTCCAGCAGGTCCTCATCGGCCCAGGCGGTATTCTCCGTACGCCGGGTCTGGGCGCCAACATTGTATTGCGACAGAATTCTGCCAGTGGTCAACAACAGCGGAAACTTGCGTGTGGAACGCTCACGGGTGGGTATGAATGCAGTGATGGCAAAGTAACCCTTGCCACGTACGAACGCATCCACGTGCATGGTAGGTGTACCGTCAGGTGCCTGCTCATTGCAGGGCCACTGGATACTGCCAAGCCGTTCCAGCTTTGCGTAGCTGACACCGCTGAAAGTGGGGGTCAGACGGGCGATTTCGTCCATGATTTCGGACGGGTGTGAATAATTCATGGGATAGCCGAGTGCATTGGCCAGTTCCACCGTAATCTGCCAGTCTTCACGACCACTTTTTGACGGCATGACCTTGCGCACCATGGAAATGCGCCTTTCCGCATTGGTGAACGTGCCATTTTTCTCCAGGAAGGTCGAGCCCGGCAGGAAAACATGTGCAAAACGGGCGGTCTCATTCAGAAACAGATCCTGTACCACAATGCATTCCATCGCTTTCAATGCAGCTTCAACATGCTGGGTGTTGGGATCGGACTGGGCGATATCCTCACCCTGGCAATACAGCCCTTTGAAATCTCCACAGACAGCAGCATCGAACATGTTTGGAATGCGCAAGCCGGGCTCCGCTTGCAAAGTCACCTGCCACTCCTGCTCAAAGATCTCACGCACGGCAGCATCGGAAACATGCCGGTAACCTGGCAGCTCATGCGGAAAGCAGCCCATATCACAGGAGCCCTGAACATTATTCTGCCCGCGCAGGGGATTGACGCCAACGCCCTCCCTGCCAAGATTACCGGTAGCCATCGCCAGGTTGGCGATACCCATGACCATGGTTGAGCCCTGGCTGTGCTCGGTCACGCCAAGGCCATAGTAAATCGCTGCGTTGCCAGCATTCGCATACAGCCTCGCAGCGGCCCGCATTTCCGTTGCGCTGACCCCGGTTACCTCCTGCAAAAGTTCAGGTGAGTTTTCTGTGCCACTGATAAAATCCCGCCAGGCCTGAAAAGACGGCATCTCAGCTCGCTAGCTGACATAGGCCTCATCCACCAGGCCTTCCGTCACAATCACGTGGGCCATGGCATTGATAAAGGCCACATTGCTGCCCGGCTTGAGTTGCAGGTGGTGCGCCGCTCGCACATGTGGACTCGCAACCAGTTCTGTCTGGCGCGGATCAACGACGATGATTTTTGCACCCTGGCGTAAACGCTGCTTCAGGCGTGACGCGAAAACGGGATGCGCGGCGGTCGGGTTAGCGCCAATCAGCATCACCACATCGGCTTTGGCCACCGACTCAAATGATTGGGTACCGGCCGACTCACCAAGCGTAGTCTTCAACCCATAGCCGGTTGGCGAATGGCAAACGCGGGCACAATTATCAACATTGTTGTTGCCAAAACCTGCCCGCACCAGCTTTTGCACAAGGTAGGTTTCCTCGTTGCTGCAACGCGAGGAAGTAATAGCGCCGATACTGTCCCTGCCATAGCTTGCCTGTATCTCATGAAAGCGGCGTGCGGCATGTTCAATGGCTTCCTGCCAGCTTACCTGCTGCCAGGGCTCATCAATGCTGTCCCGGATCATGGGTTGGGTAATGCGGTCGCTGTGGTTGAAATAGCCGAAAGCGAAGCGTCCTTTGACACAGGCGTGCCCTTCATTGGCCTTGCCATCCTTGAAGGGTGTCATGCGCACAACCTCACCGCCACGGGTCTCAACATTGAAACTACAACCCACGCCACAGTAGGCACAGGTAGTAACCGTACTGGCATCCGGCAAACCGCTTGAAATAACGGATTTCTCCAGCAGGGCAGTTGTTGGGCAGACATTGACACAGGCACCACAGGACACACACTCGGAATCCATAAAGGATTCCATTTGCCCGGCTGCGATCTTCGAAGCAAAACCACGACCGTCGACAGTCAGCGCAAACGTGCCCTGGATATCTTCGCAAGCCCGTACGCACCGATAACAGACGATACACATGGAAGGGTCGAAGGTGAAATAAGGATTGCTCCGGTCCTGCGCCTCCTGTTGGTGATTCAGGCCCTGCAGGTCATAGCGACTGTGCGTCACGGACAGATCTTCGGCAACATTCTGTAACTCACAATCACCGTCGCTAGCGCAGCCTTCACACTCAAGGGGGTGGTCCGAAATATAGAGCTCCAGAACATTTTTACGCAGCTTTACCAACTCTTGCGACTGCGTTCGCACCACCATGCCTTCTTCCACCAGCGTCGTACATGAGGCAGGCGTCCCCTTTCTGCCTTCGATTTCCACCAGGCACATTCGGCAGGAGCCAAATGCCTCAAGGCTGTCCGTGGCACAGAGTTTCGGCACATTGATGCCAAGCATGGCTGCAGCGCGCAAAACCGAAGACCCTGCTTCGACTTGCACGGCCTGGCCATCGATGTTGATGCTGACCTGTGAACTTGAATTGCGAGGCCGCGGTGTGCCCAGGTCGATGCGGGGTAGTTGAAGTTTCGGCATTCGTCCTAGTCCTTTGCCGGTCGTTCAAAATGCGCTGGAAAATGCTCCACAGCACTGCGCACCGGCATCGGCGTCAAGCCGCCCATCGCGCACAGGGATCCGCTATCCATGGTTTCACAGAGATCTTCCAACAACTCAAAACTTGCTTCGCGATCTATATTTTTTTCTATATTATCAATGATTTCCATGCCACAAACGGGTCCGATGCGACAAGGCGTACACTTGCCACAGGATTCCAGCGCACAGAACTCAAATGCGAATCGGGCTTGTTCCTGCATATCTACACTGTCATCAAAAACCACAATACCGCCATGGCCCAGCATCGCTCCGATACCGGCCAGAGCTTCATAGTCGAGTGGCGTGTCCCATTGCGACGCCGGCAAGTAAGCACCCAGGGGGCCGCCCACCTGGATCGCACCTATCGGCCTGCCACTGGCAGTACCGCCACCAAACCCTTCAACCAGTTCCCGCAGGCTGGCACCAAAAGCTATTTCCACCAGGCCGCCACAGCGAATATTGCCTGCCAACTGCACCGTCAAGGTTCCACGGGAACGGCCACTACCGAATTGCTGGTAATACTCCGGACCCCTGGCCAATACCGTTGTGACTGCCGCCAGGCTCAATACGTTATTCACCACCGTGGGCTTACCAAACAAGCCTTCAATAGCAGGCAATGGTGGCTTGAAGCGGACCAATCCGCGCTTGCCTTCGAGGCTTTCGAGCAGGGATGTCTCTTCGCCACAGATATAGGCACCTGCACCCACCCTGACCTGAATATGAAAAGACTGTCCGCTGGCACCAATATCATCGCCCAGCAGACCCGCCTCACTGGCAGTAGCGATAGCCTTGTTCAACACCAACAACGCTTTGGGATACTCCGAACGAAGATAGATGTAGCCCTGCGTCGCACCGACAGCCAGACCACAAATTGTCATACCTTCGAGCAACTGGAAAGGGTCCGCCTCCATCAACAGGCGATCTGCAAAAGTACCGGAGTCACCTTCATCGGCATTGCAGACTACATATTTCTGCGGGGCCTTTTCATCCAGCACGGTCTGCCACTTGATGCCAGTCGGGAATGCCGCCCCACCACGTCCGCGCAAGCCGGAATCTGTCACCGCTGCAACAATGTCCGCTGCTGACATCTCCAGGGCCTTTTGCAAGCCGGCATAGCCACCCTGGTCCTTGTAGGCTGTAAGACTCAGCGGGTCTGCAACACCTGCCCTGGCGAAAGTCAGCCGTTGCTGGCTGGCCAGCCACTCGATATCTGTCACCTTACCCAGGCATAAATCATGCTCACAGGAGCCTGGGAAACCGGCATCAAAAAGCCCTTCAACATCAGTTGCTGCAAGCGGGCCGAAAGCAACGCGAGCGCCATCGGTTTCAACTTCCAGCAACGGTTCCAACCAATATGCACCGCGCGACCCGGATCGGACGATCTCAACATCCAGTTTTCTCAACCGCGCTTGCACATCCACCTCATCTGCCACAGCATCGGCTCCCAGGGCGCAGGCCGTGGTATCAGAGGGTATGAATATCCGGCTCACATTGCTCATAAGTCTTCCAGTAACGTATCAAAACGTTCTGCATTGACACGTGCGTAGACTTTGTCGGCAATCCGCACTGAGGGTGAACAGGCGCAGTTGCCCAGGCAGTAGACCGGTTCCAGTGAGAACCGGCCGTCCGCAGTGGTGCCGCCATAATCAATACCGAGCCGTGCTTTAACATGCTGTTCCAATACCCGTGAGCCCATAGCCTGACAGGCCTCGGCCCGGCATACCTGTATGCACGTCTGGCCGCGCGGCTGGTCATGGAAATCATGATAGAAACTGATGACGCCGTGCACTTCCGCGCGCGAAAGGCCCATACCGCTGGCAATGGCAGCAACGGTATCTTTGGGGATGTGTCCGAGGCTTGCCTGCACCTCGTGCAACAGGGGCAACAGCCCCCCGGCAATATGGGCAAACTTCTGTAGCGCCATCGATACGACATCCGCTGGGTTTGTAGCAGTGGAACTCATGCAAATTTCCCTTCCGGTCCGGCCGGTAATATTAGCGCTTCCAGGCTGAAATAGACATTTTGCAGCGACGGCTCCCACTTCAGCACACAAACAAAATATAATCCAGCCGGAAATAGGCCGGGGTCCCTGCATGGTTCAAAATCGTGAACCGGCAGACATGGCCAGGCACTTGAGGTACATTGTTGCAATTTGCCGTTGGCCAACCAGCAATCGGTAAATAATTCTACGCTATGCGAGGAACAAACTTGATAAGCATTAATGTGAAAACACTCGATGGTAGTGTATTTAAAATTCAGGGTCGCCAAGGTGACAGCCTGATGGAAGTATTGCGTGAACATGAATGGGGAGTGCCCGCAATCTGCGGCGGGATTCTTGCGTGCGGTACCTGCCAGGTCTACCTTGACGAAGAGTGGTTGGGCAAATTCCCAGGCAAAGACCCTGAAGAGCAAGAGTTACTGGACGTGTTTGACTCCGTGAAAGGCAATTCCAGACTCAGCTGCCAGCTATCCCTGCAGGCCATACATGATGGCCTCAAGCTGACCATCGCACCGGATGAATGAGCAGAAAATATCTGCCATCTTGAACCACGACAGATTCGCCTGCTGGTGCGAATGGTTCATTCAGTTGCAAGTTATCCCTGACATGAAGTATTGCGGCAACACAACTACAGACTGCCGGAATTCAGTACCTCGACCAGGCGTGGATCCCAGCCATTTTCCCTGGCCAGACCCTGGACGAACTTTTTAACACAGTTGTGGTAGTCCTGGTTGTTGCTGTTCAGTGCGTCATTAGCCACTTTTGCTTTGTCGTAACGTGCCTTTTTCTCACGTTTCTGGTTACGCTCTTTTTGAGTTTGCCTAAGTCGTTGCTTTAGGCCTTTTAAATAGTCATCCAAGACGGTCATATCGTCTTTTGTGTAGCGTCCGCTGAAGTAACGAACTTCGTTATCTTCATACTCACTGATCCGTTTCTTATCCTGGTAGTACAATTTGAAATACTTCGCAACCCGCGCACGTTCTTCCCTACTACGTACTGAATTTCTCGCCACTTTTCTGTTCATGTTTTGAAGCTCTTTATACGCGTCAAGCATGTTTGCATAGTTGTCTTCTGCATCGCTTACATTCCTGGCGCTATACCCACGACTTGCATCACGGAAATCACGCCGGATACGTGCTTCATCGGACAGGCTCATGCGCTTGTCCTGGCAGGCATCATGTGCGCGGTATTTAGCATCTTCAATGGCTTGAATCTCGCCATATTCCTCGCCACTCAGGTCAAAGCTGGGGCACTCCCTGGCAATCCGGCCCGCCAAGTCGTTCATTTTGTTCTCAAGCCTCTTCTTCTCAGCTGCCGCTCGCTCCCGGGCGGTCTTGGTTTTGACATAAGGCTCGGGAATGCCTGCCTTTCTCGCCTGCAAGTTGCGTTCATTGACAACCTTCTCGATGCGTTCTGCCGAGTCAGCTATTTGTCCGATTGCCTGACCATACAGATCCAGGAAAACGCCAAGGCCCGGAATGGCCTTGATTAGCGGCCCCAGTTTTTCTTGTACCGCACCAAAATAATCTTTAAATGCACGCAATTGAGTTGATGCGTTGCCGTCGGCAACCTCGAACAATTCGCCCAATTTCTTGATGTTACTATTCATGTCAGCGATGGCTGTGGCCACTTTCTTCATCGTCTTGGCATTTTGCTCCAGGCCCTTCTGCACTTTTGACAAGGGATCGCCAAGGCCTGTTGATTTCATCAATCTTTCATGCTCCTCACCAAGGCGGGTCCTGATGTCATCAAGGGCCCCGGTAAGTGCTGAGGAAAGACCATCTGTTTCCTCCATCAGCTCATCAAATTTTTCATTGACCGTCGTCAGCTCGGTTATTTCAGCAATGTTATCAGCTACAGCAGTTGAGCCTTTTGCAGTCAGTGACAAAGCATCTTCAATCTCGTCCATGGTACGGGTCACCAGTTCAATTTGATCCAACACTGGCATGGAGGAAACGTGGGCGATATAGTCAGTTTGTGCCTGCCGGAAATCCTCTTCCAACTGGTCACACTGTGAAGATCGCCAGAAAACCTTGAATGACTGTGGATTGGGCGCCCTCACGGTAAAAAGAGACAACTGGTCGAATGGTGAGGAAAAATCAACCTCTTGTTCCGGTTGTGCCTGTAGCTCGGATACTGTCAACTGCTTGCTCCACCGTCGCAAACCAAGTTTTAAGGTTGCTTCATCCCGTGCCGCGCTGCTTTTAATGTCTCCCGGCGTTCCTGTAGAAAACTGTGGCATGGAAATGACGTCCTTGATTTGAATCAGGAACTGGCCGTTACCCTGGTCCGTGACCGTTGGTATGACTCGGCCACTCATAATTACGTGGATTGCAGGTCGGCCCTCCGTGCCCTCTTCTGCGGTTCCCTTTTCACGGGTCGCCGAACTTGTCGTCCCCGCGTTCTCAATTTTCAGAGTTACACAATTCATGGCCCCCAACAGGCCACCACCGCTGCATTCCACTTCACCGTTACTGCTTGGTGCTGAGGGCTTTTGAGATTCGATTGCATCTTTATCGTATGTCAGTTGCACCGACAGGGGTCCTGATACAAGCACTTTGCCTTCCGGTTCTGTGGCATGGGCTTGAGGCCATGCAAGAAGAGACAGCAAGGTGCCTGAAGCCAGCGCAATGACAGCAAGGTGATTGTGACCGATAAGTTGATGTGAGAACATAAATTATGCTGCTGTGCATACCAGCTTAGTTGATAATGATGCGCTCTGTATTCAACAATTGCTGCCGCTTTACTGCCTGCCAGGCTCGTACTTCTTCCCGGATTAATTTCACTTCCTCAGGAGAAATAATGAAAACACTGGCTGGACTCTCGCTGTCTTCGGTTTTGGTCAGGAGTTGTGCTGCCCGCTCACCACCAGGGCATTGATAGGGATTGATGCGGAAGATTTCGGTGATCTTGACTAACCCCATGCCGATTTGCCCATTACAGTCAGTGGTTTCAAAACTGATCACATAATCATCGATAGAATCAGCATTGGCTTGCTCCGGGAAAATTCCGGGGAAAAAAGGGATCAACACGCACAGAAGGTAACTTAAAGGCCGTCTGAAACTACACATGCGTACACTCCGAAGTGGTAACACCACCCATTGTCATCGTAAATTTATTCTATACCCTGCTCGAGGAAAGCGAAAGTTAACCCATTTTCCTATCTGCATTTGCCAGAGGTTAGCCCTGTTAGACACGGGTTCATTTCGTCACCAGGTGGCGGTGGCACGAGATTGCCCCTCTTCCAGGCTCCAAAGCAATTCAGGCACTTGGAAAAACAGACATTCCTGAGTAGATAGCAAACCTGAATTTGCTTTTGTCCTGTAATATCCTGATAATGATTATAAACTTAATTAAGGGTTTAAGGGCTGAAGTATTGACTTTTCAGCAGCCATTTCCAGTACTTCAAACTTTGAGTCAAACTGGGAGAGCAGCACAATGCATAGTGTTAACCTACCAACTCAAATGACGAGAGTCGCCATCCTTATTTTTATTATGTTGTTTATTGCGCCGCTTTCGGGGCAAGCTGCTGGCTTAAAGAAAATAGTGGCAGTGCAGGATTTTATCGATAAATCCGGGCAATCCCAATGGACCACTGGACAAAGTTTTGACCTGGGTACGGCAATGGCAGAACAACTTACCGACGCACTCGTGCAAAGCGGCCAGTTCGTGGTTCTGGAACGGATAGAACTCGGCTCTGTTATGGGTGAACAGGATATGGCCGTTAGTGGGCGATTCCAACAATCTCAATCGGCGCGTATGGGCAAGCTGACCAGCGCTCAAGTACTTGTGCAGGGCGTGGTGACCGAGCTTGAGGTTAAGGCCAGCCAAGGTAGCTCAAGGATCAGTTTTTCAGGCATCAGTTTCGGAAAGGAAAAACAGGAGGTACATCTTGGCCTGATCATTCGCTTGATTGATTCTACAACCGGTGAAGTTATTGATTCGCAGCGGGTTGAAGGGATGGCGGAGTACACCGGAACAAGTATGGGGCTTAGCGCCAGCGGACTTAACCTGGGGACAGATAATCAGTCAGCCACCCCGTTCGGGAAGGCCATCCAGTTGGCGGTAGATGATGCAGTAGAATTTATTGCTGAGCGGTTGCGTAATGTTCCTTTCCAGGGCAGGGTGATCAAGGTTGATGGCGATACTGTTTTTCTCAGCGCAGGTTTGAATCACAGCGTCAGCAGTGGTGACGTGTTCCGTGTCTATTCTGTCGGCGAAGAGTTGGTCGATCCGATGACCGGTGAATTGCTGGGTAGTGATGAGGAACTGATTGGGCGCGCTACTGTATTCAATGTGAAGGAAAAATACTCAAAAGCCAAATTGAACAGCACGAGCCAGGCTAAGGTGGGCGATACAATCCGCGACGAATTTGAGCAATAGCCAAATACCGGCCAATAGAATTCAAAAAGTGTAAACCATGTGTCCGGTATGGACCTTCTTGAAAGTGGTGCCGACAAGAGGATTCGAACCTCTGACCTACGCATTACGAATGCGCCGCTCTACCAACTGAGCTATGTCGGCTCCGAAGGGCGGCAAGTATATGCAAATCAGCACGCTACGACAATAGCCTGACGGCATAACTTTCCCCTACAAAATCTTCAGCTTTCCCTGACGGATCAGCGCGGCGCTCTGCTCTGGCGCTGCGTATGCACAGCACAGAGAATGGTGGCCTGCTTTTATTTGGGGGGACAGACCGTGTTTGAATCAGGTGCTAACAGGCTGCGCAAGCCACCCGGTCGCGGCGCTGGTTTCAGCCTGCTGGAGGTGCTGGTAGCGAGCACGGTATTTTCACTTGGCCTGGCCGGGCTGGCAGCCCTGCTATTGAACAGCATCAGTACCTCGGCAGAGGCCAGACGGGAAAGCCTTGCGACCGTGGCGGCCGTCAGCCTGGCCGAGCAGATTCGCCTGAATCCATCCGCCCTTGATCGCTACCTCAACCCTGCTGATACCATCATCGCCATTTGCATGGGGGGCGATACCTGCTCGCCACAACAACAGGCAGACTATGATTTCAGACTCTGGTCACTTGAGCTGGCAGACACCATCAACAGCGCCAGCGGACTGGTCTGTCAGGACTCCACCCCTGCAGACGGGATAAACGGCGATGCTCGCTGCGACGGTACGGGGCCGCTGGTGATTAAAATATTCTGGAACGGACCCGACAAAGATACCCACCCCGGCGGTAACCCGCACCGATTCACACTGGGATTGTCCTGACATGCCTGCTGCAGGGCAACAAGAAGGTTTCTCACTACTGGAAATCATGATCGGGATGTTCCTCTCCAGCCTGCTCATCGCCGGCATTGTGCAGTTGTTGGTCGCCAGCGCATCAGCCTACCGCCTGCAGCTCAGTATGGGCCAGCTGGAAGAATCCGGCCGCTATGCCCGCGATGTTCTGGCTACCCACATTACCCAGGCCGGGTTCCGGCCAGAGCCCTGGGACAAGCTGCAGGAAATTCCTGCCCTCACAGATGAAACACTTAACGGGGGCTCATTCAGAGGTGATCAGCTAGGTCTGCAACGCTGGTCCAGCCGCAATTGTTTCGGGACTGAAAACCCGGCCACAGATGGCCATGGCAAACCATTATTCTATTTGCTCCAGACCCGCTTCCGGGTGAACAGGGCCAACAACTTGACCATTACCTGTCGTTACGGGCCTGGCAGCACCCGGTTGAAGACCCAGATAAATAATTTCGGCCTGGTTGAGAATGTCGAGTCGATGCAGCTTCTGTTTGCTGAAGACCGTGATGGTAATGAGATTGCAGATGGCTGGGTCACCGGCCAGGCATGGCAGCAGGAACAAAACATAAGGGCCATCAAGGTGGCGCTGCTAATTGCAAGCAGCCGGCCTTTTGCACAGGCGACCAACAGGCCGTTTATGTTGCTGGATGAAAACGTCAGTCCGGCGGCAGATGGCCGGCTACGCCGTGTCAGCCTGCTCACTTCCGCCATTCGCGGACGGCTGAAATGACTACGATCCCGGCCACGATAAAACCCCAGGCGGGTATGGCTATGCTATTTTGCATGCTGTTTCTGACTGCGCTGACCCTGCTTGGGTTGTCTGCTTCAGCTGATGCTGTTCTGCAGAACCAGCTGGCCGCAAACCTGCAGGAAACCGAGCGTGCGAAGCAATCAGCTCTGGCCACGCTGTCGTGGGTGGAAGACTGGCTGTTCACCCTGCAAGGCAGCGCCCCACCCGTATGCACATCACCCTGCAAAGGCCTGAAGTTCCACCAGCCCGGTGATTTGCTGTTACAGCCGGCACTGGCAGACCTTGCCTGGTGGCAGGCTCAGGGCTACGAGGCCGGCATTGACCCGCTCACCGGCGACCGGCTGGAAACCCTGGCTGCGAGCAGCATCGACCCGCCGATGTGGGTAATTGAAGTGGTTCAGGAAAAGCCACTGGCCGGTGAAGATACCGGGGAAGATCCATTATCCACACAGGTCTGGTACCGCATAGTTGCCCGTGGCAGCGGGCACACCAGCAGCACACTGTCGGTGGTGGAAAGTGTCGTCACCAGGATCTGGCCAGCTGATGAGGAAGTCCCAAAGGCCAACCAGGGGCGAGTGACCTGGCGGCAACTGTAGTGGCTTTCCTGCAACGCAGACTGCCGGCGCAAGGCACGAAATGCAGCGTAACAACCCGTCACAGCCGCATTTTGGGTGTAACCTTGATTGAGCTGCTGATCGTGGTCGCCGTGATGGGAATACTGCTGGCAATCGCCATTCCAGGCTACGGCAGTTACATGCTGCGGGTACACCGCACAGAAGCCATTCGCATGCTGTTGCAGGCCTCAATGTGCCAGCAACAGGTTTATGCCGGGCATGGCAATTATGATACCAGCCGCTGCCATCCGGTCTCGGAGTACCAACGCTACAGGATCACCTACACCTCACCCGATACACAGGCACGCAGCTATGTCGCAATAGCAACGCCGCAGGGCGTGCAGCGCAATGATTCCTGTGGTGTGTTGTCCCTCGACCAGAATGGCAACAAGGCCATCAGCGTGAAGGACAGAAGCGTGACGAAATGCTGGAGTGGCCGCTAGCCGACAGCCTTGATACGTAGTTCTTTAGGCAGTGCAAACTCCATGCTCTCTGCTACGCCATCAACTTCGGTGACGTTCGCCGCCCCACGCCGGCGCAATTCCTGAATGACACCGGCGACCAGGCTCTCCGGCGCAGAAGCACCTGCTGTCACACCAATATGTTTGGCTTCTGCCAACCACTCCGGCCTTATATCCTCTGCCCCATCAATCAGGTATGCCGCCACGCCACGCTTTTCGGCCAGTTCGCGTAAGCGCGTTGAATTGGAACTGTTGACCGAACCCACAACCAGCACCAAGTCCGCGTTGGCCGCCAATGCCTTAACGGCATCCTGGCGGTTTTGGGTGGCATAGCAAATATCATTGTGCTTCGGCCCTGAAATAGCAGGAAACCTGGCTTTTAAAGCCGCAATCACGCCCAGGGTATCGTCAACAGAAAGTGTGGTTTGCGTGACGTAAGCCACATCATCAGGGTAACCAACCTGCAGGGCATCAACTTCTGCAACAGACTCAACCAGGTAAATTTTGTTATCTCGGGGAGGGTGCTTGAACCACTGGCCGAGGGTACCCTCAACTTCGGGATGGCCCTTGTGGCCAATCAGAACAACATCCCGACCGGCCTTGCAGTGAATGGCAACTTCCATATGTACCTTGGTGACCAGTGGGCAGGTTGCGTCGAATACTTTCAGCCCGCGCTGTGAACCGGCCTCACGCACATCCTGTGAAACGCCATGGGCGCTGAATATCACGGTGGCGTTGTCAGGCACGTAATCAAGCTCTTCGACAAATACTGCGCCAAGACGGGCTAACCGGTCCACTACGAAGCGGTTGTGCACCACCTCATGGCGAACATAGATGGGCGCACCAAATAATTCCAGCGCACGCTCGACTATTTCAATCGCCCGGTCTACGCCCGCACAAAAACCACGCGGATTGGCAAGTTGGATATCCATTAGCTGCTTTTTTCAGGCTGCTTTTTGGTGGCAAGAAAAAGCCCGTCAAGCAATAGCAGAATGACCCCACAGGTGATGGCAGAGTCCGCCAGGTTAAATGCAGGCCAGTGCCAATCCCGCACATACACATCAATGAAATCAACAACATAACCATTTGTAATGCGATCAGCCAGGTTGCCGACTGCACCACCAATCACCAGGCTCAGTGCTGCACCGGTCAATTTCTCCCGGGCAGGCAAGCGCGCAAGCCATACCACCAGAACGATGGTCACCGCCGCAGCCAGGCCGGTAAACAACCAGCGTTGCCAGCCACCGGCATCACTGAGGAAACTGAAGGCTGCGCCATAGTTATGCGCCAGGGTCATGTTCAGCCACGAGGTCAGCTCGACAGGCTGGTACAAAGTCAGCGCTTCTGTTGCTATCTGCTTGGTCCACAGGTCAAGGGCAACAATAACCGCCGATAACAACAACCAGGCCGGTGCTGCCTTGTTGAATTTCAGGGCCTTTGCCTGTTCTGCCCGGGCATTCAAATCAGGCAATCCTGCGCTCTTCCCCGCCACCCGCTACATTTTCAATGCAGCGACCGCAAAGCTCGGGGTGCTCATCAGACTGGCCTACATCTTCACGCTGATGCCAGCAACGGACGCACTTAGTGGAGGTGTTTTTCTCGATCCAGACAAAATAATCCGGAGTCGCATAATGCGCATCAGGGACGATTACCTGGGCGGGTTCCACACTTGCCTCAGAAACAATCAGGATATAGCGCAGTTCATCACCCCACTTATCCAGAAACTCCCGGCGGGCGTCATTGCGCGGCTGGATGTGAACCGTGGCCTCCAGTGAGCCACGTATAATTTTATCCCGGCGCAAAGGCTCTATGGCTTCATTGGTGGTGTTGATCAGGGTGATGGTGTCGTTCCAGAAGTCGCGGTTGTAGGTGCCTTCTTCAAGTACATACAGGCCATCGTACCACTCGCTCATAAACACACTTTCCGGCCGTTCACCCGGCATCAATTGCCAGATTTCTTCAGCGGTAAAGCTCAGCACCGGTGCGATCCAGCGAACCAGTGCTTCGAGGATGTGATACATGGCGGTTTGCGCAGAGCGACGCGCAAGACTGTCATGCCCGGTGGTATACAGGCGGTCTTTCAGAACGTTCAGGTAAACTGCGCTCAATTCAAGCGCGCAATAATTATTGATCTTCTGGTAAATCTGCATGAACTGGTAATCGCCATACGCTTCGCTGATCTCATCCTGCATCTGCAGCGCCCGGTCAACAGCCCAGCGGTCAAACGGCAACATTTGCTCTGCAGTCAGCATGTTGGCCGGCTCAAAACCATCGAGGTTACCCAACAGAAACCGTGCGGTATTCCTGATGCGGCGATAAGCGTCTGATACCCGCTTGAGAATTTCATCCGATACCGTCATTTCCTGGCGGTAGTCTGCCGCAGCCACCCACAACCTGAGCACATCTGCACCCAGGGAGTTCATGACCTTCTGCGGGGCAATCACGTTACCCATCGATTTTGACATTTTCTTGCCATCAGCATCGACCACAAATCCATGGGTCAAAACCTGCTTGTAGGGAGCCTCGCTGTGCATGGCGACAGAGGTCAGCATGGATGACTGGAACCAGCCCCGGTGCTGGTCAGAGCCCTCCAGGTAAATATCAGCCGGGCGACGCAATTCAGCGCGCTCATCGAGCACACAACGGTGGCTGACACCGGAGTCGAACCAGACATCCAGGATATCCCGAACCTGCTCATATTCGGACTCATCAACGCCGAGGCGCGTGTAGATGTCC
Source organism: Gammaproteobacteria bacterium (assembly GCA_024277815.1). Lineage (GTDB taxonomy): Bacteria > Pseudomonadota > Gammaproteobacteria > Xanthomonadales > SZUA-36 > SZUA-36. The sequence continues at coordinate 17,030 of JAJRUM010000046.1, forward strand.
TCCTCATACCAGCAGTCAATGCCGTCCTGCTCAATCAGGTCGGCAGCTTTATGCATCAGTGCGTTGGTATCCGGGTGCAACGCTTCACTTACGCGGTGTACAAACAGCGTGATGGGGACACCCCAGGTTCTTTGCCTGGAAATACACCAATCCGGCCGGCCTTCGATCATGCCGCTGATACGCTCCTCGCCCCAGCCAGGCACCCAGCGGATACCCTTGATGGCCTCCATTGCCTGCGCCCGCAAGCCTTGCTTGTCCATACCGATAAACCACTGCGGAGTCACCCGGAATGCCGTCGGTGATTTATGCCGCCAGCAGTGTGGATAGCTGTGCTGGAAAGGCTCATGGTGTAACAGCGAGCCATTCCCCTGCATCACCTCGATGATGGCATCGTTGGCTTTCCAGACGAACATGCCGGCAAACAATTCTGTCTCCGGAACATACAGGCCATTACCGCCGACTGGGCTGGATACTGGCAGGTCGTAAAGTTTGCCGACCCGGAAATCATCGTCGCCATGTCCGGGGGCAGTGTGTACGGCACCGGTACCCGCCTCGGTTGTTACATGGTCACCTAATATCACCGGCACCTGGCGTTGGTAAAACGGGTGCTGCAGTAGCTGGTGCTCCAGCGCCACACCTTTGCAGGTGCCCAGTACATGAGTATCTTCCAGCCCGATGCGCGCGGCCACAGATGCCTGCAGTTCATCGGCCAGCACGATGGCGATCTTCTTTCCCTGGTAACGGCAACTGACCAGAACATAGTCAAGATCTGCATGCAGGGCTACCGCCTCATTGGCTGGCAGCGTCCACGGCGTTGTCGTCCAGATCGGGATGCCGATGCTGCCGGAAAAAACCGCTGCCTCAGCCGGCTCGAGTTGGAATGCCGCCAGTAGTGCCGACTCGTCGACAGCCGTAAACAGCACATCAACAGCGGGGGAAGTCTTGTCCTGATATTCAATCTCCGCCTCAGCCAGCGCCGAGCCGCAGTCAAAGCACCAGTTGACAGGTTTGACCCCCTGGTCAAGATGTCCACCTTCAATGATTCTGGCCAGCGCACGTACCATGTTGGCTTCATAGGCAAACTTGTTGCTGGCGTACGGGTCATCCCATTTCCCCAGCACTCCGAGGCGCTTGAACCCTTCACGCTGCAGATCAATCTGGCGGTCAGCATACTCACGGCATTTCTGCCTGAAAGTGCGGGCATCCACCTTGCGGCCAACCTTGCCGACCTTCTTTTCAACCTGTAACTCAATCGGCAATCCATGACAGTCCCAGCCCGGCACATAGGGAGACTGGAAACCCGCCAGTAAACGGGATTTAACAACCATATCCTTGAGGATTTTATTGACCGCGTGGCCGATATGAATGTCACCGTTGGCATAAGGCGGGCCATCGTGCAGTATAAATAATGGCCGGCCAGCCGTATACGCCTGGATCCGTTCGTACAGACTGCTCTCTTCCCATTGCTTTAACATCAGGGGTTCGCGATTGGCCAGGTTGGCTTTCATTGGGAAAGCTGTCGATGGCAGGTTGATTGTGTCTTTATAGTCCATGTGTCTGTGCTTGGTTTCCGGTTTCAAATCGCTTTATGCAAAGCATTCACGTGCCTGTCGCTCATCTTCTCGCATTTGCCTGACGAGGTCATCAATATCTTCAAAATGCTCTTCATTCCGGAGTTTTTTAACATACTCCACTTGCATTCGCCGACCGTATAGATCTCCTTCAAAATCAAACAGATGCACTTCTGTCAGGAACCCCTCACCACCCACTGCCGGACGGGTTCCAAGGTTCGCAACACCATGGCGCCAACCGCTGTCGCCCCACCGGGCCCTGACCGCAAATATGCCCTTGAGGGGGCTGGGAAGAACTGCCGGAAGAATATTGGCCGTGGGATAGCCAAGTTTACGACCCAGTTGGCGGCCACGAATAACCCGGCCCTGGGTACGGTATGGCCTTCCCAGCAGTCGTGAGGCTTGCAGTATGTCGCCATCGGCAAGGCACTCTCGAATACTGGAACTCGATGCACGCTTGCCTTCAACCTCAATCACGGCAACCGTATTGACCTTGAAACCATGCTTCTCACCCGCTTGATGGAGCGAATCCCTGTCACCCTGCCTGGCTTTCCCGTAATGGAAATCTTCACCGATCACGATATCCCCGGGGTCCAGAACATCGACCAACGCCTGAGAGACAAATTCATCGGCGCTCATTTCTGCCAGCGCCTGGTTAAAGCGCAATACCCAGACAAGGTCTATGCCTTCATTATCGAGGTAAGCCAGTTTTTGACGCGCAGAAATTAACCTGGCTGGGGCAGCATCTGGCCTGAACCAGGCCCCGGGCAAAGGCTCAAATGTCACCACGGCAATCGGACGGCGGTTGTCAGCCAACAGCCTGCAGCGTTGAATCAACGCCTGATGCCCAAGGTGCAGGCCATCGAAGTTGCCGATGGTCACCACCGACGACTCCAGTATCTGCCTGCCCGGATTGTCTCTGATTAGCTGCATTGAAGTGCCTGACGTTGAAGTAACCCGGTTGAATGGCCTCATCAGTTTGCCGGGAGGCCCCGTAAAAGTAGCGAATTATAACAGCCCCGGCCTATTTTGCCCCGCGTAGCAGGTCATGTTTTTTAAGTCCGGTCACCATACTGGCAAAGATGTATGCGATCACTCCGAAAAGAATGCTCAGTCCGAGATTCTTGACCCTGAGCGCAGCACCCGCCTGTAACCAGCTTTCGACATCACGGGTCATGAACAACAACAGCGCCCCCATGGTTGCGCTACCCAGAATGACGGCTGACCACAACCGCAACCAACCCGCTTCAGGCATGAAGACGGCCTGCTTGCGCAAGCCACTGTACAACAACACAGCATTCAGATAAGCCGCAGCAGAACTGGCCAGCGCAAGACCAGCATGCGGGCCTTCGAAACCGTAATACAGCAATAGCCCGACGAACAGCAGGTTCAAGGCCATATTGGACACCATCGCCGCCACAGCAATTTTGACGGGTGTGCGGGTGTCCTGGCGGGCGTAGTAACCTGGCGCCAGCACCTTGACGGCGATAAAAGCAGGCAGGCCGGCTGAATAAGCGACGAGGCTGAGTGCAGACATATGCACATCCTCAGGCTGGAACGCGTCGTACTGAAATAACGTTATCAGTATCGGCTCGGCCAGAATTGCGAGTCCAACTGCTGCCGGTACGGTAATTATCAATGCCAGCCTCAGCGCCCAGTCCAGGGTCGCCGAAAACTCATCAGCACTCGCTCTGGCATGTTTCTGTGACAAACTCGGAAGGATTACCGTCGCCAGCGCGATACCCAGCACACCCAAGGGAAACTCCAGCAGTCGATCGGAATAGTACAGCCAGGAGACACTGCCAGTGACCAGGAATGTCGCGATAATGCTGTCAAACAACAGGTTGACCTGCGCCACCGAGGAACCAAACAGGGTCGGGATCATAAGTTTCATAATGCGGCGCACACCAGAATGCCGCCAACCCCAGCGCGGACGGGGCATCAACCCCAGTCGCAGCAAAGCTGGCACCTGCAACAACAACTGTGCAAATCCGGCTATCAACACTCCCCAGGCCAGTGCTGTCACCGGCACCTCCAGGTGCTCTGCAAGCAACAGTGCCGCCGCGATCAGGGAAATATTAAGCAGCACGGGCGTGAGTGCGGGTATCAGGAAGCGCTCAAAAGTATTCAGAATACCGCCGGCCAGTGCTGTCAGAGAAATCAGCATGATATAAGGGAAGGTGATGCGCAGCATGTCGGCGGACAGGCTGAACTCAGGGCGGTCATCTGCCAGCCAGCCAGGTGCGAATATTGACAGCACCAGCGGCGCAGCGAAAATACCGAACGCCGTCAGAACCAACAACACGGCAGCCAGTGTGCCAGTGACATGATCGATCAGGTCACGCAGCGCTTCGCGGTCACCGTTGGCTTTGTATTCCGACAGTACCGGCACAAATGCCAGTGAGAACGATCCCTCGGCAAACAGTCGCCGCATGAAATTGGGTATCCGGAAAGCCAGGAAGAAAGCATCGGTCTCGCCACTGGCACCAAACATCCTCGCCAGTACAACATCCCGGATAAACCCTAATATCCGCGATAGCATGGTTGCACTGCCAACAGTAGCCGTAGATTTCAGCAGCCTCATACCCGTCTAACCCTGCTTAGCTGCCCTGACGCGGAAAAAAACATGCATTTTTACCTGTTAAATGATTGACCCAGCGAAGAAAAACAATGATACTACGCGGCTAGTTTTTGAACCGTTTTAATGGAGATATACCTTGGCTAACAGTTTATCAGCACGCAAGCGTGCACGTCAGGCCGAAAAGCATCGTTTACGTAACGCCAGCCAGCGTTCACACATGCGTACAACGATCAAAAAAGTAATCGCTGCGATTGAATCCGGCGATAAAAGTGCAGCTGAAGCCGCCTATAAGGCTGCTGTACCTGCCATTGACCGTTCAGTGACCAAGGGCTTGATGCATCGCAACAAAGCTGCGCGGCATAAGTCACGTCTGAACACCCACGTACGGAATATGTAGTCAACCGGTACTGTTCAATACGTCTGTATTGATCAATACCTGGACAGATTACAGAAAAGCCCTGCCGAAAGCGGGGCTTTTTTATGCCGAAACTATGGCTCTGACCCGGTCTGACTATCGCTGTCAGATCCCGGGACCCATTCCTTTTGTTGTTCCGCCTCCTGCTCCGTCATCAGGTCAAGTGCGCGGCCGATACTTTGTACAAGCTCATCAGTGCCCTGGCGTGCAACCGAGGAGATCATGAACCAGGGCGGCTTCCACTCCAGATTCCGGACAACCGCGGCAGCAATGGCCTGTGCTTCTTCCTGATCCAGCGTATCCGTCTTGGTAAACACGAGCCAACGCGGCTTGTCGCCGAGGCCGCTGTCAAAATTCACCAGTTCAGTTTCCAGCTTTCGTACAGCATCTTCCAGCGGCATTTCATCGAGTGGCGCAATATCCACCAGGTGCAGTAACAAACGCGTTCTTTGCAGGTGCTTGAGAAATTGCACACCAAGCCCGGCACCTTCTGCAGCGCCTTCGATCAGGCCCGGCACATCTGCGATCACGAAGCTACTGTCCATACCCACACGAACCACACCCAGATTGGGGTACAGGGTCGTAAAAGGATAGTCAGCGACCTTTGGCCGTGCCGCCGAAACCGCACTGATAAGGGTGGACTTGCCTGCATTTGGAAAGCCCAGCAACCCGACATCCGCCAGAACCTTCAGCTCCAGGCGAAGCTGGATGTCCTCGCCAGGCTCACCGGGGGTGAACTTTCGTGGCGAGCGGTTGGTGGAGCTTTTGAAGTGCACGTTACCCAGCCCCCCGCGCCCCCCGCGCGCAACCAGCAAGTGCTGGCCATGTTCTGTCACGTCGCCCAGGGCCACACCACTCAGTTCATCGGTTACCACCGTTCCCAACGGAACCCGGATATAGACACTCTCCCCTCGCTTACCGTATTTCTCCTGGCCTTTGCCCGGCACGCCATTTTGTGCTTTGTACATTCGCCGGTGACGAAAATCTACCAGCGTGTTGAGCCCGGAATCCCCTTCCAGGTAAACGCTTCCGCCATGCCCGCCATCGCCACCATCAGGACCGCCATACTGGATAAATTTTTCCCGCCGGAACGACGCCGAACCATTACCGCCCTTACCGGCAGTGATGTGAATGGATGCTTCGTCAACAAATTTCATAAGTGAGCTAAGATTCTACAGTGGGTTTAGTATAGTTGATACGCCCTGCGAGACTGCAACGCTTCGCGCCGCACATCCATGTGCTCTATCGCGAAGTACCGTTCATCCTGAACATAACCGTTCATCCTGAACATAAAAAACCCTGCCGGAGCAGGGTTTTCTGATCCGTACCAGCTAAATGGCTCAGGCTTGCGCCTTCTCCACGCTGACAAACTTGCGCTTTGGCATGCCGCGGTGCTGAAACTTTACCTTGCCGTCGCTTAAGGCATACAAGGTATGGTCACGGCCAATACCCACGTTCTCGCCCGCATGGAAACGGGTGCCGCGTTGACGAACAATGATGTTGCCTGCTACCACAGACTCACCACCGTAGCATTTCACCCCGAGATACTTGGGGTTGGAATCGCGACCATTGCGCGTACTGCCGCCTGCTTTCTTATGTGCCATGATTCAATTCCTCTGCAATCAATCTTCGCTTTTCGCTTCGGCTTTTTTAGCCTTGGCTTTGGCTGCTGTTTTCTTTACTGCCGTCTTCTTTACCTTAACGTCAGCCGCCTTTTTTGCCTCTGGCTTTTCAGCCTTGGCTTTGGCAACCTTTTTCTTTGGTGCTGAAGCAGCAATTCCAGTAATTTCAATCCGGGTAAAATCCTGCCGGTGACCCATACGTTTCATATGGTGCTTACGGCGTTTGAATTTGAGAATCCGGATCTTCTCCCCACGACCGTGTTCAACGATAGTGGCCGTTACCTTGCCGCCTTTCAGGAAAGGTGATCCAACTTTTACATCTTCACCTTCACCTACCATCAGCACCTGGTCGAGTTCAACCGTGGCACCTTTTTCAGCGTCAAGTTTTTCAATTTTTAGTACATCTCCAGTGGTAGCACGATACTGCTTTCCACCGGTTGCGAATATTGCATACATGGTAACCTGCTCCGAGGTTCAAAGAGCCCTACAAAAGGGCGGGAATATTAGCGGTTTTATTCAGTCTGGTCAACCTCTGTGGAACGAAAAGAAGCTGATTCTTTGCTTTACCCTAAATACTTCACTCCGATACAAAGAAGGGTATAGTAGATGGTTGGAAATCGTTTTGGCATATTTGATGCAAACCATAAAAATTCGCGGCGCTCGCACCCACAATCTGGCAAATATAGATCTGGACCTGCCCCGGGACAAACTGATTGTATTTACCGGGCTTTCCGGCTCCGGAAAGTCTTCACTGGCTTTTGATACCATCTATGCTGAAGGCCAGCGACGATACGTTGAGTCACTGTCGGCGTACGCCCGCCAGTTTCTGTCAGTGATGGAAAAACCGGATGTTGACCATATTGAGGGCCTTTCACCTGCCATTTCCATTGAGCAGAAATCGACCTCACATAACCCGCGCTCCACGGTCGGCACTATTACAGAGATCTACGATTACCTGCGACTGCTGTTTGCCCGGGTTGGCACACCTTGCTGCCCTGATCACGGACAACCACTTGAAGCACAGACTATCAGCCAGATGGTCGATCAGGTGATGGCGTTGCCGGAAGGCACCCGGATGATGCTGATGGCCCCGGTGGTACGCGACCGCAAAGGGGAGCATGCCCAGCTATTTGATGAACTCAGAGCGCAGGGCTTCGTGCGCGTCCGCGTTGATGGGCAGATTTACCCGGTTGACGACGTACCCGTGCTCGAACTGCGCCGCAAACATACCATCGAGGTCGTTATTGATCGCTTCAAAGTACGCCCTGACCTGAAACAAAGACTGGCCGAGTCATTCGAAACTGCACTTATCCTGTCTGACGGCCTGGCATTGCTGTCGCCCATGGAACAAATGGATACAGAAGATGCTGGTGTAAACCCGGGCTTCACGGAAAAACTGCTCAGCTCCCGCTACTCATGTGTGCATTGTGACTACAGCCTGCAGGAAGTCGAGCCACGCATGTTTTCGTTCAATAACCCCAACGGTGCCTGCCCGGGTTGTGACGGCCTTGGCGTTGCCCAGTTCTTCGACCCCGATCGCGTTGTCAGTAACCCTCACGTCAGCCTGGCCGGCGGCGCCGTGCGCGGCTGGGATCGTCGCAACGCTTATTATTTTCAGATTATCAAGGCCCTTTCTGCACATTACGGGTTTGACATCGAAGCGCCGTTCGAGTCGCTAGCCGAAAAACATCGGGATATTATCCTGCACGGCAGCGGTGATGAGATCATTGAATTCACCTATTTTGGGGAGCGTGGCACACAGAAGCGCAAGCATCCCTTTGCCGGCGTGATCCCAAACCTGGAACGCCGTTTCCGCGAAACCGATGCCCGCATTGTACGTGAGGAACTGAGCAAATATATATCTCAAAAGCCCTGCCCTGACTGCCATGGACAACGCCTCAATCGAGAGGCTCGCCACGTGTTTGTAGCCGACACCAATTTACCCACAGTCACCGGTTGGCCAATATTGCGTTGCCTGGAGTTTTTTGCCGGGCTCCACCTGAGCGGCAACAAAGGTGAGATCGCGGCAAAAATAGTCAAGGAGGTGCATTAACGCCTGCAGTTTCTTGTCAATGTTGGATTGGACTACCTGACGCTCGACCGTAAAGCCGGATCACTATCGGGTGGCGAAGCACAACGTATCCGGCTTGCAAGTCAGATCGGTGCCGGACTGGTTGGTGTGATGTATATCCTGGACGAGCCATCCATTGGTCTTCACCAGCGCGACAATGAGCGTTTGCTTTCCACGCTGACCCGTTTACGTGACCTTGGCAACACCGTGATCGTCGTGGAGCACGACGAAGAGGCCATCCGTATGGCCGACCACGTGGTAGATATGGGCCCCGGAGCGGGTGTTCATGGTGGAGAAGTTGTATTCAGCGGCAAGCCGGAAGGGTTGGTCGATAATGACGCAACGCTGACTGGCAAGTACCTGTCCGGCAAGCTGGAAATTGAAATCCCACTAAAACGTGTCGCCGCCGACCCCGAGAAAATTTTCAAACTGATCGGCGCCACTGGCAACAACCTGAAAAACGTCACGCTGGAAGTACCGGCGGGCCTCCTGACCTGCGTAACCGGAGTATCGGGCTCAGGGAAATCAACCCTTATCAATGACACCCTGCACCGCCTTGCTGCCCGCGAACTGTATGATTCCAGCGCTCCACCCGCACCCTACGAGAGCGTCGAGAACCTGCAGATGTTTGATAAAGTGGTCGATATTGACCAGTCACCGATCGGCCGCACGCCGCGTTCCAATCCGGCGACCTATACCGGCTTGTTCACTCCCATACGCGAGCTGTTTGCCGGCACTCAGGAAGCCCGCTCACGCGGGTACAAACCAGGCCGTTTCAGTTTCAATGTCAAGGGTGGCCGCTGTGAAGCCTGCCAGGGTGATGGCCTTATTCGTGTCGAGATGCACTTTCTGCCTGACATCTACGTACCCTGTGATGTCTGCCACGGCAAACGTTACAACCGGGAATCACTGTCGGTCCACTACAAGGGCAAGAATATCCATGAAGTGCTGGCCATGACCGTTGAAGAGGCACTGGAGTTTTTTGCTCCCGTACCCGTGGTCGCACGCAAACTACAGACCCTGATGGATGTTGGGCTGGCTTACATCACACTGGGCCAGAGTGCAACGACACTGTCGGGGGGGGAAGCACAAAGAATCAAGCTGGCCAAGGAATTGTCAAAGCGCGACACCGGGCAAACCCTGTATATACTGGATGAGCCTACCACCGGCCTGCACTTTCATGATATCAGGCAACTGCTACACGTCTTGTACCGTCTGCGCGACCATGGCAATACCATCGTCGTCATCGAGCACAACCTTGATGTGATAAAAACCGCCGACTGGGTCATTGATCTGGGCCCTGAAGGCGGTGATGGTGGTGGCGAAATTATTGCAACAGGCACACCCGAGCAGGTGGCGAATTCTGAAAACTCTCACACCGGGCGTTTTCTGGCCAGGCTGTTTGCCCGGCAAACAGGCCAGCGAAAAAAGTCAGCATAGCCCGGGGCGGGTATCAATCGTCATGATGGCGTGGATACCCCCTGCCCGGGTAGGAGCGACGTATCGTAATTGACCCCTGATGACCATAGCCGTTGCCCAAGCCAAAACCATAACCATAGCCCGAGCCAAAGCCATAGCTGATACCGTAGCCGATCTCATAGGGGTAGCTGGCATGACCGTAGCTGCGCCGACCATGCTGCTTGTTGTGATGTCGGCCGTACGACCGGCCATGCTGCCTGGAATGGTGTTTACCATGCCCTCCCTGCGAGTGCCCATGGCCACGACCATGCTTTTCACTATATCCTGCCTGCGCAGACGAACTGAGTGATAATGCAACACCCAGCAATATAATTACGGCTATCCGGGTCATAATATTGGCTCCTGTGGTTTGTCAGAGTTAAAGTTTGCACGCAACGCACTGAACCGGTACTGAATAGGAATTTTCATGCTCGACATCATCAACCACCAAAACGTTCGCGAGATCCGCCTGGCCCGCGCACCCGTCAATGCGCTCAACCCGGCATTGGTAAAATCACTCACGCAAACGCTGCGCGAGGCCATTGCAGACACTGACGCCATCGTCATATCAGGGCAGGATGGCCTGTTCTCCGCCGGCCTGGACGTGGTCGAGCTACTTCAGCTTGAGCGTGGCGGCATGAAAGATTTTTGGGCTGCATTCTTTGAATTGCTGGAAACCATTGCCTGTGCGCCGATTCCGGTGGTCGCAGCAATTACCGGTCATTCCCCCGCTGGCGGTGCAGTTATTTGCCTGATGTGCGACTACCGGGTAATGAGCCGGGGGGAGTACCAGATTGGCCTGAATGAAACCCGTGTCGGCCTGATCATTCCGCCAGTATTACATAATGCCCTGGCAAGACTGGTAGGGCCGCAAGTTGCGGAACGGATGCTGGTCAATGGTTCAATGGCAGATCCGGAAGAAGCCTTCAGTACCGGCTTTGTGGACGCCCTGGAAACAGGCTATGAAGCCACTATTGGGCATGCACTTCAATACTGCGATACGCTGCTGTCACTGCCCCGGCACTCCATGCTTGGCAACCGGGCGATCGCGCGCGCGCATTTCGAACAGGAGTTTGCCGGTTACAGCGGGGATGGTGTAGATGCTTTTGTAGATACCTGGTTCTCGGATGAAACACAAGCCGTCATGCAAGCGCTGATCGTGCAGCTCAAATCCAGAAACTAAGCCGGTACTAACGACCAACCTGCAGGCAAAGCAAAACCTGCATTACACCTGCTGGTTTGGTCCAGTCACCCAACCGGCCGTGACGGATCGCGTATCCATTCACTCCACGAGCCGACATACAGCCTGGACCCGGCCAGCCCGACCAGTTCAGCTGCAAATAAGTTGTTGCAAGCCGTCACACCCGAACCACACATATGCACAAGATCCTCTGACTGGTACGCTCCGATCAATGCCTGCAGGTCAGCGCGGATATGCTCTACCCGCTTGAATGTTCCAATAGGGTTCAGATTGCGGTTGTACGGGTAGCTGACAGAGCCTGGTATATGGCCCGCTACCGCATCAATCGGCTCTATCTTCCCTGTGAATCGCTCGTTTGCCCGCGCGTCAGCGAGTACGACCTCAGCTTTGCCAAGATGATTAATAACATCCTGTGTAGACACGACGAGGCCGTCGTCAGCACAAAGTTTTATGCCCGCCGGAACTGTTGCATCCTGCTCAAAAGGTTCACCAGGGCCACGCGCCAACTCAAAGCCAGCAGCCCACCAGGCCTGGATGCCTCCATCAAGCAGCGCAGCACAATCCTGGCCAAAATATTTCATCAACCACCACAGCCGTGCGGCGATGGCCCCACCTGCATCATCATAGGCGACCAGCAACTTGCCGGGCTGCCAGCCCGCCCGGCTCAGGAACAGTGCGAACCGGTCTGCTTCCGGCAATGGATGGCGACCGCTAACAGCACTGATCGGGCTGGAGAGGTCATGATCAAGGTGGGCATACGCAGCACCGGGAATATGTGAATCCAAATAATCTTCGAACCCTGCATCAGGGTCCTCAACCACAAAACGGCAGTCAAAAACCGTACATTCTCCCCTTTCAAGGAGGGCCTGCAGATCCTGCGCAGATACTAACAATTGCCCTGTCATGCCTGAGAGCCAGGTGAAACGCCCATGCGACTTCCAAGATTCAGCAGGATTGCTGCCGTAACACCCCAAATCCTGTGGCCCTGCCACTGCAGCGAGGAAATTGTATAGGACCTGTCCGGCATCACAATCTGCTCATGCGAAAATGCAGCGTGGTCAACAGCCAGTCGCAACGGCACAGTGAATACTTCGGAAACCTCCCGCTCATCTGGCTGCCACACGAAGGACGGCCTGACCAGGCCAACGACCGGCAATACACGGTAGTCAGAAATGGTATCAAGGCGATCCAGAAACCCTAACGGGGACACTTGCGAGAAATCCAGCCCGATCTCTTCTTTTGCTTCGCGCAATGCTGTGGATATCGCCGAGCGGTCCGTCTGACAGACTGCTCCACCAGGAAAACTGACCTGGCCGGGGTGTTGGGGTAACTCTCTGGACCGGACGGTCAACAGAATCTCAGGCTCTGGCTTATCAAGAACCGGCACCAATACGGCGGCCGTTCGGTTGGGGCGTGGCTGCAGGCCTTCGGGGTCTCTCAGTGCTCTGAGTTTAAGCGCCGAAACACCTTCGTCAAAAGGAGAAACAGCATCCAGCAAAATGGCATGTAAATCAGAAGGCATATGCCGATATGATACCAATGACAAGGACGCCGGAACAGCGCCCTGCCTACAGATTTTTTTCAGGATGACAACAGAAACTGCTGTGTCTTCAACTAAAAAACCGGGCAGCGCGAGCTGCCCGGCCTACAAACTATTACTTGAGCACTTCAACCAGTTTGAGGTCAAACATCAATGCTTCGTTAGGTCCGACAGGCGGGTTACCGCGTGCGCCGAATGCCAACTCAGGCGGAACAAATATCTGCCAGGTAGAACCCTGCTTCATCAAAGGCAGAACTTCCTGCCACCCTTTCAGCACGGCATTGACGGTGAATTCTTCCGGCGTTCCACGGGCGAATGAACTGTCAAACTCGCGTCCGTCCAGTTTGGATCCACGGTAGTGAACGCTGACCTTACTGTCCAGGCCAGGGCGGGGGCCGTCACCTTCCACGATGATGCGATATTGCACACCACTGGGAAGCGCAACAATACCTGTCTTGCTCTTGTTGGCCAGAAGAAACTCTTCACTCTTGGCCTGATTTTCTTCAGACAGTTTACGGAACTGCTCAACCTGCTCAGCCCGCACTTTCTCCTGCAGCGCAGTCAGTAGTGTCCGCATCTCTTCAGGCGCGACCTTGGGTTCAGTTCCCGCCACGATATCGCGGATGGCCGTGATCAAAGCTTCCACGTCAAACTCAGTGCTGCGTCGCTTGATATCAGCTCCAATGTCCCAGCCTACTGAATAACTAAGCTTGCCTTTTTCTGTGTTGACATCCTGAGCCAGGGCCAAGCCTGAAATCAGCATGATTGAAATTGCTAGTGCGAGTCTGGATCGCATGGGGTGTTCCTCCAGAGTTGTTCTGTTCGCCGACCCATTGCCAGCCAATAAAGGGGGGCTATTCTACATGAGCAGCCCAAGTTTTGTCATGCCCCAAGCAACATCAATTTGCTTTGAGGCAAGCTGATAGACTTCCTCAACGCTATCAGGTTCAACCACCTGTTGGTAAATTTCACCACCTGATCGCAAATGCATAGGGGAAGAATACAAACAGATAATTATTTATTACATTATATCAGTATGTTATAGGTCTTCAGCATTTTGGCACAAAGTATGCATTAACACTCCTACAGAATACACAACAGGAGCAACGCGTCATGAGTATATTTTCCAGGTTCACTGATATTATTAACGCTAATATCAATTCCCTGCTGGAAAAAGCTGAGGATCCAGAGAAAATTATCCGGCTGATGATCCAGGAAATGGAAGATACCCTGGTAGAAATCCGCTCAGCGGCGGCAAAATGTATTGCCGACCGCAAAGAGCAGCAACGCTACGCTGAGTTCCTGGAACGAGAGCAGCAGGACTGGGCGAAACGGGCTGAACTCGCTGTCCGGCAGGGCCGCGAAGACCTGGCCCGCGCCGCGCTGAAAGAAAAGCAGGCGTTGGCCGACCAGGCCGATCAAACCCGGCACGAGACAGAGATGTTGAGCACACAACTGGAAAAATTCAACTCAGATATTTCCCAGTTACAAAGCAAGCTGAATGATGCGAAAACCCGTCAGCGCAGTATCGTAATACGCCACAAAACGGCAACGACCCAACTGGCCGCACGCAAACACATTCACGATGACAAAATCGATGAAATGCTGTTTCGGTTTGAAAATGCCGAACAGCGAATTGACCGGGTCGAGGCACAAGGTGAATCACTGGATATCGGCCGGCGTGGCGGACTTGCAAATGAAATAGACGGACTGCAAGACGATGACCGGGTAGAAGATGCCCTTGAGGCACTGAAAGCCAGGGTGAATAAAGCCAAGCCGAAGAAAGCAGGCTCTGCCAAGCAGGAGAAGAATGATGAATGACACCATTCCCATTTTATTTGTCACCGTATTAGCACCTTTATGGATTGTTTTTCACTACATTACAAAGATGAAAATGGCCAAAGGGTTAACGCCGGAAGATGAATCCATGCTGACTGAAGTATGGGAATCCACCAAGAAAATGGAAGAACGTATCCAGACACTGGAACGTATCCTGGATATTGAGTCACCCAGCTGGAGGCAAAGGCATGAGTGATCTGTACGAGCGCAAAAACCCACATCGTCTTTATCGTGACAGGGAAAATGCCATGCTGGCCGGCGTTTGCGCAGGTCTGGCCAGCTATTTCGGGCTGAACGTCAAGGGCCTGCGGATTGTTGTATGTGTCAGCACATTGTTCTTTTTCCCCTTCATCGTGCCGTCTTACGTCATCCTGGCAATCATTCTGCCGGCCAAGCCGGAGGATCTGTACAAGAATGAAAGTCAGGAAAAATTCTGGCGTGGCATCACCATGGCACCCACTGATGTTTTCAGCAACCTTAGCCACAGGTTCCGGGAACTGGATTTACGCCTGCAAAAGATGGAGGCCTATATAACCTCGCGTGAATTCGAAATGGATCGCGAACTGAACCGGAAGCCCCGCTAGCCCGGACATCCCACCAGGAAACAGGACTAAACATGATGAATCGATCTGAACACCGAACCCACGGCGACATGGCAAATGACACGCCGCTTTTTGCGTCCAACTTGCTGGCCTTGTTTTACGAACTGCGTGAAAACTACAACGACAGGCAGGTAACCACTGATACGGCAGACAACACTTTACAGGCGGAAGAGGAGTAAGCCGTCATTTAACCCTGCCGTAAATATCTTCAAAGCGTTCGATATCATCTTCGCCAAAATAGTCGCCGGTTTGCACCTCAATCAGGTGAACGTCTCTGTCACCGGGGTTTTCCAAACGATGCAGAGTCTCAACCGGGATATAGGTTGACTGGTTAGCTTCCAGCAAAAACTCTTCATCTCCCAGCCGCACTTTGGCCGTGCCTTGCAACACTGTCCAGTGCTCCGCCCTGCGATGATGTAATTGCAATGACAGCACTTGACCCGGCTTGACCACCAGTCGCTTGACCTTGCAGTCGGCGGCATCTTCCAGGATTGTGAAGCTGCCCCAGGGCCGGTGCACCGTTTTATGAAAGATCACTGCTTCATGTTTAAGTTCTGAAAGTTGTTCGACAACCTGCTTGACGTCCTGAGCGTGATTCCGGTCAGCAACCAGCAAGGCATCGCCGGTGTCGATAATGACCAGATCCTTCACTCCCACTGCAGCGACCACACGATCCTTGCTCTGCACGAAACAATCGGTAGACCCCACCATGATGGCCTTGCCAGTGATGCTGTTGCCGCTTTCATCCGATTCATACAATTCTGAAATGGCCTTCCATGAACCAATATCACTCCAGCCAAAGTCACTGACCACGACAGCCGTATTATCTGCCCGCTCCATCACTGCATAGTCGACGGAGATTGAAGGGCATTCACTGAACAACTCTGCCGGAAATTCGATTGGTGTCTTTGATTTATCAGTCGCCTCCCAAACCCGCAATGCCGCGTCATGAACATCAGGAGCATAGCGGGCCAGGGATTCCAGAAAGGTATCTGCCTGAAAACAGAACATCCCTGAATTCCAGTGGAATTCACCGGACTCAAGATAGCGAATTGCTGTCGCTTCGTTGGGTTTCTCGACGAATTCAGCAACCCGGTAACCGCCGCCCAGGGTCAATGCTTCGCCCTGGCGAATGTAGCCATAGCCGATTTCAGGCTGTGTAGGGTGAATACCGAATGTCACCAGGTAGCCTTCAGCAGCCAGTTGCGATGCCTCGCTTACCGCGGCCTCAAAATTACGCAAGTTCTTCACCAGGTGGTCAGCTGGCATAACCAGCAGCATTGAGTTTCCACCAAGGAACTCCTGAATGCACATAGCGGCCAGCGCGATTGCCGGCGCGGTATTGCGTCCCATTGGTTCGAGCAGGAATTTTTCACTGCCGCCGCTTGTGGACAGGCCGTTGTAGAGATCCCGTGTATAAAAATAGTAATCGCGGCTGGTCACTGTTATCACAGGCGCGTTACCTGCCACTGCTTTGGCACGCAACAGGGTCTTTTCTGCCAGGGTTTCGCCATCCACCAGTTCCATAAAAGGTTTGGGGTGGGCTCTGCGGGACACAGGCCACAATCGCGTACCTGCCCCACCTGACAGGATAACCGGGATCAACGCGGCCCGTGAATCAGCCTGGCTCACAAAAAACCTCCTTTTTTTATCTCAGCAATAACAGCCTGCAGCGATCGCTCGAAGGATGCCGGAAAAATGCCAAAAGCCTCGCCAATCCGCTGTGTATCCAGTACCGACCACCTGGGCCGCTTTGCCGGCTGTGGGAACTCTGTACTGGGAACAGGCGTCAGCGCTGGCTGTTTGTGCAGCAGTTTTGCGGCAACAGCGAGGCTGAATATCTTACCTGCAAACTCGTACCAGCTAACCGCCCGGTCATCACAATAGTGGAAAGTCCCATGACAACTCTCTGCCCCGGGTGTCTGCCAGGCCTGAACAATGGTGTTGCTGGCAGCCGCCAGGCTGCGAGCCCATGTCGGACACCCGCACTGATCATTCACAATCTTTAAATCCAGCCCCTGGCGCGCCAGGTTCAGCATGCTTAAAACAAAATTCTTGCCATGTGATGAATAAACCCACGATGTTCGAAGAGTCGCATGGGCGCAACCACTTGCTCCGATCGCAAGCTCACCAGCCAGTTTACTTTCACCATAGACATTCAGAGGTCCGGGTGTATCCGATTCAAGGTAAGGAACCGTTGAACTGCCGGCGAAAACATAATCTGTAGAGTAATGCAGCAAGCGGGCGTCATTCCGTTTGGCCCAGACAGCCAACTGCCCGGGCAGGTCAGCATTGAGCGCAAAACTCGTTTCCCGATCCGCCTCGGCCTGGTCGACCGCGGTATACGCCGCCGTATTAACAATCAAATCCGGCTGTAAGCGGGCCAGCAAAGTCTCCAGTTGGGCGGCATCACTGATATCCAGCTTCACCCAGTCAGTATTGCTCCCGGCCACTGCACTGCGATCGGTTGCAACAACCCGCCCGTGGGTTGCAAGCAACGGCAGCAATTCACTTCCAAGCTGTCCGGCTGCGCCGGTCAACAAGATGTTCATTTACCACCACCCGGCAGGCATTCAGGTACTACATCACGGAGACGAGGCGCATCACGGTCTTTGGCTGATACTGATACAGGCTCAAGCGGCCATTGCACATTGATATCAGGGTCATTCCAGGCAATGGCGGCATCAAACTGTGGTGCGTACTCGGTGGTGCAGTGGTAGTGAAACAGAGCACTGTTGCTGAGTACTATAAAGCCATGTGCAAACCCTTCGGGGATGTAAAGCTGACGGTGGTTTTCTGCGCTCAATTCAACCCCAGCCCATTGCCCGAATGATGGCGAACCCCAGCGTACATCCACGGCCACATCAAAAATACGACCTTCGAATACGGACACAAGCTTGCCCTGCGGTTGCTGGTATTGATAGTGCAAACCACGCAGAACACCCCTCGCTGAGCGCGAAACATTGGCTTGTGAGAAGCTGTCTGGTAGACCGTGGCATCGGTAGCTGCTGGACTTCCACGTTTCCTGAAAGAAACCCCTGTCATCACCATGCACCCGGGGCTCTATGATGATAACGCCATCGAGACCCGTTTCCAGAACCTTCAACCGTGCGACCCCCGCTCCAGTAGCTGTACAAGGTACTCACCATAACCACTGCTGCGCAACGGCTCCGCAAGCTGCAAAACCTGCTTACGATCAATCCAGCCATGAAAATAAGCAATTTCTTCCGGACAGGCAATCTTGAGCCCCTGCCGGGATTCCATCGTTTCAATAAAACTGGAAGCTTGCTGCAACGATTGGTGTGTACCCGTGTCCAGCCAGGCATAGCCCCTGCCCAGGCGCTCCAGATGCAGGCTGCCGTCCTCAAGGTAGCGGCGATTCAGATCGGTGATTTCCAGCTCTCCACGGGGAGAAGGAGACAATTCACGGGCAAACTGGCTGGCTCTGCCATCGTAAAAATACAGGCCGGTAACCGCATAGTTCGAGCGCGGGCTGGTAGGCTTCTCCTGCAGACTGAGTACCCGCATGTCCTGATCAAACTCCACCACGCCGTAGCGCTCGGGATCATACACCCAGTAACCGAACACAGTACTCCCGTCCAGTCGCTGCATACAGCGGGACAGCAAATCCTGCAGACCACCGCCGTGGAATATATTATCGCCAAGAATCAGGCAGGAAGGGCTGCCGTCAAGGAAATCCTCGCCAATGATAAAAGCCTGTGCGAGGCCGTCAGGACTTTCCTGTATGGCGAATGATATCTGCAGACCCCACTGACTTCCATCCCCAAGCAATTGCTGAAACAGCGCTTGCTCATGGGGGGTGGTAATCACCAGTATTTCCTGTATACCCGCCTGCATCAATGTTGATAACGGGTAGTAGATCATCGGCTTGTCATACACGGGCAACAACTGCTTGCTGATGACCCGCGTAATTGGATATAAACGGGTACCGCTGCCGCCGGCGAGTATAATGCCTTTTCTTGACACTTTAGTTCTTAAAAGTATTGGTAGTCAGAACGGAATGTCGTCATCAGCAAAGCCGCTGTCCGACTGAGGCTGCGCTGCAGCTTGCTTGGCAGGCGCATTGCTGCGAAAGCCACCGCCATCCTGTTGAGGCCGGGCACCAGCATCGCCGCCACGACTACCCAGCATCTGCATCTCATTGGCTACAATTTCAGTGGTGTAACGATCCTGACCGTTCTGATCCTGCCACTTGCGGGTCTGTAACTTTCCCTCGATATAAACCTGTGAGCCTTTGCGCAGATACTCGCCGGCAATTTCTGCCAGCCTTCTGAAAAATACCACCCTGTGCCACTCGGTTTTCTCTTGTTTCTCACCCGTTTGCTTATCATTCCAGCTTTCGGATGTGGCCACTGTGATATTTGCGATTGCCGCACCACTGGCGGTATATTTCATATCGGGGTCTTTGCCCAGATTACCCACCAGAATTACCTTATTAACACCTCTTGCCATCAAGCTTCTCCTGCTATGCGAAGCCCTGCTTCACAGTTCAAATTCAGTCGTTAAAGTGTAGCATATACCGTCAGCTCAGCTGCCCGTTTCGGGATGACCTTAGCCAGGCTGACATCACCACGGCCCAAAGTATGCACAGCGTAGCTGCGATACCCAAAGTCATAGCCGCTCCTTTGGCTCCCAGCAGCGCCCCACCCATCACACCACCGGCGAACGCACCAAGAAACTGAAAGGTCGTGTACATGCCCATCTTTCGACCACGACCGCTGGTACCTGCCAGCGCACTGACCATTGAGGGCATGGTCGCTTCCAATAAGTTGAACGCCAGAAAAAACCCCAGCGAGAACACCAGCATTGCGAGCACCGACCAACCCACGGACATCAACCCCAATGCTCCACCCAAAACCAGGAATGCCAGCGGTAAAGCCATATACTCCTTTTTATGTGCTGCAATACGCCGCAACATCGGAAACACCAGCAGTGCCGAACCCAGCATGGACGGGACATACAATCGCCAGTGATACTCCAGTTCAAAGCTGAAGTGCTTAACCAGCATTCCAGGTAATACCACGAACAGTAAGGTCATCACGGCATGCAACAAGAATACAGAAAGTGCCAGCGGCCAAATAGTGGTTGATTGCCCTGTGGCCTGTAGGGTTTCTTCTTCTACAACTGCCGTCTTTGGCAGGCTCAACACCAGCACCATACCCATGACGCCAAGCACTGCGGTAATCCAGAACAAGCCACTCAACCCGACCAGCGTCGACATCGGCACCGAGATCATCATCGACAAAAGAAACGATGCGCCAATGCCCATACCAATGATGGCCATGACCACACTGCGATTCTTTGCGCTGGTATGGTCAGCGGCAAACGCAAGCGCAACGCCGGCGATGGCACCACAGCCCTGCAGTGCGCGACCCGCAATCAACATTGTCATCGTATCCGCCAGTGCCGCCACAACGCCACCCACAGCAAACAGTGCCAGGCCAATCAGCATAATGGGCCGGCGTCCGAACCGATCTGAAAGCTTGCCAAATGGCTGCTGCAGAACAGCCTGGGTCAGGCCATAAATCCCAACAGCGAGCCCGGCGCGGGCAGGGCTAAAACCGGGAATGTCTGCGGCGAGGATCATGAATACAGGCAAAATCATGAATAATCCAAGCATACGAAAAGCAATAACACCCGCCAGCGTGATGCCAGTTCGCAACTCATTGGCTTGTAGTTGACCAAACAATTTAACAGTCCTCTGGATTTCACCTGTGGATGGTACCCGGAAAGGCAGCACAGTATATGCGCCACATGACGAAATTTCATAGCATTTGTTAATGCGTGATTTATAATCTCTTGCAACAGCAGAGAACCGGGCTGGCTAATACCTGCCAGGTCGCTGCATCGGGAAACAACCTAGTTCACAACCGGGAATGACGCACGTAATGTTTTTAGCACACTTCAGCACAGAGTACCGCCCTGGCAGGCGAGTCGAAACCTGCTCCTGCAGACCAGTCGCACTGGCATGACCGTGAACCCGGAAGCTGAAGCCAGCAACAGCCCGTCTCCTCTGGAACAGATTGTCTCGCTTAGCGCAGCAGATATGGCAAAAGTGGATGAATTTATCCATTCGAGCCTGCAATCCGAGGTCGTGCTAATCAACCAGATTGCCAATTACATCGTCTCCAGCGGCGGAAAACGTTTACGGCCCATGTTGCTCACGCTCTGCGCTCACGCTTGTGGCTACCAGGGGCAGCACCATATATCACTGGCGGCCATTATCGAGTTTATTCATACCGCAACACTCCTGCATGACGATGTGGTGGATGAATCAGACCTGCGCCGCGGCCAGCAGAGTGCCCACGCCGTATGGGGCAATGCTGCCAGCGTGTTGGTCGGGGACTTCCTGTACTCAAGAAGCTTTCAGATGATGGTGGGCCTGGACTCCATGCGCATAATGGAAGTGCTGGCGCATACGACCAACACCATCGCAGAAGGTGAAGTGCAGCAACTGCTGAACATGGGCGACCCTGAAGTTGATCAGTCCCGTTACATGCAAGTGATTGAGAACAAAACTGCAAAATTATTTGAGGCGGCCTGCCGGCTTGCGGCCATCATCAGTGAACAACCCGGCGCAATAGAAAATGCACTGGCGCTGTATGGCAGCCGACTCGGGTCTGCATTCCAGATTGCCGACGATGTACTTGACTACACCGGCGATGCCGGAACCATGGGCAAGAATGCCGGCGATGATCTGGCAGAAGGAAAACCGACACTGCCATTGATCTTTGCCCGCGAAAGGTGCGATGAAAATGACCGCCGGTTACTGGATGAAGCCATTCGGAATGGTGGACTGGATGACTTGTCACCGGTCTTGGCTATCATTGAACAAACCCAATCTCTGGATGCGGCAATGGCTTGTGCCAGAGCACAGGCAGATGAAGCAACGCAGGCCCTGCAGGGCCTGCCCATATCACCATGGCGTATTGCGCTGGAGCAACTGGCTGACTACAGCGTCAACCGGAATCACTAACGCAACAGGCCTGAATTTCCGCTACATTGGTTTTGCCTTATAGCTGCGCGTTCCACTCCGCGATCTGCCCGGCATGCTGTTCAAGCAAGTCATCACCACCCGTGATGGTGACAGAAATTAAATCATCCTCACCCTGAATCGCATTCACTACCGCCTGATCATCAGTTGACACAACGCTGCCGAAAACAGTGTGTTTGCCATCCAGCCAGGGTGTTTCAACATGGGTGATAAAGAACTGACTGCCGTTGGTGCCTGGTCCGGCGTTGGCCATGGACAATTTCCCCGGCGCATCATGCCCAAGCTCTGCACAGCACTCATCTTCAAAACGATAGCCCGGCCCACCTGTCCCGGTACCCAGCGGACAGCCACCCTGGATCATGAAGTTATCAATCACACGATGAAAATTCAGGCCATCGTAGAAGCCACGTTTAGCCAGGTTCACAAAATTGGCCACTGTCACGGGTGCGTGCTGCGGGTGCAGGCGTAAATGAATAACTCCCCGGCTGGTTTTCATTTCCGCCAGTATCTCGTTTGCTGTATCGGTCATGTTAGAACTCCAAATTAATTTAGTGTGACTTGAAACTTTTCCCGCATAACAGCGGTCTCTATTAGTAACAGGCCGCGGGCAATGGTCTCTCCCTCATGCCAACAGGGTATCTATGCACTCCTCACCCCTGTCCCGCGGCCTTTTTTAATGGGTGCCAGCTGGCTTTTTTTCAATACCTGCATAGCTGGCAAATTGCTCACCCCGATCTTCAAAATCCCGGAAATACGGAAAACTTGGTGCGCCGGGAGACAGCAGAATACAACCCTGACCCACAATCAGGCCCTGCGCCAGTTTCACCGCCTGAGCCAGATTGTCCACAGCGTGCAAGCCAGCTTCCGGCTCAACCCCGGAACTGCGGAGGCTGGCAAGTATTTCCGATCCATTGTCCGGCATGGTAACAATTGCGAGCGGCGGGTGTGCAAGCAACCCATCGCTGAATGCCGTCCAGTCCAAGCCCCGATCCAACCCGCCAAGCAGCAGCACAACACCTTTACTACCGACTGTGTTCAGCGCGGCCGTCACGGACACCGGCGTGGTGGAAATGCTGTCGTCTATGTAGCAAATGCCATTTTTTTCTCCGATCCACTGCAGTCGATGGGGCAAACCAGTGAACTCAGTAAGAACCTGATCAATTCCGGGAATTTCCAAATCCAGTGCGTCAATTACCGTCAATGCCGCTGCCAGGTTTTGCATATTGTGTTCGCCTGGAAGGGATTTGGGTGCCGGAATTGCCAGCTTGTCCTGCGTGCAGACCACTGCTGTTTTACCCGACTGCCAGCCTTCCCCGCCATCGCGGTTAAACCAGATTACCCGCCCGAAGCCCCGCAGGCTTTCACGTAACGCTGTATCTGAGTAATTAGCCTGTAAGCCGCCAACCTTGACCAGCCTTGACAGCTTGAGCTTATCGGCCCGGTAATGCTCTGCATCGCCGTGCCAGTCAATATGTTCATCACTAAGATTCAGAATAACAGCGATATCCGGCTCAGCTTCAAGGTCTGAAATCTGGTAGCTGGAGAGTTCAATGACCCACCAATCCACAGCTGAAGGTTCAAAATCCAGCATTGGCCTGCCAATATTTCCTGCCAGATTGACACGCAGGCCCGCAGAACTGAGCAAATGAGCGACCAGCGCAGCCGTAGTGCTTTTCCCCTTGGTGCCAGTGATGCATATCGTCTTTGCTTGTGGATTCCCGGCAAACCAAAGATTGGTCGCGGTCGTAAACTGCACACCCAAAGACCTTAACGCTTTCATCTCTGGCCGATAGGGGCTGATGCCGGCAGATCGTACCAACACGTCAAAATGCTGCAATTCGGCGACGTCCAGGGGACCGATCTGACAATGGTCAAGCGCCGAATCCAGCCTCTCAATGAAACCATCATCAGCTGCACTTTCTGCAAATAAACTTAAGCTCATATCTGGAAAGTGGCGACGGATTTGCCGCCAGACTGCCTGACCTTCCCGGCCGAGGCCGAGGATAGCGACCCGCTTGTCTGCCAGGTCTCTAAATCGCATCCGGATCTCTCTGAAAGCAAGCCATTTTTGCCATCACCGCAGATGGAATACAATGGCCGGCATCGGGGTCAGGAAACAACTCGAGATCACCAGCCCGCCTGACTTCCGGATACACTGCCAGGGCCTTGACCACTGCCTTACCCCGCCAGTCAGGCAAGCCCGCAAGGTGCCTCATAGCAGCCCGACTCTCCGCCACACTTCCGACACACTCGAAAGGCTTGGGTTCCCCTAACCCGCACAGCTGCCTGAACCCCGGCAATTGTTCCTGCCTGTCAAGCAGGTCGGCTCCCTGAATGGCGACTAACTGTTCCGGGCTCATAAAGGGGGCCAGCGCGAGGGCCGCGAAACGACATTTCGGGCAATCCTGGCACCAGCGGCCCTTGATGTGTGAACCATCGAGGTGAAAATTCCGGTTGCAACTGGAAAACACCGCGTGGTACTCGGCCATGCCGGAGAAATGGCGCGCAATGGCAATTTCACCGTGACACCGGAGTGCAGAAAAATACTCGAGGTTCGGTGATACCCGATGGCGGATAAGTTCACGAAAGGCCTGTTCAAACGCCAGGCTCTTGCTGTACTGATGGTTCACCTCCATACCCTGTGAGTCAGTCAGTGTCGCCTCGCTGGCAGAAGATTCATTGGCGAAAACAACATATCGATACCCGTATAACAAACCGGCACACACTAAAATGGCCGAATTGATCGCCGTGACCGGAACATGGCCGTTCCAGGCGCCGGCCGTATTCATTTGAGTCAGTTGTGATGATAATTTCCGGCCTATCCTTATCAACGGCAGGCCGGCGACTCTGGCCGTGTCCCCAATTAACTCTGAACCACCAACGCAGGCCGGTTGCACATCAATTCCGGCCTCATTGAGCATCTGTAAGCAAACCAGGCTGTCTTTGCCGCCACCCATGGCCACCAGGGCACGTTCAGCAAGGTCCAGATCCATAGCTACAGGTGCTTCATCGATGTTTTTTTTAAACTGAATCAAGCCGGAAAGATCCAGTTGGTTCACATAAGCAAACTCACCCAGACCTTGAGTGTACAACTCATTGAGAAACGCGGACAGGGCATCATCAACCCGACATTTTTCCAGTTCAATACTGTGCGGGAGGACGGCCTTGAAATAGCTTATTCCTGCAATCAAATGCAGAACTTCAAGCGCCTGTAGAAAAGCCGCCTGGCGGGATGCATCTGCTGGCCACGGTGCCCATGGAAATACGATGGTCTCATGCAGTAACTGGCCATCGATCTCATATGAGAGCGTGGCTTCACCAGTCGCCGCATCATAGTGATGTCCTGAAAAGCTGAAACAGTTTGCCCGCCTGTCACTGTCTGTTAAACCCTTCATGGTTGGTACCCAAAGCCCTGCGTGTGGTGATGCCGCAACGTTACCCGAAGCAGCAAATGCTGTACAGCGCCAACAAGTGCAGTTTGGCGGCCTGGTTACGCGCAAAAAAGCGGCACCCGAGTCGATGCCGCTTCAAGTATACAGGGTAATTGGCAAAACCCTGCGGAGTGGTATATTCAACTCATGGATACACGGGGTCCACACTGACCCTGACAGGAATACGGTCGCCCGGCGGCTCATCCATGGTGCTGTGATAAATTTTCCCACGGTATTTCCAGCTGACATCCCAGGCAACAACCCGTTCTTCACTGCGCCAACGGGTCTCAGTATGGCAACGCTGCTCTGCAGTGGTGTAGTACCTTGGCGGGTAGCGCCGGTACTGGGCATCGGTGGCGATGGCCCCGCCAATCGCGGCGCCAGCAATAGTAGCTGCCGTTTTGCCATGACCACCCCCAAATTGATGGCCGATCACGCCACCCAGGATAGATCCAAAGATGGCGGGACCGGGTGAGCGCTGCTCAGGGACCGGGTGGCGAACGCTTTGCTGTCGGCATACTTGCCGGTCACGGGGTATTTGCACGGTTTCAGCAATCGGCTGGACGTCCACGACCCTGGCATAGTCATAGTCACTGTTGTTATAGGGGCGCTCGGAGTACGAACCCCTGTTTCCGTCCGCCCAGGCGGGCAATGCAGCCACCGCCAGGAAAAGCAGAATGGCCGTACCTGAATGATAAATATGTATACGTCTGGACATCTCAACCTCCTGTATCAATCCCGTTTCAAATTGTCCCTCTGACCGTTAATGAGAGCTTACAGGCAGGCTGGTGAATCGGAACTGAACAAGCGCGCAAAGCATTTAATCGGCTAACCGGAGATGCTGGTGACATATGTCATTTGCCGGTCTGGAGTAAACGTACTAGGATTACTGCACAACTCGCAAAAAAAACCACCCACAAAAAGGACAGCCGAATGCCCAACTATCGAACCAAGGATATCCGCAACATTGCTCTGGTGGGTCATACCGGGTCCGGGAAAACCACACTGGCCGAAGCCTTACTGGTCAGGTCTGGCACCAAGGGTGAAGCCGGATCGGTAGAGCGTGGTTCGACCACCATGGACCACGACCCGATGGAGCGGAAATACCAGCATTCACTGGATTCAGCGATTGCAAGCCTTGAACATAACGGTATGCACCTGAACCTTATAGATACCGCCGGGTTCCCCGACTTCAGGGGGCCGACACTGGCCAGCTTAATGGCCGTGGAAACCACCGCCATTGTTATCAATGCTCACAATGGTGTTGAACTCGCTACCCGTCGCCTGATGCGCAGAGCCAAGCGGCGGCGGTTGTGCCGCATGATTATCATCAACCGGATTGATGTCGAGGATGTCGACCTTACCCAGACAGTCAAAGACCTTCGCGCCGAATTCGGACCTGAATGTCTGCCCGTCAACCTGCCGGCTGAAAACCTCAGCACAGTCCGGGATTGTTTTTTCCAGACAGAAGGTGAGACTGACATCTTCTCACTCTCTGAGGCCCACGAAGCCATCATCGACCAGGTTGTGGAGGTCAACGATGACCTGATGGAAAAATACCTGGAAGGCGAAGAGTTGTCACGCGAAGAACTGCACTCGGCGTTCGGGCAAGCCTTGCGTGAAGGTCATCTGGTGCCGATCTGCTTCGTATCCTCCAAAACGGGTGCTGGTATTGGTGAGTTACTCAACTTTTTCAACAAGCTGGTTCCAAGCCCCAGGGAAGGCAACCCGCCAACCTTTTTAAAGGGCGAGGGCAAGGATGCCGTCGAAGCTTCAGTCAGCGGATCAGCAACTGACCAGGTCGTCGCACATGTTTTCAAAATTACCAACGACCCGTTTGTTGGCAAGTTGAGCATTTTCAGGATCCACCAGGGCACGGTACGGCCCGATTCACAACTGTTTATCGGTGATGCTCGCAAACCTTTCAAAGTAGGCCACCTGTACCGGGTGCAAGGCGGTAAGCATATTGAGATTGAGGCTGGCATTCCCGGCGATATCTGCGCTGTCGCCAAAGTTGAAGACATCCACTACGATGCGGTGCTGCATGATTCACACGATGAAGATAACTATCATCTCAAATCGCTGGATTTCCCTAAACCCATGTACGGACTGGCAGTCAATACCAAGAGTCGCGGGCAGGAACAGAAACTTTCCACCGCCCTGCAGCGGCTGCAGGAAGAAGACCAGTGTTTCGTGGTTGAGCACAATCAGGAACTGAACGAAACCGTCATGCGCGGCCTGGGTGAACTGCATATGCGCGTCATCCTTGAGCGTATGCAGGAACGCTACAAGGTTGAGGTCAACACACGCCCGCCACGCATCGCTTACCGGGAAACCATAACCCGCCCAGCTGAGGGGCATTACCGGCACAAGAAGCAGACTGGCGGTGCCGGCCAGTTTGGCGAAGTTTTCCTGCGCATTCGCCCCAAGGCCCGCGGAGAAGGTTTTGAGTTCATCAACAAGGTCGTTGGTGGGGCGATACCTTACAACCTGATCCCTGCTGTTGAAAAAGGCGTCAAGCAATTACTGGCCGAAGGCGCTGTTGCCGGGTATGCCATGCAGGATCTGGAAGTGACGGTATATGACGGAAAATTTCACCCGGTCGACTCAAAAGAAATTGCTTTCGTAATTGCTGGCCGCCACGCTTTCATGGACGCCATCAACAATGCCGGCCCACAAATACTGGAGCCCATTGTCAACGTTGACGTGACTGTGCCCGAAACAGATATGGGTGATATCACCGGTAATCTGGCCGGTAGGCGGGCACGAATTTCCGGTACAGAATCCTTGCGCGGGGGGCTGGTCACTATCAGCGCCGATATCCCGTTAAGCTCCCTGTCAGACTACCACACCGAACTAAAGAGCCTGACCCAGGGCCAGGGCACTTATACCATGGAACTCAGCCATTACGACCCGGTTCCATCACAGGTCCAGCAAGAGCTGGTGAAAGCTCACAGCCCCAAAGCTGACGACTGAGAATACCTAACCGAGAGTACCCGACGGGAGGAAGCAACCTCCTCCCGTCGGGCGACTTCTGACCCGACAGAAAGATTATCTACCCAGTAACCCTGCGACGGCTATATGCAACCAGAAGCATGGCAACAATAAGCAATATCACGCCCCATTGCGTCATGGTCGGTACGGGGACTGCCGGCCCCATGGTCATAGTTGAAGCAACCACCACACCTGAAATACTTTGTGTGACGCCGGTTGAAGCCGTCTGTGCAGCTGAAAGCCAAGTTGTTTCTGCGCCGGTAACCCCATCAATGAGGTTAACAGTCTGACCATAGTTGACGTTCAGGAAGTTTGCTCCCAGCGGATCCAGATCTTCCGACCACGCAGCCGAGGCTACCAGTGTAGTGCCGATAGTGCCGTCGTCGTTGATGACGAATACATTTGTACGATCAGCGACAACCAGCTGTCCACTCGCTGTATCAATACCCATGCCATGCATGTGAGGTAGTGCAGCACCACTCAAGGCAACCTGGGCAAATGTCGTCAGGTCATAGGCAACGGCAATCTGGGCACTTTCATCAAGCCCATACAGTAAGTTGCCTTTTACCGCCCCGCCCTGAAACGTTTGGTTAGGGGCAAACAAAAGAGCCGCTGTTCCGGTTAAGGGATCCATGGAATACACGGCAGGTGTGCCGCGATCAAGTATCAGGATGCGATCACGAGCCGGGTCATATGCGATACCAATGTTCTGACTGATAGTAAAACCACCAAGGTTGCCCACAGGACTTAGTGCAGCAGACACGTCATCGTAGGACCCAACATTACCAACATCATCAGCAAAGTAAATCAAAGACGCTGAAGCTGTTTGAGCCAAAAACAACAATACTATGGATACAAAAGTTTTGAACACTGATTTCAACATGATAGCCCCCGGATTTATTGAAAACCCTTATTGATTGTTAATTAATGTTTCAGCGTGCATTTTCCTGCTTCAAGCGTTGCAGCTTTGATTGCGGACACACACACGCACGTGATGTTAGCAGGCACAAGGGGCGCAGCACATTGACCTATATCATTCAAAGAAAGTAAAAGTCACCAACGAGAAAGAAAATCAGGCCAAACAGTGCGGTTGCCCAATTGCGTCGCGTTCCATTCCTTTCAGGCAGGCCCGGAAGAACCTCCCATTAAGCCTGTAGCCAAGATAACGCGCGCCAGTTTACCGCAACGGGCGGCTAACCAGGCAATTGTAATGATTGTCTTTTTAGTGGCAAGCAGGCGGCAACTCAGTCGAACATGCCGACGGTTTTCTCCAGCGCTTCAGCCAGGATATCAATCTCTTCGAAAGTGTTATAAATACCCAGTGAGGCCCGGGCGGTAGCGGGTAATCCGAAGAACTGCACCACCGGCATGGCGCAGTGATGGCCCGTGCGTATGGCAACGCCGTGAAGGTCAATGATGGTTCCTACATCGTTGGCGTGGATATCGCCCAGCACAAAAGACATGACCCCGGCCTTTTGGGCAGCCGTTCCAATCATCCTGAAGCCCTCGATCTGAGAGAGCTTTTCTGTACCGTAAGCAAGCAACTGCGCTTCCCACGCCGCCACATTTTCCATGCCGAGTTTTTGTAGATAATCTACCGCTGCACCCATGCCTATGGCACCGGCAATATTCGGTGTCCCAGCTTCAAATTTGCCAGGCGCCTCATTGAAGGTGGATTTTTCAAAGGTCACGTGCCGGATCATTTCCCCCCCGCCCTGATAGGGTGTCATCGCCTGCAGATGCTCCGCCTTTCCCCACAATGCACCAATACCCGTCGGACCATACATTTTGTGGCCGGAAAAACAGTAGAAATCACAACCCAGAGCCTGCACGTCAACCCGTTGGTGAGGCATGGCCTGAGCACCATCGACCAGCACCGGGATGCCATGCTGCTTCGCCAGGGTGCATATATCCGCTATCGGATTAATCGTACCCAGCGCATTGGACACATGCACAACACCCAACAGCTTGACTCTTGCAGACAACATATCCACCAGCGCACCCATCTCCAGTTCACCACGCTGGTTCATCGGCACCACTTTCAGCACAGCACCCGTCTCTTCGCACAACATTTGCCACGGGACAATGTTTGAATGATGTTCCATCCAGCTGATCAGTATCTCATCACCCGGCTGCAGACGCGGGCGAACAAAGCTGTGGGCGACCAGGTTGATGCTCTCGGTCGTGCCCCGGGTGAACACAATCTCCTCTGCGGACGGCGCGTTGATAAACCCGGCGGTTTTGAGGCGCGCCTGTTCATACAGGTCGGTTGCTTCCTGGCTCAGCGTGTGGACACCACGGTGTATGTTGGCATTGTGATTGCGATAGAAGTCGTCAATCGTTTCGATCACCTGACGGGGCCGCTGCGCAGATGCACCCGTATCAAAATAGACCAGCGGCTTGCCATGTACAGTCCGCTGCAGAATTGGAAAATCTGCACGAATCTTACCGACATCAAGAGCCGGAGGGCAGATCACCTGTGCCGATTCGTTCATGTTCTCAATCCAGCTGTGGCATGACATCCATCATGCGTTCTGAGATGGCTTCAGCCAGTTGCGGGTCGGCCAGCCTGTCACTGACCGAGCGACAAAAAGCTGTTGTCAGTATCTGCCTGGCCTGCTCTTGGTTCAAACCCCGGCTACGCAGGTAAAAAACGGCTTGCTCATCAAGCTGTCCCACCGTTGCACCATGGCTGGCGACCACTTCATCGGCATATATTTCAAGCTCCGGTTTGGTATCGATTTCCGCCCGCTTTGACAACAATATGTTGGCGTTAGACTGCTTTGCCTCCGTACCATCGGCACCGGGGTGCACATATACAGCCGTATTGAACACCGCTTTGCCACTACCGCCGGCAACACCACGGAAATATTGCTCGCTGAAGCCGTCCGGCGCCATGTGGTCCACTCTCGCATGGTTGTCCACGTGGCGGTTGCCATCCAGCAGGTAAGCACCATTCAGGCTGGCTTTGGCTGCGCTGCCCAGCAACATGCAGTGCAGGTCATGACGCACCAGGCCACCACCGAAATCAAAACCGTAGTAGCGGTAATCACTGCCGGCTTGCTGTGAAACCTCAGTGCGTGTTATCAGGCCGGTAGTCTCTGATTCCTGCTGCAACCGGACATGCCGCAACGCCGCACCTTCACCAAGCGCCGCCTGGACCACGATATTGCTGGTGTTTTTGTTGTCCCGGGGAGTTTCGAACTGCTCCAGCAACTCCAGCTTTGCCCCGGGCTCGAGAATCAGGCACACGCGGGAGTTGAACAGGCAGGCGGCTTTTTCAACCGAGGTGGACCAGGAAAGTAAAACACGGCCACCATCAACCCCGCTTGCAACCCGGATTACCACACCATTTTCAAGTGTTGCGGTATTGAGTGCACTGAAGCCTGTGGAAGAAAGTGTTTTCTTTTTCGCCGACGGCAACGACTCCAGTAACGCCTGCAAACCATCAACTTCAGTGTCCAGGGCCTCGTCCAGCGCCAGCAAGGCAACCCCGGAGGGCAGGTTTTCGCTGCGGTTCAAAATACGGCCATTGAGCAGGGTTACCTGCTGCTCCACAGCAACCACCGGCCTGGCTACAGCAGGGCTGGCCGCAGGGGCAATAATGGTATCTGCAGGAACAGACAGGCGGATCTCATTTTGCGTGAGCACGCCCAGCCCGGTGTACTTCCATGCCTCATCTTTACGCGTCGGTAAGCCATGGCTACGAAACTGCTCGGCAGCGGCCTGACGTAATGCATTCAACCAATCGGGCCCGGTACCGGAAGCCGGCTGCAATTCAGTCGCCAGTTGTGCTGAAAAATCATTCATGGGGTGCCCGCCTGGGTGGCACCTGTTTCATCCAGAGTCCCAATGCCACCATCTTCAAGCCAGGCATAGCCCTGCTCTTCCAGCTTTAATGCTAACTCGGCGCCACCGGTTGCGACCAGCCTGCCATCCGCCAGCACGTGCACCTTGTCCGGCACGATAAAATCAAGCAGGCGCTGGTAATGTGTGATGACAATCATTGCCCGGTCCGGTGAGCGTAGCCTGTTCACGCCCTCGGCAACCGTCTTCAACGCATCAATGTCCAAACCGGAATCAGTTTCATCCAGGATAGCCAGCATGGGCTCCAGAACCGCCATCTGGAAAATCTCGTTACGCTTTTTCTCACCGCCGGAAAATCCTTCATTGACTGCGCGGTGCAATAACTCATCACCGATATGCAGCACCTTCAGTTTCTCGCGAACCAGCCGCAGAAAACCGACTGAGTCCAGCTCTTCCTCACCACGATACTTACGTTGTGCGTTGAGTGCCGCACGCAGAAAATAAGTATTGTTGACCCCGGGAATCTCTACCGGATACTGAAAGGCCAGGAACACACCTTCACAGGCCCGTTCTTCCGGTTCCAGTTCCAGCAGATTCTTGCCATTGAAAATGACCTCGCCCTGCGTTACCTCATAACCCTCACGACCAGCCAGCACATTGCCGAGGGTGCTTTTCCCGGCGCCATTCGGGCCCATGATGGCGTGAATTTCGCCACCCTGCATTTCCAGGTTGAGCCCCTTGAGGATTTCCTTGCCTGCCACATTGGCATGCAGGTTTGTGATTTTTAACATATTAAAATTACTCGCTTAAATTAAATACTTTTATAGCTGGACTAGCCAACAGCGCCTTCCAGACTCACTTCCAGCAAAGCCTTGGCTTCAACCGCAAACTCCATCGGCAGTTCCTTGAACACCTGCTTGCAAAACCCATCAACAATCATCGATACCGCGTCCTCTTCGGAAATTCCACGCTGCAGGCAATAAAACAACTGATCTTCACCAATTCTTGAGGTTGTAGCCTCATGTTCCACCTTGGCGCTCGGGTTACGGACCTCGATATAAGGAAAGGTATGGGCACCGCACTTCTTGCCGATCAACATGGAATCGCACTGGGTATAGTTGCGCGCATTGTCAGCACGCGGCGTCATCCTGACCAGGCCACGGTAGGCATTTTGTGCATGGCCTGCGGATATGCCTTTGGAGATTATTTTACTGCGGGTGTTTTTACCGATGTGGATCATCTTGGTGCCGGTATCCGCCTGCTGGAAATTGTTGGTCAATGCAACAGAGTAGAACTCTCCAATCGAATCATCACCACGCAGGATGCAACTCGGATACTTCCAGGTAATGGCTGAGCCGGTTTCCACCTGGGTCCATGAGATGCGTGAACGCGCACCACGGCAATCACCACGCTTGGTAACAAAATTGTAAATGCCACCCACACCATTCTCATCGCCCGGATACCAGTTTTGCACCGTCGAATACTTGATGCTGGCATCTTCTAACGTCACCAGTTCCACCACTGCAGCATGCAATTGGTTTTCATCACGCATCGGCGCTGTACAACCCTCGAGGTAGCTGACGTATGCACCCTCTTCCGCCACAATCAGTGTGCGCTCAAACTGACCTGTTTCAGCCGCATTGATGCGGAAATACGTAGATAGCTCCATCGGGCAGCGCACGCCCTTGGGAATGAATACAAAACTGCCGTCAGTAAACACCGCCGAATTCAGTGCGGCGAAAAAATTGTCGCGTTGCGGCACGACAGTGCCAAGGTACTTTTTCACCAGCTCAGGATGGTCCTGCACCGCTTCAGAAAACGAACAGAAAATAACCCCTGCTTTTCCCAACTCCTTTTTAAAGGTTGTGCCAACAGAAACTGAATCGAATACGGCATCAACCGCAACCCCCGCCAACCGGGCACGCTCATGCAGTGGCACACCCAGCTTGTCGTAGGTCTCCAGCAGCTTGGGGTCAACCTCATCCAGACTCTGCGGGCGGTCCTTGTCAGCCTTGGGCGCGGAATAATAGGAAATCGCCTGAAAATCGATCGCTTCGATATTCAAATGCGCCCAGTCCGGCTGCTCCATTTCCAGCCATTGGGCGTACGCCTTAAGACGCCACTCCAATAACCATTCCGGCTCGTTTTTACGTGCTGATATGGCCCGGACCACCTGCTCCGAAAGTCCGGGAGGCAGGGTTTCTGATTCAATATCCGTGACAAAACCATGTTGATATTTTTGTTTAACCAGGTTGTCGGTGGTCGATGTTTCGTTACTCATGTGTACCCTTGACTGTTAAGTCGCGTTCAATGTGGTGATCTGCAACGGTGCGGTGGCCGACTTGACCGGTTGTGCCATTTCAGCCAGCGAAACACCCTGCATTGCCTTTGCAATTGCAACGCTGATGCGTTGCCAGTTTCCGCGCAGGCTACAAATGGCCTCCTGTGCGCACAAGCCTTCTTCAACACTGCATTCGGTCATTGCAATGGGGCCTTCTATCGCCGCAATAATCTCAGCGACACTGATCTCTGTTGCATCCCTTTTCATACTGTAGCCACCGCTGGCACCACGAAAAGATGCAACTAGCCTGGCTTTTACCAGTAATTTCAAAACCTTACTTACGGTTGGCAACTCCAGGTTAGAACAATCAGCCAGCGCTACCGCGCTCAGGACGGCTCCTTTGCTGGCATGCAACTCGACCATCACCATGATGGCGTAGTCGGTCATTTTGCTGATGCGTAACATTTGTTCTATCCGGCTCCTCACCAACTACAGAATGCTTTAAACCATATAGTACCATATTAGTACTCTTTAATATTACAATAAAAACCAGTCTATTTCACGCCGGTATTTCAACCTGCGCCAGTTTGCGTCAGAATCCCTGTATGAAAACCCCTGATTTGACCCCTGTTGCATCGGACACCCGCCTGGTACAGGCACAAAGCTGGCTACTTTCGCTGGGTGCCGACCTGCAATCCGGGTTTTCACCGGTTGCCGGTGACGCAAGTTTTCGCCGCTACTTCAGGATCATCGTGGACGGCCAGTCACGCATCCTGATGGACGCGCCGCCTCCCGGCGAGGAGGTGGAGCCTTTTGAAGATATCGCCCTGCGCTTGCGGTCTGTAAATTTACACGCACCGGAAGTGCTTCATGCCGACCGGCGCAATGGCTACCTGTTGCTTGAGGACCTCGGCGATAAATTGTATCGGGACCTGCTGACCAAAGACAACATTGACCAGCATATGCCCGACCTGTTTGCCGTGCTCAAAAACATGGCGCTGAAGGTTGATACTGACCGCCTGCCAACATTCGATGCCAGCTTGATGCGTACGGAAATGGACCTGTTCCCCGGCTGGTATCTTGGTCACCATCGCAAAGCCGTACCCAGAGAGCAATTTGATGCCATCTGGGACGGTTTCTGCAGCCAGGTTATTGCCTCAGCACTGGCGCAACCCCAATGCTTTGTTCACCGTGACTTTCACTCCTGCAACCTGTTAAGAACCGCCCGCAATACGATCGGCATCATCGATTTCCAGGACGCAGTTAAAGGACCGGTGAGCTATGATCTCGTATCCTTGCTGTGGGACCGGTATATTGGCTGGCCACGCTCCCGGATCGAAGTATGGGCTGAAACTTTTCGCCACCTGCTGGAGCTCGATATTTCTGCTGCGCAATGGTTGCGTTACTGTGACCTGATGGGACTGCAGCGGAACATAAAGGTGGTCGGGATTTTTTCCAGACTTTATTACCGGAACGGCAAACAGGGTTACATTGAAATGATTCCGCGTTTTTATGCTTACATCCTGAGCACCCTGCGCCGTTACCCGGAGTACGCGGAAATGCTTGACCTTATGGAGCACACCAAATGCGGGCCATGATCCTGGCGGCCGGCCGCGGCGAACGGCTGCGGCCATTAACCGACACCACTCCCAAACCGCTGCTGGAGGTTAAGGGCCAGCCATTGATCACACACCACCTGAAAAATCTGGCCCAGGCCGGTTTTCGTGAAATTGTGATCAACCTTGCCCATCTCGGTGAGCAGATCCGCGCAACGCTTGGAAACGGCGAACAATGGGGCTTGAATATCCACTACTCACCGGAACCGGCGGGTGCACTGGATACGGGTGGCGGCATCATGCAGGCTCTGCCGCTACTCGGGGATGCCCCGTTTGCCGTCATCAATGCAGATATTTTCAGCCACTACCCGCTGGCCAGGTTAAGAGCCGTCAAGTGCAGCCACGCACACCTGGTGCTGGTGCCGAACCCGAAGCACAATTCTGATGGTGACTTTGCACTGCAGGGTGGGCATGTTCTGTCGGAGCCAGATGGTCAGCTCCGCCACACTTTCAGTGGTATCAGCGTATATCACCCACGATTCTTTGATACAACGCCCACGGGGCGGTTTTCAGTGGTGCCTGTGCTGCGTGAGGCAATGAATGCCCGGCGCGTGACCGGTGAGCTTTTCAGGGGCTATTGGCGCGACATAGGCACCGTGGAAAGACTCAATGAAGTATAATTGACCTAGATCGTATTGCCGTCTATTTTTGTCGGTATACTCGCGTCCAACGAGAGTATATCTCAGTGTGCCCGGTACTGACGGGGCCGGAAAAGTAAAGAAACATAGAGACTATTTATTCAAAGAAACCCCAGCCTTAAAATGGCGAAATAAGCGGAGATTTTTATGAAAATCGGTATACCGAGGGAGTTATATACGGGCGAAAAGCGCGTAGCCACAACCCCCGATGTGGCCGCCCAGCTAATCAAACTGGGCTTTGAAGTAGCCGTTGAGTCCAACGCAGGATCTGCTGCCAACTTCTCCGATGCTGACTACGAAGCATCAGATTGTGTCATTACCAATGCAGATGATATCTGGAGTAATTCCGACATCATCCTGAAGGTCAGGGGCCCGGAAGATGAAGAAGCTGCCCGCCTGAAAAAAGGCCAGACACTGATCAGCTTCCTGTGGCCGGCACAAAATCCTGAACTGCTTCAGCAGCTCACAGACCGCGGCGTGACCGCGATGGCGATGGACAGCATTCCACGTATCTCACGTGCGCAGAAAATGGACGCATTGAGTTCGATGGCAAACATCGCCGGTTACCGTGCAGTGGTGGAAGCAGCACAGCATTTCGGCCGCTTTTTCACCGGCCAGATAACCGCTGCCGGCAAGGTGCCACCCGCCAAGGTGCTGGTAATCGGTGCCGGCGTTGCCGGCCTGGCTGCTATCGGTGCCGCCAAGAGCATGGGCGCAATTGTACGGTCGTTTGATACCCGCCCTGAAGTAAAAGAACAGATCGAGAGTATGGACGCTGAATTTCTGATGCTGGACTTCGAAGATGAAGATGGCTCCGGAGAAGGTGGCTACGCCAAGGTCATGAGCGATGAGTTCATCAAGGCTGAAATGGCATTGTTCGCCGAACAGGCCCGCGATGTGGACATCATCATTACCACGGCACTTATCCCGGGTAAGCCGGCACCCCGCCTGATTACTGC
>JAJRUM010000047.1 GCA_024277815.1 Gammaproteobacteria bacterium
CTTGCTGGCTGCGCATGATCTGGACCTGCTGGTTTCGCCCAGCAACACGCCGGCCTGGTCCATTGATGTGATAGTCGGGGACCACGTCCTCGGTGGCAGCAGTTCGATGCCCGCTCGCGCCGGGTATCCGCATATAACGGTACCGATGGGGCAGGTTCACGGCTTACCGGTGGGTTTGTCATTTATCGGTACAGCGTTCGCTGAACCCGTGCTGATAGAAGCAGCATACGCCTACGAACAGGCCACCCGGCATGCGAAACCACCCTTTGGATACGTCCCGTGGAATCCCGTTGTCGCAACTCAGGCAAATAGCAGCGCACCCGACTGAAACGCCCCGGGTCAATCAGCGAGAAAATTAGTTGTCAGGACAAAGCCAGCCGGTGATCCTGGCTGATGGCTTTGATTTTCTCCTGCGCGACACCGGCAGCAGTAGCAAAGGTCGGCCATTGCTCAACAGCCTCCACGACATCCTCAATGACCGCCTGCGGGTTTTTGAGGTCATTGTTTTGTGCAACATCAATGAGATCCTGTTTGCTGAAATGGTCCCGCTTACCGTTGATTGACATCTGATGGGTTTGTGTCCAGCCCTCACCGGGCTTATAGGCGTGTGTCAAATCAAAAGCAGGCGAAAGTGACCATTCACCTTGCTCATTCATCAGGAAAGCAATGTTCTTGGTATGGTCGTCCTGATTGCGCGCGACAACATTAAATACCATACGTCTGAATTGTTGCAGCTGTGCTTTTTTGGACAGCTTCATTTTGCGCATGGTCATCAAAGCCTGTTCATAGCCGTACGCGCCCGCCAGGTTAAAATCGTAGTGTTGTATTGCGCACAGCGATTGCATATGCAGCTTATTACCCGAAACACGATCAAAGCGCCGGGTCATAAAATGAGCGCGTCCGTTCTCTTCGAGCAATCGACACTCGGACATATTGATGCCTGCAGCGGTTGCCATCTTGTAGTAAGCGTACTCAATGCGCCCGAAATCACTCGTTTCGCCAAATTCAATATCACCGACACCGTCGAACTTCAGTAACCAGTGCTCAAAGCCCTGGGGCGCAATTGCCTGGCCGGACAAGACCTCACCGGTTTGTTCATTGTAGGCAATGACTGCCTTGGCGCGGGCACCGCCAGCCGAGGTACCGATGCGTAAGATATCAAGCAGGGCTTTCTGTGCGCCCTGGCCATTACCGGCGAGTGTTACATCAAGCGAATTTCGATGCTTTATCACGCCCTGGATTAAGGTGATCATTTCACTGATCTCTACGCTGACAGGTTGGCTTAGCTGCCCAATCACCGCGGGCTTGAACTCCAGCGCACCCATGGCGCGTGAACCGGTGTAACACAATCGCTCGATAATGGAAAAATCATCAGGACTGCGGCCCTGGCGTGCCAGCCATGCGTTGACAATTGCCTGACCAAACTTATCGGGCAGGGTATCGGCCAGCAAGCCCGGAAGGCGCTTGAAGGTTTCCGGATTCAGAGCGGGGAAGCTATGTATCAAATGGCCACGGCGAGCCTCCTCGAGTGGCATCATGAGTGGCGCGACATCGAGGCCGAGCTTTAGAAAATCGGTATCGTATTCGAATACACCCACACCGGTATCATCCAGCGCAACTGCTCCGACGCGGTGATTCCACAGCCAGACCTCGGCAACATTCACCTTCATGTGCGCGCACGCTTGCGACCGGCACCTGACGCGCGCTCACGGCTGCTGGCTGATTTCGAACCAGCCTCCGCCATTTTAATCGGGCTGATGGTGACCGGCGGGATAAACTGATCCAGCTGATCCAATGCACCCAGCTCACGCAGTACAGCCACCAGCGTGGATAACTTGCCTTTGCCGGCTTCCAGGGATTTGATGGTGCCAACAGACAGCAAAGTGCGATCAGCCAGGTCTTCCTGGGTGATGTCCCTGCGCAGGCGCAGTTTGCGAAATCGCTCACCCAGCTCTTTCAGAATCATTGTATCCGAAGCAATATAGTAATCCATAACAGCTATTTATTGACCTATTGAGACTTATAAATCGAATAATAGATAAATATATGCCTATTTATCCAAATGTCAAGACTGAATATCATTTAAAGCTAATATATTAGCTTTTATTTAGAATTTTAGTATTTAACAGCTAATATTATTATAGTTATTGTGCCAGGCATCAGAAGAGTGGTTTGTCTGAAAGAAAACCTGACAGCACAACTGGTGTTACTGCTGACCTGCCTGGTGGCGTCTGTGCTGGTGGGCATGTTGAGCTACAGGATGATTGAGCAACCTTCATTACGGCTACTGCGCACTCGCTGGAACCCGACCCCTGCCACAGGGGCAAATAAGTAGTCCGACAGAATCGACGGGGAGAAACTCCCACTCAAGTCCTTAGAGGATAGTGACCAAACTCCTCCACCGCATCCACCATCGCCAATACATTTTCAGCCGGAACATCATTCATCACCGTGTGCACCGGCCCAATCATACAACCACCGCCGGGACCAAGGATTTGCATGACCCGCTTCACCTCTGCGCGCACCTCAGCAACGCTGCCGAAAGGCAGGATACGGTGAGAGTCAATCCCACCACAAAAAACCATGTTGTTGCCATAACGCTTTTTGAGTGCAGGCAAGTCAGATATTGAACCTGTCGAGGTCTGAATGGGGTTCAGGATATCTACGCCAATATCGACGAAATCTGCAATCAATGGCCCGACGTCCCCACAGGAATGAAACATAATTTTGGCAGTGCTGCGGGACTTGATGAAGCTGATAAAATCAGCATGTATTGGCTTAAGAATTTCACGATACATTTTTGGTGAAATCATCAGGCTGTTCTGCGTGCCCAGGTCATCCCCGATCTTGATGATATCAACGTTGCCGTCCAGTTCATCGAGGAAATGCCCCATCAACTGCTTGCAGCAGGCGGTGATTTTCTCCAGCAATGCACGGGTAAATTCCGGGTCCATGGCCATGTTGAGCAAAAATGCTTCCATGCCTTGCATCGCATGAGCTCGCTCAAAAGGAAACAGCAGCCACGGCGTTGCCATGATCGCATATTGATTCTCCTCAGCTAGTTGCCTGGCGGTCTCACGCACATGCGCAACACGGCTGGGGTCATCCATATCAGGCCAGCCCTGATAGTTTTCCAGGTCTTCCAGGGTGCGTGCCTCTGGCAAAGGGTGAATACCCGGAAACCAATCACCCGGAGTGATCTCTGTCTGCCCGCTGCCCCATGAATCTATGTAATCACTGTGCGGGTCACGTTCATGATTGCGCCGGCGCACATGTCCGGGCTCAAGGTCGAGCACACCACGGACATCACTGTGCAGGCGTCGCAGGGTCGCTTCATCAATTTCTGCCGTGCCCAGTTCAGGCCAGTCGTAGATGTACTTATCCGGCGCCTGGATTCCAGCCAGTGATTTGATACCCTGATAGGGCTGCATTTTTATCCCGGTGGCATTATTGGCACCGATAACCATGGGTACCCGGTCGGGTTGCTGATGGTTTATCGCAGCCAGCACGCGCTCCCGCGGTGTCATCGACATATAAAAGTCTCCTGCTGAATTACACAAGGAACTGCCCGGTTCTTATCAGCCACTTTGTTTGCCAACATCATCCGCGCCAAACTGCTTGTGTGACCCATCGCAATAAGGTGCCTTACCGGAGTGCTTGCACGCGCACATCCAGGCGTCACCATCACTGGCTGCGGTGAACGCCATGGGTGTGAACGATGTACCCGCATGGGAACCATC
This sequence comes from Gammaproteobacteria bacterium, assembly GCA_024277815.1. Classification (GTDB taxonomy): domain Bacteria; phylum Pseudomonadota; class Gammaproteobacteria; order Xanthomonadales; family SZUA-36; genus SZUA-36. The sequence goes on from JAJRUM010000047.1 coordinate 3,741, forward strand.
ACAAAACGGCTGCTTCTTTGAGCGCCCGCAAGCACAAAAGTAGTATTTTTTTCCTTCACTAAGGGACACTTTTATCGGCTGGTTACCGGCAATGACTGGCTTGCTCATAAATCTCTGCTCCTGATGCTGTGGGTTCGCTGAAGTATAAAAGAATAAGCGGCCAGGCACATTTGGCAGGTATGATACCGAGCTGTTGTTTTACGGAAACCTGCGGGGAGAATGGATGGGTCAGCAACAACTGGATGCTCAGGTCGTTATTATTGGTACCGGTTTCGCTGGTATGGGCATTGCCATCGCACTGGACCGTGCAGGCATCAGCAACTACATCTTATTGGAGAAGTCTGCAGATATCGGTGGAACCTGGCGCGACAACCAGTATCCAGGGGCCTGTTGTGACGTGCCCAGCCAGCTCTACAGTTTCAGCTTTGAACTCAACCCCGACTGGAGCCATCGATTCTCCCCTGCCGGGGAGATCCATGCTTACCAGCAGCGCGTCATGGACAAATACCAACTCCGGGAGCGTACCCGTACGGGTTTCGAGGCCGAAAGCGTCACCTATACTGATCAGGCCACCTGGCTCCTGACAAGCACCTGTGGGAAGCAGGTGCTGGCTCGCTATGTAGTTACTGCGAGTGGCACGCTGCACGTACCCCACAAACCGTCATTTGCTGGCATGGAACACTTCGCAGGCAAGCTTATGCATTCTGCGGAATGGGATAATACCTGTTCGCTGGATAACAAGAAGATCATAGTCGTCGGCAGTGCCGCCAGCGCGATCCAGATCCTTCCGCCGTTGGCAAAAGTGGCCAACCATGTCACCGTGATGCAACGCACGGCCAACTATTTTGTGCCGCGCAAAGACCGGGGCATATCCGGGTTTGAAAAGTGGTGGCTGCGCAAACTTCCATTCATTCCACGCCTGATCCGCTGGCGGCAATACTGTTTTAACGATTTCCTGTTTTATGCCAACTTCAAGAACAAACCCAGCTTCGCAAAAAGTTTTGTGCGCCGGTTGGTGGGTAAACATTTACAGCAGGTGAAGAACCCGCAATTGCGCAGGAAATTAACTCCGGACTATGCAATTGGCTGCAAACGCCTGTTACTGAGTGATGACTTCCTGCCTGCACTGCAACAGGACAACGTAACGCTGGTGACCGAAGGCATTGACCATTTCACTGAATCGGGCCTTGTCACACGCAACGGTACGGACATCGAGGCCGACCTGGTCGTTATGGCAACGGGGTTTCAGGCCACAAAACTTTTTGGCGAGATGCACATCAGCGGACCCAACGGCCTGACAATGGAGCAAGCCTGGGCTGAAGAAATTCGTGCGCACCGCTCGGTAGCCGTCAAAGGATTTCCCAACTTTTTTATTATGTACGGACCCAACAGCAACCTCGGCCACAGCAGTATCATCATCATGATCGAAGCTCAGGCCCGTTATATAGCACGCTTGCTGAAACATGCCGCACAATTGGGAAAACCCAATATCACGGTCCGCCCGGAAGCCGAGGCGGCCTACAACAAACGTATCCAGAAGGCGTTGCAAGGCATGGTCTGGAGCGGCGATTGCAGCAGTTGGTACAAGGACGGCAAAGGTCATATATTTTCACTCTGGCCCTATAGCACCACCCGCTTTATCCGGGAATTGCGTAAGGCCCCTCTTAATGAGTACACCTTCACATGAATACAGGTATCTGGCTAACAACAAAAGTCTTCCTGCTGCGCAGGTTCTACCGTTTTATCGGTCCCCGCATCTGGAAGGGCCACAACCCAAAGGTAGCCTTCAACGACCTACAGGCAGACACCTCCGCCGGGCCATTGAGCCTGCGGATTTATAATGGAGAGCATGGCCGTGACAGGCCGCTTATTATTTACTTTCATGGTGGTGGCTGGGTGTTGGGTGACCTTGAATCGCACCACCCCTATTGCCAGTCACTTTGCCAGCGAAGCGGTTGCACGGTCATCGCTGTTGACTACCGCCTTGCACCGGAACACCCCTACCCTGCCGCCCACGATGATTGCCTCGCTGCGACCCACTGGATCGCTGCGCACAGTGATGAAACCGGAGCATCCAACGGTACGATTGTACTGGCCGGGGACAGCGCAGGCGGTAACCTGGCAACTGCTACCTGCCTCGCCCTGGAACAAGGCGTGCGCCAGCGTGTTATTGGTGAAGTGGTGATCTACCCGGCAACTGACCATTATCAGCGGGCGTTTGCCTCATACGTGACCAAGGCCCGGGGATTTGGCCTGACCAGCGGCATGATGCGCTGGTTCTGGGACACCTACCTGGGCATTTCAGACCCGACGCACCAGACCGAACAGGCTATGCCTGCACGAGCAACCAACCTTGCCTCACTACCTCCTACACTGCTGGTCACCGCTGAAAATGACCCCTTGCGTGATGAAGGAGTCGAATATGCAGACCTGTTGCGCAAGGCAGGCGTCACGATTCAGTACCAACATTTTGAAAATGCCGCACATGGCTTTGCCTGCTCCGAAGGACCAACAGAAAATTTTGAGGCTTTTATGCAGATTCTCGTAAAATGGCTGCATAAGCTTTAAGCCAACTCAATGGCTGTTGGCGTCTGCCAACAGCCATCATTCACTCGCGATTATTACACGGATGCTCGCGTGTATAGGTTACAAAAAAACCCTGCAAGTCACCGTCTTCGATATAGATTTGCATTTCATCAAAGCTCCAGCCCTGCGACTCCGCTGTCTTGTGGGCCTCACTGAGCTTCCTGGCACTGCCCTTTTGCCGGCTGGTGGCTTTGTCAGGAACAAAAACAGTTGACGCCTGCAACCTGGGGCACTTTTCCGGGGCCGGAGCTGGCGCATCAGAATCGTTTGCCAGGGCAGGAGGAACGCCTGCGGTCAGGATCATGCCCATTGCCATAAGAACTGTAGTACGCACCATGATTTACCTCCTTTTTCAATCGCAAGAAAATACCACAAACTACCGCATGGCCATAGTTTTGGCTAACCAGATAATACGGCAGAGTAATTTAGTAGCCGGGTCTGAAACCTGATAATATACAGATGGAATCCAAACTTCTTGGTGAAGGAAAAGAACCCCCTATTCAATGTAAAGTTCTTGATCTGCTTAAACTCAGCAAGGAATTTATGATCAAAACGGAATGTTAAGTCCTGAACCTCCGAAAACCGGAAATAGCCAGCAGCAGCCCTTTGATAATCGTAAGTGTCTGCCCATTGAAGCTTTTCATAGAACATTTAGCTATCCTGATATAACGCCCTGGGAGATCACATAATGAATTTCAATAAAACTAACATATTGATTCTTATTCTTACATGTACGTTATTGAGTGTGGCCGAGGGTAATGGGGATCTGACCGTCAGTGGAGCAACCATCACCAGCGACCTGGCGATATCAGGTCTGGACTGCTCGGGCGGCACGCTTACCACGGATTCTTTGGGGGTAGTGAGTTGCTCTGATCCGGGATGCAGCCTCAGTGCTTGCTTTGAAACAGGATTTGCCATTTTGACCTGTGGCAACAGCTCATTAACCTTGAATTGTGTAAACGCCGGCATTACCTGGACGCCCCGCAGTGCCGCTGAACTCAACCCCTGGGTTTCGGTGACCTATGGGGGCGGGCTGTTCGTGGCTGTTGCGCGAAATGGCACGAACCAGGTCATGACCTCACCCGACGGTATTACCTGGACACCCCGCAGTGCTGCTGAAGTCAACGTATGGTGGTCGGTGACCTATGGCGACGGATTGTTCGTGGCTGTCGCTCAATTTGGCACCAATCGGGTAATGACCTCACCTGACGGTGTTACCTGGACGGCCCACCTTGCCACTGAAGCCAACACGTGGTCTGCTGTGACCTACGGCGGTGGGCTGTTCGTGGCGGTTGCTCCAGATGGCTTGAACCGGGTCATGACCTCACCCGACGGCATTGCCTGGACGCCCCGCAGCACAGGCGGAACCATCGGGGGGGCTGCTGTGACCTACGGCGGCGGACGGTTTGTGGTTGTCGCTGAAGGCGGCGCGGTCATGACCTCACCGTGACACCTGTCGACCGGCAAATGTACTGTCGCCATGTTGGGATCGAATGACCACCCTCAACGCCCGTCAATGCTGCTATTTTCCCCGGACCAAAGCACACGCTTTCAGCACCAATGTGGGTGCCTTTTAGTCCATTTCTATGGATCCCGTACTTTTATCGCATAGCTCATCGAATACTGCGTGGGCTCTTTCTTTCGCATGCCTGATCCTCATTGAGCGTTCGTTGGCTGAAACTGACATTGCCCGATCTGCAACACTTTCGAAATCATCATAGGAATTCAGTTGCAGTCGGCTATCCAAATTGGCTTGTTCAAGAAACCCTTGTATTTTATCGA
>JAJRUM010000048.1 GCA_024277815.1 Gammaproteobacteria bacterium
GACTATCACCGTTACCCGACACCGGGCAAAATCAGGATTACACCGACCAAGGCTTTGACGACCCAGGAGGATCTTGGTCTCGCCTATACACCTGGTGTCGCTGCTGCCTGCGAACTGATTGTAAACGACCCTTCTGAGGCGAGCAATATGACCTCCCGGGGCAACCTGGTCGCTGTGATCACAAACGGTACAGCGGTGCTGGGTTTGGGCGATATTGGTCCGCTGGCAGGCAAGCCAGTGATGGAAGGAAAAGCGGTCTTATTCAAGAAGTTTGCTGATGTTGACGTGTTTGACATTGAGATAGATGAAAAGGATACCGACCGGCTGGTAGATATTATTGCCTCGCTTGAGCCTACTTTCGGTGGCATTAACCTTGAAGACATCAAGGCACCTGAATGCTTTGAAGTTGAGGCAAGACTTAAAGAGCGCCTGACAATACCGGTGTTCCACGATGACCAGCATGGCACCGCGATAATCACTGCTGCTGCAACGATCAACGCGCTGCATATCATCGGCAAAGACATAGCTGAGGTGAAGCTGGTGGCTTCAGGCGCAGGTGCAGCCGGCATGGCCTGCCTTGATTTGTTGGTCAATCTGGGGCTGAGAAAAGAAAATATTCTGGTCTGTGACAGCAGAGGTGTTATCCACGCTGAGCGCGATAACCTGGGTGGCAGAAAGGCAGACTACGCACGGCAGACAGACAAGCGTACGCTTGCAGATGCGATTCAGTCGGCAGATATATTTCTTGGTGTTTCCGCTGGTGGCGTGTTAAGCGGCGAGATGGTTAAAACCATGGCCAAAGAGCCGGTTATTATGGCGCTGGCAAATCCGACTCCAGAGATCATGCCGGAAGTCGCGCTGGCTGCACGTCCGGACGCGATCATTGCAACCGGACGTTCAGATTATCCCAACCAGGTTAACAATGTATTGTGTTTTCCGTATATCTTCAGGGGGGCTCTGGACGTTGGCGCAACCACGGTGAATGCTGAGATGCAGATGGCCTGTGTGCGGGCGCTGGCAAAACTGGCCCGCCTGGAAGCCAGTGATATCAGCACGGCAGCCTATGGAGGAAAACCGTTGCAGTTTGGGCGCGACTACCTGATTCCCAAACCCTTCGACCCGCGTTTACTGGTGCACCTGGCGCCCGCGACGGCCCAGGCCGCCATGGATAGCGGGGTTGCTACCCGCCCGATAAAGAACATGAAGGTTTACCGCGAAAGGCTGACCCAGTTCCTGTGGCGAACCGGGCTGGTAATGAAGCCGGTTTTTGATGCCGCCAAAAGAGACCCTAAGCGGGTTATTTTTGCCGAGGGTGAAACAGAAGTGGTGTTACGTGCAGCCCAGTCGGTTGTTGATGATGGTATCGCTCAGCCAATACTGATCGGTCGCCCGTCGGTGATTGAGACGCGCGTCAAGAAGCTGGGCTTGCGACTGGTGGCAGGGCGGGACTTTGAGTTGGTTAACCCGGAGTCAGATCCGCGGTTCTGGGATTTCTGGACCACGTATCATGCCCTGATGGAGCGCAAAGGTGTTTCTCCCAGCGCTGCCAAAGATATTCTGCGTACGCGCACAACGGCAATCGCTGCGGTTGCCGTCTATCGTGGTGAAGCAGACGCAATGATTACCGGCCTGGTGGGTAGATACGATACCAAGCTTAATTTCCTGCGTGATGTGCTGGGACCCCGGAAAAGGAGTAACACGGCAGCGGCGCTGGGTGTTTTGAACACTGATCATGGTGTGTACTTCATCTGCGATACGCACGTTAATCCTGACCCGAGTGCGGAGGAGATCGCTGAGATAACCCTGATGGCCGCGCAAAGGGTACGCATGTTTGGCATAGAGCCACGGGTGGCACTGTTGTCACACTCATCTTTCGGCAGTCACCAGGACACCAGCGCGCAGAAGATGAAACGGGCGCATGAATTGATCACTAAAGCGGCACCGGAGCTTGAGGTTGAGGGCGAAATGTCAGCTGATATGGCGCTATCCAACGCCTTCCGCAAGCAGGAATTTCCAAATTCCAGGCTGCGCGGACCAGCAAATTTGCTGGTCATGCCCAATCTTGATGCTGCTCATATTACCTTCAATTTCGCACGTATCGTCAGCGATGCGGTGACCGTGGGGCCAATCCTGATGGGCCTCGACTATCCCGCCCATGTATTGACCCCGGCAGCTTCTGTCAGGCGGGTTATTAATATGACGGCATTTGCAGTTGTTGAAGCACAGTTGCATGCTAAAAAGAGTGGCAAACAAAGAGGCGTCATGAATGAAAAGTAAGCCTTCGCGGCGAGTCCCGGATACAGATCCTGTAGAAACAAAAGAATGGCTGGAGTCACTCCAGTCAGTTATTGAGCGTGAAGGCCCCCAGCGGGCGCACTACCTGTTAGAGCAGTTGGTGGACTTCACCCGGCGTTCCGGCGGGTATTTGCCGTATGACGCGACCACGGCCTATATCAATACCATCCCTCCTCACTTGCAGGCAAAGCTGCCTGGTGACTACGAGATTGAACGCCGTATCCGGGCTATTATTCGCTGGAATGCACTGGCGATGGTGTTGCGGGCTGGCAAACGGGGCGGTGAACTGGGTGGGCATATTGCCAGTTTTGCATCAGCGGCATCACTGTATGATGTTGGATTTAATCATTTTTTCCATGGCCCCGAAGATGATTGTTGTGGTGACCTGATATACATACAGGGGCACTCATCACCGGGCATTTATGCACGGGCTTTCCTGGAAGGACGCATTACTGCAAAACAGCTGGACAGGTTCCGCCAGGAAGTCGATGGCGATGGGTTGAGTTCTTACCCGCACCCGTGGCTGATGCCGGATTTCTGGCAATTGCCGACGGTGTCGATGGGCCTCGGGCCCATCATGGCTATCTATCAGGCACGCTTCCTTAAATATTTGTCTAACCGCGGCATTGCTGACACCTCAAAACGCAAGATCTGGTGTTTCCTTGGTGATGGTGAGACCGATGAGCCGGAGTCATTGGGCGCCATTTCATTGGCCGGCCGTGAAGGCCTGGACAACCTGATCTTCGTGGTGAATTGCAACCTGCAACGCCTGGATGGGCCGGTGCGGGGCAATGGCAAGATTATCCAGGAGCTTGAAGGCGTGTTCCGCGGCGCAGGCTGGAATGTCATCAAGCTGATCTGGGGATCGCGCTGGGATGCCCTGCTGGCCAACGACAAAGATGGACTGTTGCGCAAACGCATGGAAGAAGCTGTTGATGGCGAGTACCAGAACTACAAAGCCAAGGGTGGTGCGTACACCCGTGAACATTTTTTCGGTGCCTATCCGGAACTGAAGGAAATGGTCGCGAATATATCCGATGAAGACGTCTGGCGCCTCAATCGGGGTGGCCATGACTCCCACAAGATTTATGCGGCCTACCATGCCGCCACGCAACACAGTGACCAGCCTACTGTTGTGCTGGCGAAGACGGTGAAAGGCTATGGTATGGGGGATTCGGGTGAAGCACTGAATATCTCGCACCAGCAAAAGAAAATGGATGAGGAGTCCATTCGTCTGTTTCGGGACCGGTTCAAGGTTCCGGTTTCTGATGAAGAGATTGCGGATGTGCCGTATTACCATCCGGGTGAAGACAGTGTTGAGGTCAAGTACCTGCAGGAGCGCCGTAAAGCGCTCGGTGGCTACCTGCCACAACGGCGGATCGAGCCCAAACCACTGGAAACACCGTCGCTTGAGGCGTTTGAATCCTTGCTCAAAGATACCGGTGAGCGCGAAATTAGCACCACCATGACCTTTGTCCGGGCGCTGGCAATCATGTTGCGTGACAAAAATATCGCCGAGCACATTGTCCCCATCGTGGCCGATGAAGCGCGCACCTTTGGTATGGAAGGCATGTTTCGCCAGTTGGGTATTTACTCATCCAAGGGCCAGCTGTATACGCCGGTGGATTCTGATCAGCTGATGTTCTACAAAGAGGACACCAAAGGCCAGATATTGCAGGAAGGTATTTCCGAGGCGGGTGCCATGTCGTCATGGATTGCAGCGGCGACCAGCTACGCCAACAATGGCGTGCCGATGATTCCGTTCTTTATTTTCTACTCTATGTTCGGTTTCCAGCGTGTCGGGGATCTGGCCTGGGCTGCGGGCGATATGCGTGCGCGAGGCTTCCTGCTTGGCGGGACTTCCGGGCGTACGACCCTGAACGGTGAAGGCCTGCAGCACGAGGATGGCAACAGTCATGTAATGTCCGGTTTGGTGCCTAACTGTGTGTCCTACGATCCGACCTTTGCGTATGAGTTGGCAGTTATTTTGCAGGATGGCATGCAGCGCATGTATCAGCGCCTGGAAGATGTGTATTACTACATCACCTTACTGAATGAAAACTACAGCCACCCGGCCATGCCGGAAGGTGTTGAAGAAGGTATCCGCAAGGGCCTGTATCGATTCCAGAATGGTGGTGAGGGAAAACTGAAGGTCCAGTTGTTGGGCTCCGGTGCCATTCTGCGTGAGGTGATCGCAGCTGCTGAGATTCTGGAAAGTGAGTACGGAGTCAGTGCGACGATCTGGAGTGCAACCAGTTTTACCGAGCTGAAACGTGATGGTGTTGACGTCGAGCGCTACAACCGTCTGAATCCTGAAATCAGGCAAAAGACAAGCTGGGTGGCGAAGTGCCTGGCGGACCAGCAGGGACCGGTGGTCGCTGCGACAGATTATGTTCGGGCCTTTGCGGAGCAGATCAGGCCATATTTGCCGCACAATAATTACACCGTGCTGGGGACAGATGGCTATGGCCGTTCAGATACGCGCGGAAACCTGCGGCGCTTTTTTGAGGTGGACCGTAACAGCATTGCTTATACGACATTGCACGCCTTGAGCCGGCAGGGTGAATTTTCTGTTCCGGACCTGGTGAAAGCACGAGAGGATCTCGGGCTGGATCCCAGCAAGCCGAACCCGTCAGAGGTATAGGCCGGTGACCACACATATAGAGGTAACCGTTCCGGATATCGGAGATTTTGGTGATGTACCAGTGATTGAGGTGCTGGTTGCAAAGGGTGACACGGTGGAGGCAGAGCAATCGCTGGTGACGCTGGAAAGCGACAAGGCAACGATGGAAGTACCGAGCCCGGTTGCAGGTGTGATAGCTGAGCTGCGTGTACAACTGGATGACACGGTCTCCGAGGGCGACGTGATTGCCGTTATTGATGCAGTGGCACAAGTGAGTGATTCAGAACAGGTCGCCGGGACGTCAAAACCAGCGCCACCTGAGCCTTCGCCCGCAGCGAAGAGCACTGTTGCGGCAGTCACTCCGACAGCACAGCCTGATACCTGCGCCAGGCAGTCACCGCCTGTGCCGATGGATGCGAAAGCCGCTTTGCCGTCCAGTACTCCCTACGCGAGCCCGGCGATACGCCGTTTTGCGCGGGAACTTGGGACTGATCTGAGCCGGGTGAAAGGCAGCGCCAGGGGTGGCCGTATTATCCGTGAAGATGTTACCGCCTTTGTAAAATCCGTTATGACCGGCTCCACGGCTTCGTCAAAGGGCGGCCTGGATTTCGATTTACCGCCGCCACCCAAAGTCGATTTTTCCCGCTATGGTGAGACCGAACTGCAACCGCTAACGCGTATTCAGAAGATTTCCGGGGCCTACTTGCACCGCAACTGGCTCAGTATCCCGCATGTTACCCAGAATGACCTGGCGGACATTACCGGGATGGAAGCTTTTCGCAAGGCCAATGCGGACAAGGCTAAAGAGCAGGGCTTCAAGCTGACGCCACTGGTATTCATGATTAAAGCCGCCGTGGCTGCGTTAAAGGCATTTCCAATTTTTAACGCCTCGCTGGACCAGCAACGCGAGAACCTGGTACTGAAGAAGTTTTTTCACATCGGCATTGCGGTGGATACGCCCAATGGACTGGTCGTGCCGGTACTGCGGGATTGCGACCAGAAGGACATATTCCAGTTGGCTGCTGAACTGGCAGAACTCAGCCAAAAGGCACGCGATGGCAAGCTCATGCCCACTGAAATGCAGGGCGGTTGTTTTTCCATTTCCAGCCTCGGCGGCATAGGCGGCACTTCCTTTACACCGATTATCAATGCACCGGAAGTTGCCATACTCGGTGTTTCACGTTCCAGCATCAGGCCGCAATGGGATGGAGAGTCATTTCAGCCGCGCATGATGCTGCCACTGTCGCTGTCCTATGACCACCGGGTCATAGATGGCGCGAACGCCGCACGTTTTGCACGCTACCTGGCATCCTGCCTGGAGGATTTTAAGAGTATGGATTTATAGCGGTCGCTATGGCCAACTACAGTAATAACCCGGAATCGCGCATTGGCAGGCGCATGATATGGCTGGCGGCGCTGGGTCTGTTGGGGGGCTTATATGCCCTGTTCTCAGCGCTGGACCAACAAGGTGGAACGGTCATTTCCGTTGATGCGGGGGGTGCAGCGATGATTGTGCTGGAACAGGACCGCAACGGTCATTACCAGGTGGAAGGGCAGATCAATAAGCAGCCGGTCAATTTTCTGGTAGATACCGGTGCGACTGATGTTGCGGTTCCCGAATCAATGGCCCGGGCCCTAGGATTGAAATTTGGTCCACCTGTTACTGTGATGACCGCTGCCGGGCCATCGAAAGCCTGGCTGACAAGGCTGAACGAAGTGTCCATCGGTGGTATTCGCCGGCGCAACGTTCGCGCCACCATTACCAGCGGGGAATTTAAAGAAGTGTTGCTGGGTATGAGTTTCCTGAGGCACTACAGCTTGCGCCAGCAAGATGGCAAACTGGTGATCAGCGAAGGCCTGGCGGCAGAGCAACTGAGCATTGACTAAGGCACCCTGTGGATGACTGAAATAATTGAGATACGCGTACCGGATATTGGTGATTATGACTTTGACGTACTGGTTCTGGGTGCCGGCCCTGGGGGCTATACCGCCGCTTTCAGGGCGGCAGACCTGGGGTTGAATGTAGTTCTTGTTGAGCGTTATACCACCTTAGGCGGCGTGTGCCTGAATGTGGGCTGCATACCGTCAAAAGCCCTGTTGCACGCGGCTGCGGTTATTGACGAGGCTGCAGCCATGGCAGATCACGGCGTGGTGTTCGGCGAACCGGATATTGATATTGATAAACTGCGCGGCTGGAAAGAAAAGGTCGTCGGCCAGTTAACGGGTGGATTGGCGTCCATGGCGAAACAGCGTGGTGTGACGGTTATCCAGGGCAACGGGGTATTCAGTACCGCGCATGAAATGACTGTTGCATCAAATGAGGGTATGCGCACCGTCAGTTTCGCCCGGGCGATCATTGCGGCAGGTTCGCAAGCCTTTCAATTGCCGGGGTTGCCTTGGGACGACCCACGCGTCATGGACTCCACCGGTGCTTTGGAGTTGGAGGATGTTCCCGCACGACTACTGGTGATCGGCGGCGGTATTATCGGCCTGGAGATGGCCAGCGTATACCAGGGCCTTGGCAGTGAAGTAACCGTGGTCGAAATGACCGGTCAGTTGATGCCCGGTACCGACAAGGATCTGGTCAGGCCGCTGCAAAAACGTATCAGTGCCCGCTATGCAGGAATCCATGTAAACACGAAAGTTAGTTCTGTAGAACCGACCGAAGATGGCTTGCACGTCAGCTTCGACGGCCCCAAAGTACCGGACAGCATGGTCTTTGACCGGGTGCTGGTTTCCACAGGCCGGTCACCCAATGGTCACAAGATTGGTGCAGAAGTTGCCGGTGTTGAGGTTACAGAGAGCGGGTTTATCCCCGTGGACAAGCAAATGCGCACCAACGTGCCACACATTTTTGCCATCGGCGATATCGTTGGCCAGCCCATGCTGGCACACAAGGCCACCCACGAAGCGAAAGTCGCGGCAGAAGTTTGTGCCGGCAAGAAAAGTGCGTTCGACGCCAGGGTCATACCTTCGGTTGCCTACACTGACCCTGAAATCGCCTGGGCTGGCCTGACGGAAACCCAGGCTAAAGAGCAGGGCATCGATTACAAAGTGGGTAAATTCCCTTGGGCCGCCAGTGGCAGGGCCATGGGGCTTGGCCGTACTGAAGGGTCTACTAAGCTGTTGTTTGACCCTGCCACCAACCGGCTGATTGGCGCCGGCATCGTTGGCCTGCACGCCGGCGATCTGATCGCTGAATGTGTGCTGGCGATTGAAATGGGCTGTGAAGCAGAAGATATCAGCCTGTCTGTTCATGCGCATCCAACGCTCTCAGAAACCATCGCAATGTCCGCCGAGATGTTTGAAGGCACGATTACTGACCTGTATATCCCCAAGCGCCCGTAAAGGGGTCAGGCGTGCTTGTGGGAGGGAGAAGGTGAGACCGGGAACCGGTCGAGAGGCTGGCCTGAGCCATGAGCTTGCTCATCGCGATTTGAAGGTACCTAAAGTACACTGAAACAGTGTTAATGAGATTCTTCAGCCTGCATTCAGTGATAAAGTCCTGTGATACTGAGTGAGACATGTTCAAAAGAGGATGGATTCTTAATGAAATCGTTTGTCTTTCTATTTCTGCTATTGGTTTCCACTGCCGCAACAGCACAGACCACCAATCAAGTACTTGTCCCCCCCGGCGACATGGAAGCGCTCAAACAGGCAATGAGTGACGCCTTTGATGGTGACCCGGATGTTGAGACTGTTATTGTCACCAGTGGGACCTTTGATTTTTCCAATAACACCGGTTTACCCGACACCCAAACTTCAGTTGTAATCATTGGTCGTTCTGACCCCATTATCTTCAGGGGTGGTGAACACAGTCCGGCCAGCCTTCTTCTGGTCAGGCCGGAAGGGCATTTACGGCTTCAGAACATCGAACTGGTAGAGTTTTCGCTGGAACACTCCGGTGGAGCCTTGATTGACAATCGCGGTGAACTGGAACTCTTGCGGGTACAGATCAATTCATTATCAGCCGTGCCGCAGTGCATGGGCTTTGCCCCCATTTGTACTCCGGTCATCACAATAATTAGAAATGCGCCGCCAGGGCGAATCTTTATGGACCAGGTATCGGTGATCAACTCCGGTATCAACGGAGGTCATGCAGAGAACTCTGGCGGCATTTTAAAGAATGAAGGTAATGCGGAAATCCAAAATACACAAATCTATCTCGCAGACTCATTTACTAATGCGCCACTGGATAACACGGGCTTTATGTCCCTCAAAAATGTCAGTCTGTTTACCAGAAATTACGACAGGAAGTTTACAGGCCTGGCGATTGCAACTGCACCTGATGCCAGCACACTGGTGGTCAATTCGATAGTGTCTGGCTTCTCAGGCAGGACCTGTGAGCGGGCTGTAAGCCAGGGGCACAATCTTATCGATAGTGGCGAGTGTAATTTCAATGCCGAAGGAGATACGGTTGGTGAACCCAGTGGGTTAATATGGCGTCCGGTTGCAAATGCCTGGGTTTGGCCGGCAACTTCAGGTAAGCCTATTTTGCGTCATGCATTGGTTCCGGTTGCCGCAAGCGAGGCAGTCGATAGCATAGACCCTGCACTTTGCACTCAGACTGATCTGTTGAATAACACCTGGTCCAGAGATCTGGATGGTAATGGCGATGGCATTGGGCGCTGTGATAAAGGTGCGGTTGAGCTAAGGCCTGCGTTCATGGCCGAAGGCGGCATCAACGGTCTGTACTATGATCCTGAAGCGGATGGCCATTATCTTTCCATCATTGACAATAACTACAACACGTTGCTCATGTGGAACACCTTTGACAAAAATGGCAACCAGGCCTGGATTTACGGACTTGGCGAACTGGTAGCAGGGCGTTCATTGGTTGCTGATGCATATATTAAAAAGAATGGAAGCCTCTCACCAGATGGCGAGGTTCTGCCTGCAGATGAGCTGCGTTGGGGTACGTTGGAAGTAGACATGCTCTCCTGTAGAGAAGGGACATTGACGTTTCACAGTGATTTCCAGGAGTTTGGTAGTGGCCAGGTTCGACTGGTGCGTTTGGTCCTGGTGAAACAGTTGGGCTGTGTTGATTAAGCCATGAACAAATTTATAATTCTATGTGTTTTCCTGTTCTGGATCGGTGCATCTGCATCGGCCCAGGAAGGCCCTTTCGTCCCATGCGTGGGCTGCGACACGTTAATCCATGCACCTTTTCCTGAAACCGGTGCCTGGTACAATCCGGATCAATCCGGCTCCGGCATTAACCTGGAAATACAGGGCGGCAAACTGGTGGGCTACTACTACGGTTATGATGCCGAAGGCCTGCCGGAGTGGCAGCTTTTCAATGGAATGTTGATTCGCTCGAAACAGGAAGGGGTGCAGTGGGAACTGGAAACGCCTCTACTGCAGTTCAAAAACGGCAATTGCACCGGCTGTGAATACCTGCCACCTGAAGGCCCGGTGGAGGGAGCAACGATCAGGCTGGAGTTTCAAAAGCGGAATTATATGCGCCTGACCATTGGAGATGATCCCAGCCAGTTCTATGTGCCCATTATGTATGGTTCGCCTGGTCGCAGGTATTTTGAAGAGCAAACTCCTTATGTTTTTCCGAAATATGGCGCGGATTTTGTGCTCATCACTAAACCCAATAGCGACCCTCCGGAGCCGTGGAATTGGACGAGTGGAATTTGGCCTGTCGGTATTGGTCGTGTCATAACGGGGGGGCCTGATAAGGGGGAACTGGTCTACGAAACGTGGGTTCACCAGGGCCCACCGGGGCCTGATGTTTTTGTTGATCTTATTGTCTGCGAGTTGGACTCAGAATCCAGTCAGCCGGGCTGTGTGATACGGCGTGGTGACAAGGAGTACACCATGCCCATTGCCAATATGAGCGATAGCCGGTTCTTTGGTGAAGCGGCAGACGGCTCCACGATAGAGGGCTATCGCCTGGACTATGACTAAGTCATGATAATTCACACAATTGCTGATTAGGATTACAGTCCTCTAGCTCGAAACGAAAGCCGAGGAATAAGTGGCGATGTCCGCTACGCTCATGCGCAACTGCCGCGCGGTATTCTTCCAGCCCTTTAAAGCCACCTTAACCTCAGCGATAATTGCTTCTGCCTGGTCGTCTCTTAATGCGAAGTGTGCTGTTACGCTTCGGGCCAGATCAAGATCGGCTTCCGCTTAGTGAGACGCAGGCAGCGACAGAATGGTTACGATAACCAGAAGCTATTGTGCGGTGAGTGACTGATTGTTCAGCTTATAAGTAAATAAGTTATTGCAAAAAACCGGTAAACACCGTAGATTCGAACTTTATAATTTAAGCAGCCTCGAGCAGAGATTTTATAAAATGTTTTTTCCTGTTTGCACCACGATCAGCAACGGTTCTTACCGACGACTGCGACGTCCAGGATTTCACTGAACGGGCTGGGTTGCCATGTGTTAACAGTTAGGCGTAAACGAATAAATAAGACCCAGCCAACGGCTGGGTTTTTTATGTTCAGGACGAACGGTATGCCGCGGGCGCAGGGATGCGCGCGACTGCAGGGATGCAGGAGGTAGAGCAACGCAGGAGCAGTTGCCGCGTGTGGGAGGGATGAGCTTTGCTCATCGCGATTATATTCAGGACAAATTTTGGAGATTTGTACGTGAAGCATTTTTTGACCACCAACGATTGGTCACAACAAGAGCTGGCATTGCTGCTACAAGTGGCAGGGAAGCTGAAGCAGAGCCCGATTAATTCAAAATTGAAAGGCCGCTCAATCGCCTTGTTGTTTTTGAACCCGTCCATGCGTACCCGGACTTCTTTTGATCTCGGCATGCAACAAATGGGTGGTATCGCCATTGTGCTGCAGCCGGGCAAAGATGCTTGGGGGCTGGAATTTGAGACCGGCGCGATCATGGATGGTGATGCTGAAGAACACATTGCCGAGGCTGCAGGTGTTTTGTCGCGTTACTGCGACCTGATCGGCATACGGGCCTTCCCGTCATTTGTGGATTGGTCGAAGGATCGCGAAGATTACGTGATCAAATCCCTGGCGAAGCATTCGCCTGTGCCGGTGATCGACATGGAAACCATTGTGCACCCCTGCCAGGAGCTGGCCATGATGATGACGCTGCAGGAAAGGATGGGGTCGGTGGCTCAACGTAAAATGGTGCTGACCTGGACCTGGCACCCACGGCCGTTGAATACGGCGGTGGCCAACTCAGCCTTGTTGATGGGCACAAAGTTCGGCATGGATGTGACCTTGCTGTGCCCCGAGCCGGATTACCTGCTGGATTCGCAGTTTATGGAAGCGGCAAAAGCCAATGCCGCAACCAGTGGAGGGTCATTGCAAATCAGCCATGATATCGACTCGGCTTACGATGGTGCTGATTTTGTTTACGCCAAGAGCTGGGGCGCATTGCCTTACTACGGCAGGCCGGAAGATG
Source organism: Gammaproteobacteria bacterium (assembly GCA_024277815.1). Taxonomy (GTDB): domain Bacteria; phylum Pseudomonadota; class Gammaproteobacteria; order Xanthomonadales; family SZUA-36; genus SZUA-36. Next base: position 12,308 of record JAJRUM010000048.1, read on the forward strand.
AATGGGTGCTGCGCAAAAACTATCGCCACTTTATGGTCGACGAAGCAAAGATGGCTTTGACCAATGACGGCCTGTTCAGCCATTGCTTGCCGCTGAGGAGAAATATCAAGGCCAGTGACGCTGTGATGGATGCGCCCTATTGCCTGGCGCTGGATGAAGCGGAAAACCGTCTGCACGTGCAAAAAGCATTGATGATGAATTTGCTGGGAGAAAAATAATGAGCACTACGAACAAAATACCCATGGTACTGGCATTTTCAGGTGGGCTGGATACCAGTTACTGTGTGCTGGAACTCTGCGCGCAGGGCTATGACGTACATACCGTATTTGTTGATACCGGTGGCCTGAGCCAGGACGAAGTGCAGTGGATTGAAGACCGGGCACTGGCACTGGGTGCCAGCAAACACCATCTGGTTGATGCCAGCCAGCTGATCTGGGATGAGTTTGTGGTGCCGTTGGTCTGGAGCCAGTCACGCATGCTGGGTGAATACCCGATGCTGTGTTCTGACCGGTACCTGATCGTGTGCTTGAGCCTGCAACTATGCGATGAGCTTGGCACCCGGCATTTTGCCCACGGCTGTACCGGTATGGGTAATGACCAGCTGCGTTTCGACCAGACGGTCAGGAGTGTGGGCGATTACGAAATCCATGCGCTGGTCAGGGACCTGCAGAAGCAACCTGGCAATATCCGGGATATCGAAATCGAATTGCTGAAAAATGCCGGTGTTTCGATACCGGAGAAAACCGGTAAGTACTCTATCAATGAGAATTTACTGGGTGTGACTATCTCCGGCAGTGAGATAGATGAGTTTGAAGCGCCTGATGCGGAAACCTGGCAGTTGAGCCGGCCGCGGAAAGAGTGGCCGGAACAACCGCTACAGGTTGCCATCGGATTCGAGCAGGGCAGGGCTGTCAGCGTTAACGGCCAGGCAATGGCCGGGCCGGAGATCTTGCAGTTCCTGAACAAGGCGTTTGGCCAGTATGGTGTAGGCCACCATATCTACACAGGCGACGTGAGTATCGGCCTTAAAGGCCGGATAGTTTTTGAATGCCCTGGCATCGATGCGTTATTGCTGGCGCACCAGGCGCTGGAGGACTGCGTCAATACGCGCCTGCAAAACCAGTTCCGTCACCAGGTCGCGCAACGCTGGGCTGAAATGGTCTATACCGGCTTCTTTTATGAACCGCATAAGCAGGATCTTGAAGCTTACCTGGCCAGTTCGCAATCAGCTGTCACCGGCACCGTGACCCTTGAAACCACAGGTGGCTCTATGCATGCCGTGGCAGTTGAATCTGATTTCATTGTGCAGGACCCGGATGCCGTGTATGCACAACGTTGTAACTGGTCACCGGAAGAAGCCGAGGGTTTTATCAAGCTTCTGGGCCAGAGTTCAACAACGGCCATGCGGGTGCGGGCAGCCCAGGGCGGGAAGGCGATAAAATGAACGTCACCGGTGTACTCAAGCGCCTCAAGCGGTTGGTCGCTTTTGATACACAAAACCCGCCGCGTATACTCAGTGCAGATGCTGACATGTTTGTCTGGATCAAAGCGTCACTGGGGCCTGAGTTTGTGATCGAAATGACTGACCATGGCTTGGGGCGAATCAGTATGCTCGCGGTGCGGGGCACACCCGCACTACTGTTTAATGTACACATGGATACCGTCCCCGTCATCGCAGGCTCCCGTTTTCCGGCGCTGGAGTTAACGCAGCATGAGGGTCGGGTGTACGGAAGGGGTGCCTGTGATATCAAGGGTGCTGCTGCCTGTTTATTGGAAGTTGCGGCGTTTACCGCTGAGCCGATGGCGATGTTGTTCACCACGGATGAGGAAGGCGCCAGCGGCTGCTGCGTCAATGAGTTTGTTGGCTCGGACCAGGCCGCAGCTTTTAGCCAGGTGGTTGTAGCTGAGCCCACCGACTGCAAGGCGGTGCTGAGCCACTGTGGATATCTTTCAGTTAAAGGGGAGTTCCGTGGTAAACCCGGCCACTCTTCCGAACCCAGGGCGTTGCAGGACAATGCCCTGCATAAGCTTTCCGTCTGGGTGGCCGCGGCGGTGCAACAGGCTGCAGTGCTTGAGCGCGAAGGGCGCAGATCCTGTTTCAACGTGGGTACGGTGCAGGGTGGGGTGAAGTCCAACGTAATCGCTGGCGAGGCAAATTTGCACTGGAGTGCCCGCCTGCCACCCGGAGACAGCAACGAGGATTTTTTGACCCGCATGTCAGCACTTGAAAACGGGGGTGAAGCCCAATGGCATGTGCCATTCTCCGGCCCCCCTTTGCCAACCGCAGGGATGGATGTGGCGCAAGCACAGAACTTTGTAAAAAAGCATGGCATCGAGTCCGGGCGTGCGGTGGACTTTTGGACCGAAGCTTCGTTGTTTGCCCGTGCAGGTCTGCCGGCCATTGTACTTGGCCCGGGCAATATCGCGCAGGCTCACGCGATTGATGAATGGGTCAGTATTGAACAGTTGGATTTGGCTCTGCACATATATGAAAAATTGGTAAAAAGCTCATGACGGATGTTCGCCAGGTTGTTCACGAACTGCTTGCACAGCTGGGTTCCAGCCGTGAGGCTCAGCAATATCTTAAAGAATTTTCCGGTACCAACCAGGCGCGTTTTGCAGTGGTCAAGGTGGGTGGCGGAATCCTCCGCGATCACCTTGATGAACTGACCTCGGCACTGGCCTTTTTGCACCGGCTTGGTTTGATTCCAGTGGTTCTGCATGGTGCAGGACCGCAGCTTGACCAGGCGCTGGCTGATGCCGGTATCAAAACGGAAAGGCGGGATGGCCTGCGCGTAACGACCGAAGCCGTCATGTCGGTGGCGCGACCGTTAATGTACAAGGAAAACCTGCGCCTGGTCGAGGCGCTTGAAGACAAAGGCATTCGTGCCAGGAGTATCCAGCACGGCGTTTTCCAGTGCAGTTACCTGGATCAGGAAAAACTTGGCCTGGTTGGCGAGGTTGAGAAAGTTGATTTGAGTGCGGTAGAAAGTGCGGTGCGCAGGGGTGCAGTGCCGGTGTTGACCTGCCTCGGTGAATCACCTTCCGGGCAGGTACTCAATATCAATGCCGATATCGCCACGCGGGAACTGGTTTGGGCACTGCAGCCACACAAGGTTATTTTTCTGTCACCAACCGGTGGCCTGCTGGATCGTCAGGATCGCATTATTTCAGCGGTCAGCCTGACCAATGATTACGATGCCCTGATGCAGCAACCCTGGGTGCATTCCGGTATGCGACTGAAATTGCAGCAGATTAATGAAATGCTGCAAAAGCTTCCGGACAATACTTCGGTTTCAATTACTTCTGCTGCACATCTGACCCGGGAGCTGTTTACCTATCGGGGTGCAGGTACGCTGGTCAGGAAGGGTGAGGAAATCAATGTACATGAAGCGCCGGATGCAGAGACCCTGGGCCGGGTAGAAAAACTGGTTGAAGACTCATTTGGACGCAAGTTGCGGGAAGGCTGGTTTGAGAGTCTTGAGCGGCCACTGGTGCTGCTTTCAGAGACCGGTCGCGCGGCTGCCGTAATTGTGATGGGTGTTGATGGCCTGCCATATCTGGACAAGTTTATTGTCACCTCCGAAGCCCAGGGTGAAGGCCTCGGTGCAGCCATCTGGCAGGTCGTGAGGGCACGTTTTCCGGCCCTGTACTGGCGTTCGCGCAACACCAACCCGGTGACCCCGTGGTATTTTCAGCAAGCTGACAGTTCCAACCGTTCGGGGCAGTGGGTGGTATTTACCCTTGGTGTCGAAGATGCCGCACAACGCGAGCGCTGTGTCGGTGATGCACTTGAGCGTGACTCCGGTTGGGCTCCGGAATGAGTGCATGGCGGACGATTAACCTGGTCGGAGGGCGCGGTTATACCGGTTCGGAACTGCTTCGGTTGATTGCTGCGCACCCGGCTATGGCGCTAGGAATGGCCAGTTCGCGCAGCCACGCCGGACAGGCTATCTCTTCAACCTGTGAGGGCTGGCCGGATGATGGCAGGTGCTTTACCCGGATGGAGCCCGCCGATGTGTCGGCGCACCCGGCAGATGCCTGGGTGCTGGCCTTACCCAATGGCCTGGCAGCCGAGTGGGTGGCTGCCATTCAGCTTGAATTTCCGCACAGCGTCATCCTCGACTTGAGTGCGGATTACCGTTTCAATCCGGATTGGGTTTACGGTTTGCCGGAACGTTTTCGAGGGCAGATTCGTACTGCCCGCCTGATTGCCAATCCCGGTTGTTATGCGACAGGTGCGCAGTTCGGGTTGCTGCCGCTGGCCGGTCAATTGGCTTCTGCACCATTGGTGTTTGGCGTATCCGGTTACAGCGGTGCCGGCAAGACACCCTCGCCGCGCAATGATCCGGGTGTGTTGCGGGATAACCTGATTCCATACGCACTGAGTGGCCATGTGCATGAAAAGGAAGTCAGCAGCCAGCTGGGCACAGAGGTTCGTTTTATGCCGCACGTGGCGGCATTCTTTCGTGGTATTTCACTGACCATTGCATTTGAGCTTGATCACTCAACATCCGCTGCTGAGTTGCAGGCGATGTTTCAGGCTGAATTTGCTGGCGAAGCAAGAGTGATTGTAAGTAGGGAAATTCCGCAGGTCAGGGCAGTGCAGGGTACTGCTGATATTCATATTGGTGGTTTTGATGTGGATGCCCGAAATCCTGTTCGTGGCAACCTAGTCGTGGTGCTGGACAATTTGCTCAAGGGTGCCGCTTCACAAGCGATACAAAATTTGAATTTGGCACTTGGGTTGGATGAGAATGCAGGAATTGATGCGGTGCCGGGCGTCAACAGTGACCGTTGAGCTGGATTTGAGTTTGTTCGATCCTGGTCTGGTTAAGTTGTTGCCGCAATATGATATCAATCAAATAAATAACGCTGGATTTCGTCCGCAGAAGAAACCACTTTGGCGGCATTCCATTGGCTGATGGGCTGACCTTCAGAACAGTAGCCCCAATCGACTGCAATGGTAGGCATGTTGGCATTGTTGCCTGCTTCCATATCTCTTGGGTGGTCACCTATGTAAACGGCTTCACCGGGCTTGCAGGAAGTATGGCTACAAGCCAGTAACAGGCCCTCGGGGTCCGGTTTGGTACGGCTGATATGTTCGGGGCAAACCACCGTAGTACAGGAACGCAGGACGGGAAACTGGCCGAGCAGGGGAAGGGTGAAACGCTCAGGTTTGTTGGTTACGATTCCCCACTGGCAGTTTTCTGAGGTGATCCTTTCCAGCAGGGGGATGATGCCCGTAAACAGTGAGCCGTCGGTCGCTGGTATTTTCTCAGCGTAAAGCGCCAGCAGGCTATCGAGCAGCGCAGGAAAATCCGGACTTCCATCATCAATGCCGAAGCCCAGTGCTATCAGTGCCTTGGCTCCATTGGATACATCATTCCTGACTTGTGCCGCCGTTATGGTTTGGCGATTGTGTTGTCGAAGAAGCTGATTCAGTATGAAAGTGAAATCCGGCTCAGTATCCAGCAACGTTCCGTCCAGATCAAAAAGTATGGTTTTCAGCACAATACTGACCTGATGCACGACGAATACAGAAACACCGCTTGCCTGCTCCCAAAGGTGTCATTGTAGCGGATTCTATGCACAGAAAAGCGACCGGCTCCTTGGCAGTCCCCCGCCTGATCCTGATGCTGGTCAGGCAGTATCATGTCAGCAGCAATTTACTGCCATCTACATGCCCTTCAGCGCTATGATTCACTGGTACTTCCAGTCAGAGTACCGTCACAATGAACCTGCATACCCCATGAAGTTGCAGATATCGGGAATCCTCAAGCTCTTATTGTTGTACGATATGCAGGTTGTTCCCAACACATTCAGCACGGATTAATTCAAACGAGTGGAGATAGCAATGCGTAACAAATGTCTGTCACTGGATAGCAGGGTTGTGATTCTGGCCCTTTTGCTCTTGAGCCTGGTGTTTTCGACCGGCGTCCTGGCCAAACCTGACAAGCCGAACATCCTCATAATCTGGGGTGATGATATCGGTATTTTCAATATCAGCGCCTACAATGATGGTGTCCTGGGTTATCGCACGGAGAATATTGACCGCATCGCCAGAGAAGGCATGAGGTACACCGATTACTACGGCGATCAGAGCTGCACTGCAGGCCGCTCGACCTTCATCACCGGCCAGTCCGGGCTGCGAACCGGCTTAACTAAGGTAGGACTGCCTGGTGCAGAGCTGGGCTTGCAGGATCGTGATGTAACCATTGCACAGCTATTAAAAGACAAGGGTTACGCTACTGGGCAGTTTGGCAAGAACCACCTGGGTGACAAGGATAAATACCTGCCTACCAACCATGGTTTTGATGAATTCTTTGGCAATCTCTATCACCTGAATGCGGAAGAGGAACCGGAAGACCCGGATTACCCCAAAATGCCGGGCTTCAGGGAGAATTTTGGCCCACGCGGTGTAATCCATTCCTATGCGGATGGGAGAATTGAAGATACCGGTGCGCTGACTCGCAAACGGATGGAAACGGTTGATGAAGAGTTTCTGGCAGCCGGTCTGGATTTCATAGACCGTGCCCATAAAGCCAAAAAGCCGTTTTTTGTGTGGTTTAACGCAACGCACATGCATTTCCGGACTTACACCAAAGACTCGGACCGGGGCCGATCCGGGCAAGGACCTTACAATGACACCATGATGGGTCATGATGATGTGGTTGGAGCGTTGTTGGACAAACTGGATGATCTGGGTATCGCTGACAATACGATCGTGATGTACTCCACGGATAACGGCCCGCATTACAACACCTGGCCCGATGCTGCGATATCGCCTTACCGTAGTGAAAAAAACAGTAACTGGGAAGGTGCTTACCGGGTTCCAGCCTTATTCCGCTGGCCTGGCAAGATTCCTGCCGGGGTTGTCTCGAACGAGATCATGTCTCACCTTGATATGTTGCCGACACTACTGGCCGCTGCTGGCGAGCCGGATATTGCAAGAAAGTTAAGGGAAGGCTATACGGCCGGTGGAACGAAATTCCGGGTGCACCTGGACGGTTACAATTTCCTGCCTTACTGGACAGGGAAGGTGGATAGAGGTCCACGACAGGTTTTCCACTACCTGAATGATGAAGGCATGCCGGTTGGCGTACGGGTTGGCGACTGGAAGATCGTCTATGCCGAGCAACGTGCTCAAACTATGGCGCTGTGGGCCGAGCCCGAAGTCATCCTCAGGCTACCCAAGATTTTCAACCTCCGGCGTGACCCCTATGAACGTGCTGACCACAATTCCAATACTTACTGGGACTGGGTTATTTCAAAGGCACCTTATGTTTACCTGGGCCTGGCACAGACAACGCTGTTCTTGCAGACTTTTGACGAGTTCCCCCCCAGCCAGAAACCTGACTCATGGTCAGTGGACAAGTTGACGGATCGTTTTTTGAAGAAAGCAGAGAAGGGCCAGTAAGAAGTTTTGTGGTATCTGCGTACTTGACCGCAAGCGGCTGATAGACAGTTAGCTTTCATGGTAGAGGGTAGGGTATTTATTCTATACTCAGGCTGATGAAAGATCTGATTTGGAAAAAGCAGGGCAAGGGCGAAAGCACTGACTCGGCGATCATGGAGTTTCTTGCTGGCGAGGACGTGGAGCTTGATCAGGAGCTGCTTGTTTTCGATTTGCAGGCGAGCGCTGCACACGTGCGTGGATTGCAGCAGATTGGAATCCTCAGTGACGAAGAGTCCGCCTGCTTATTGGATAGCTTGTTGACCATAGAGCGGGATATCAGTAGTGGCGCCAGGTGCCTGGATAACCGCTATGAGGATGGCCATTCCGCCATAGAATCATGGCTTACTGAAATGCATGGTGAGGTTGGTGGTAAGGTCCATACCGGCCGTAGCCGCAACGATCAGGTTGCAGTAGCGCTGCGATTGTATATGAAGGACCGCCTCGGGAAATTGCGGGGCCTTTGCACTAAAATCGCTGCTGTACTGTTGCAACGAGTCGCTGCGGAAGGTGACTTGCCCATGGCGGGTTATACCCACTTGCAGCCGGCCATGCCTTCTTCGGCAGGACTGTGGCTGGCCGGGCACGCGGAGGCCTTCATTGATAACGCCGAATTGGCACTCCTGACCAGCCAGTGGCTGGATGCATCCCCGCTGGGCACGGCCTCCGGCTTTGGCGTCAACCTGGACTTGCCCCGGGAAGCAGTAACCAGAGACCTCGGGTTTGCCCGTATGCTGGTAAATCCGCAGTATGCACAAAACAGCCGGGGCAAAATGGAACTACAGGCGCTTTCTGTATTGTCGGCCTGCACACTCGATCTGCGCCGACTGGCCTGGGATTTAAGCCTGTTCACCACCCACGAGTTTGGTTTTGTCCAGTTGCCGGAGCAATATTGCACCGGCTCAAGCATTATGCCGAACAAGAATAACCCGGACACCATTGAGCTGCTGCGCGCGGTGCACGGCGTGGTTCAGGGAGCACAAACTGAACTGGCTTCGGTACTCTCGTTGCCATCTGGCTATCAGCGGGATCTGCAGGCCACTAAGCCGCCGTTGTTGCGTGCGTTCAGGAAGGGGTTACAGGCACTCGCGCTGTTACCGGACTTGCTTGCAAATTTTGCCTGGCAGGCAGATCGGATGCGTGCGTCTGTAAGCGCCGAAATGCTGGCAACTGATCATGCGCTTGATCTTGCCCGTGATGGAATTCCATTTCGTGACGCCTATAAAACGGCGGCGGCAGAAGTAACTGAATTGAATGATGAGTTAATCGCTCAAAGCCTTGCAAACCGGACGTCTCCGGGGGGGTGTGGGCGTCTGGAAACTGAAATTTTGCAAGCCCGGCTCGACAGCTTGAAAGATTAATTCGATTTATTTTCATTTATTTTCACCTCAGCTGTTGACACCACATTCCATGGCCCTATAATGCGCCTTCGCTCGACATCAGATCGATCCGGCAACGGAAAAAAATGATGGATAAATGTTGACGCATATTCTGGTTACATTTATAATGGGCGGCCCGCTCCAGCACTGGGGTGGAGATTCTTGAAATGGGGTCTTCCGGTGCGGCGATGACCGAAAGGAAACGCTGCAGCGATTTTGTGCTGGACTGGTCTGCGAAATGCGACCGGTGAGAAAACGATCTTTAACAATGAACAGGTAACTTGTGTGGGCGCTATCGTCGTGGGTAAAACCATTATATAGAGAGCGACCATGCCCTGATTTAGATTTAATAATTGTAATCGGGAGCGAGGTTAAGCTTTCAGCTAAAGCTATATAGATGGACGATTGAAGTTTCGGCTTCGATCTGAAATCGAAAACTTTAAACTGAAGAGTTTGATCCTGGCTCAGATTGAACGCTGGCGGCATGCTTAACACATGCAAGTCGAACGGTAACAGGCCTAATTCATCCTTCGGGGTGTTGTGGCGCTGACGAGTGGCGGACGGGTGAGTAATGCATAGGAATCTGCCCAGTAGTGGGGGATAACGTGGAGAAATCCACGCTAATACCGCATATGTCCTACGGGACAAAGCAGGGGACCTTCGGGCCTTGCGCTATTGGATGAGCCTATGTCGGATTAGCTAGTTGGTAGGGTAAAAGCCTACCAAGGCAACGATCCGTAGCTGGTCTGAGAGGATGATCAGCCACACTGGGACTGAGACACGGCCCAGACTCCTACGGGAGGCAGCAGTGGGGAATATTGCACAATGGGCGCAAGCCTGATGCAGCAATGCCGCGTGTGTGAAGAAGGCCTGCGGGTTGTAAAGCACTTTTATTAGGAAAGAAAAACCCGGAGCTAATACCTCCGGCATTGACGGTACCTAAAGAATAAGCACCGGCTAACTAAGTGCCAGCAGCCGCGGTAATACTTAGGGTGCAAGCGTTAATCGGAATTACTGGGCGTAAAGCGAGTGTAGGCGGCTGCGTAAGTCGGATGTGAAAGCCCCGGGCTCAACCTGGGAATTGCATTCGAAACTGCGTAGCTAGAGTTTGGTAGAGGTAAGTGGAATTCAAGGTGTAGCGGTGAAATGCGTAGATATCTTGAGGAACATCAGTGGCGAAGGCGGCTTACTGGACCAAAACTGACGCTGAGGCTCGAAAGCGTGGGGAGCAAACAGGATTAGATACCCTGGTAGTCCACGCCCTAAACGATGTCAACTAGACGTTGGGTTCATTAAGGAACTTAGTGTCGAAGCTAACGCGTTAAGTTGACCGCCTGGGGAGTACGGCCGCAAGGTTGAAACTCAAAGGAATTGACGGGGGCCCGCACAAGCGGTGGAGCATGTGGTTTAATTCGATGCAACGCGAAGAACCTTA
>JAJRUM010000049.1 GCA_024277815.1 Gammaproteobacteria bacterium
CCGAATGCTGCACCACTTTTTCCAAGTAGGCCGGAACCGATGTTGACGTTGTAACTACGCTCGGCCAGTTCAACTTTAACTGTCTGCATTGAGTGGGTTTACCTGTTGTTGGATGGCTGAAGAAAGTGACTTCGCAGTGTTGAGTACGCTTTGGCTACCGGTGCTGAAAACCAGGTCGGCGGTACTGTCGTAAAGTGGGTTCCGGACGCTGGCGAGTTCCCGTAATCGCTGCCTGCGGTCTTTTGCCTGCAGCAGTGGCCGGCTCTTGTCCTGGCTCAGGCGCTTGAGTTGATTTCCGGTGCTGGTTTTCAGGTAGACAACAAATCCGTGGGTACGCAATAGCTGGCGGTTCTGATGGCTGCAGATAACCCCGCCACCCGTTGAAATAAGCACGCCTTTTTTTCTGGCTATCTTTTCCAGCATTCGGCTTTCTCTCAGGCGAAACCCGGCTTCACCCTCAAGATCGAAAATCAGGTTTATGCTGGCACCTGTCTGACGTTCAAGCTCATGATCACAATCATAAAAGTCGAGTTTTAGCAGTTTCGCCAATTGTTTCCCGATGGTTGTTTTACCCGAGCCCATAGGACCGATCAGGAAGACATTTTGATCCGAATTGCCCATCAGCTGTTAACTGCCCCCAGAAACGGCGTGCAAGCCCGCATGGCATTGGGTAGTATTGCCCCGTCGCGGTTAATATAAGGGGTAGTAGAGTTTATGCTTCGTTTCTTTATCATCTTTTCAGTATTGCTGATTGGTTTGTTTACACTGGAGATTTTACAGCCGGCGGAAAAGTACGTCATCCTTCCATTTACATCACTGATCGCTGATATAAGCGTCTGGATAGTGCAGGTTTTTGACGACAATGTTATCGCCACCGGAAACGTCATACGCGACAAGGTTTCCGGTTTTGGTGTTCGTATCGAGCGCGGCTGTAATGGCCTTGAGGCCGTGATCATCCTGTTTGCCGCCATCTTCGCTTTTCCGGCCCCGTTGAAAAATAAGCTGATTGGTTTCACGGCGGGATTCTTCGCCATCCAATTGCTGAATCTGGTGAGGATCATAAGCCTATATTACCTCGGACAGTGGAACTACACCGCATTCGAGTGGTTCCACCTTTACCTGTGGCAGGCACTGATTATTCTGGATGCTTTGGTGGTGTGGATGATCTGGTTGCGAACACTGCCGAATTCACGTCCTCCTGCAGATGATCCGGAGCCAGAATCAGGGTAATGAACGTACTGATAGCGGGCTGTGGCGATGTTGGAAATGTCCTGGCAGATTTGCTGCTGGACAACGGGCATGTTGTCTACGGACTGAAGCGAAATATAGCGACACTGCCGCAAGGCGTCAAAGCTGTTCAGGCTGACCTTACCGACCCTGCCACCCTGAAGAATCTGCCGGTCGATATAGATCATGTGGTTTTCATGCCAACACCCGCCAGTCGCAATGAGGCGGCTTACGAATCAATATTTGTTGACGGCTGGAAAAACCTCTGGAAGAGCCTGAGGCGAGCACCTCAGCGTACATTGCTGGTTTCGAGCACATCTGTATACGGTCAGCAGGATGGCACCATGATCAATGAAGAAACAGCGCCTGCCCCGGCCCGTTTCAATGGTCAGGTGCTGTTAGCAATGGAGCAGTTCGCGGCGAACGATACCGATAACCTGGTAATCGCGCGGGTAGCCGGAATATATGGCCCCGGGCGTGAAGGCATGATTCGTCTCGCCACCTCAGAAGGGCTTGAAGTTCAACAGAACCCACCCTGTTTTACCAATCGTATACACCGCGATGATGTTGCTGCAGCATTGTTGCATCTGTTGCTGCTGGATGCGCCGCAGTCACTGTATCTGGTTTCGGATGATTTGCCTGCGGCCAGATTTGAAGTATTGAGCTGGATCGCAGACCAACTTGCGCACCCCGCACCCCGCGGCCTGGCGACTTCATCAGCGAATCGCGGCAAACGCATAGACAATCGCAGGCTGCGTGACAGCGGGTTGCAACTGGACTATCCGGACTATCGCGCTGGCTACGGCGCTATACTTGAACACAGGAACACCCATGAACATACCAAGTGAAGTTATCAGTCGGTTTGACTCAGCCATGCAGGCGGCACAGGCTGCTGGTGAACCGGAACCGACGGCCATGTCCCTGGCGACGACAGCGGGGGATGGAAGTGTGTCGGTGCGCACCATGCTACTGAAGGAATTTGATGCGCGGGGTTTTGTATTTTATACCAATACGCGCAGCAACAAGGGCCGGCAACTTGACCAGAATGCACAAGCCGCACTGTGTATATTGTGGAAAACAATTTTCCGCCAGGTATTGGTGGAGGGGTCCGTTGAGCCGGTGACAGATGCCGAGGCAGACAGTTATTTTGCTACCCGCCCCCGTGGTAGCCAGGTCGGTGCCTGGGCTTCTTTACAGTCAGAGGTTCTGGACAGCCGGGAAGTACTGGAGCAACGGGTAGAAGAGTACGAGCAAAAGTTTGCTGGTACTGATGTACCCCGGCCTCCGCATTGGTCCGGGTATCGGGTGGTGCCGGATATGATCGAATTCTGGTACGGAAAAGAAAGCCGCCTGCATGATCGCTTCCGGTTTGTGTTAGCGGAAGGCGAGTGGCTCCGGCAGCGCTTATTCCCGTAGGCCAGGAGACCTACTCTGTGTAGAACTGCTGGCGAAATTTCACGTTAAAGGGTTTGTTATTGCCCTTGGGTGTAACCAGCACGGTGAAATCGAAGGTTTCCATATTTCGGACTGATAATTCACCAAGATAATATATGGCGCCATCGCCATCGTCGATTTCGCGCATCTCGATTTTGCGGATCTGGCCAGTCAGATTGCGGCCAGTTGCGGCAACCGTTGCTTTTGTGGCGATGGGGGACTGCGTACCGTTTTTCTCCAGTACTGAAATATTGATCAGCGCACGACTGCCAGAGCGTGTGATGCCATACGCTTTTGCGATGTCTGGTGTCAGCAGGCTGGAGTTGAAAGCATTATAGTGAATGGTGTAATCACCAAATTCCATGGCTTGTTGGGCGTTGGCAAGCGGGGCGGTCAGCGCGGTCAGCAGTATGAGGGTATGTATCAGTCTTTTCATTTTTCAGATCCTTTTCTAAAGTCTAAATATCAACTCAGGCACTGTTTGGAGCGAAGTGCCTGACGAGGATTGCTCGTGTACGGTTACTTACCATCCTAGCAGAAACAAAAGTGAGCGCAGCGCGATCAGGGCAAACAACGGTGAAAGATCGATGCCACCCATGGGTGGCAGCAGCTTGTTCAGTGGCCTCAATACCGGCTCGGTCAACTGGTAAATCAGCGGGATAAGCGGGTGGCGTGCCTGGTTGCCAAACCAGCTTATGATGACCCTGGCAATGATAAGCACAAAGTAGGTCATTAGCAGTGCAACCAGCAGCTTTCTGATCGCAAACAGCAGCAGGAACTGAAGCTCGAATACAACCTGGCTGATTTGGCTGATGATGGCCAGTTGTATCAATTCCAGTAGCAGCATCACAACCACTGATGCGGTATCCAGTTTGCCAATTGAAGGAATAAAACGCCGGGCGGGAATCAGCACCGGGTTGGTGATTGCAACCAGGAACTGGCACAGGGGATTGTAAAAATCCGCCCTGACCCACTGTAGCAGTAAGCGCAGCATGATGGCTGCGACATACAGATCGATAATCGTGGTGACCAGGTAGATAAGTGCTCCCGATGGGTTCATGATTTTTCACCGCCGCCAGCCAGTTCTCTTCCTCTCTGAGTTGCCGCTGAGATAGCCGAATCAATCACGCCTGCAAAATCTGCCGCCTTCAGTTGGTTCAGTGCGGCCTGGGTAGTACCGCCTGGGGAAGTAACACGTTGGCGCAAATCAGCAACGTCAGCATCGCTTTGCAGGGCCATGGCGCTGGCGCCGTTGGCGGTGTGCAAGGCAAGCTTGCTGGCAATATCCGCGGGTAAACCCAGGCGCGTTCCAGCTTGTTGCATTGCCTCAATCAGGTAGAAGAAATAGGCGGGTCCGCTACCGGATACTGCGGTGACTACATCCAGCAAGGCCTCCTGATCCAGCCACACAGTTTCGCCGGCAGTCTGCATCAGGTTTTGTGCCGTTTGGCGCTGTTCAGCGCTGCATGCCGAACTTGCGTAGAGGCCTGTAATTCCCAGGCCAATCAGAGCAGGCGTATTTGGCATGCTGCGGACAATGGCAGGTGATGCTGTGAGTTGTGTGCTCATCTGGCTGATGGGTATCCCGGCGACAACAGAAATTATTAACTGACCGGCGCTGGTAAAGGGGGCAATTTCTGTGAGTACGCCCGGTAATATCTGTGGTTTGACTGCCAGTACGATGGTGTTGGCGCCTTCGATTGCTGCCGTAGCCTGGCTGAAGCAACTGACCGGCCATTTCCCCTCAAGTTGTTTTCTGGTCGCCGGGTTTGGGTCAGCCACCTGTATTCTGGCGGTCTCCCGTGGCGAGGCCAGCAGGCCACCGATCAGGGCTGTGGCCATGTTGCCGCCGCCTATAAATGCAATTTTCATGCTTTGTCCTCGTACAATTTCATGTTTCCCGGGTCCCCAGCAGGGCTGTTCCGATTCGTACCATGGTACTGCCCGCCGCGATGGCGGTCTCCAGGTCTGCTGACATCCCCATCGACAGCGTGTCCAGCTTATGGCCTGAATCTTTCAGTATTTCATACAGCTCCCGCACCTGGCAGAAGCTGTCGAGTTGCTGCTGCTGGTCCTGTGAGTACTTCGGTATCGCCATTATTCCTCTTAGCCTGATAGTATCAAGACCGTCTGCAAGCTCTGCCAATTGCAAAATCTCTTCCCGTGTGGCACCCGCCTTCTGTGGCTCATGGTCAATATTTACCTGCAAACAAATATTGAGGGGGTTAGCAGTTGCGGGTCGCTGGCTGGCAAGTCGGCGGAGAATTTTTACCCTGTCGACACTCTGTACCCATTGAAAATGCTGTGCAATGTCACGGGTTTTATTGGATTGGATTGTACCAATGAAGTGCCATTGAAGTTGCGGGTCCCGTAGTTTTTCCTGCTTGCGGAGTGCTTCCTGTAGCTGGTTTTCACCAAAATCAGCAACACCCAACTTATTCAAAGCACAGATAATTTCTGCTGGATGCTTTTTGCTGACGGCAAGCAGGGAAACTTCATCAGCCCGTCTTCCCACGGCGCTGCAGGCGTTTTCTATCCTTCGCTGGACAGATTGCAGTCTATTGAGTGGCTTGTTCATGTTGCAGCAGGTATACGCATTGATCTATTGTTACAGATGTTGCAGTAAAAACCACGGGGTCAGTTTCAAGCAATTTGGCGGTTTTGAGTCATAATGTATTGTAACGCGACCAGTATCCCTGCAAGGAGGGTTTAATGGATATTGCCGAACTGCTTGCCTATGCGGTCAAAAACAAGGCATCTGACCTTCATCTGTCTTCCGGGTTACCCCCGATGATACGAGTGGATGGTGATCTGCGTCGCCTGAATGTACCCGCGCTGGATAATCAGCAACTTACCGAGTTGCTGTACAGCACGATGAACGACAACCAGCGACGTGATTTTGAAGCTAACCTGGAGAATGATTTCTCTTACAACGTGCCAGGTCTCGCCCGCTTCCGCGTCAACTGTTTTCATCAGGATCGAGGTGTTGGCGGTGCTTTCAGGACCATTCCGGCTGCTGTCTGGACCCTTGAAGATATTGGTGCGCCTCCATCCTTCAAGGAAATCATCAATGTGCCGCGCGGCCTGATATTGGTGACGGGACCGACTGGCTCGGGAAAATCAACCACGCTTGCAGCGATGATCGACCATGTCAACAATTCGGTTGCCGGGCATATTCTGACCATTGAAGATCCAATTGAGTTTGTGCACACGTCACGTAAGTGTCTGATTAATCAACGTGAAGTGCATCGTGATACGCATGGTTTCAACCAGGCACTGCGCTCAGCCTTGCGTGAGGATCCGGATATTATTCTGGTGGGCGAGTTGCGTGATATCGAAACCATACGCCTCGCGCTGACGGCGGCTGAAACCGGTCACCTGGTATTCGCAACATTACATACATCATCGGCGGCCAAAACTATTGATCGTATTATTGATGTGTTCCCGGCGGGTGAGAAGTCTATGGTGCGATCCATGCTGTCTGAGTCGCTGCGTGCGGTCATCGCACAAACCCTGTTGAAGCGTATTGGCGGCGGCCGTATTGCAGCCCATGAAATCATGCTGGCCACCCCTGCGATCAGGAACCTGATTCGCGAAGACAAGGTCGCGCAGATGTATTCAGCCATCCAGACAGGCCAGGGTATTGGTATGCACACGCTTGACCAGTATATGGAGGGCCTCGTCAGTCGCGGCATTGTGTCGCGCCCCGAAGCTGCCAGAAAGGCAACCGATCGTAAACTATTTTCGTGACATGAATTCGTGGGGGTGTTGAGATGAGTGTAATTGAAGGCTGGTTGCGGGAAGTACACCAGGAAAAGGGCTCCGACCTTTTCATTACGGCCGATGCCCCGCCGTGCATCAAGGTCAATGGTAAAATTCGTCCACTTTCTACTGAGGTGCTGTTGCCGGAAGAGGTCAGTGAAATTGTGCACGGCATCATGACTGAGAAGCAGTCAAAAGAGTTTGAAGAAACTCAGGAATGCCAGTTTGCCATTGCTTTGGGGGACGAAGTCCGGTTTCGTGTCAGTGCATTCTATCAACAGGGCTGCGCAGGTGTCGTATGCCGCCGAATTGAGACTTCCATTCCAACTTTTGATGATCTTGGCTTGCCGGAGCTGTTGACCGACCTGTCCCTTACCAAGCGTGGCATCGTGTTGTGTGTGGGTGCGACCGGCACCGGTAAATCAACTACGCTGGCGGCCATGGTCGGGTATCGGAACAAGCGAATGAGCGGTCATATTATTTCAGTGGAAGATCCGATTGAATATGTTCATTTCCACGGCAAGAGCCTGATCACACAACGTGAAGTCGGCATTGATACCGAATCATTTGAAGTTGCACTGCGCAATACATTGCGACAGGCGCCGGACGTCATCATGATCGGTGAGGTGCGTACGCGTGAAACCATGGAGTATGCCATTACCTTTGCAGAAACCGGGCACCTGGTGCTGTGCACTTTGCACGCCAATAACGCCAACCAGGCACTTGATCGCATACTTCACTTCTTCCCGGAAGAAGCCAGAGACCAGATACTGCTGGATCTGTCGTTCAATATGCGGGCAATTATAGCGCAGCAACTGATACCTTCAGCGGACCAGACCCGGCGCTGGGCTGCGGTGGAAGTATTGCTGGCGACACCTTTAGTGCAGGAAAAGGTACGTAACGGCGAGATAGAAGACCTGAAGAAGATCATGGCTGACTCGAATCACCATGGTATGGTGACCTTCGATCAGTGTTTGTTTGGCATGTACAAAGAGGGCAGGATCACTTATGACGAAGCCATTCGGCATGCGGACTCGGCCAACGAGGTGCGTCTGGCAGTGAAGATGTCAGAAGGTGGTGACGCCAACTCGCTTTCGGAAGGCCTCAAGGATGTGGAGTTGCTCGAGCAGTAGTTTGTGTGCCTGAGCGGGCCATCTGCCGACGCCCTTAACGAAAAATTTTATTTTGGTTAACTGTTTTTTAACACCTATGCGCATACACTGTTCACAGCTTGATCACAATGGCGAAAGCCGGTGTGGAAACAAGCTCAGCGCAACTGCTGTGATTACGGTTAACAGGGCGTTTCGGGCCCAGGTAAGGTGGTAATATCATCTGCCTGGGCTTTTTTATTGGAGTAGCCTGTTGTTGGGCTGAAACCTAAAGGAAATACATTGCGTATTTTAATTATTGAAGACAATCCGGATATTGCCGCCAATATCGGTGACTATCTGGATGAAAAGGGCCACACCGTTGATTTCGCCGGTGATGGTATCACCGGATTGCACCTGGCTATTGTGAACGACTTTGATGCCATTGTCCTCGACCTGGCACTGCCCGGGATGGATGGGCTCGAAGTCTGTCGAAAATTGCGTCAGGAGGCCGGCAAGAACACGCCGGTACTCATGTTGACGGCCAGGGATCGCCTTGAAGACAAGCTGGCAGGATTTGAGACGGGCGCGGATGACTACCTGGTCAAGCCGTTTGAGCTTCAAGAGGTTGAAGTCCGGCTGGAGGTACTGGCCACGCGCGGAACGCGGCGGGCAAGCAAAGAGATTCAAGTGGGCGATTTGTTG
Organism: Gammaproteobacteria bacterium; assembly: GCA_024277815.1. GTDB lineage: Bacteria > Pseudomonadota > Gammaproteobacteria > Xanthomonadales > SZUA-36 > SZUA-36. The sequence continues at coordinate 8,217 of JAJRUM010000049.1, forward strand.
TTCAATCTTGATACGCTGATCGCGGCTCGCCGGGGCCATGAGGTCGATCTCAACCCCATTGGCCTTAAATTGTTGCGTTGTCTCATGGAGGCTTCGCCAAATGTCGTGTCGCGTGCCGAGCTGGAAAAAGAGGTTTGGGGTGAAGAGATGCCCGATAGTGACAGTCTGCGGGTTCATATTCACTCTTTGCGTGCTGCGATTGACAAACCTTTTGGCAGTAAGATGATCCAGACCCGCCACGGAATTGGTTACCGTTTGGTGGAGTCAGATGCGGTACAAGCGTAGGCTTCGCAGCCGGATCATATTTTCATTTTTACTGTTTGGGACTTTGTTAAGCGGCCTGTTTGCTACCAGCACGCTGCTGTTGCGTGATAGCCTCGAAGATGAACTGATTGGTTCAACTCTGAAGCAGGAGCTTGATGACTACCTGGTGCAGTTGCGGCGTGACCCAACGGTTGTTGAGCCTTTTCACACCCGGATCCAGGGCTTTGTCACCCGCCCTGGTGATCCCCACCACAATGTTTCAGCACAAATCAGAAATCTGGAACCTGGCGTACATGAAGTTGAGACTGCAGAGGGTTACTTCAAAGCGGCGGTGCGCAAAGATGATGATTTGTGGGCGTTCCTGATTTATGACATTACCGAGAACCAGCGCCTGACAAGACAACTCGTGTGGGCGCTGGTCGCTGCTGTATTGGTCTTTTCCCTGCTCTCCCTGGCCCTTGGCCTGTGGTCATCATCCCGGATTATGCGCCCGGTGAGTGACCTGGCAGAGAGGCTGAGCCAGTTGGGCGAGGAGACACCGTCTCCTGAATTGGCGAAATGGTTTCCGGATGATGAGGTGGGGCAACTGGCTGCTGCCCTCGATGCCTATGCCCAACGTGTGCATCACCTGATCGAGCGGGACAGGGAGTTTAATGCTGATGTCAGTCATGAGCTGAGAACGCCGCTGGCAGTGATTTCCGGGGCTACGGAACTGTTGCTCACGCAAGAGGATTTGCCAGAAAAGGTCCGCACCCGGGTGCTGCGCATTGCCAGGGCTGCCAGGCAGTCTACAGATATCACCACCGCACTGTTGCACCTCGTGCGTGCCGAGCAGGGCATTAATCAGGACAGCCGGGCCCACAGTGTTTGTGAGATTGTTGAGAAACTGATTCATCTGCACGAACCTTTGCTCGATAACAAACCGCTGGAACTTAAAATTGTCGGTGAAGACCGGGTGAGTGTCATCGCTCCGGAGTCTGTTATCGCGGTGACGGTTGGTAACCTGATCAGCAACGCGATCCGCTATACGGCTGAAGGCGAGGTGGTGTGTACTATTGGCAGTGGCCGCTTGCTGGTGGAAGATACCGGGCCCGGTATTCCGGAGGTGGAGTTGTCCCAGGTTATGGACCGGCATTATCGGGGAGAGGGGGTTTCCGGCAAAGGCTCAGGGTTGGGGCTGGCCATTGTCAAGCGGCTGTGTGAGTTATATGGTTGGTCCATACATTTCGAAAATCGTAAACGGGGCGGGTTACGCGCCGAGTTGAAGTTCTTTCAGGCCGGCAACTAGGCGTCGGCCTGTAACAATGTGAAACGTATTCTGGAAGTATTAAGTCATGGCTATTGTTACGTGTCCCCAGTGTGATAACAGGATATCCAGTCAGTTCAGCCTGTGCCCGCATTGTGGTTTTCAGCGGGGTGAGGTGGACGAAGATGAACTGCGAGAGCATCGGCGTCGTAAAATCCGGGATCGTGTGTACTATCTGAAAATGGCCAGTTATGGCGTACTCACGCTGTTACTGTTGGCTTTCGCATGGTATTGGGTGGCAACAGATAATTTCCGCTATCAGTCATCCAGCGGGCCCTACATTCTTTTCACTGTCGCAGCCGCTGCTTACCTTGTAATCCGGTCTTTGTTGTTCAAATCCAACCTGGCACTGAAAAAAATCAGGCGTATCTAGCAGACAGGTCTGGCAGGGGTATTATTTTATACGCTCAACACGGACCGCGTTGTTGTAGCCCACCATGGAGAGACGCCAGGCACCCATGAAGCTTTTCTTGATGGTGACCTCGGCATTCTCAGTGGGCCTGACATTGAAAGTATCACCTTCCACTTGCTTCCACACCATGCCGTTGCCGAGTGTAAATATATTGTTGTTTCCTTGCCAGCCGGTAAATGTGCCGACGATGTAGCTATGGACAGTATTGTTGCTGCTGCGTTCTTCGCCTGTGACCGGCCGGTTCTCAAAGCCCCGGGGGTCTTCGTCTTTGGCGGCTGGATTGTGAGTGGCTGCCTGCCGGGAGCTTGATGTGGTACTTGTCGTTACTGCGGCGGCCGCTGCGGGGCGGGCCACGGCATTCTCGAGTGTGGCGACAGAATGACTACGTACCCATTCGTTCAAGGCGGCCAATTCCGCATCAGACAACTTGACGAGGCCGGTTTCCTTGAATTCTTTGCCGGACATTCTTTCCTCCAGCGTCGAGAAAGCATTATCAGCATTGCCGGTAACGTGAATTGTAAAGATCAGGGCGAAAAGCAGCAGTTTCTTCATTTGGATTCTCTGACAGATAACATGAATTTTTAGCGGCGCAAGTCTAGCATGAACAAGGTTCACTCAGGTGCGGAAATCACGGATAAAATACCAGTGAGCGTTAGAGGTCCTGCTGGTAGCGAACGTAAGGTATGCGGCCATAAACAGATTCAAACGGATCCTGGAGGCGGCTGTCACTGTTACCGCTGTCTTCACTGCCGGCATTGAGTACATTGGTTGTACCCACACTGAGGTTTGCGTTCCAGGGTGCGCGCCAGGTGAAGTGAACATCAAAGGTCGTAACGCTGTCCAGGTTCTTGCGATTTAGAAACTCAACCTGCTCACGGTAGAACCCCTGTATGCCACCACTGAAATTGCCTTTATTCCAGTCGAGGTCCAATCGTGCACTGTCAACAGGGTTGGCGATTGCCCAGCTTTCAATACCGGGGGTATAGGCAGACCTGGCTTCATAGGTTGCGCCAAGTACGCGGGTCAGTTGCAGACCAAGGCTGACGGCGCCGGCCTTATCCATGGTCAGACCGACCTGGAACTCCATGTCCAGTCCGGTCGTCTCACCCTGCAGGTAATTCAGCGACTGGCCGGTGCCGAGGGATTGTAGCAACGGGTTAGTTTGTGTAGGCGTCAGCAGATCGGCACCCATAATGACACCGGCAAAAGGTGTAGCCCCGGCGCCCTGGTTCTGCTGGTGCATGCTCGCTTCTCGCTGGAACATGCTGATAGAGGTATTAAAGTTTTCTTTCCCGTAGCGAAGCCCCATAGCGACCTGGTCTTGCTTAAGTACATTGGCCTGATTGATAAAGTAGCAGTCCGATGCGCGGTAGGAGCCCCGCTCCAGAACCCCGTTTTGGCAGTGGATACTGCCAAGCGACTGAAAAGAGGACTCACTCTTGCCCGCGCCCAGGCTGGCAGTAATGTCCATGTTGTCGGTAACGTTAAGGTTGAGCGAGCTGTCAAGAAACACGGATCCAACCCCGGAAGAGGCCTTTTTCATGCGGCTGTGGATATTCAGGGTCAGCGGTGCAGACAGTCGCAGTTCCAGTTTACGGGTCTCTGAACCACCGAGGTCAAAGGACAGGCCAGTGGCTGCCGACTGCTTGTGCAGCGGTAAAACGACCAATGCCTGCGAACGGACTCCTGCCTGGCCTGCAGCGGGCTCAGCGGCGATGGAAAAAACCGGCCACAGCAATACACACAGGCCAGCAAAAATGCTGCCTGCAAGCATGACTGTGCTATTTCCGTGCGCTTTCACTCAATCCTCACCGTACAAATTCCCACTGCGGTTACTTCTATAGAGTGCCCGCAGGCAAAAAAGTTCTCAGCCTTAGCATAACAAATATGCTGAGGTTTTGCTGGCCCAGCTTAGCTCTGCTGCCTGATATACTGCCATTTTCAGCGAAAATGAGAGAGCGTGAAATGGTCAGTTTGGAGACACCTGTTTGTGAATTTGGAAAAAAGGCACCTGATTTTACTTTGCCAGGCGTGGACCAACGGCACTGGAGCCTGAAAGAATGCTGTGGTGAGCGGGGGTTGCTGGTGATGTTCATCAGCAACCATTGCCCTTACGTGAAGGCCATCCGGAAAAAACTGGTCAGGGATACCAGTGAACTTATTGCACTGGGCATCAACAGTGTTGCAATCATGTCTAATGACACGGTGGCTTACCCGGAGGATTCGTTTGATAACATGTTGCGTGCTGCAAAAATGTTCAGCTTTCCATTTCCTTATCTGTTGGATGAAACGCAGCAGGTCGCACGCGCATACGATGCAGTCTGTACGCCGGACTTTTTCGGATATAACGCAGATTTGGAGTTGCAATACCGTGGTCGACTGGATGCTGCCGGGCCAAAGTCTGATGATGAAATTCAGCGACGGGAGTTGTTCGAGGCCATGGCGCAGGTTGCTGAAACTGGCAAGGGGCCCGGGCAGCAGATACCGTCAATGGGCTGCTCGATCAAATGGCGCAACGAAACGTGACTGGCAAACTTTTTAATCGTTTTACCTCTGCCAGAGGAGTGCTTGCAGCAAAGCAGATGCCAAAATGGTTGGCTGCTGGGTTAGACTAACTGACTTCAGGCCACAGCGACTGGTCGACAAATCAGGTTTCACGGCGGGCCGCCGGCCGCGCCGTAACTATGGTGGATCCTGACTTTCATGTTCCAAGCGGAGATTATTGATGTCAAAATTAAGAGTGGGTATCACCACCCTCATCAGCCTGTTATTCAGTTCCTCTGTTTTCGCAGAGATAGGGATTGACGAAAAAATCAACCTTGCTGTCAAGCCTTTTGCCGACGCGGTTGCCGGGGCTGTTTTTTCTTCTTTTCCGGTATCCGGTGTACAGATTCCGTTTGTGCTGGTATGGCTGATAGTAGCGGCCACAATTTTCACATTTTATTTCAAGTTTATTAATTTACGGGCTTTCAAACATGGTTTTGAGTTGGTGCGGGGCGACTACCATGATCCGGAGGCCCCGGGTGAGGTAACCCACTTTCAGGCACTTGCCACGGCACTTTCCGGTACGGTCGGGCTGGGTAACATCGCCGGGGTCGCCATCGCTGTGTCCCTGGGTGGACCGGGCGCGACATTCTGGATGATATTGGCCGGCTTCCTGGGCATGTCCTCCAAGTTTACTGAATGTACCCTCGGCGTGAAGTATCGCAATGAGAATCCAGACGGCACGGTTTCCGGCGGGCCGATGTACTACCTGACCAAAGGACTGGCAGAGAAAGGGCCCGGGCTCGCAAAGCTGGGCAAGGTGCTGGCTGTAATGTTTGCGGTTTTCTGCGTGGGCGGTGCATTTGGTGGCGGCAATATGTTTCAGGCCAACCAGAGTTTTGCCCAACTGGTTCACGTGACGGGCGGAGAAAGTAGCTGGCTGGCAGACAAGGGTTGGTTATTTGGCCTGGTAGTAGCCGGTCTCGTTGGCCTGGTGATTATTGGCGGGATCAAGGGAATCGCCAGGGTCACTTCCAAGATAGTTCCGTTTATGGCGGTCATATATGTGTCTGCGGGCCTGATTATCATCCTCATGCACTTTTCAGAGATTCCAGCCGCTTTCGGTGCAATTCTTACCGGTGCGTTTACTCCAGCTGGCGTATCCGGCGGTGTTATCGGCGTGCTCTTCCAGGGTTTTAAACGTGCTGCATTTTCCAACGAGGCTGGTGTGGGCTCAGCCGCGATCGCACATTCAGCAGTGCAAACTAAACGACCGGTAACAGAGGGTTTCGTCGCGCTATATGAGCCTTTCGTTGATACCATTGTTGTATGCACCATTACCGCGCTGGTGATTATTATTACCGGTACCTGGGATCCATCCGTAGACCCCAGCGCGGGCGTCCAACTGACTTCTACTGCTTTTGAGTCGACCATATCCTGGTTCCCGTGGGTGTTGACCGTTGCGGTCGTGCTGTTTGCATTTTCAACCATGATTTCCTGGTCGTACTATGGCTTGAAGGCCTGGGCTTTCCTGTTTGGCAACAGCAAGGCGGCAGATGCAGTATTTAAGTTGCTGTTCCTGTTTTTTGTCGTTGTTGGCTCTTCGATGCAATTGGGCTCGGTAATTGATTTCTCCGATGCAATGATATTTGCCATGGCATTTCCTAACCTGCTGGGGTGTTACTTTTTGTTGCCGGTGGTGAAAAAGGAACTGAATGAGTACTGGGCCGACTACAAGGCGGGAAGACTGGTCAAAACCCGCGTTTCCTGACTTTCTCCTCTTACCACATGGAAAAGAGCCAACATTTTCATGTTGGCTCTTGCCTAAGTACGGCTTTATCAGCGAGAATCAGAGTTAGCTTTTTTCCATGCTGGTCGGTGCGAAATACATTGTTCCAGCTATTCGATAACTCAGGATCAGGGAACCCCGATGTCCAGTCGACGTGAACTCGCCAACGCCATACGCGCTCTTTCTATTGATGCCATTCAACAGGCAAACTCAGGCCATCCAGGTGCTCCAATGGGTATGGCTGATATTGCCGAAGTCCTTTGGAACGATCATCTGAAGCACAACCCGGCCAACCCCGGATGGTGGGACAGAGATCGCTTTGTGCTATCCAACGGTCATGCATCAATGCTGTTGTACTCGGTTTTGCACCTGAGCGGCTATGACCTGCCAATGGCGGAAATTAAAAATTTCCGCCAGATGCACTCAAAAACTGCAGGCCACCCGGAGTATGGTGAAACGCCTGGCGCGGAAACAACCACAGGCCCACTGGGGCAGGGTATTACCAATGCTGTAGGTATGGCACTGGCTGAGAAAGTGCTGGCCAATCGGTTTAACCGTGATGGCCACCCGATCGTTGACCACCATACCTGGACATTTCTCGGTGATGGTTGCCTGATGGAAGGCATTTCTCATGAAGCCTGCTCGCTTGCAGGGACATTGGGCCTGGGTAAGTTAGTCGCATTCTGGGATGACAACGGCATCTCTATTGATGGTGAGGTGCAGGGTTGGTTTACAGATGATACGCCGGCACGCTTTGAGGCCTATGGCTGGCAGGTGATTCGCGATGTGGATGGCCATGACGCAGATGAGATCAGGCAGGCGGTTGAAACTGCCCGCAACGAAACAGCACGCCCAACCCTGATCTGCTGCAGGACAATTATTGGGTTTGGCTCGCCGAACAAACAAGGCACGTCAGCAACTCATGGTGCGCCGCTCGGTGCTGAAGAAATAGCGGCTACGCGGGAATCGCTGGGCTGGCCATATCCTGCGTTTGAGATACCTGATGAGATTTATGCCGGCTGGGACGCCCGCGCCAGTGGTGCGGCAGCTGAGTCTGAATGGAATGACCGGTTTTCCGCCTATGAAAAGGCCCAGCCTGAACTGGCCGCTGAATTCAGCCGCAGAATGCGTGGTGATTTGCCGGAAAACTGGCAGCAGATGACGGCGGCAGCAATCGCTGAATTGCAGGAGAGCGGGGCCACGGTTGCAACCCGCAAGGCTTCGCAGATGGCGCTGGACCTGTTTGGCCCGCTACTGCCGGAATTGATCGGTGGTTCTGCTGATCTTGCGGGCTCGAACAACACAATCTGGAAGCAAAGTGTCGACGTTAAAGAAGGCACGCCTGATGGCAATTATATTTATTTTGGTGTGCGTGAATTTGGTATGACCGCTATTTGCAACGGACTTGGCTTGCACGGTGGATTTATTCCATACAACGCCACTTTCCTGGTGTTCGCGGACTACGCACGCAATGCAGTCCGTATGTCAGCCCTGATACCCACCCAGAATATCCACGTCTACACCCATGACTCAATTGGGCTTGGAGAGGATGGCCCAACGCACCAACCGGTTGAACACGTGTCCAGCTTGCGCCTGATTCCCAACCTTAGCGTGTGGCGGCCATGCGACACGGTTGAATCAGCAGTTGCATGGAAATGTGCCATTGAAGAAAGTGCTGGCCCCAGTGCGCTGATATTTACACGTCAGAATCTGCCCCACCAGCAACGGGATGCCAACCAGCTTGCCAGTATCGACCGTGGTGGGTACGTGTTGCGCGAAGCCAGTGGTCCTTGTGACGCGATTATTATTGCCACCGGGTCGGAGGTGGGCCTGGCGATGTCGGCGGCAGATGAGTTAGCCGCAGATGATATCAATGTGCGGGTGGTTTCCATGCCCAATCCAGGGCGTTTCATGGCCCAGGAAAAAACCTACCGTGAATCGGTTATTCCGACAGATTGCAAGGCCCGGGTAGCGGTTGAGGCCGGGGTGAGCCATTACTGGCACCCCTTTGTTGGCGACCATGGGCGCATCATTGGCATTGATCGTTTTGGTGCCTCTGCACCCGCGCCGGAATTGTTCGAGTATTTTGGTTTTACAGTTGAAAGTGTCAGCAACGCAGTACGGGAAATACTCGATGCTGACGAAAAATAATCAGGAGCACTAAAAGATGGCAGTTAAGGTAGCAATCAACGGTTATGGACGCATTGGCCGCAACATCATGCGGGCATTGTATGAATCAGGCCGTACTGACGAAATCAATATCGTCGCAATCAATGACCTCGGTGATGCGAACACCAATGCTCATCTGACTCAGTACGATACCGCACATGGGACATTCCCCGGCACGGTAACCGTGGATGGTGGTGATTTACTGGTCAATGGTGACCGGGTAAGGGTATTCGCTGAGCGCGACCCCGCAAAATTGCCGTGGGCGGAGCTGGGTGTTGATGTTGTTATGGAGTGCACAGGTTTTTTCCGCAGCCGTGAAGCAGCAGGTGCCCATCTTGCTGCAGGCGCCAGTAAGGTTATTATTTCTGCGCCTGGCCAAAATGTCGACAATACGATTGTTTACGGCGTTAATCACGACTCATTGCAAGCCAGTGATGAAATTATTTCAAATGCTTCCTGCACCACCAATTGTCTGGCGCCACTGGCCAAGGTTTTGCATAGCAGCATTGGTATCGAACATGGACTGATGACCACGATCCACGCCTATACCAATGACCAGGTGTTGACGGATGTGTTTCACAGCGACCTGCGCCGGGCACGCTCGGCGACCATGAGCCAGATACCCACCAAGACCGGTGCTGCCGCGGCTGTCGGACTGGTGTTGCCGGAACTCAACGGTAAACTGGACGGTTTCTCGATGCGTGTTCCCACTATCAACGTATCGGTGGTGGACCTGACTTTTACAGCCAGCCGGGCCACCACAGTTGAGGAGGTCAACGCTGCTATAAAGGCCGCTGCCGAAGGCAGTATGAAGGGTGTGATGGCCTACAATGAAGCGCCGCTGGTTTCTATCGACTTTAACCATAACCCGCACTCATCCATATTTGATGCCAGTTTGACCAAGGTCATGGAAGGTAATCTGGTTAAAGTATTAAGCTGGTACGACAATGAGTGGGGTTTCAGCAATCGCATGCTGGACACCACGCTCGCACTGGTTAATGCCTAGACGAGTACAGGAGTAAAACCTGATGTCATTCCTGCGTATGGATGAACTGGACCTGGCTGGCAAGCGCGTTATGATCCGGGAAGATTTCAACGTTCCGCTTGAAGCCGGCAGGGTCACCTCGGATGCCCGGCTTCGGGCTGCAGTGCCAACCATCAGGCTGGCGCTGGAGCGTGGTGCTGCAGTTATATTGTTGTCCCACCTTGGGCGGCCTGTTGAAGGGCAGTACAGCGATGATTTTTCACTGGCACCGGTGGCTGAGCACCTGTCAAAATTGCTGGGCCAGTCTGTGAAATTGCAACAGGACTGGTTGGGTGGCATTGAAATTCAGCCCGGTGAAATAGTGCTGTGTGAGAACGTGCGCTTTAACGTGGGTGAAAAAGCCAATGATCAGGACCTGGCGAATGCCATGGCTTCCCTGTGTGATGTTTTCGTCATGGATGCGTTTGGCACAGCCCATCGCGCCCAGGCTTCTACAGAAGGTGTGATAAGGTGCGCCCCTGTCGCCTGTGCCGGGCCGTTGCTCAGTCTTGAACTGTATGAGCTTGAGTCGGCCCTGGCTGAGCCGGAGCGTCCGATGCTGGCTATTGTGGGTGGCTCGAAAGTATCTACCAAGCTGACGGTACTTGAAGCGTTGATGTCTCAGATCGATGAACTTATCGTCGGGGGCGGTATTGCCAATACCTTTATTGCTGCCAGTGGCCATGATGTTGGCCAGTCCCTGTATGAGCCGGACCTGATCCACGAAGCCCAGCGTTTGATCAGAATGGCACATAAACAAGGTGGTGAAATCCCAATTCCGAAAGATGTAGTTGTCGCAACATCTTTCGCAAAAGATGCGGAAGCTTATGTTCGGTCGGTCAATGAGGTACAGCCTGACGAGTTGATTCTCGATATTGGTCCGCTGACAGCGGTGGACTATGCCGCCATGATCCAGGGCGCCGGAACGGTCATCTGGAATGGGCCGGTGGGTGTGTTTGAATTTGAAAACTTCGCCGCCGGAACCCGAGCAGTTGCGGATGCCATTGAAGTATCAAATGCTTTCAGCATCGCTGGTGGTGGTGACACACTGGCGGCGATCGACCAGTTCAATGTGGCCGATGGCGTCAGTTATATTTCAACGGGCGGTGGTGCATTCCTCGAATATGTGGAAGGCAAAACACTGCCGGCGGTTGCGGCACTCGAGGCTCGTTATAAGCGCTAGAGTTTACCGTCGTCCAAGACTCCGCGGACCGAATATCGAACCTATCCGGATGAAGTAGATAGCAGAGCGTTCTTTGCTCCAGCCAATGCCAAGATATACCGGCCCAATGGGTGAGCGGTATGCCAGGTAGGCACTGCCATTCAGACGCCCGTTGCGAAACAGGTCACTTCGATTGAGTGTTACATTACCGTATTCCAGAGTTGCACCAACATAACCAGGCAGGAATCCGCTTTTAGCCACCTGGTAACGGTACCCGGTCATCAGTTGGCCAAAGTTCGGCCCAACCAGGGAGTTGGGTTCAAAGCCGGACATGTTCAGGAATCCGCCGCCGGTATACCAGGCGTAAATGGGGGTGTTGTCATCCAGGCTGATATTGTATTGCCCACCCAGCATAAAATTATGCAACCCGAAAGTGTGGGTGCCGAACAGTGAGAATTCCAGTTGGTTAAATGAAGTATCCGCACCCAGGCTCTCGAGTGAAGTGCTGTATTTGAGGTTGGAGTACATACCTTTTCTTGGCAGGTAACGGTCATCCAGCCGGTCAAACTGAAACTCCAGGAAAATTTCAGAGCCTTGAAAATTAAATGGTGTCAGGTTCGGGTTTCCCACCGTGATGTCCATCTTTCCTGCGTAGCGCGTTATGCCTGCGTACACAGCAGCGTGCCGGCCAAATTCGCGCCCGAGGGTTACTGATGCACCAACCTCATCCAGCCGGAGCTCTGCCAGTGCGTCGCCGTTGCCATCAAATATCAACATTGGACGGCTGAATATGGAGATGCCTGGCCTGAAGTTGTACTTAAGGCCATCGTCCAGTGGCTTGTAGTAGTCTGCCAGCAACCCGGGTGACTCCCCGAACTGAACTAAGGCCCGGAATTCAGCGCCCCGGTCGTCAAGGCCTGTGTTCAGGTATCCACCCCTGATATTAAAATCCGTACCCCGTCCGCTGAAACTCAGATCCAGGCCTGTTTCAATAAACTGTTTGCCGCGTTCATCCTGAAATACAGTGATTTGCACGCCCTGCCGGTCACCTTCTTCAACGATGCTATACCGTGCCTGGCGTATGAAACCCAAGCCGTAGATCTGGCGCAGGTCTTGATCAAGCTGGTCCAGGTCCAGTTCGTTACCCGCCTGTACGGTGATAAAATTAAGAATCACTTCGTCTGAAAAGCGGGAGTTGTTGTCAAGGCGGACGAAATCCACTCGTGGCGGCCCTTTAATGCAGTTCTTGATTTGCTGGCGCCAGGCCTTGTACTCGGCCTCGGGGAGTGAGTATTTCTCCAGTTGGGCCTGTACAGACTCAGCTGCGGCATAACCAAGCGGCAGAGCCACATCCAGCTTGCTGAACTCGGCGGAACTGATCAAATTGCCAATTGCGGGGCTGATGAGTATGTCGTTTTCACCCATAGCCTGAATCTGGGCATTGGTGTTCTTGACCGTTAACAGGCCACTCATCTGGTAGATGATGCCCAGCACGTTACTGAGTTCATCTGCATCGGCAAGCTTGGTACCGACATCAATCGCAATAACTACATCAGCACCCATATCCTTGGCCACATCGACGGGCAGGTTGCGTACCAGGCCCCCGTCCACCAGCATGGCATTTTCGCGACGAACGGGGTCAAACACCCCGGGCACCGACATGCTTGCACGCATTGCCATTGAGAGTTCCCCATCACCTATAATGACCATCTTGCCGGACACGATGTCAGTTGCAATGGCGCGGTAAGGGATAGCCAGGTGGTCAAAGTTTGAAGTCTCCATGCGCTGGGATGTCACTGACTCAAACATGAACACGATCTTTTGCCCTGAAACCATACCTTTTGGCAGCAAGCTGCTGTTTTTTCCAATGCCCAGCTTCGGGCCGAACAAACCGAGGTCATCATCGGCCTTGCGCCGGAATGGTACATTTTCACGCGCTGTCTTGTCTTTAAACAGCTTGTCCCAGTCTGCATCCCGCACGACCTGTTCCAGTTCATCTGACTCCATACCGACAGCAAGGAGGGCACCGACTATGGAGCCCATGCTGGTGCCGGCGATATAGTCGTACGGAATTCGCATTTCTTCCAGCTTTTGTAAAACACCAATATGAGCGAAGCCGCGGGCACCACCTCCGCCAAGAACGAGGCCTATTTTAGGCCGTGTAGTGACCTCATCTTTGATGCACTGACTGGTTGCAGCAAGCACGCTGCTCGAGAGTAGTGCCGTCATTGTCAGCAGTGCTGAAAGGCTGACGACTGTTGCCAATGATCGGTTGCGGGCCATATGTGGTCTCACTGGATATATTTGTCGGAATTCTGATTTTACACATTATCTTGCCAAGCGTACGCTACAGACAGGCATAGATAAAACCACTATCATAGCGCCCTGCTGATATTCCAACAGGATTCGAATTGAATAAATGTCAACAATTTGCCATTTTCATGGTTTTCACGACACTGGCTACCCTGCCAGGGATACTGGTGGCGTCTGCAACCGTTGAGCCGCTGGACTATCCCCGCATGGAACGCTTCGAGGAGGGTCGTGTAACGGTAGACTTCCCAACCATTGAGTCCTGGCAGGCCTTCCGTTACTTGCAAGCCTGGTTACCGGTGGAGGTCAGCCTGAACGGTGACAATCGGCCCCGGGTTGGTGCTGTCCATTTGCGGGCGGAGACCAGCATCGACTTTGACCAGCGTACGGTACAGATCTCTGCACCGACCGTGCTGGGCATGCGTTTTTCAGAAAAAGATGCTTCGGCGGAAGTCGCGGCGCTTGCTTCCAGATCCTTTGCCGGGCGTCATCGGACTGTGCCACTTGATGTGCTATTGCGGTTGCTGCCGGCAGACTTTGAAATCCCCGGCCAGCAGGAGGAAGCTCCAAAGCTGAATTTTAATCCACCCGCCATCCGGGTTTCAGAATCGCCACTTAATCTCCTGTCTATCGACAAGAAACCAGTAACTGCGCAGATTGACGGCACCCAGCTGGAATTTGTCGTCAATACCAATTGGAAAGTATTTTTTGATACGCAGGGTGAGCGTTGGTACGTACTGAACGAGGGGAGTTGGCAGGAAAATAACTACCTGGCGGACGGGGGATGGATAGCGACCGATCAACTGCCTTCCGATTTCGTTCAGCTGGCGGCCAATGATGAGTGGCGTGAAGTGCAACAGGTGTTGCCTGCCAGTCTGCCTTCAGAGTCGCCGACACCATTTATTATCAGTTTTCAGCCCACTGAATTGATTCTGCTTGATGGCCCCCCGCGCCTGAGTGCTATAGGAGATACTGGACTATATTTCGCCAGGAACACTGAAAGTGACTTGTTCAGGTACAAAGCCCGCTGGTACTACCTGGTGTCAGGTCGCTGGTTCAGCAACGATGACTTAAATGGCGCCTGGCAAACGGTCAATAATTTACCGGCAGTATTCACCCAAATTCCCGCTGATCACAAGGTGGGTCATGTATTGTTTTCTGTTCCCGGCACCAGGCAGTCTAAGCTCGCCTTGATTGAAGCAGCTTTGCCGCGACGGGTTACGGTAGCGCCGGATTCAGCCAGCAACCTGGAAGTGATCTGGGCCGGAGCACCTCGCTTTGAAGAAATAGAAACTACCAAACTACAGCGTGGCCTGAACACCCCGTACCAGGTAATCAAACACAATAATTTTTACTATCTCTGCTATGAGGGTGCCTGGTATTTCTCCGCCTCACCTGAAGGCCCATGGCAGGTGGCACTCGATATACCGGCTGAGATTTACCGAATCCCGGCAACCGACCCGGCCTATAACGTTACCTTTGTAAGGCTGGATGAGGGTTATCAAGCAGACAGTGATTATGTGAATTACAAGTATTCTGGTGGGTATACAGGCTCTTTTTCCACTAAGGTAACCGTTGTTTACGGTACCGGATGGTACTACCCGTCCAGTGTTTTCTGGGGCCCCAGGCACCGGCCAATGTACTGGCATCACATGCCGACCTATGGCCATAACATCGGCTACAACCCGATCTATGCCGGTTATGGAGGGCGTTATGGGTACTGGGGCAGTTCAACCACACTATTGATGGAATCACCCACGGTTGATTTTACCCATGGCTATGGTTCGGCCTGGGAGGGGCCGTTGCAGACAACACCAGGCGATCCTGCGGAAACAGCTGAACGTTCATTGGAACCATTCCTGCCGGCCAGAATTTCAGATGGTACGGAAAAGTTTGCTCCAGCCAAAAAGGAAGAGAAAACCCAGGCAGGCGTAACGGCATCAACGTTGTATGCCGGCAGCGCACTTTCCTCCAATATGTTTTCCGGTCCCGGGGGTGAGGTATACAAACACGAGAATAATGAGTGGCAGCAGTATAGCGATGGTAGTTGGTCGAATGCCGAGCGCAGGAAGCGGGGCTACGATTTGCAGAACCAGCCACAAAGGCAGGAAGGGCAAGCTGCTGAGCCATGGTTGCCGGCGCATAAGCGAACCTTGAGCCGGGGCGAGTTGGATCGACAGGAACTGGCACGGACTGAAGGCATGGAAAACTACGCCAGATACCGAATGCAAAAAGACTACGGGGATGACTGAAGCACAGGCTTTGCAAGGTCTTGTCGCAAGCCCCGGTCTCCCTCAATACATCTTTACAGGTATTGACTTCGCGAGCCAATCAACCAATCATGACAGCCAGATGTTATCCGTTCTAAATTTCAAAAAGGACCAGACCATGCAAGCTGATTCAGTATTCAGGAAGTTCTCCCGGTTTTTGTTACTGGCAAGCGCCATTGCGCTGTTGGCCGGATGTGCTTCAAAGCCCAAGATTGAAAGTGATTACGATCGTACAATTGATTTCAACCAGTACAGGACTTATGGTTTTTTTAACCCGATGGGTATTGAGAACCCTAATTATTCCAGTATCTACGGCGGGATTTTTCGTGATGCCATTAGCCAGGAGATGGAGAGCAGGGGCTATAGAATGTCAGACAACCCTGATCTGATGATCAATGTTTCAGGACGGTTGCAGGATAAGACCAAGGTGACAACGACATCTGATCCTTATATGGGGGGTGGGTATTACGGGTATCGTCACGGTTACTACGGTGCCTGGGGCGGATATGGCTATGGAACATCAACACATGTCAGTACCTACACCGAAGGCACGATCAATGTCGATATCGTTGACCGCGCCCAAAAGCGCATGGTCTGGGAAGGTGTTGCCGTCGGCCGGGTCAATGAAAAGAATACCAGTGATAAAACCCGGGAAAATATCTATTCCGGAATAAAGGAAATGTTTACCGGTTACCCATTTGCCGCAGGTCAATAGTCATTCGCTGGCAAGCCGCCCGGTTCATCCCGGGCCGGCTTGTTTTGTGAACCGCTGAACGACAAACCGGTTTTACATGCAGTCTGTTAGTCCTGGTCTGTGAGCATTTCAATAAACTGCAGGGCACTTTGATCAGCGGGGTTGATGGCCAGCAATTTCTGCGCCCACTGCCGGGCTTCCTCTTTGTTTCCCTGGTCCCGCTTGATGCTGGCGAGCATGAAAATAATCTCCCTGTTTCGCGAATGTCTGGCATAGCCCTGTTCAAGTACTTGCAGCGCCTTATCAGTATCTCCACTGGAGTTCAGAGCAACGCCGTAAACATAGGTGTAGCGGGCTGTTTCCGGTTGTAGTTCGGCTGCCTTGCGCAAAGATTCCAGTGCGGAATTCATTTGCTGCCCTCGCGCCTGCAGTAGTCCAAGCGCATGGTATAAGGTAGCGTCCTCCGGTAGCTTCCCAATGCCTTCTGCCAATACTTTGGCGGCAAAGGTATCCATCCCCTGTGCACGGTACAAGTCAGCCAGGTTGGTGTATGCCGGGCCAAAGTCCGGATCCAGTGCGACGGCGTGGCGGTACGCCTTCTCCGCATCAATCATGCCCCCGCTTTGCGAGTACATAATGCCGATATTCAAGTACGATTCGGGCCGGTCGGCATCGAAGTTTTGTGCTTGCAAATACTCGTTTATGGCTGCTTGCAGATTTTTACGCTGTGAGGGGTCGAGTCGATCCCGAAGTGCCGGGGCAGAGGTTATCGCTGCTTCCACCCGAACCAGGCGAACCGGATCGTTCAGTAAAGCCGAGGCAAACTGGTAACGGTTCTCAGGCGGCAATGCATCCAGCACACCGAGCGCAGCAAACCTGACCAGCGGACTGCTGTCACTCAGGGCGCTCTGCAAAACCTCACCCGATAGGGGGCTCAGGAACGGTCGCAGTTCCGATAGTGCAGTTGCACGGGCAATCGCGGGTGTATTCTGGTCCCGAACTATTTTTATCAGTGCAATTTCTGCTTGTGGCGCGCCTGATCTGGCAAGCGCAAAGGCCCTGGTCCAGTTTTGATATGGGTTTTGGGCTTCAGGCCATAAGCGGGCGAACTCTCTGGCGGCCCAATCTGCATTCTTATCGCGGTGGCACTGGTTGCAGGCATTTGGCGTGGCATATTTTAATGACAGATCCGGTCGTGGAATGCGCATGCTGTGGTCGCGCCGCGGGTCGATCACCATATAGGTTGTTTCCGGCATATGGCACTCAAGGCAGTTGGCACCTTTGGAGTCTGTCGCATGCTGATGATGTTCAGTCACAGCGTATTTTGATGGCAGGTGACACTGGGCACAGACTTGCTGCTGTTCAGCCCTGAGCGTGAGGCTATGCGGATCATGACAGTCGCTGCAGGTCACGCCCGCTGTAAACATTTTGCTCTGTGTGAAAGAGCCCCAAACGTATACTTCATCCAGAATCTGTCCGTCGGTGTAGTACAGGTCTGCGGTCAACAGGGAAGGTCTGTAGTAGTCCAGAAACAACCCGTCTGACTCAATTCCTGATTTGAACTGGCCACGACGTGAATGGCAGGCGGCGCACACACCGATCTCACGGTTATTTGTTGCGGTCGGCTTTCTTTTGGCCGTGCCGGTATCCGGGTTGATAACCCAACTGGCGCCCGTGCGGTCATGCAACGTCAGGTTCAGTCCCATGCTGCTATCTTCCTGTTTCAGTCCATCTGCTTTTGCAGCCCAGATCAGGTGTTGCTCGCCGGGTCCATGG
The DNA here is from genome assembly GCA_024277815.1 of Gammaproteobacteria bacterium. GTDB lineage: Bacteria > Pseudomonadota > Gammaproteobacteria > Xanthomonadales > SZUA-36 > SZUA-36. The sequence goes on from JAJRUM010000049.1 coordinate 25,877, forward strand.
CAGGACTCGCAGCCAACGTTGATATCTGACCAGGTTGTATTAAATGTGTTCGTCTTACTGCTATAGCCCTTCACCAGGTTGGTTGAGTGGCAATCGGCGCACATGTAGTTCCAGTTCTGCTGGAGGCCTGCCCAGTGCAACTCATCACCAGCTTTGACTACCTGGTCGGGATACAAGTGAAACCAGCGCTGACCACCGCCACTTTCAGGGCGGCTGTCCCAGGCGATGCCCAGCGCCTGGATACGGCCATCCGGAAACTCTATGAGGTATTGCTGGAGCGGGATAACACCGAAAGTGTATTTGACCTCGAAGTCCTGCATGCTGCCGTCCGCCGCATCAGTATTGACCCAGAATTTGCCATCTTTTTTAAAGAAACGTGATGTCACGCCGTTTGCTGAAAACTTTGCCTGGTCGAAATCACCCAGCACCGTGTCCTCGCTGGCATGTTGCATGGCGAGGTCATGATGAGAGTTCTGCCAGCGTTGGTGCTGTTCCGTATGACAGCCAACACAGCTTCTACTGCCGCTAAACCCGGCCTCGTTGGCAGTTGCGATCGATGTGTTCAGCAGAAAAACAGCAAGCGGGGCGCAGATAAGGTTGAATATTCGCAGCATTCTTGGTGGCTTCCATCGGTGTGCTGAATGTTGCCAAAAGGCACTTTGATTGTACCCCTTTTACTGGCTGTTGTGCCCCAGCGGGCGTTGTAGCAAATCCACTCGAATGGGTATCAGGAAGTGAGCGCCACTGTCGCCAGCATGTGCTTCGAATCGTCGTTTGACCAGGGCGTGAAGGTCGGAGTCCAGTGCGTGGTTGGAATGCGTGGCATTGATTGTGCCGGCTTCAAATTCGGCAAAGTTTTCAAATATTTTTGGTACGTTAAAAAATATTTCTTCGACCAGGTTGAACAAACCGTTGTTGACAACTTTCCTGAGCGTGTCAAAAGCAGCCTGGCGAACGTTTTCTTCATCATGGAAGAGGCTCAGGATGGCATTAAAATCTCCGCTGAATATGGGTTCTGATATATAGGCGAAGCCCCCGGGCTTTAACACACGCCGGATCTCCAGCATTGCAGCTTCCATCAGTTCCACAGGCACATGGTGCAGGGACTTGAACATAAAAACGATATCAACTGACTTGTCGTGCAGCGGTATCTTCTGTGCGCCGGAAAGCCCGAAGCTCACGTTTGGAAGGTCCTCAATTTGCAGGTTCTTCCTGTGGGCAATTTCATCAACTTCGAGGGCCGTGACCTTGCGGCTTGAACCTGATGTTGCAATATGGCGGGTGATTTCTGCGTTGCCACAACCCAGTTCAAGGATATGTTTGTGATCAAGTGATAGCCGGTGGTTGAATATCTCCGGCTCTGTACAGGTGATTTCTATCTGGTCGGGTTTGATTTGCATGGGAATATGATGCCAGAAAGATGGGTGGAGGTGGGTATTTTGCTCTTCCTCGGGAGTGTGCTTAGCCCCGTACACGGATTGACACAGGCTTAAGTCGCTCTTTTGTTACTCTGTAGTCAAAATTACGGGTTTAGTGTCGGTAAAACAGCGTTTCTCTGAGAACCGGCTTGCCGCAGAATTCGACGCCGTACAGCCTGCAGCCTTTTCTTGAGTTTATTGCCTTGCCAGTCATTGTCCGCCTTGACCAGGGCTTCCTGTAGTTGCGTTAACGCAAAAGTCAGTTCGGGATCCCCCGCCATGCTGGAGAACTCTTCCAGTGTAACCGGCGGGGAACCCGCTACGGGTTGCAACGAGACCCAGGTGCTGACCGCTGCGTACACCCCGGCGGGTTGGTTGCTTTTGCAGGCTCGCAGCAGCGCAGCGAAGGCTGATTTTTCGGTAGTGGCGCGTGCAGACAGTCCACGTTGGTGGTTGCGCCAAAGAAAAACTCCAAACATAAGGACAAACCCGGATAACAGTAGCCAGAGATATAATATCCGGTCCGGGTGCCTGGGTGCCGCAGCGCTTTGTACCGGTGCCGGGTTTTTCCTCAATGGCGATATATCCAGCCTTCTGCCGGGTATGATCCGTTGCTTCAGCTCAAGAGCTTGTGGGTCCCACCACTGAAAACGAATGCCTGGAATTTCATAGCTGCCGGGATCTTCCGCCACCCAGATAGTGGTGTCAATGCGTTCCCCGGTCAGCTCACCACGACTGGATTTGTCGGTGATCTCTGGCGCTTGTGGGTACGCAGCGAGCCCTTCTGTACGGAATACCGGCAGCGGGGGCAACAACATGGAAGAGATGTCAGCTGCATGTCTTATTACCGTCAATGTAAATGCGTCACCCGCTTGTGCAAATTCAGATTCAGGTTGCCAACTGTATTCAAGTTCGAACGACCGTGTCGAGACAACCAGATCACCTTTCCGTATACCCGGCGGTGACTTTATCGTCAAACGCAGCGGCCTGGTGTGGAATTCGAATGCCTGCGCTTTGCTGGCGAAGCTTGCAGCGGAACTGAAGCGCACTGCAATGGTCGGGATCTCCAGTTCACCGGCCTGCTGGGGGTAAAGCGCAAGTGGATAACGAATAATTTGCCAGCTTTGTCCATTGATGGTCTCGGTTAATTTGACCGTTGTACTATCGGTCTGCATCAGGAAGGCACCACTGACCTCCGGCAGGCTGAAGTGTGTATTAGAAAAATTCAGCCCTGTGGTTTTCAGATCCAGATTCACCGTCACCTGCTGCCCTGTCCACAGCTCCTGATTTGCCCGGATACTTAAATTGATACCGGCTTCGATGCCATTGTCCTGCGCAGCAATCACAGGTGCCCAGGCTGAGCCAGCCACAACCATCAATATGAGTGACAGCCTAATCATCGTCACTTGCGGATTCATCGCCAGAGCCGGCATTTTGTCGAGTGGCCAATTGATAGTTGAACCTTATGGCCAGGAAGTCAGCAGGCCGGGTTTCAACCTTGCGCAACCACATTGCCCGCATGGCTTCGTCGCTCAGCTTCTGGTCCGCAGCGTCTATGACCTGCTCGCTGGACGATTTATTCACACGGCCAGTATCGTCGAATACGAACTCATCGGCTTCCAGCAGTCCCCCGGTGCCACCGTAATCATCGTCAGGTGGTGTCAGGGTTTGCAATCGCAGTTTTGCAATTTCCAGGTTCTGTCGGGCCTCGGGCCAATCCGGTCGTTTAACAAGCGCTTTTTGGTAGGTTTCAATGGCGGCTTCATACTCGCCCAGCATGATGTGTGCATTACCGGTGTTGTAAAGTGCCTCTGCGCTGCCGGAGCGGCCCAGAACAGCAGCAGCACTTGCAAAGTCGCCTGCCTGGAACAAGGCCGCACCTATTCTTTCCGGTGTGGTAAATTTTTCCGCTGCCTGCCGGTATTGGCCCCGGGCCATGAGCCGTTGGCCCTGCTGATCAGGTGTAAACCACAAATCTGCCCACTCCATTGCCTTTGCAGCGGGTGCCTGTGCCATAAGGACAATAATAATCAGTGGTTGTAATTTCATTCCAGAGCCACCGAACCACCCCGGCGAAAAAAGGACAGTATAAGCAGAGCCAGCAGAACCAGCAGGTAGTAGCCCTCGTCTTGCCACTGTTGTCCTTCTTGCGCCGGAGCGTGGCCGAGGCTGCTCTCAATTTTAGCTGACAGGCTTTCAACATCACGTTTATCAGCGGTTACAGGGACAACCGATCCGCCCATCGCGCGCGCGACTTCACGCATTGAGTTGATATCCAGTGCCGGTGCAGGAGGACTTCCCGGTGGGGGGATAACTTCCGGTCCTGCAGCCATGGCAAGAATGTGAACATCAGCACCGCCTTGCCGGTAAATTTCTTCCAATGCGGCGCGTTGTGAATCAGCCACTGCGTCGGTGATCAGAACGATAGTACCGGGTACTGCGGCAGTATTGAGCCGCTGATTCGCCAGCGCAATAGCTTCCCCAGGTTCATCACCCTCCACGGGCATGATGGCCGGCTCCAGTGCTGCGGCAAAATCGTTGACTATGCCGGCATCGGAGGTCAGCGGCATGACCAGGTGGGCGCTGCCGGCATAGGCGATCAGGCCAACGCGAATGTCATTTTTCAATTCCAGCAAATCATGAACCTTCAACACACTACGCTGCAGCCTGCTTGGCTGAATGTCCTGTGCCAGCATTTCCGGTGTAACTTTGATGACGATAAACATGGCCGCCTGGTCTTCACTGAGTGGCGATGGTTGCAGTCGCCAGCTTGGTCCGGCCAGTGCCAGGGTGCCCACAAGCCAGGCGATCCCAAGCATGTAAACCGGGCGCCAACGGCCGCGCTCACCGCGATCATGTGATATCAAGTGTTCCAGCAGGTGCGGGGCGATAATCTTTCTCCATGCCCGCAGAGAATCACCGCGTTGATACACAGACCACATCAGCAGCCCTGCGGGTATCAGCAGTAACAGCCATACCGGCCGCAGGAAGTGGAACTGTTCCAGTGCGCTCAGAGTATTCATCGGTTCACCTGTTCACCCTGCCGTGGGCGACCTGGTAACTGATTGATATAGTGCGAGCGGATTTCCAGAGCCGCCATATATAGCAGGGTGACGAGCATCAGGATAGCCAATGGCCAGTGGTAAAGGTCGGTCAATGGACGAAAACTTAATGTTTCCACCTGGCGTGGATTGATCTCATCCAGGTGGTCATAAATCGCTTCCAGTTCTTCGCGGTCATTCGCATGGAAATACCCGCCGCCGGTGGTGTTGGCAATGTTTTCCAGTGTTTTCTCATCCAGCGCCTGCTCGCCTACGGCGGCTGGATCACCAATGGCTATGGTGTGCACAACGACACCATTATCGCGGGCAATTTCTGCCGCTCTTTCCGGCGGTACCAGGCTGCCGGTATCGTTGCCGTCGGTCAGTACAATCAGCACTCTCTCACTGACTTCACTGCGTTCAAACAGGTTGATGGCCAGCCCTATGGCATCACCCAGCATGGTTCTTGGCCCCAGCATGCGTATCTGTGACTCATCAAGCAACTCACGCACAACCTCCAGGTCATCAGTGAAAGGTGCCTGCACAAATGCGGCTGAACCAAACAGAATTAGTCCAATTCGGTCGCCGTCCCGGCGGGCGAAAAAAGCATCCAGCACCTGCTTTACAGCCGTTAACCTGTCTACCGGGTTACCGTCAATATCTGTAAAGTCCTGAGCCTCCATCGAACCGGACAAATCGACGGCAACCAGTAAATCACGCATCGGAAGTTCCTTGATAATGGGTTCCTCAAGCCATTGCGGGCGGGTGATAGCTATGACGACCAGTAACCATGTCAAGCTCAGTACCAGCCATTGTGAGAATGCCCGTTTTGTAATGTGTGCCGTATTTCCGGAGTCCATGCCGGTCAGTCGCGAAAGGCGTTTCAGGAAGGGGACCCTGACGGCGGTTTTGCGCGTATGGTGTGCTGGCAAAACCCAGCGTACCAACCAGGGTAATGGCAACAGCAGAACTAACCAGGGGTGGGCGAAAGTCAGCACGTCTTCATCGCTCTCCGTTACCTTCCGGAAGCTGTTCAGGCTGGTGGTGCTTTATCCAGTGTTGACTGGCGTTGAGCAGTGTTGTCACAGCGTGTGCGTCAACCGTACTCAAATTGGTGGTGGCGTATGAAACGATGTCGAGTGTCCTGGCAACAGCGTCGGTAAATAGTGGTGTGCGGGTCTTTGAGTTGAGAAAAGTGTGCCATTCCTTGCCGCTCAGCGCTGCAATTCTATGGCGGGGGTAAGCAGCCAGAGCCGTACGTTTAAGCAGGATGGGGAGTTGCACAAGGCTGTCATCGCAACCGCTGGTGCTTAGAACTTCTTCTGTCAGGGTCCTTAGCTCCTCAAGAGCACCACGCCGATAGCGATTCTCCTCCCATTTCTGCAGTGACCGGTGTACGAACCAAACCACTGCCACCAGCAACAAGGCAGCTGCAAAATACCATCCAATCGCAAGCGGCCACCAACTGACCGGCGCGGGCAGGATGATGTCGTTGAGGTTTTGCAGATTGGCAGGGTCTGGTGATTGCATTCAGGTGCCCCCTAAAACCGCTTCGTATTGCTATGGTGGCCGAGTGCTTCCCGAATCTGCTCAGGTACGGGGTGACTGGTACTCAAGGTCAGCAATGGTATTGAGAAACGCCGTGATACAGATTTTATCTGCGCGAGTCGTTGTTCAAATTCATTCTGAAAAGCTGTACGCAATTTTCTGTTCGAAGTGTCGGCTTCCAGGTGGCAGCTGTCGTCAGCAAACCTCAGGCGACCGGCAGTGGGCAGTTCTTTCTCCAGCGGATCATAGATAAATGCTGTCAGAATATTGTTGTGTTCTGAAAGGCGGGTGACATGTTTGCGCGTTTCGGAATTGGTGCCGTCACCATCGGTGATCAGGCAGACCAGGCAATCATGCCTGGCAAGGATGCTGATTTGCCTTAATGCTTCGTTCAGTATTGCAGCATTTCTGTTCAGTCCTGAGTCTGTGTTCAGGGCGCGATTCTTCTGCTCAACCTGACTGAGGATCTGCAGAACCCGTTCACGGCTTCGATGCGGAGGTACTACCTTGATTTCACTATCGTCAAAAATGAGTGCACCAACACGGTCGCCAACAGACAGCACCCGCCAAGCGGAAATAGCAGCAACTTCTGCGGCAACCACCGACTTCATCTTGTTGCGACTGCCAAAAAACATATTAACGCGTTGATCGACAAGCAGCCAGACTGTCCGGTCTTTTTCTTCCGTATAAACACGGACATATGGTATCCGTGTCCGTGCGGTTACCCTCCAGTCAATGTTGCGTGTGTCATCACCGGGCAGGTAATTGCGTAACTCCTCAAAATTCAGCCCGCGCCCTCTGAGCATTGATGTATGGTGACCGCTCAATACGCTGTGAACAGGTTGCTTTGGCAAGAAGCTGAAACCTGATGCCTTATGTTGCAGGTGCACCAGTTCGTCCAGTTGAACATACACGCCGTCAGCTTTGGCACAGTTGCCTGATTGTCTTGATTTACTGGTTTGTTTGCTGCTTGCCATCGTCTGGTCTTTCAGTGATTCAGGCCACCGCAACCAGTTTCAGAATTTCATCGATCACATCATTGGCAGAAACACCATCGGCGTTGGCTTCGTAGCTGAGCGCAATGCGGTGGCGCAGGACCCCGTGTGCAACGGCACGGACATCATCCGGCAGCACGTGGTCGCGATTGCGCAACCAGGCATGCACACGCGCACATCTGTCCAGGCCGATGGCCCCACGAGGGCTGGCACCAATGCGTATCCAGGTTGCCAGTTTTTCGTCATAATGTTCCGGGTAGCGAGTGGCAAAGATCAGGTCAACGATATATTTTTCAATAATTTCAGATACCTGAATTCGATTGGTTTCCTGTCTGGCATCAAGAATGACCTGCTGAGGCACAGGCTCTGTGTTGTCGCCTGATATCGCGGGGCCTTCTTCACCCCTGACCAGCCTGATGATTTGTGCTTCGGCTTCTTCGGTGCCGTAATCAATGTAGACATGCAACAGGAAGCGATCCATCTGTGCTTCTGGTAAAGGGTAGGTGCCTTCCTGCTCGATAGGGTTTTGTGTCGCCATGACAATAAACAGGGGCGGCATTTTGTGGGTTGTTCCGGCCACGGTTACCTGGCGCTCTTCCATGGCCTCGAGCAGGGCAGCCTGAACCTTGGCGGGTGCGCGGTTGATTTCATCCGCCAGCACGATATTGGCGAAGATCGGTCCGGCTTCAAAGCGAAAAGTCGGCTGGCCGGATTCTGTGTATAACACCTCGCTGCCGGTGATGTCTGAAGGCAGTAAATCGGGTGTGAACTGAATACGGGAAAAATCTGCGTCCATATTTTTGGCCATGCTTTTAACCGCACGTGTTTTCGCCAACCCCGGCAAGCCTTCCATCAGGATATTACCGTTGGCCAGCAGACCGATGATCAGCTGTTCGATCACTTTTTCCTGACCGATGATGGACTCACCCATGCGGGCCTGGAGTTTGCGGACAGAATCGAGAGTGCTCATACATGTCATCCATAGTGCTGGTGAACGGAAAGAAATAACCAAAGCTATTCACATAGCCTGATTACTTTACATCAACTTTTGGGAAAAATTCAGCTTACGGTTGGGGGCGAGCGTTCTGAGTGATGAACCGTTGGTAACAGCTGGTGTTGCCGGATCAAAACCGGACGCCTGTGTGCCAGGCGCCCGGTTGAGTGAGGTCTAGTTTGTCGTGGCAGGTTTTTGCAGTGTTTCCAGCACACGGTCCAGATTGAAGCTACCGGGTTTCTGCCTTGGAGGATACTCCTGGAAGGTTGCCAGGAACTGGCCGACATACGCTGCGGCTGGAGAAATCAGGTATGCCCTCTCGAGTCGCCATTGGTCATAACCAAAGGTTTCGTGGTCAGCCCGTTCAAACGGATCGCGCAGCAGGTTGAACAGCTTGGGAAGACGCAGGGTTACCAAAGGTTCCTGCCAAACTTCAAAGCCGTGTGCACGCTGCTCAGAAAACACCATTTTCCACTGTCCGAAGCGCAGTGCAGAAAGCTGGCCATCATCGGTAAAGTAGAACATTTCCTCGCGTGGACCATGCTCTTCCTTGCCGGTGAAATACGGCAGGAAGTTATAGCCATCCAGGTGGACGTTGAATTTCTTGCCGTCTGCCCGGTAACCTTTAAGCAACTTGCCTTTGATGTCTGTCTCGCCTGCTACTGCGAGCAGCGTTGGCATCCAGTCTTCCATCGAAATAATGTCATTGGAAACCTGTCCTGGCTTGATCTTGCCCGGCCATCTCACCATCATCGGCACGCGGAACCCACCTTCCCATGTGGTGTTCTTTTCGCCCCGGAAGGGAATCATGCCGCCGTCAGGCCAGCTCATCAGTTCAGCGCCGTTGTCGGTGGAGTACATGACAATTGTATTGTCAGCAATGCCCAACTCATCCAGTTTGTCCAGCAACTGTCCTACCATGCCATCATGTTCCGCCATGCCGTCAGCATATATGCCCTGACCGGTGACCCCTTTGGACTCAGGTTTCAGATGGGTCCAGATGTGCATACGCGTGGTGTTGTACCAGACGAAAAATGGTTTTTTTGCTTTATGGGCACGATCGATAAAGTCCAGTGCGCGCGCAGTCACTTCCTCATCAATGGTTTCCATGCGTTTTTTGGTCAATGGGCCAGTATCTTCAATTCTGCCGTCAGCGAAACTGTGAATGACGCCACGCGGGCCGAATTTCTTCTTGAATTCCTCGCTCTTGGGGTAGTCGGGGTCTTCCGGTTCCTCCTCTGCATTAAGGTGGTATAAGTTACCGAAGAACTCATCGAAACCATGGTTTGAAGGCAGGTGTTCGTCAAGGTCACCAAGGTGGTTCTTGCCAAATTGTCCTGTCATGTACCCTTGTGGTTTCAGGAGTTCAGCAATGGTGGGGTCTTTTCCGTGCAAGCCTTCTTTCGCACCAGGCAAGCCCACCTTCAGAAGACCTGTGCGGAACGGGCTTTGGCCGGTGATAAAAGCAGCCCGCCCGGCCGTACAGCTGTTTTGTCCGTACGCGTCAGTGAACAGAATGCCGTCACTGGCAATCCTGTCGATATTTGGAGTCCGGTAACCCATCATGCCCCGGTTGTACGCGCTGACATTAAACCAGCCGACATCATCACCCCAGATAATCAGGATGTTGGGTTTTTCGGCTGCCAAGAGAGGTGCGCAGGTTGCCAGCGCGAGCAGCACAAAGCAGACCTTCAGGGCGTGGTGAAAAACTGACTTCATAAACTTATGTACTCCCGGGTACTTTTAGTACTATTGAACGCATAAAGTGTGAGCAGAGCAGAAAATGATAGCTCAAATATGAATAAATTTCATATCGCGGGCATTTAACCACCATGTAATAACACGATTGTCATATTTTGCGCCTATAATCGCCGTCACAGTTCGCAAGGTCAGCAGAAAACACATGCAAATACGTCGTACCAAAATTATCGCCACACTCGGCCCGGCCACGGATTCCCCGGAAGCACTGGCAGCCGTCATCAAGGCGGGCGCAGATATCCTGCGCATCAACCTGTCTCATGGCACAGCCGAAGAACAGGCCGCGCGGGCAAAACAGGTCAGGGAAGTGGCCAGGACACTGAAGAAGGAAGTCGCAATACTGGCTGACTTACGCGGCCCCAAGATTCGCCTTGAGAAGTTTGGCGCTGGCCCGGTAACGCTTGAAAGTGGTGATGTTTTTACCCTGGACGCCTCAGACAAAGCCCCGCCTGGTGACCAGTCCGGTATTGGTGTTACTTATAAAGGACTCGCTGCTGATGTTTCTCCTGGCGATCTGCTGTTGCTGGATGATGGCTTGCTGACAATGCGGGTCACCGAAGTCAGTGGCAGTAAAATTATTTGCGAAGTTGAGGCGGGTGGATTACTGGGCGACCGCAAAGGTATTAATGTCAAGGGAGGTGGCCTGTCTCTACCCGGTATTGCCCCCCATGATATTGAAGACATTCCAAGAGTGGCTGCTATGGGCGCGGATTACCTGGCGGTCTCTTTTCCGCGTAATGCCGAGGATATGAATGAGGCCCGCCGTCTGTTACGCGAGGCCGGCAGCCAGGCCCGCCTGGTGGCAAAAATTGAGCGCACTGAGGCGATTACCAACCTGGAAGAAATTATTACCGCTTCAGATGCCGTTTTGATCGCCCGGGGCGACCTGGGTGTGGAAATCGGCGACGCCGCGCTGCCTGGGCTGCAAAAGCGTATTACTGAAAAGTCGTTGGCACAAAACCGGGTTGTGATTACTGCGACCCAGATGATGCAGTCGATGGTGGAGAGCCCCATTCCAACCCGTGCCGAAGTGCTGGATGTGGCCAACTCCGTTTTTGATGGCACTGACGCGGTGATGTTGTCGGCAGAAACGGCTGTCGGCCGCCATCCGGGAGCCGTGGTAGAGGCCATGAACCGGATCTGTCTGGGCGCAGAGCTACATGCAGAAACCAACCTTGACATCGATCAACTGCGGGTGCAGTTTGAACGCATAGATCAGGCAATCGCAATGGCTGCGATGTTCATGGCAACCCATGTGTCCGTGCAGGCTATCGTGGCATTGACTGAATCCGGATCAACTGCAAAGTGGCTGTCGAGAGTCAGGTCATCAGTACCCATTTTTGCGCTGTCACCGCTGTTGGAAAGCCGTCGCCGAATGGCTTTGTATCGCGGTGTTTACCCGGTTGCACAGGATTTTCCGGGAACCGACGTGGAAGTTGCAATGGCTGAAGGTGTACAACTGTTGGTACAGCAGGGTTATATCAAGGTCGGAGACCGGATTATTCTGACCATGGGTGAGAATACCGGCAACGAAGGTGGCACCAACAACTTGCGACTGGTAGAGCTTGGTCAGGGCGGTTATTCTGACTACCATCCCTCACAGAATACAGATTGAAATGAACGATAAACTAAAACAAAGTGCGCTCGACTATCACCGTTACCCGACACCGGGCAAAATCAGGATTACACCGACCAAGGCTTTGACGACCCAGGAGGATCTTGGTCTCGCCTATACACCTGGTGTCGCTGCTGCCTGCGAACTGATTGTCAACGACCCTTCTGAGGCGAGCAATATGACCTCCCGGGGCAACCTGGTCGCTGTGATCACAAACGGTACAGCGGTGCTGGGTTTGGGCGATATTGGCCCGCTGGCAGGCAAGCCAGTGATGGAAGGAAAAGCGGTCTTATTCAAGAAGTTTGCTGATGTTGACGTGTTTGACATTGAGATAGATGAAAAGGATACCGACCGGCTGGTAGATATTATTGCCTCGCTTGA